>DIUY01000011.1:0-336131 GCA_002422395.1 Methylococcaceae bacterium UBA6146 | reverse complement strand
AACGAAGAACAATGTAAACAGAATTAGCCAATCGAACGTGCGAGAAACTTTTACTGCTTCAGCGCGTGAACGTACAGCTGATTGAGATGCGCTCATTAGCTTACCTCCTAAAGGATTTAAATTATTTTTATTTAATATACTATCTTCCTATTCTGCTGTTTCGCTCCAAAGAAGTTACGAAACAGCAAAGGAGATAGTTATTACAGCCAAGACCGGATTAAGCCAAGTCTTTTTTCAGAAGCTTAGAGATAGCTCCAACTTCTGTGTTTACAACACCTAATACACCCAAAGCTGCCCATCCGAAGAATACGAAGCCGTAGTGTAAAGGAGCAACGAACAATTCTTCCATGAACCAGAAAGTGTGACCCCATTCGTTCAAGCCAACATTTGGCAAGATCATGAAAGGACCAATTACCGATACCATATACTGCAAAGACAAACCTTGTTGGTAAGTAGGCAGTCTGGTTTTAGCATACAAGAAAGATGCAACACCAGTAATGATATAAATTGGATAGCTCAAGTAGAATTCAATGATGTGACTTGGAGTGAAGTCAGTATCACGAACGATAGTTTGATGCCATGTTCCATCTTGCTCAGTAAAATAGCTAGCGCCATAATAAATAGCGATTGCATACATCACCAGCCATACCCAATGTGTAAAATGTCTTCTCAACTCTTCTCTTGGAGTGATTGACATAACCTTACGGTCACGAGTTTTCCAGATATAACCCCACAGGATACCTGCAGTTGAAACTTCTAAAATAAATTCGATATAAAGGAAATTCATCCAGTATGTTTCGAATTCAGGTGCGAAAGAATCAAGACCAGCTGACCAGCCATAAACACCTTCATACCAACGAACCCAGCCATAGAACACTATGTAAAGTGCCGCGCCTAGGAACATATTTCTTTTATTTAACAGCGGTGCTTCCGCAGCATCAGTTTTCACTGATTCAGTTGTAGCTGCCATTTCTATCTCCTAAAAATGATTAAATCCTAGCTTGTTACTAGGAGTCGATAGTAACAATTCCTTTTTCCCAATCTGCCCTTGTTAAACCAAGGAACTCAAGAAAGACACCAAGTCTATTTGGTGAATGTTCAGTCTACCAGTTCAGCCTTCCTTGTCAAGTCAAAAACTTTTAGCCTATTCACTTAATCTTCACCAGCCCTTCCAACAGGCATAAAATTTACCTATTCTTAGCGCTTTGCTGTCTGTTAATATCACCTTATAAATCAACTAGCCATTCAAGCAAACATTCCTTAAATTTATTAAAAATATGAAAAAATATCCCACATTAATATTCATTGTCTTATTAGCAGCCCTGCTTTTGACCCAGCAAAAAATTATTATGCCTCTGGTTTACGAGGTGATTAAATCTGATTTTTTTCTTGTTGACAGCAAAGATCAAGCAAGCCAGCTCCCCATATCGACCCACATGACGGATATCGCCTTTGCAAACTGCAATAAATACATAAAAGCCAAACTTAAACCGAACACATCAATTGTATTTTCAAGCAAACCTTTAAACTCATGGAGCCTTGGCAACTATCAATATGTAATCAATGCCGAAATTGATATAACGGATGACAAATCAAGCACCATGACTAAAAGATATGCTTGCCGGATCACTTACAAAAACGGCGACGATCAGGAAGGGATTGAGAACCTTGACAACTGGACAATTACCGGAATATCGGGGATAGACGATATATGAACTTAAATTAGCCAGTAATTTTAGTTGCCGCCTACCGTCAGCTTAGGCATTCAGATTTATACCTTAACTGGCAAAAAGCACTTGTGGCACAGATTAACTGACAACACCCGAAACACTGTTGTTGACGCGCCACCCCATGAACAGACTGCAAGCGGTTTTACAGCCAAGAAAAAAGTAAGTTTTTGCAATAATATGCGATGTTCAACTTTGAAATGAATAATGAAGACAAGTCCGCGACTGCCGTGTTGGTTTTCAGTTTTTCAATAGCTAAAAAATAGACCTCAAACCTCAATTAAACAACAATGCCCTCCCCGTTTTTTTGCCTAAATCCAAAACATGTTGGCGAATGCGTTGGCTTAGCTGTTTGTGGGTTTCTGCGCTATCAGCAATTGTGGTGTAGGGGATGGGTGAACCTATTTTAAATTCGATTTTTTGGTTGTTTTTGTTGAACATTTCCTTAAACAACAGCATCGTGGCAAGCGGTTTGTACAGCATTGACAGGGTGTAGAACAACACCGAGTTCTTGGCTTTTATGTGGATGGGCAAAATAGTGCAGCGGTTTTTTTTCGCCAGCTTGATGAAGCCAGTTTGCCATTCGCCGTCACGGACGCCTATGGGCGTTATCCGGGAAACTTCGCCAGCCGGAAAAATAATAAGGGCTTCTTCGTTTTTTAAGGCCTCCAACATCGCCCTATAACTGTCTTTCAGGTTTTTCTTGTCCGACAACACCTCAACAGGCAGAAATACAGCTTGCAAGGGTTCCACATTCAGAAGCAAGCGGTTCGCCACAATGCGCACATCAGGACGGATTGCGCGTACCAGCTGTACCAGCGCCAAGCCATCCAGCGTACCTATCGGATGATTGGCGATAACCAGCAGCCGACCAACAGAAGGGATGTTTTCGGGCAAGCCGGCAGTTATTTCGTAGCTGAAGTTCAAATCATGAAGCAGTTTGTCAAGAAAAGCATAGCCATCCAAATGCTGGTGCTTACGGATCACATTATTGCAATCGTCTTCGTGCAGTAGCCTTTTTAAGGTTTCTAAAATTAGTTTATTTTCGCTAAGCAGCTTGAAGTTCGGGTAAGCTTCTTTTAATAGTCTTTCTGTATCAATCATTTATACGGCGTCGATAGAAGTGATTGTGGCCAAGTTAAAACAGTGGCAAGGAGGGGGTGTCCAAATTTTAGAATTATAACCGATTCAGACCGTCGGCATTTTCCGTTGTTGGGGGAGAAGGCTTGTAAGTAACGGCATACCCCACTCCATTTAGGCCTTTTCTCCCCCAACAACATTTTTGTCAGGTTTCCGACAATCCCCCTTCCCACCGCCGCATTGTTTTGTCGTTATCACGTCAAACATCCCACACATCCCACCATTTCCTTAGCCTAAGAAGTTGGCAAGCGTTTTGCTTTAAGATTATCAACCCTGTTTTGATTTCCTTAAAGACCCATGAAACCCCAAACCCGCCACATCACCATCGACGACACCACGCTCAGGGACGGCGAACAATCCGCTGGCGTCGCCTTTTCTCTGGACGAAAAACTGGCGATAGCCACTCAGTTGGCGGCATTGGGCGTACCGGAACTGGAAATAGGCATTCCGGCGATGGGCGCAGTGGAACGGGAAGAAATTCGGGCGATTGCCGCACTGGGTTTGCCGACCAAATTACTGGTTTGGTCGAGGATGCGCCGCGAGGATCTGCACGCTTGCATCGGACTTGATGTGCATAGCGTGGATTTGTCCATTTCCGCCTCCGACCAGCATATCCAACACAAACTCAAACAAAGCCGTGCATGGGTGTTGCAAACCATCGACGCACTGGTGCAAGAAGCCATAAGCATGGGGTTTGAAGTGTGTGTCGGCATGGAAGACGCCTCCCGCGCCGATACCGATTTTCTCGTGCAAATGACGGAAGCGGCACAACGGGCGGGCGCTTCGCGTATCCGTTTTGCCGATACGGTGGGCATTATGGAACCGTTTGGCGTGTTCGAGGCAATCAAAAACCTACGCACCGCCACCGACTTGGATATTGAAATGCACGCCCACGATGATTTGGGATTGGCAACCGCCAACACCCTCGCCGCGGCGCTTGCAGGGGCGACCCATGTCAATACCACCGTCAACGGGCTGGGCGAACGCGCGGGCAATGCCGCGTTGGAAGAAGTCGTCGTAGGCTTAAAACAACTGTATGGTTTTGGCACCGGCGTCCAGCTGGAGCAGTTCCCCAGCTTGTCGGCCTTGGTTGCCAATGCTTCCGGCGACGCTATCGGCACCCGCAAGAGCCTTATCGGCAAAAACGTTTTCAGCCACGAGGCGGGCATCCATGTCGATGGCTTGTTGAAAGACCCGCACAATTACCAAGGCGTAGACCCGGCGATAGTCGGGCGTAGCCACCAACTGGTGTTAGGTAAGCATTCGGGCACCCAAGGCGTGATCCATGCCTATCAGCAACTCGGCATCAGCATCAGCCGCCAGCAGGCGCAGACGCTGTTGCTACAGGTCAGGCGTTTTGTCAGCGAACATAAACATGCGCCCAGTGCAGCCGACCTGCACCGTTTTCAGCAAACAAATGAGGGTGATTATCATGAACGAAGAATTTGAGTTATTGGTTGACCGTTATCTGGTCGACGCCGAAAGCACGGAAGCCGACGAACTGACGGGCTTGGATGATGACCGTTTTCCGGGTTCGTTTTTCCGCATTCCGGGTGCGCCTATTCCTGGCAAGACCGGCTGGAGCTTAAGGTAGTGGTCATGGTGATGCCAACACAAGCGGCGGCGGACAAACCATTAGGCCTGCTCGCCCAGTGCCATGAAGATGTGCATTGCGTGTTTGGCCGTGATCCGGCGGCTTACAGCGTCTTGGAAATTATACTGACTTATTCCGGTGTCCATGCGGTGTTGATGCACCGCATCAGCCACCGCTTATGGAAGGCGGACTGGAAATTGCTGGCCAAGGTGTTGTCGGCGTTTGCCAAATGGATGACTGGCGTGGACATCCATCCGGGCGCGACCATAGGGCGGCGTCTGTTTATTGACCACGCCTTGGGCGTGGTCATTGGCGAAACCGCCGAAATAGGCAACGATGTCACGCTCTATCACGGCGTGACCTTGGGCGGCACGACCTGGAACAAAGAAAAACGCCATCCGACCTTGGGCAACAACGTCTTGGTCGGTTCCGGCGCGAAAATCCTAGGCCCAATCACCCTTGGCAACAACGTCCGTGTCGGCGCCAATTCTGTCGTCGTAAAAGATGTGCCGCATTGCTGCACCGTGGTCGGCATCCCTGGACGCATTATCCAAAGCAAGGGTACTAAAATCCAAAACAAACACGGGATAGATTTGGACCATCATCTAATCCCCGACCCGGTAGGCAAAGCCATTTCTTGCCTGCTAGAACGCATTGACGAGCTGGAAGCGAAGCAAGCGCAATTACAAAAAACCACAACCGCTGAAGAATGCCAGACGTGCGATGCAGAAAGCATTTGCACGTCGCAAAAAGACAGTCCGGTAAAAGTGGCGGCGAGGTTGTAGATGGACTTATTGGATTTTGAAGCGCAAGGCTTATATTTTGAAGAAACCGATGTCGCAGGCGTCCAGGAATTACTCGCCTTGGCATCGGAAAATTACGCCACGGGCGAGGCTGAATTGCCTTTGTTGCAAGCCTATTTTAAAGCCCCGAATTCTTTGAATGTCTTGGTGGCGCTAAACCGGTTTTATTACTACCAACACCGCTTGGACGATGCCTTGGCGGCAACCCTAAAAGCCTTGGCGGTGATTAGGCCGCTGGTGGATTTTCCTGAAGATTGGCGGCAATTGCAGCTTGAACATTTGCAGGCCGCGCCCACCGCGTTGTTGACCCAAGTCAGGCTCTATCTGTTCACGCTGAAAGCCATTGGCTTTTTGCACATGCGCTTAGGGTTGCTGGATGAAAGCCAAGGGATTTTCGAGAAATTGGTTGCCCTGGATAGCAAAGACCGGATTGGGGCGCAAGCGTTGTTGGATTTGTTGAACCAATGCCGGATGGAAGCGGCGTAAGCCGGAATACCCATAGGGCATAAATAA
The DNA here is from genome assembly GCA_002422395.1 of Methylococcaceae bacterium UBA6146. Taxonomy (GTDB): domain Bacteria; phylum Pseudomonadota; class Gammaproteobacteria; order Methylococcales; family Methylomonadaceae; genus Methylovulum. Next base: position 330,354 of record DIUY01000011.1, on the reverse strand, counting down.
GTAAATGTAGGTTGGGGTGAGGAACGAACCCCAACCTACAAAAGGAGCCAAACCCATGTTAAAAGAAAAACCCAATTCATTAATCACCATAATGGCCTGTGCCGCATTCATAATCTTAGCCATTTACTTATTGGCGCAAGACGCAGCCTTAGTCGGCCCCCTTTAATTTTTAAACCCTTAGCGGAGAACAACCATGAGTTTTGCAGAAGAAATGGAAGAATTGGAGTCCGCTGAAGACTTCTTGCAGTATTTCCAACTGGATTACGACCAAACCGTCGTGCATGTCAACCGCCTGCATATCCTGCAACGGTTTCATGACTATTTACAGCAAGGTGCGGACAGTATGCCGCAAGAAGAAGCGGCGCTGCGGGCGGTTTACAGCAAACTGCTGCTACGGGCTTACCAGGATTTTGTCGAATCTGACGCCCAGACCGAAAAAGTCTTTAAGGTTTTTCACATGGATGAGCCGCAAACCGCCTTTGTTTCGTTAAGCGACATAAAAACATGAAACCGGAACGTTTTGATGAAGGCCGCTTCGATTTTGGCGAATCGGTGCGCGTCACCCGCAACGTCCGTAATGACGGCACTTACCCCGGCTTGGATGTCGGCGTGTTGTTGGTGCGGCGCGGCAGTGTCGGACATGTGATCAATGTCGGCACGTTCTTGCAAGACCAGGTGATTTTTACCGTCCATTTCCTTAGCCAAGACATCATGGTCGGCTGCCGCTTGGAAGAGTTGATAAGTGCCGATGAGCCGTGGAATCCCAGCCGTTTTGAATTCCGCGACAAGGTCGTCTGCACCTTGGATTTAGGTTCGCGCGGCCAAGTGCTGGTTGCCAAAGACAGTGAAGGCGAAGTCTTAAAAGTGATCCGCGACGATGCCCTGATCCAGTACCACGTCGCTTTCGGAGGACGCTTGCTGCAAGTGCCTGAAAGCGCCCTTGCCCCCGCCCATCCTGAAACTTTTAATGAACCGGAGTTTTAGCCATGAACGTGACTGTTAAAGCTGCGCCCCGCACCGCCAACAACCCGCTTGGCACCGAGGCTTACACGCTGTTAAGAGCGGCTTTGGCCTTATTTAAAAAAGCCCCCAGCGAACTTAACGACGCGGAATTGACTCAAGCGCGTCGGCAAGCAGCCAATGAACACCTGCTTGAAACCCGGATACTCGCCTCCCCAGAAGCCGCCACCGTGGTCATTAGCGAACAAGACGTGCAACGCGCCTATCAGGAAATCTTTGGCCGTTATGAGGACGAGGCGATGTTCTTGGCGGAGCTGGACAAGAACCAGCTTGATGAAACCGGCTTATATAACGCTTTGCAGCGGCAATGCAAAGTTGACACCGTACTGGAACTGATTGGCACCCGCGCCCCTGATGCCAGTGAGGTGGAAATCGGCATTTATTACCACCTGCACCCCGAGCAATTCCAAAAACCGGAACTGCGCGAAGCCTGGCATATTCTTATCAGCATCAATCCCGACTATCCCGAAAACACCCGCGAGATGGCGTTGCGCCGCATCCAAGAAATCGGCGAAAAATTGCAGAAAAAACCCCATAAATTCGCTGACTTGGCGTTAAAACATTCCGAGTGCCCGACGGCGTTGCAAGGCGGTGTGCTGGGTTTCGTGCCGCGCGGCAAACTTTATCCTGAACTGGATGCCGTCTTGTTCAAAATGAAAGCAGGTGAAATCAGCGCCGCCGTCGAATCGGAAATTGGCTTCCATCTGGTGTTATGCAAACAGATACAAAAACCGGAAACCTTGTCGCTCCAAAAAGCCACGCCGAAAATACGCCAAGTCATGAAAGAACGCGCCAAACGGACTTGCCAACGGGCATGGATAGCAAGCTTGGCTAAAACAACGGACGGGCAACGGCATTAAAGTTTAGGTTTGCTGGTTACCAAGCCGAAGCTTGGTAACCAGCAAACCACATTCCCAAACAGTGAGGAAAGCCATCATGACCATCAAAGAACTCAAACATTGCTCTTTTTGCGGTATTGAACAATCCGCTTCCATACCGCTTATCGCCGGTGCGGAAGGTTATATTTGCGGGGCGTGTGTGGCGCTGGCGCATCAGGTGGTCAGCAACTGGAGCCGCAAAAAGGAACTGTCGAAAATGCAGGCCGATTTGCCCATCCCCGCAAAAATAAAGGAACATCTTGACCTATACGTCATCGGCCAACAACTCGCCAAAGAAATCTTGGCGGTGGCGGTGTACAACCACTACAAACGCCTAAAACACGAAAGCGGTGATGCCGGTTTGGGGCAATTTGATAAAGATGTCGAAATCGGCAAATCCAACCTGTTGCTGATCGGCCCGTCCGGCACAGGCAAAACCCTGCTTGCCAGCACCCTCGCCAAAATCGTCGGTGTGCCGTTTGTCGTCGCCGATGCCACCACGCTGACGCAAGCCGGTTATGTCGGTGACGACGTGGAAAATATTCTGGTCAGATTATTGGATGTCGCCGAAGGCAATATGGCGAACGCCGAATGGGGCATTGTCTATTTGGACGAAATCGACAAAATCGCCCGTAGCCCCGAACAACCGACCGGAACGCGTGACGTGTCCGGCGAAGGCGTACAGCAAGCCTTGTTGCGCTTGGTCGAAGGCTCGCACGTCAAGCTACCGAACAAAAGCCGCCACAGCAAGGATGGCGTTGACCTGATTATGGACACCCGCAATATCCTGTTCATCGCAGGCGGCTCGTTCCCCGGTTTGGAAAAGCATGTCGAAAAACGTCTGGTGCCAACCAACACCGCGATTGGTTTCCACGCCAGCGTCAACCAAGCCAGCGAAAAGCCCAACCTGGAAGCCATGCTCAACGCCACGCAACCCAGCGATTTACGCAAGTTCGGCCTGATCCCTGAATTTATTGGCCGCTTTCCAGTATTGGCGCCGTTGGAACCCTTGGATGTTGACGCCCTGATCCGCGTCTTGACCGAACCTAAGAACGCGCTGGTCAAGCAATACCAGCAATTGTTCGCGTTTGAGGGCGTGGAACTGCGGTTCGAACAAGATGCGCTGATAGGGATCGCCCAAAAAGCCATTGAACGCGAAACCGGCGCACGTGGCTTGCGCAGCATCATGGAGCAAATTTTACGCAAGACCATGTTTGACATCCCGTCCAGGGACGACGTGGAGGCATGCGTTGTCGATGCCGAGGTCGTCAATGGCCTAGGTGAAGTCAAGCTGGAGAAAAAGACCGACGAGCTACGTCGGGAACAAGCCGGATAATTCTTAACCAATGTAAATTGGGGTGGGGTAACGACAATACTGTTGACTTAATGCCCATTCCGTTTTCCCTGAGCTTGTCGAAGGATAGGGGGAGCGCGGCTTAAGTCAACAGTAGAAGTAACGAACCCCAACAACTCTCAGAATAATGTTGGGGTTCATCAATACACCTCAACCAAACACTATAGGAAAATCATGAAAACCACCGAAGACAAAATCCGCGAACAACTGGCAAACAACCCCATCATCCTGTACATGAAAGGCGTGCCCGACAAACCCGAATGCGGCTTTTCCGGTAAAACGGTGGGCATACTTAAGCAGACCAACATCCCGTACACCTTTGTCAATGTGTTGGCCGCGCCGTTCATCCGCGAGAAACTGCCCAGCATTTCGCATTGGCCCACTTACCCGCAATTGTTCGTCAACGGCGAGCTGGTCGGCGGCTGCGACATTATTGAAGCAATGTACAACGACGGCAGCCTGATGCCCTTGCTGGAATCCGCCAAACCGACCAACGAAACGGCTAGCGGCGAGCATTTGAGCGTGGCGGAAGTCGAGCAACTTATCAAGCAAGACCTTGCCGATGCCCAAGTGATTGTCGATGGTGCGGGTTGCGATCTGACCTTAACCGTCATCAGCGCCAGTTTCGCCGGTTTGCCGTTGGTGAAAAAACAGCAATCCGTGTTGGCGGCGCTGAAGGCGCCGCTGGCCTCCGGCAAGCTACATGCCGTCAGTGTGTTGGCCTACACGCCTGAAGAATGGCAAGCCAAACAGACCGCGCCTACAGGCGGGTTGTTGCAGATACAACTATAAGGTCGGCATCCATGACAAAAATAGGCATTTTTTTCGGCACCGACACCGGCAACACGCGGCGGATTGCCAAAGACATCGCAACCTTGCTTGGTTCCGATCTGGCCGCCAAACCTGTCAACGTCCGTAACGCCAACGTGGAAGATTTGCTGAAATACGATATGCTGATCTTAGGTGCGCCGACTTACGGCGACGGCGAATTGCCGGGCTTGGCGACCGGTGCCGCGACGGAAAGCTGGGCCGAATTCCTGCCTAAATTGGCCGGGTACGACTTCACGGGCAAAACCGTCGCCATTTACGGTTTGGGCAACCAAAAGAGCTATCCCGACGACTTTGTCAGCGCCATGTTTTACCTTTATGACAGCTTCAAACAATGTGGCGCGACCATCATCGGCGAATGCAGCACCGAAGGCTATAACTTCAACCTCTCCAAAGCTATTGTCGATGAGCTGTTCGTAGGCTTGGCGCTCGACCAGGAGAACCAAAAAGACTTGACCCAAAGCCGCTTGGATGCGTGGCTTAAGGACATGCAGGCGATGTGGGCTTAAGGGCATGCATAACGGCAAACTCAAAGCCATTTGTGCCTGGCACGAGTTGCAGGCCGTCCCGTATTTGACCCGCCCAATAACGTTTAAAGGCCGCGCATGTTCCGCGCTCATCTTTTTGTTTGACAATCAGGCTTACGCTTACGTCAATCACTGTATGCACATGCACCGCCCGTTAAATTGTGAGCAGGACGCGGTTTTTGATGAGACAGGACAGTTTTTACGCTGCTCCATGCACGGGTTTATCTTCGACCCCAAAACTGGCGAATGCCAAAGCCCCGTGTGTTTGGGCCAGCGTTTGCAAGCGTTGCGGCTCCAAACACTGGATGGCGTTGTCTATTTTTCCGAGAAGCATCTGCTGCTGATAGCTGAGGACACACCATGATAGAAGAACTGGCAACCGTAGTGAAAATAGCCAACCATCAGGTCTGGGTGACCGGTACCCAACAAAGCGCGTGCGGTGGCTGCCAACAAAAAGCAGGCTGTGCCACCCATGCCGTGGGCAGTGTGCTCAAGGCCAAACCCGTGCCCGTAGACAACGGCTTGGCGCTCAGCGTCGGCGACCAAGTTATTGTCGCCATTGATGAAAGCCTGTTGCTACGCGCAGCGGTTCTGCTGTACTTGGCACCGCTCGTGGCGCTGTTCGTGGGTGCCGGCTTAGCCGATAGCTTGCTGGCGGATAACAGCCACGCAGATTTATGGCAGGCGGGCAGTGCCATCGGCTGTTTTTTGCTGTCGTTAGGGCTGATCAACAAAACCCAGCACCTTTTTATGTTCAACCATTGCGGCCGCCCGGTCGTCGTCAAAAAAGTTATGGCCACTGCGTATGAATGTCTGGGCGATTGATAAAGACACGCCGCTAAAGCTGTTGTTATTGGAACTGGTGCACCGCCACGGCGAAAATGCCTTGGCCTTGAACACCCAAGAACAGCACCACCAGGCCATTGAACTCTGTGCGCTAGATGACCCCAAACTCGCCGCTTACATCTTCACCTTCGCGCAAACGCCGGGGCGGTACGGCATCGACCTCAAGTATCCCATTCCGGCACACAACAGCATCGGCGAAAACGAAAACTTGACGCTAGAGCAAACCCTGGAAGCCATCGCCATCCATCTTTTTTCATAAGCACATACTCAAAAATTTTAGGGGCACGGCTGCCCGTCCTTACTTGCGCCCCAGAGGGTGAAGGACGCGCAGTCGTTTTGTGCCGAAAAACTTATTCATAATCACTTAACCACACTTGCCATGGACCAAACGACAACCCGTTATTTCCTCACTTACAACAGCGTAAAACTACCGCTAAAACTGGTCAACGAAATCACCGAAACCGAGCTGAACCACCGGAACTTTTATTACCGTGGAATTTTTGCCGATACGGGGCAATTGCTGCATTGCCAGAAAATCGTCTACGGCGAAGTGGAGTCGGAACACCATTATCGGTATGGCGATAACGGCGTGTTGGTTTGGGCACAGATTAGCGAGGATGATGAGGTGCGGGAAATTGAAATGTGAATCTGGGATTATTGTCCGGTTCACAACAAAGCCCAAATCCAAAACTGTTGCGTTTACAACAAATCAGCTTACAAATAAAAACAATACACTAATAAATCAATAGGTTAAAATATTTTTCACCCTTGGCATAACCTGTGCTTTAACTAATCATGAACGTACATACGAGGCCATTACCATGCAACTACCCGTCTTAAATGAAGCCCCAGTGGCAAAAAGCGGCTGCGCTGCCAGCTCTTGCGGTACCACCGATAACCAAATGGATGCCCTGCCCGATTCGATTCGGGAAAAAGTCCAGAACCATCCCTGTTATTCTGAAGATGCCCACCATTACTTCGCGCGTATGCACGTTGCGGTGGCGCCGGCTTGTAACATCCAATGCCATTACTGCAACCGCAAATACGATTGCGCGAATGAATCACGCCCTGGCGTGGTGTCAGAATTGCTGACCCCGGATCAAGCCGTCAAAAAGACGATGGCAGTGGCGGCGACCATTCCGCAAATGACGGTTTTGGGTATCGCCGGCCCTGGCGACCCGCTCGCCAATCCCGAACGTACATTCGAGACTTTCCGCCGGTTGAGCGAGGAAGCGCCGGATATTAAATTGTGCGTGTCCACTAACGGCCTGGCTCTGCCAGATGCCGTGGAAGAATTGTCCAAACACAATATCGACCATGTCACCATCACCATCAACTGTGTGGATCCTGAAATCGGCGCGAAGATTTATCCGTGGATTTTCTGGAACAACAAACGCATCAAGGGCAAGAAAGCCGCGAAGATTTTGATCGACCAGCAACAAAAAGGGCTGGAAATGCTGATCGCCAAAGGCATTTTGGTCAAGGTCAATTCGGTGATGATTCCGGGTGTCAACGACCAGCATTTGGCAGAAGTCAGCCGCGTGGTCAAATCCAAAGGCGCATTTTTGCATAATGTGATGCCCCTGATTGCCGAAGCCGAACACGGCACGTTTTATGGTGTGATGGGACAACGCGGGCCGACCCCGGATGAGTTGCAAGACTTGCAAGACAGTTGCTCTGGCGACATGAATATGATGCGCCATTGCCGCCAATGCCGCGCCGATGCGGTGGGCTTGCTGGGTGAAGATCGTGGCGATGAATTCACGATTGATAAAATCGAAGAAATGGACATTGACTATTCAGCGGCGATGGAAAAACGCAAGGTCATCCACCAAGCAATCCAAGAAGAAATGGACAGTAAACGCTTGGAAAAAGCGGCCAAAGTTGAGCAGTTTAAAGCCGAGCCTAAATTGGCGACACGCCCCGTGCTGATGGCGGTGGCGACTGCCGGACAAGGTTTGATTAATGTCCATTTCGGTCACGCCAAAGAGTTTTTGATTTACGAGGCTTCACCGGATGGCGTGCGCTTTATCAGCCACCGCAAGGCCGACCAATATTGCGGCGGTGACAGCAGCTGCGGCGAAGGTGAAAGCGTCTTGCAACAAACTGTCCGTGCCTTGGCGGGTTGTGAAGCGGTGCTATGTTCCAAAGTCGGTTACGAGCCTTGGGAAATGCTGGAAACTGCCGGCATCATGCCTAACGGTGAACACGCAATGGAGCCGATTGAAGAGGCCGTCATGGCGGTTTATAAGGAAATGGCGGCGGCGGGCAAGTTGGACGCAAAGCCCGAAGCCGCAAGGGCAAGCGCTTAAAAATGTAGGGTACACCCGAAGGGCATAAAGGCAGCGCTTCTCTGCCCACCCTTTATCTGTATGTAAAAGGTGGGCAAAAAAGCGCTGCCCACCCTACTCAAGGAACCCATCATGGCCGTAAAAATTATTGAATCTTGCGTTAATTGTTTTGCCTGCGCACCGGTTTGTCCGAGTAAGGCTATTTACGAGGCCAAGCCGCATTTTTTGGTCAATCCCAACAAATGCACCGAATGTGAAGGTGATTTTCCTGATTACCAATGCGCGAGCATTTGCCCGATTGAGGGCGCGATTTTAAATTCCTTGGGCGAGGCGGTTAATCCGCCCGGCTCATTAACGGGGATTCCGCCGGAAAAAATGGCCGAAGCCATGGCGGAGTTGCAATCACACTGAGGGTTTGGCAATGGCTACGGTTGTGTTCTACGAAAAACCCGGATGCAGCACGAATGCCCGCCAAAAGCAGCAATTGACCGCTGCCGGCCACCGAGTCATTGCCAAAGATTTGCTGGCCGAAACCTGGCAACCGGAGCGCTTACGGGCTTTCTTTGGTGATTTGCCGGTGGCCGATTGGTTTAACCTTCGTGCGCCCGCGTTGAAATACGGTGAAATAATCCCAGAAAAGCTCAGTGCAGATGAAGCCTTGGCGTTGATGGTCGCTGATCCGATACTGGTTCGCCGCCCATTGATGCAGATAGGTGAACACTTAAGCGTCGGTTTTGACCTGCAACAGCTTGCGGCATGGCTAGACTTGGCGGCGCTGGAAACGGATACGCCCGAAACCAGCTGCACGAAAAACGGTTGCGGCCATGACTAAGCCCGCGCTATTCAGCCAGGCCGGTTTGCCACAGGCCGTTGCGTTGTCAGATCGGGTGCATTGGATAGGTGCGCTGGACCCTAATTTACGCACCTTCGACATCATCCTGAAAACCGCTAACGGCACCAGCTATAACGCCTATTTAGTGCGCGGCAATCATGGCGTCGCTGTTATCGACACCGTTAAGGAGAATTTTGCTGATGATTTTTTTACTCGTTTGGAATCGGTGGCACGGTATGACGAAATCACCGTCATTGTCCTAAACCATCTGGAACCCGACCATACCGGGGCATTGCCGGAACTGATGCGGCGTGCCCCTAACGCCCGTTTGTATATTTCGCAAAAAGCGCAAACGATGGTCAAGGCATTGTTAAAGCAAGACTCGCTTGCCTTTACGCCCGTATTGACAGGTGACGGCGTGTCGTTAGGTGACCGGACATTGCAGTTTCTGCACACGCCTTATTTACATTGGCCAGACACCCAATGCACCTATTTGCCCGAAGAAAAAACGCTGTTTTCCGGCGATGTGTTCGGCTGCCATTTTTGTGACAGCCGCTTATTTAATGACGAAGTCGGCGATTTCCGGTTTTCGTTTGAATATTACTACGCGCACATCATGCGTCCGTTTAAAGACTATGTGAACCGCGCCTTAGAATTGATCGAGCCGTTACCGCTCCAGCATATCGCCCCTGCCCACGGGCCGCTGTTGCGTGACCGGCCACACCGCTATGTGCAACGTTACCGCGAACTGTCGCAAGCGGCATTGCAAAATGTCATCAATGACGGGGAAAAGACCTTGCTGGTCTTTTACATCAGTTCTTACGGCAACACACGGCGCATGGCGGAAGCCATTTATGAAGGCGCGATGAGCATCGAGCGGGTGCGTGTGTCGCTGTACGATTTGGAAGGCAGCGACCTTGCCTCATTTGTTGATTTGATTGAAGAAGCCGACGGCATGGTGTTCGGCACGCCGACCATCAACGGCGACGCGGTCAAGCCGGTTTGGGATTTATTGTCGTCACTGACGGTGATTAACCTTAAAACCAAATTAGGCGGCGTGTTCGGTTCTTACGGCTGGTCGGGCGAAGCCGTGCGCATGGTTGAAGACCGGTTACGCGGCTTAAAATTGCGTGTGCCGGTGTCGGGCTTGCGCATAAAACTCATCCCCACTGATGAAGAGATTGAACTTTGCCAACGCTTCGGACGGGAGCTGGGGCAGGAATTAGTGGGCCTACGCGAAAGCAAGACCATTGATATGGCGGATTTGGCGTAGGCCGGAATGCCGTAGGGCATAAAACAAAAATATTATTTTAACAACCTCCAACAGGAGCAAACCCATGGCAAAAGCAAGCATCACCTTTGAAGACATCAATGTCACAGTAACCGCACCGGCAGGCACACGGATTATTGAAATATCCGAAAAAGTCGGCTCAGGCATCACCTACGGCTGCCGCGAAGGCGATTGTGGCACGTGTATTATGAAAGTGACCGAAGGCTGGAATAACCTGACTGAGCCCTCTGTGCTGGAAGATAAAATCCTGCGCGAAAACATGGCCGGCAAACACAATCGCCTTGCCTGCCAAGCGCAGGTGCTCGGCGGTTCGATTTCAGTCAAACCGGTTTAATAACCCTTTATCATTGTCGAGGACACCATGGCCTTAGTTACCTTTTCCAACCCTGAATATAAAGATAAAACTGTCTATGCGGTCGCAGGCAGCCATACCCAAACCTTGTTAAAACTAGCCCGCGAAAACAAAATCGCGATCAATTTTGAATGCGAAGACGGCGAATGCGGCACTTGCCTGGTGAAAGTCAGCAGTGTCGATAAAAAACTCGAACGCATGGGCGGTACGTTAACGGAAAAAGAAAAAGCCGTGTTAAGGCAATGCGGCAAAATGAGCAAAGATGAACTGGAACAAGTGATTGTCGATGACTTGCCGCCACCGTGGCGGTTAGCCTGCCAGATGATTGTCAGGGACGAAGATATTCTGGTCGAATATTAATCATGTCTGTCCTGCCCCAAGCCCAAGATGTTAGCCAGCTGCTGTATCACCGTCTGACATCACGCCCTTTACCGACCGCTAACAGCGAATGGCTGGCCTGTATGCTGGCCAGCTGGTGTGCCGGTAAGGGCGTATTACCCGATTATTTGGGCTTGGCGCCGGAACAATTTAGCCAGTTGCAAAACCTTTTTTTTCCTGGCGTTAGCTTGCCAACTTTAGCCCCCTCCGGCAGCACTCTGGATTACAGCCGGATGCTGGAAAAAGACGACCTCATCAATCTGCTAAAGCACTATGCCCAAGCGGATGCGGAAAATGATTGGCTGATTGCCATCATCGTCGCCGGCTGTTTAGGCAGCGACCATCTCTGGCAAGACTTAGGTCTGTGGTCACGTCAGCAACTCAGTGCGATGCTGCACCATAACTTCCCCGAACTCGCCGCCAAAAACAACAAAGACATGAAATGGAAGAAATTCCTGTACAAACAGCTATGTGAGGAAGAAGGCATTTATGTTTGCCGGGCGCCTTCTTGTGAGGTTTGCATTGATTATCCTAAGTGTTTTGGGCCTGAGGATTAGCGCCACGGCTGAAACACCTGCAAAAGTGTTGTGGCCCCAGTCTTAAAAATTGAGCGTAAATGTCGCCCGCACCATTCTAGGTTCGACCGGGTGTTTCATAATGCCGGTCTGCGGCGCAGCGTCGGTGGGATAGGCATATGGATAAGCGTAGGCAATATCGTTGGTGGCCGAGTCGAAAATATTGAAGATATCGACTTCCAATTTATATTTTTTTTGTTGGTAACCCGCGCCTAAATTGACGATGTTGGTGTTGCCTGCCCAGAACATGCCCGATGAGTCCAGCGGCACGTCGCCAAAGTGGCGCAAGCGTATTGTGGTGAACAAACCGTTAGGCACTGCCATTGTGGCGCCGGCACTGATGACCCTGCCCACTGAGTTAGGGATATAACGGTTAGTTTCACCTTCCGGGGTTGCCTCATAACGCGCCGAAGTCAAGGCAAAGTCGGCATCCAGCGTCAACCAATCAGCCGGTTTGTAGTAATTGGTCCATTCGACACCGTAACGATGGGACTTCCCGTTGGCTTCAGTCGAGCCCGCATCACCAATAAACACCAGTTCCTGACTGCTCTCCAGCCACCATAATGCCAAGGTGCTGTTCAAGCCTTGGATAAAGCTGCTGCGAACCCCGACTTCGCCGCCACGCGACCAGGCCAAAGGCGTGATTCTGGCGGCACTACTGGCTAATGCCGCACCTGTATTCGGGTCGGATTGCAGGGTCGTACCGCGTGCATCGTTGGAATGATGCCCGTAACCGGCATTAATGAAGTATTCCGTATTGTGCCAAGGGCCGATGATCAGGCTTAGCTTTGGACTGACGATTGCCTGATCGCTATGGCCTGAATTCGCCGCATTGACAGCAGGATCATGCGTGGCCGTGTCGAGCACCGTAACATCGTTATTGATAAAATCCCCCCGCAACCCGGCAATGGTGCGCACTTTTTCATGCCAATAGGCCTGGTTTTTGAAATAAACCCCGACGGTGGTTTCACTGACATTGCTGTGACTGACCGTGCTGGGAAATTGCCTGCCAATAGTGCGGTCCAGCCCCAAATCCATGATTTCATCATGGCGTAATTGCACACCGAAGGTGTTATCCATATCCAAACCCAACAGTGTGTTGTAGCGCGTCTGTTCGATATTGCCCCCGGTCTGGATCCGGTGTTCAAACTGGTGGATCTGGTCGCCGCCAGCGGGGTTGTCCAAATAACCGGTGAAATTGGAATACAGGTTTACATCGTAATAAAGCGCGTAGATATTGGCGTCATTTTTCCAGTTATCGCCTTTGTTCCAAAGGTTGCCAGAAATGCTGTAGCGGTTGGTGTCGCCGCCGTCGCTGGAATCCATAGTGCCATATAGGCCAAGTGTGCCATTATCGACCAAGGCCTGCGGAATCTGGTTGGTCGCCGCCCAGCGGTTGGTGTATGCCTTGGCGTTAACGGACGAGCCCCAGTCGCCCTCATTCAGGCTATAGCGCAGCAACCCGTTAAATTTCTTGGAATTTTCCGGCTGCTGCCAAACGCCGTTATAGAAATTAAGCTCCCCCGCGTAAAGCAAATCGCCACGGCCCACTTTATTGGAATTGGCCACTAGGGCGCGGTAATAATCGAACTGGCCACCGGTAAACTTTAAAATGCCTTGCGGCAACTTATCCATAGAGAACATCTTGGCATAACCGGCCGACGAAAAATCACCCACCTCCGCATAATAGGGCCCCTTGCCATATTCAATATTTTTCACCAGCTCGGGGATGACGCTATTCATGTCCATATAGCCTTGCCCGTGAGCGTGGGTGGGCATATTCATGGGAATGCCGTCAACGTAAGCCGTAAAGTCGGTGCCGTGGTCAAGATTGAAACCGCGCAGGAAATACTGGTTAGCCTTGCCGGAACCGCTATGCTGGGTAGCTATGGTGCCAGGCACCACTTCCACCAATTCGCCGTTACGGGACAGCGGACGGTATTCAAATTGTGCTTGGGTGATTTCGCCTTGCGATGCCGATCCGGTCATGCCGATAAGGTTTTGTGCCCGCCCATCTGCGGTGACAACCATTTCTTCGAGTTCTATTGCACCCTCTTTACTGGTTTTTGCTTTGCCTTCAGCCGTCTCCTTAGCGGGGCTTTTTGTTTCGTCGGCATTCACAGTGCCACCAAGAAAAAAAGCAAACGCTAGCGCCACCAACCGCGCTGTTGCTATCCCAGCGCAATGTAACAACAATGTGGCAAACACAAACCCCAACGTGTACGAAATCAAGCTTGCTGAAGCTGATATTTCCTGGCCATGGGCATAGCCATGAAAAAAAGCGAAGAAGGCAACAATCAGGACATTCATCCGAGTAGTGAAGTGTATTTTGCGCACGATAAATACACTAAACACCAAACCAGAAAGCAAGATCATGATTTCCACACTAGGGATAGCAAAGCTTGCGGCACCGGCAAGCCCCCCAAGGCTCATGACGCTGACAAACGTAAAAGGCAACATCCAGACGGCTTGCCCCCGTAGCTGAACCGCCCATACACCTACCGCAATCATCGTTAGAAGATGATCCCACCCTTGCAGCGGATGATCAAAACCCTGCCCCCAATCACTGTTAAAGACAAAAAGCACTGTGGGAATTTTAACGGGCGACAAGCAGAATAGTGAAAGTAGCCCTAAAACGAGCAAGAATTTTTGCGGGTTAAATCTGAAAACAACCGATTTATCACTTTTGTCTGACATGATGCCCTTCAATAGATTTAATGGCTTAGATTGCCATGATTAGGGTGTGGACGTGAGTGTTGCTGCCCAATGCCATAACAAGTTATTTTAGAAAATGGCGAGTGTCAAACTTGGCGCAAAATTATCGTAGGAGCGGTCACTTAATACGCTATAGGGTTATGGCTTTAGCTGGGGTAGCCGCCAGAACAGGATTTTTCAACCTTTAGCTAAACTTCACGGCACAATCTATTGCCATTTTCTATGCTACCAACCGCCACAACTTCTTAGTTACAAGAAAAAAGACCAATGAAAAACCACGCGAAAAAAGGCAAAAAAATGAACCCGCACAACACATTTCAGCACCCGATAGAAGCGCACACTAATATTTTCAGCAAACTCACTGAACACGCCAATCAAATCGAACAGCGTTAGACAACAGTTTATTAAGGCATCTGCACTGCCATTATTGACTACCCACAGCGGGGCCCTGAATTTCGTATAAACGGGATTTAAGTTATTGCACCACCATTCGCTCTTCGAATTGAATGGCAAACCGAATAAACCCAACCATCAACACCCCGCATCATGGCTAAACCTAACGCTATCCTCCGCCGAACGGCCTAGCGCTTTGGCAAACCAAGGCGGGGGGGCTGCGAACACTTGTTGGAATTCCTTCAGTTGCTCAACTGCCTCGATAACATCCGGGACTTTAATTGGGTAAATGTCGGCGCGGATAACTTTCGCCGCTGCCGGGCCGCCGATGGATTGCACAAACAGGACATGGCAATCGTTAATCATCTGGGCGCGGAACAAGTTGCGGTCTTCCGCGCTGTCGGCTTCGATGGTTGAGCGGATGTCCACCAGCCGGTAGTCCTGCGCGGACAGTTGGTAAACCAAAAACCGGATGCACGAGCCGAAATGCCCGTTGACCAACGCGCCGCTGTTGGAGCCAATGGCGACGCGGATGGATTCCGGCAAATCGCCGTCCTTGTAAGGCTGGATTTCGGGCAGGTCTTCATCGCCTTCTTCATCACCCCACAGGTAGCGCACCGCCAATTTAATGTTGGCAAGCCCGATGCCGATGTCTTCGCCGTCTTCCTCGCCGTCCAAACTGCCCAGACCGGTTTTCAGGTTAGTGACGGTAATGGATTTCAGTTTTTCATCGGTTAATGGCGAGCCGACGCGCTCATGCAAAATGGCCAACAACTTGGGCAAGTCAATGCCTGGCAAAACGCGCGAAGCGAGGGCGATGCGTAAGGCGAGTTCACGGGGTAATGCGTCCATTTTAAGCTCCTGATTTAACATGCTGGGATAAAGTTTTGTAGATGTTGCGGGTGGAGGCCAAATCCAAGGCGGTGAAGTCGTCGTGGGTTTGTAGGCGGGTGTCCGCCCCTGCGGCCAACAATTGCCGCACGACGGCCTCGCGCCCGCTGGAGGCGGCAAACATCAGCGCCGTCGCACCCGAAACTGGGTTTTGGTAATTGAGGTCAACGCCCGCCGCTATTAATGCCGCTATGCATTCGGCATCTTGGGCGTAGCAAGCCGCCCATAAGGCATTATTGCCGTAGCTATCAACAACCGCCAACGGGGCGTTATGGGCGAGCAAAAAAGTGACGATATCGCCACGGCCTTGCTGGCTGGCCAGGATTAACGGCTCAATCCCCGAAGGGTTTTTCAAGGTTGGCTGGGCAATGGAAAAATAGTGGTTTTGCAGCCACTCCCTTATTGCAAGTTCCATCATCCCGCCTGCTGCCACTCTTTCCAACCGGCATAACCACCTGCCAGGCTGTAAACATGCTTAAAGCCAAAATCACTGAAAAATTCGGCAAGGTGTTCGCTGGCATGGCCGTAATAACAATAAATCAACAAACTGCGTTGCTTGTCGCCGCGTTTGACCAAAGACTCTTTCAAGCCTTCATGGACATGCAGCGCATCCTCCAAATGACCGGCCTTATAATCTTTCAAATCCCGGCAATCTAAAATCATCGGTTTTGACGCTTTTATCAACGCTTCTGAATCCGCAATGGAAAGGGTTTTAAATTTCATGGTCGTGTTAATGACATTTTCGGTCATTCCTCAGAATACGATTGTAGTAAACCTAACAATAAACTCGATTTTGTTGCTGTTTGTGTAGGGACCCGTGGTTTAGCCTGTTGATTTCAATGGCTTAAAATGCCTAAATTTAACAAGCAAATTATTTGCCAAATGCTAAATATGTTCGGGATTTAGCGGTTAATCAGGGATATTGGGCAAAAAAAAGGCATCCTACCCGAGAAAATAGGATGCCCAAGGCACCAACACACATGAAAAAAACGATGACAGAAGGAAAATTATAAAATATCCAGCATTAACAATGCCAACATTAATGTTTTTATATAACTTATTAATTTATAGCCAGTTATTGATTACGAATAGTTTTATCCCAATGGCCTGCGTCCGATTGTTGGCATCACCGCCCCAACACCCCGCACTCTTTTGTAGCAAACAACACCTTGCACCTGTTCAAGATTGGACCGTTAGTGAAACCTGCCACTTTGCTGACATTGTCCACTTTGCCACAAAGAAAAACCCGCCAAACCTTTACAGATTCAATCATATAAGTAGTGGCACGCAGATTGCTTTAACCCCGATAAACCCAACCATCAGGTCAAAGCTATGAAATCGACAAAAGACATTGCGGCATTGCTGGACGAACCCGCCTGCGAACATAACAAAAAAGAAAAATCCGGTTGCGCCAAACCCAAGCCCGGTTCGGCGGCGGGCGGCTGTGCTTTTGACGGGGCGCAGATTGCCCTGTTGCCGATTGCCGATGTCGCGCATATCGTCCACGGGCCTATCGCCTGTGCGGGCAGTTCCTGGGATAACCGGGGCACACGCTCGTCCGGCGCGGACTTGTACCGCATCGGCATGACCACCGATTTGACCGAACAGGACATCGTCATGGGCCGCGCCGAAAAACGGCTGTTCCATGCAATAAAACAGGCGGTGGACACTTACGCGCCGCCCGCCGTGTTTGTCTACAACACTTGCGTTCCGGCCCTGATCGGCGACGACATCAGCGCCGTCTGCAAATCCGCGCAGGAACTTTGGGGCGTTCCGGTGGTGCCGATTGATTGCGCCGGATTTTACGGCACGAAAAACTTAGGCAACCGCATTGCCGGTGATGCGATGGTCAACCACGTCATCGGCACGCGTGACCCTGACCCGTTACCCGAAAACAGCCCGATTAAAATTCACGACGTGAATCTGGTCGGCGAATACAACATTGCTGGCGAATTCTGGCATGTCCTGCCCTTGTTGGACGAGCTGGGCTTGCGGGTGTTGTGCACCTTATCCGGCGACGCCCGTTTCCGTGAAGTGCAGACCATGCACAAGGCCGAAGTGAACATGATGGTTTGCTCGAAAGCAATGGTCAATGTCGCCCGAAAATTGCAGCAAAAATACGCCACGCCGTGGTTTGAAGGCAGCTTTTACGGCATCACCGACACCAGCCAAGCCCTGCGTGATTTCGCCAAGGCCTTGAATGATGACGACTTGACCGCCCGCACCGAAGCCCTAATTGCCCGCGAAGAAGCCCGAATCCGCGCCGAACTGGAGCCGTGGAAAGCACGGCTGAAAGGCAAGCGTGTGTTGCTGTTCACTGGCGGCGTAAAAAGTTGGTCGGTGATTTCCGCCTTGCAGGATTTGGGCATGGTCGTGGTCGCCACCGGCACCAACAAATCCACCGAAGAAGACAAAGCGCGGATCCGCGAATTGATGGGCGAAGAAACCATGATGATTAGCGACGGCAGCCCGAAAGCCTTGCTGAAAGTCGTCCACGATTACAAAGCCGACATCCTGATTGCCGGAGGCCGAAATATGTACACGGCCTTAAAAGCAAAAATCCCGTTTTTGGACATCAACCAGGAACGTGAATTTGGCTACGAAGGTTATCAGGGGATGTTGGAATTGGTCAGGCAGTTGGCCTTGACAATTGAAAGCCCAGTTTGGGAAGCTGTGCGGGCGCCTGCGCCGTGGAAGGCAGCTAAGGTTGCGGCTTGAGTTTTGGCGTTTTTGTCAGTGGGGAAGCGTGTCCGTCTGGGTGATACGCTTCAGTTTTTTTAAAAATAATTAAGGCTAAGAGCGACTGGCGGTCATTTAATATAATGGCGCTAATGGTCGATGATCGGCTCAAAACAGACATTTAACGCATGGGCATTAACGCTAAGCGACGGAACTAATTGATTATAGTTTTTATATTGTTCAAAATGGCTCTAAGTCCATCAAGTATTGCCATTACCCACCCCACACCACCCGCGAAACACCCAAAACTGCACAAAAAAGAAACCGATTGGCAAACACAAGGTCTATCAGACATACTTTGTATGCGCAGAGCTGTTTGGCGTTAGAAGAAGTGTTTTGTGCTAGCCACTATTTATTATAGTGTCATAGCGTCCAGTTTTTTTGTGCCGCTTGGAAGGTGACGTAATTGTGATGCAATACCGAAAGATAAAGATTTTCAATGGGATGGAGTTTGATGTGCCTAGCCACATCGTCAGGATAGATATAATGGGGGTCAAAACCACACATGGCTGGCAAGTTCGTTATGGGAAGCCTTGGAAATTCTTTTCTGACCACACCGCCAATGGCACAGGTGCAGAATTTGCCTTAGCGAACGCGATTATCGAGCTTAGACAACGCATTGCCACCCTACCCGCCCCGACAGGAATCCGGCGACAAACAGCGCACAGAAAATCATCCAACTTACCGGCGGGTATCTCAGGGCCTATCCAACGCCGCCACAAAGGCCGGAACACACTAAGCTACTATTTTCAGGTGACATTGCCTATACACGGCGAAAAATCCAAAAACACACTTATTTATGTGGCATCGGAAAACACGCTGACAGAAGAACGTATCCAGTTGGCGGTGTTAAAGTCGATGGCTTTGCGGCAAACACACATCGCAAAATTCCAATATTCAGCAACGCAAGCGAAACGCAAAACAGCATTGGCAAGCACTGCCGAATAAAGCCCGCGCCATTAGGGTTAGGGAGCGAGACTATCTTGACCGTAACCTTGCAGACAGAATACCCGCTCCTATCAAGCATTAACCACCGTCAGGCTGGAACTATTGCGCATCCCCCTCTGTTCCTGGCAAGGCCTGCAATTCAACAATCCCACACACATCTTAAGTTTTTGTCGGGTTTACGACATAAACAATCCCCATAAAGCGTATTGAATTCAACAAGATAATTTCTGGCATTATGTTTGCTTAAGTCATTATAAAGCCCTGTCCCGCAGGAATTGTTGACTTAACGCCGCACCGCCAGGTGGCAATATGACCGAAATACTCAAACGCAACAAAGCGCTCTCCGTCAACCCGTTAAAAGCCAGCCAACCGACAGGCGGCACGTTGGCGACGCTGGGCTTCAACCGCGCTATGCCGATGCTGCATGGTTCGCAAGGCTGCACGGCGTTTGCGAAGGTGTTTTTTGTGCGCCATTTCCGCGAACCCATCCCGCTGCAAAGCACGGCAATGGATCAGGCCAGTTCGGTGTTGGGCGCGGATGAAAATGTCCGCGAGGGCATCCGTGTGATTGCCGAAAAATCCCGCCCTGCCCTCATCACCATTCTGACGACCGGCTTAGCGGAAACGCAAGGCGCAGACGTGCACCGCAATGTGCGCGAGTTCCGCGAAGCCAATCCCGAATACGCCGATGTCGCGGTGGTGGCGGTCAACACGCCGGATTTTACCGGCAGCGTCGAGACCGGTTATGCCGCGACCTTGACCGAAATTATCCGCGCCTTAGTGCCGGATGCCAAAGAAGCTGGGACATTTCCGGGCAAACGCAAGCGCCAAGTCAATGTGCTGGTCAGTTACATGCTCACGCCCGGCGATTTGGAAGCCCTGCGTGATATTTTCGAACAATTTCAACTGCGCCCCGTGTTTGTGCCGGATTTGTCGGACTCGTTGGACGGTTGCCTGACCGATGACGATTTCAGCCCCGTGACTATCGGCGGCACGCCCATCTCGGAAATGGCAACTTTGGGCGATGCCTTGGCGACGGTCGTGATTGGCAGTTCGCTACAAAAAACCGCCGAATTGCTGGAGCAAAAAACAGGCGTAAAAACCTATCTGCTCGACCATCTCTACGGCCTGAAAGCCAATGATGCGCTGATGTGCGCATTGGCCGAAATCAGCGGCAACGACGTGCCGGAACGCATCGAGCGGCAACGGCGGCAATTGCAGGACGCCATGCTGGACACGCATTTTATGTTGGGACAATTGCGCGTCGCCCTCGCCGCCGATGCCGACTTGCTTGCCGCGTTCGTTGACCTGTTGCAAGAAATGGGCGCGGATGTGGTGGCGGCGGTCACGTCGTGCAACACGCCTTCACTCGCCAACATCCCGGTCGCCAGCATCAAGATCGGCGATTTGGAAGACATGGAAAACATCGGCAGAGCCAACAAAGCCCAACTGGTGATAGGCAATTCCCATGCCGTGGACACCGCCGAACGCTTGGGCGCACCGATTTTGCGGGCGGGTTTCCCGTTGTACGACATTATCGGCGGCTACCAAAAAACGTGGATAGGCTACCGTGGCACCCGCCAGACCTTGTTTGATTTAGCGAACTTGGTGATCAACCATTCGCATGAAGAAATCCCCGTTTACCATTCGATTTACGGACAAAAACCCGCCAGCGAGCAGGCTGCGCCATGTCACTGACCCGACGCATGCACATCGTGCCAGACACCGATGAGGAAAAATTTATGCAAACCGCCTTAAAAATCGCTTTCGCCACCACCGACATGGAAACTGTCAACCAGCATTTTGGTTCGGCAAAATCCTTTGCCGTGTATGCGGTGGACATGGATGACGCACATATGCTGGAAGCCGCGCAGTTCGGTGACCTGAGCCAAGACGGCAATGAGGACAAATTGTCGGTGAAGCTGGATTTGCTCGACGGCTGCGCGGCGGTGTATTGCCAAGCCGTGGGTGGGTCGGCGATTAACCAGCTCATCGCCCGTAATATCCAGCCTGTGAAAGTCCACGAAGGCAGCAAAATCAAGGATTTGATCGTTGATTTGCAAAATGAGATCAAAGCCGGGCCGTCAAGCTGGCTGGCGAAAGCAATTAACCAAAACAAAGGCCCGGATCCTGACCGTTTTAATAAGATGGCGGATGAGGGCTGGGATGAATAACCGTAGGTTGGGGTGAGTATGCGAACCCCAACAATTTTATACGGCAGATGTTGTACCCACATTGAAAAAAATCTAAACGGAGAAAACCATGACCACAGCCACCCTAGTCGTCCAAGAAAACGACGCTAATTTATCATCCGACATCGTCAAAGATTACATCAAACAATTACGCGCCATTGACACTTACGACACCTACGCAGGTTGGTCGGAAGCGAAAATCATCGACCCTGTCGTGTTGACCAAAGAGCGTAAGCAAGCCATTCCGGTCATCGGTGACCCGGACGAAATCACCATTGCCCGCCTGAAAGCCTATTACAACTCGATAGCGACTTTGATCGAGAAAAAATCCGGCCTGATGGCCGCGCCGATTGTGCATCTGAGCCACGAAGGCTTTGGCCGTGCCTTAATCATGGTTGGCAAATTGGTGGTGGTGGACAAAATCTTGCGTGACACGCACCGCTTTGGTTTTGCCAGCCTGGAAGATTTGGTCGAAAAAACTGACAAGCTCATCGACAAAGCCTTAGGGCTGATTGAACAATACAACGCTGCTGCGACTGATTGAGGATGCCGGCATGAATGAAGAAGACATCAAAAAACTGGAAAAAGAAGTCAAAAAAACCAAACGCTTGGCAAGTGAGCAGGCGATGGAATTGCATGATTTGATTGAAGACCGTTTGCCCGATGCTTACGGCGAATTGCTGGGCATAGCCAATGCCACTTATGTCGCTTGCAAAAATTGGGATGAAGCCAATAAAAAACTGCTGGCCGCGCAAGCGGAACTGGCCTAAGGGAGAGCGGCCATGGCTGAATTTGTGACCGGCGTTACCTTTGGCGGCACGGCATGGACGCCGGCCTATGTGACCGACATCAACGCGAAAACCTGCATCGGCTGCGGGCGCTGCTTTAAGGTCTGCCCCCGCGATGTGTTCGATTTGGTGGAGAAATCAGCCGCTATGGAAGCGGATGATTTCGATGATGATTATGGCGATTTTGAGGACGATGACGAGAATATGGTCATGACCATCAAAAACGCTTTGGATTGTATCGGTTGCGAAGCCTGCTCGAAAGTTTGCCCGAAAGATTGTTTTACTCACGAACATAAAATAGCCGCGTAATGTGTAGGATTTTTTAGAGGAACTCATCATGCCCAGACCCGAAAAACACGTTTTCGTCTGTACCCAAAACCGCCCGCAAGGGCATCCGCGCGGCTCTTGCGCCAGTTCCGGCTGCGCCGAAGTCATGAACGAATTCATGAACGAAATCCAGGCCCGCAACCTGTTTGAAACAATCGCCCTGACCAACACCGGTTGCATGGGGCCATGCAATATGGGCCCCACTGTGCTGGTGTATCCCGAAGGCGTGATGTATGGCAATATTAAAAAAGACGATGTCAATACCATCATTGAGCAGCACTTAGTCGGCGGCACACCCGTTGCCGCTTTGATGATGCCCGCCGAAGTCTGGTGACAGGTGCGGCCATGCTGACCGAAGAACGGGTGCTGTTCAGCCCCAACCTGCCCGCCGCCATCAACCAACTGCTGCAAGCGGCGGTCGCCGCCAGCCACGCTGACCCAACGCGGGCGGAAACCCTGTTTTTACAGGCCCAAGCATTGGACAATCAGTGCCTGCAAACTTATTTTGCCCTGTACAAATTTTATTTCCACCAAAAACGGCTTGCCGATGCCGAACGCGTGGTTATCGCCGGATTGGTGGAATCGGCACGGCAAGGCGGTTTCCCCTGCGACCACAAACACTTAGTGAAAGCTTCGGGCGAGTGGGATTTGTATGCCAATGAAACCACGCTGTTCTATTTGTACACACTGAAAGCCTTGGCGTTCATCAAATTACGGCAAGGTTGCGGGATGGATGCAAGACAACTGCTGGCTGACCTTAAACAACTGGACCCCAAAGACTTGTCGGGCGCTTCTGTGATTATGGACTTGGCGGCGGGGGTGGCGTGATGGACTTGACGGCCCACATCAGCACAAACCGCCTGCTTGCCGAAACCGTTTGCCAACGTTTGTGCGAGGAAATCAACAAACTGGGGTTTGCGGCAAGCGACAACTTGGCTTATCCGCGTTATGACGACGCCCGTTTCGAGTTGGTCAAAGACCCGTTCACCGGCGGGCTGAATCTGAGCTGCCATTGGTTTGATGCGGCTAAAAACCAACGGCTGGGACGGCTACAGTTCAACAGTGACGGCAGTTTTTACGCCGAATACGACATCGTCAAACCCCATCCCAGCAAACGCCAATGGTTTGTTGAAGGCGTGACCGCGTGGGGCAAGGCGGATGCAATTAAGGCTGAAGCTAAATTGTTGCCACAACCGTAGATACCCTATTTTTACCCAACTAACGGAGAACCCCCATGCTATTAGAAGATTACCAAGCCAAAGGCTTACTGACTGTCACTTTAGTCAACGGCCAAACCGGCACCCCTGGCGTATACGCCTATCGCGGCGATTTAGTGCTGAAAGAGGGTGGGCTACGCGATGGCTCAACCACCGACCGCAAACCGCCTGAAGCCTTGCTGATCCATTCCGCATTCATCGTCGAAAACGACAAGATTGTGTTCATCAACGGCCTGTTGCCTACGTTGGACTTGTTGCCGGTGTTTGTCGAAAAATATAAGGCCGATTTGGCCGAAGGCTGTGTCGCGCTGATTTATGTGGAAAACATCGCCAAAGGGATGCAAGTGGAACTGGCGGGCGTAACTTACAAACTGTTGCCATTCAAAGAGGGCTTAGTCTGGAACGAAATCTTGGAAGAGCTGTACATTGAAAAATACGAGCTGAAAAACCAATCTGCTGAAGATAAGGTCGCTATCGCTTACGCCGCCGCCAAGACTTACAACCCGAAAACACCAGTGGTTTCTTATGAAGAAGCCCAAGCCAACACTATTGTTGTGGTGAAAGACGCGGCGGTTGGCGCCATTTAGTTGCGTATGCGGAGGGGCGGCTCTGGGCTGCGACAATCACGGCCAAAGGCTTGCCCCTATGCTGTTAAAAAACGTGGTAGTGGGTTAAATCTGTAATTTTAGTTCGTAATGTGGAGTGCAAACCTGGGTTTGCGCCTGTACAAGCCTAGGCTTGTACTCCAGCCACCAGATTTAACCCACTACCAAAAACGTGAAGCCCAACAATTTGTGACTTAAGGAACTGCCATGAAACTTCAGATCGGACGCCAGCATGTGGAAGCCCTAGTCAATGAATTCCCTAGGCTGGCAACGCTGCAAGACCAACTGCGGTTTGGCAATAAGGCCGAAGTGCCGTTCCAAAACCTGTCCAACAGCGAACTCAATTACCTGCAACTGCTTTACCAAAAAGACGGGGCCATGCAAGGCCAGGCTGCGCAACTGTCCACGCTGCAAAAGGCCATGAACGATGATACGGTGCGGTTCGATGAAGATGACCTGGAAATGCTGCTCCCCGCCATTGCCCGCTATCTGGTCAACCATGCTTTGCGCGGCTGGCTGTTCCAAGCCAATGTTGCGGGCAAACCGATGGCGTATCTGGTCACGCGTTTGGACTTCACACCGTCGGGCGAAGAAGAAACCGGACGCATCACGCTGGAGGTTAAAGCCAACGCCAAAGGCAAAATTGCCATTTCCACCATCACCATCCGCGCCCGCGACATCATCAATAAAACCGTCACCGAAATTTTCATGGCGAAGGGGTATCTGAAAGAAACGCCGGAACTCATCAACGCTTACGACGATGCCGCCGCCCGTTATTTTGATTGGTGCGGGCAATCCGGCGCACAGTTTCTCGGCAAAGGCACAGGCTTTTTCGCTGAAGACCCGACCGCCACACACCGCAACACCGATTGGGCAAAAAAAGATGTCGTCGTGCTGTCCACCGAAGGCGGCAACGCCCGTCTGGTCTGCGATGAAAGCATCTTGAGCGAGAGGGCTTTGACCGCCGACGCCAAAGGCGACATCCTCGCCAAATACCTGCGCAAAGCCGCCAAAAGCACACGTTACGACAGCAAAATCGAATTGGAAGCGGAGGCTTCGCAAAGCGAAATTCCCAAAGGCCTGTTCACCGAACTGCCCGTGCATGGCTATTTGCTGATGTTCCATCTGGAGCTGCACCACCATTTGTGGGTGCATGTCAACGACATTCAGCCTTACCGATACCAGCCGGAACTCAAGCAAAAACTGATTCTGCGCGAAGAGCAGATTGACCTGATTGATATTCTGACGGCGGAAATGGATGTGCTGATGGATGACATCGTGGCAGGAAAATCCGGCGGCACGACGGTGTTATGCGCAGGGCCCGCTGGGGTTGGCAAAACGCTGACCGCCGAAGTGTATTCGGAAATCATCAAGCGGCCTTTATACCGCGTACATTCCGGGCAATTGGGTTTGAACGTGGGGGAAATGGAAAAAGCCCTGAAGGACGTGCTGACCCGCGCCCAACGCTGGGGCGCGGTGATGCTGATCGACGAGGCGGATGTCTACATCAAACGCCGCGACAACAACATCACCATGAACGCCGTAGTTGGCGTGTTTTTGCGGGTGTTGGAATATTTCAACGGCTTGCTGTTCCTTACCACTAACCGCGTCGATGACATCGACGAAGCAATTGTTTCCCGCTGCATTGCGCTAATCAAATATTATCCGCCCGATAGCGCCGCGCGGGGCAAAATTTGGCAAGTCATGGCAGAACAATTCAACCTAGCGGTTGATGCTGCGTTAATAGGGCAATTGGTGGAGATATTCCCCGAAGCGACAGGACGCGACATCAAAGGCCTATCAAAATTGGTCGCCAAATATTGCCAACATAAAAACGCGCTGCCGACGTTGGACGTGTTTAAACGCTGCTCGGTGTTTCGGGGCATGGAGTTGGAAAAATCTTTAGCATAACCTTCGGTGGCCAAACTGAGCCAGTGGCATCAATTGCTTACTGGGTTAGTTAGTTGGCATTATCCTTGCCGGCTTTAGGCCGCCCCCATCCGCCGCCTGTAGAGGCTCGTTTCCGCCCCATGGGCATATCCTGCTCCCCTTTTTTATAAAAAACAAAAATGGCTGCTCCAAGCCCAACGTTCAAACAGAAGTCCAAAACTGGCCTATTGCTAGTTTGACGTGCCTGAAATTTCCATATATGATTGACGTTTATGTTAGATCAATTACCAGAATATATAGACCCTTTGTATTTGGCTGATAAGCGGGCCGAGCTAAAAGGGAAAATCGCTTTAAGCGGCCTAGGGCGTGTAGCGGACATGCTGCATAGCACTGAGGGCGCCATTGCAGTTGAGTTAATTTTTGGCCGGGAAGGCAGACTGGCAAAAATTGAAGGCCGACTAGATGCCATTTTGCAGCTTCAATGCCAAAACTGTTTGCAAGCTTTGACATTGCCGGTTAACGGCATCATTAAGTTGGGCATTGTCACCACACTTGATCAAGCGGATAGGTTACCTAAAGACTATGAGCCGTTGCTGGTGGCTGAAGCACAGAAAATACAGCTCAAAGACATTATCGAAGATGAATTGTTGCTTATTTTGCCGTCATTTCCAAAGCACCAGCATGCCTGCTTAACGGCCACTAGTACCACAAATAATGTAAACATATCGGCGGCTACTGAGCAGCTTACCGCCGAAAACCCTTTTTCCATTTTAGCCAATTTGAAAAACACCGGAGATTTATAATGGCCGTACAGAAAAGCAAAGTATCACGTTCAAGACGCGGTCAGCGTCGTTCCCATGACGCCTTAACTGCGAAAACGTTATCGCAAGACCCTATTACCGGTGAAATGCATCTGCGTCACCACATGACCCCAGACGGTTATTTTAAAGGCCGCCAAATTGTAGGTGTGGTATTTGAAGAGGAATAACCCCCTTTTTATTTCAACCTGACAACATGCCGGATCAATTTTGATCCGGCTTTTTTATAAAAACTGTGGAGTTATTCGTCAGCGTGAGCTTAACAATTTCAATTGACGCCATGGGCGGTGATTTTGGCCCTCAAGTCACTATACCCGCATCATTGGATTGTTTAAAAAACAACCCCGGCTTAAAGCTGATTTTGGTAGGTGACGAAGCGGTGCTTAATCCGCTATTGTCGAACGCCCTAAAAGCTTATCCAAGCCGATTGTCAATACAGCACGCATCTGAGTGTGTCACTATGGACGAATCGCCGTCCAAAGCATTAAAAAACAAAAAAGATTCATCAATGCGGGTGGCTATCAATCTCGTCCGTGACGGTTTGGCGGATGCTTGCGTCAGTGCCGGCAACACGGGCGCCTTAATGGCCACTGCCCGCTTTGTTTTAAAAATGATCCCGGGCATTGACCGGCCCGCCATTATATCGACATTGCCTTCAATTTACGGACACACCCATGTGCTTGATTTGGGTGCAAACGTCGATTGCACAGCCGAGCATTTATTCCAATTTGCCGTCATGGGCGCCGAACTCGTTAAGGCAGTGGAAAATATTGACCGCCCGAAAATTGGCTTATTGAATATTGGCGAAGAAGATGTTAAGGGTAATGAGCAAGTTAAGTCAGCAGCGAAACTACTGGAAAATTCTTCACTAAATTATATTGGCTATGTTGAAGGCGATTCGTTAAATGCCGGACATGTTAAGGTTGATTTGATAGTGGCGGATGGCTTTGTTGGCAATGTGGCGCTTAAATCAATCGAAGGCGCCGCTAAAATGATAGGTGGCACTTTAAGGCAATCATTTGACAAGAACCTCTTCACCAAGCTAATGGGCTTGATCGCTTATCCGGCCCTTAGGTCATTTAAAAACCGCATTGACCCTCGACTATATAATGGCGCAAGCTTTTTAGGTTTGCGGGGGCTTGTGATAAAAAGCCATGGCGGCGCCGATATATTAGCCTTTAAGACCGCCATTCAACTTGCTGAAATTGAAGTTAAAAAAGACGTGATAAAAAAAATAAGCGAACAGGTGGAGCAAAGCTTGGCTTCGAGAGCAAGCGTATGAGACGGTATTCAAGAATAATCGGTACGGGTGGCTATTTGCCCGAAAAAGTGCTCACCAATGAGCAGATATCGCGTATGGTCGACACTTCAGATAGCTGGATTTTTGAGCGCACGGGCATAAAAAGCCGACGTATCGCTCATGATGATGAAACAGCATCAGGTATGGCTGAAATTGCCGCAAGGCAAGCGATAGCCGCTGCGGCTTGCAGCCCTGAAGACATTGATTTGATTATTGTGGCAACAGGCACGCCAGACCGTGTTTATCCAAGCACGGGCTGCTTGTTGCAGCAGCGCTTGGGAATAAAAAATTGCGTTGCTTTCGATATACAGGCGGCGTGTTCAGGGTCTATTTTTGCTTTAAGTATTGCTGATCAATATATCAAAACAGGCGCGGCGAAAAAGGTTCTAGTTGTTGGCTCTGAAATCTGTTCACGGATTGTCGATTGGAGTGACCGCAGCACCTGTATTTTATTCGGCGACGGTGCGGGGGCGGTATTGCTTGGCGTCTCCTTGGAAACAGGGATATTATCCACCCATATCCATTCCGATGGCGAATACGAAGATTTGCTCTATTGTCCAAATCCACAAGCCGTTAGCTGCGTCAATGGACAGCAAGCGGGTTATATCGCCATGCGTGGCAACGAGGTGTTTAAAGTCGCCGTTAATACGCTAGGGCGCATTGTCGATGAAACCCTTGATGCAAACAATATGGATAAGACCGATATTGACTGGCTAGTCCCTCATCAAGCCAACATACGGATTATCGCCGCCACTGCAAAAAAATTAAAAATGTCCATGGATCATGTCGTTGTTACGCTTGAAACCCAAGGGAACACCTCGTCCGCCTCAGTCCTCCTCGCCTTTAATGAGGCCGTTAGGGACGGGCGCATTCAGCGCGGACAAGTGGTCTTGCTTGAGGCGTTTGGTGCGGGCTTCACTTGGGGTTCTGCGCTAATTAAATATTAGGTTAATAGAGTGTGATGAGTCAGCAAACGTATAATTTAGCCTTTGTTTTCCCAGGACAAGGCTCACAATCTGTCGGCATGTTGGACAATCTGGCGGCCTGCCACCCCGAAGTCAGGCATGTTTTTGAGCGGGCGTCTGATGCGTTAGGCCAGGACTTATGGTCAATTGTAACGAAAGATCCCAACCAGGAGCTTGACCAAACGCATAACACCCAACCCGTGTTGCTTGCAGCCAGCGTCGCGGTTTGGAAGGTTTGGTGCGGGCAAAGCAATGTCCGGCCTGCTTGGATGGCGGGGCATAGCCTTGGCGAATACACTGCATTGGTTTGTTCAGAGGCATTGTCTTTTGAAGACGGCATAAGGTTGGTGGCGGCAAGAGGGCGTCTTATGCAGGCCGCCGTGCCAGAAGGCGTTGGGGCCATGGCCGCTATTTTAGGTTTGGACGACCATCAGGTCATTAGTGCGTGCGCCAGTTCGGCAGGTGATGAAGTTGTTTCTGCAGTCAATTTCAACACTGAGGGGCAAGTTGTCATTGCAGGCAATGTCGCCGCAGTTGAACGCGCCATACAGGCGGCAAAAACCCTGGGCGCTAAGCGGGCAGTGCTATTGCCGGTCAGTGTACCGTCACATTGCGAACTAATGCGGCCAGCTGCCGAAGAACTTGACGTGCAATTGCAGACCGTTACAATCAACCCTCCTAAAACAGCCCTAATCCACAACGTGGACGTTGCCACGCATAGCTCGCCAGAGGTGATCCGCAACGTGCTGAAAGAACAGCTCTATAAGCCGGTGCGCTGGGTTGACACCATTCGGCTTATGCGTGACCAAGGGGTTACCCAGTTTGTTGAGTGCGGGCCGGGAAAGGTTTTGATTGGCCTCAACAAACGTATCGCCAAAGATCTTGGCCACTACGCTTTGTATGATCCTGAAACATTAAACAACTTGATTGAAACATTCAATGACATCTAAACAAATCGCTTTAGTAACAGGAGCCAGCAGGGGCATTGGTAGGGCAATTGCCCAGAAATTAGCCGAGGATGGTTTTTTTGTTGTCGGCAGCGCAACATCAGAAGCGGGTGCAGACGCCATTTCATCCTATCTCGGTGAGAATGGCCAAGGCGTGAGGCTTGATGTGGCAGACACCGGATCCGTTGAAGCCGTTGTCAAATTTGTCAACGACACAATAGGCAATCCTTTCGTGTTGGTCAATAATGCAGGGATAACGCGTGATAATCTGCTCATGCGCATGAAAGATGACGAGTGGGACGATATTATCAACACCAACCTGACTTCCGTGTTCCGCATGAGCAAGGCTGTTTTGCGGGGCATGATGAAGGCAAGAGCGGGGCGAATTATTAATATCTCCTCGGTGGTCGGCGCCACAGGTAACGCCGGGCAGGCGAATTATGCGGCGGCAAAGGCCGGTATGATTGGCTTTGCTAAATCTATGGCAAAAGAAGTTGGTTCACGGAACATCACTGTCAATACAGTTGCACCCGGATTTATTGACACCGACATGACTAAGGAGTTAAGCGACGATATTAAAAACTCGTTGCTGTCCTCTATACCGCTTGCCCGTTTAGGGGATGCAAAAGAAATTGCCCATGCCGTCTCATTCCTAGCTTCTGAAGGCGCCGCTTATATCACCGGTGAGACCTTACACGTTAATGGCGGTCTGTTTATGCCTTAATATTGTGACATTGTTGTAACATAAAGTATAATTGCCCGCCGTCTGGAATAACCGGGGACGGGATTTCTAGTAAAACCAATAACAATACCATTGTAAGCCGAATATCAAACTTACATTGATTGAGGATAATAATTATGAGTAACATTGAAGAACGAGTAAAAAAGATTGTTGCAGAGCAACTGGGTGTTAAGGAAGACATTGCTACGGATGCTTCATTTGTAGATGATCTCGGTGCCGATTCTCTGGATACGGTTGAACTCGTTATGGCTCTTGAAGAAGAATTTGAATGTGAAATTCCAGACGAGGACGCTGAAAAAATCACTACCGTCCAACAAGCTATTGATTATGTAGAAAAACACGTATAGATTGCTGGTTAGTGGATGATAGCCTTCATCCACTAAATGCAATCGTTCCCCTTCCCCCATACTTACTCTTCAATTACGGTACATGACATTGAGCAAACGTCGAGTTGTAATCACTGGATTAGGTGCGATCACCCCTTTAGCTAATACGGTCTTAGAGACTTGGGACGGTATCATAAATGGCAGAAGCGGCATCAGTCCTATTGACTCCTTCGACATCTCTTCTTTTGCCACCACTTTCGGCGGCGTCATCAGAAACTTTGACATTAGCCAATATATTTCCGAAAAAGATGCCAAGCGTATGGATGGTTTTGTCCATTATGGTATTGCAGCAGGATGTCAAGCCATTGAGGATTCTGGGTTTGAAGTCACCGAAAAGAATGCCGAGCGGATTGGTGTGGCTATTGGTTCGGGGATAGGTGGCATTACCGGTATCGAAGAGTGCTATGCCACCTATGAAAGGGGCGGGGCGCGGCGGATTTCACCTTTTTTTGTGCCTGGCAATATCATCAATATGATTTCAGGTAACTTATCGATAAAGTATGGCCTGAAAGGACCTAACTTTGCCATTGTCACTGCTTGCGCGACAGGAACGCATAATATTGGTGATGCGGCAAGATTGATCATGTACGGTGACGCTGACATTATGGTTGCCGGCGGTGCTGAACGCTGCACCACATCACCGACCGCAATGGGCGGTTTTGCTTCTGCCAAGGCATTGTCTCGCCTCAACAGCAATCCGCAAGCCGCAAGCCGTCCTTGGGATAAAGACCGTGATGGTTTTGTGTTAAGTGATGGTGCTGGCGTAGTGGTGCTTGAAGAGCTGGAACATGCCAAGTTACGAGGCGCAAAAATTTACGCGGAATTGGTTGGTTATGGTATGAGCGGAGACGCTTACCATATAACCACCCCTTCGGCAGGGGGCGAAGGCGCTGCCCGTTGCATGAGAAATGCACTGCGGGATGCTGGGCTAAACGCTGAGGCTGTTGATTATATTAACGCGCATGGCACTTCCACACCGGCTGGAGATTTAGGCGAAACCCACGCCATGAAATCCGCATTGGGCGACCATGCTTATAACGTTGCCATTAGCTCAACAAAATCCATGATTGGCCACTTGCTCGGTGCGGCCGGAGGCATTGAAGCGGTTTTGACGGCATTAAGCATAAAAGACCAGATTGCGCCTGCAACCATCAATTTAGACAATCAGGATCCTGAATGTGATCTTGACTATATCCCAAATGTCGCAAGAGCAATGAAAATTGAAGTGGCCATGTCCAATTCGTTCGGCTTTGGCGGCACTAACGGTTCCCTGGTCTTTAAGCGTTACAGCTAATATCCCCGCTAGCGCGTCTTTGCGGATGATGCTGATAAATGGCGAAAGCGGACGGTTAGTTGAAGCGGCCGACCGTGGCTTTCAATACGGTGACGGGCTATTTGAGACCATTGCCGTCAAGGATGGGCGACCCGTTTTTTTTTTCCAGCATTTAACGCGCTTGAAAATAGGCTGCCACAAGTTGGGCATCCCTTGCCCAGACCTCCAAATACTGCTTTCTGAGACCAATCAGCTTTGCAGGGGACTTGACCATGCGGTTCTTAAGCTGATAATCACACGGGGGGTAGGTGGGCGCGGCTACCGACCACCTGACTTAATCCAACCATCGCGCGTCTTAAGCACACATCCTTTTCCCAATTATCCGCTGGAATACGCAACCCATGGCATACAAGCCCGCTTTTGCGGCACCCGGTTAGGATTGAACCCCGCATTAGCAGGTGTTAAACACTTAAATAGGCTTGAGCAAGTGCTAGCGCGTGCCGAGTGGGATGACAGCGCCATTCAAGAAGGCATTATGCTGGATGTTAATGGCCATGTTATTGAAGGCACAATGACCAACCTATTTTATGCAAAAGACACCAGGCTTTATACCGCAAAACTGGACCAATCAGGTGTTGACGGCATTATCCGCCAGATTATTATCATGCTGTCAGAAAAGCATGGTTTCCCCGTTACTGAACGGATGTTTACGCTAGACGACTTGTTAAATGCAGATGAGGTTTTTGTTTGCAACTCAATTATAGGCATTTGGCCTATCCGACAAATAGAAGCCAAACACTTTTTCGTTGGCGTTATGACTAAGCGCATACAGACCTGCTTACATCAATTTCAACAGGGGGATGGTTAGTGCTGCATAAGAGAATGTTTGTTCCCTTGGCATTGCTTCTGATATTTAGTGGCATTTGGCTAGGGAAAAGTTATCGGGATGCCTTGCAAACGCCCGTTGTGACAGGCCTGCCAGTGACGATAGAAATTGACAAAGGCGATTCATTTAACCGTGTGACCGATAAATTAACAGCGGCAAATGTTTCAATCAACCCTTTTTGGTTTAAAGTCCATGCGGTCCGGCTACGGATGTCCCATAAGCTTAAAGCTGGGGAATACGAATTGACCAATGGATTGAGGTTACCCGACGTGTTGACGCTTTTTGTGCTGGGCAAAACTAAGCAGCATGCCATCACTTTTCCTGAAGGCTGGCGATTTAAGCAACTATTACAAGCCATTTCGGTTAATCCCCAGCTTGAACACACCATTAATAATATTAGCAATGCCGCGTTAATGTTGAAACTGGGGGCACAAACGGAATACCCAGAAGGCGCATTTTTCCCCGACACCTATTTTTTTGAAAAGCATACAACAGACGTTGCCTTACTAAAAAGAGCTTACGACAAAATGCAATCGGTGATACAGGCGGAATGGCTTAAAAGAGATGAGGGCCTACCCTTCAAAAGCCCTTACGAAGCATTAATTTTAGCGTCGATTATTGAAAAAGAAACAGCCTCGCCAACAGAAATGAAAATGGTTTCTGGCGTCTTTGTCCGCAGGCTCAAAAAAAATATGTTATTGCAAACAGACCCGACTGTTATTTATGGCATAGGTGATGATTATTTCGGCGACATTACCCATGAAGATTTAAAAAAATACACTCCCTATAACACTTACCTATCCAAAGGCTTGCCACCAACCCCCATTGCCATGCCCGGGCGTGAAGCCATTGGTGCCGCACTGCATCCTGATAATGGCGAAAGCCTTTATTTTGTTGCCCGGGGTGACGGCACCCATGTTTTTTCGGCCACGTTAGAAAACCATAATTTGGCCGTGGAGAAGTTTCAGAGGAAAAAAAATGATGCGCGGTAAGTTTATTACTTTGGAAGGTTGTGAGGGCATGGGCAAGACAACCAATATGGCTTTTATTAAAGGCCATTTAGAACAGCACAATATCCCAGTCGTAGTCACGCGTGAGCCGGGCGGCACTCCGCTGGCCGAAAAAATACGGCATCTATTACTAGACACTGAGAGCGAAGTTGTCTCAGAACAAGCCGAACTATTGCTTATTTTTGCCGCCCGCGCGCAACATATAAAACATGTGATAGAGCCTGCGTTAGCCCAAGGCAACTGGGTGTTAAGCGACCGGTTCACTGACGCCACTTACGCCTATCAAGGCGGTGGGCGGAATATGAAAGTCAGCACGATAGAATGGCTGGAGCAAACAGTTCAAGGCAACTTAAGGCCTGATTTAACATTGCTCCTGGATGCGCCTGTTGAAATAGGCATAGAAAGGGCACAAAAACGTGCCGCTTTCGACCGCTTCGAAGCGGAATCAGTCAGTTTTTTCGAGCGCGTCAGACGGGCTTATTTATTGCAGCACGAGCTATACCCAGAACGCGTCAGATTGATCAAGGCCAACCTGCCACTAAGCGATGTCCAACGCGGCATTGTCGACGCCATGCGGACGCTATTAAGATGACCAAAGATGCCATGCGCCTGCCTTGGCAACAAAAAAACTGGATGCATTTGGCCGCTTACCGGACACAAAACCGAATCCCCCAAGCCCTGTTAGTTATAGGCAACAAAGGCTTGGGGAAGCGACAATTGGTCAGGCAATTTGCCAACTCATTGCTGTGCAACCAGCCTCAAGATGACAGCTTTCCCTGTGGCCGCTGTTCCGGCTGCCTGTTGTTTCAGGCGGACACCCACCCCGATTTCCTTCACATAAAACCCAATGAGGGCAAAACCGTCATCGCGATTAGCCAAATTCGCGGCCTGATTGCCCAGTTAGCCTTAAAACCACAATTTGAGACTTACCGTGTGGTTATTGTTAGCCCTGCTGATGCGCTTAGCACGGGGGCAGCCAATGCGTTTTTAAAATACCTGGAAGAGCCGACTGAGCGCACCACTCTTATTTTAGTTACGGATAAACCGGCAAAATTGCCGCTGACCATTGTCAGCCGATGCCAAAAACTGATGGTTACGGCACCGGACAAAGCGATGTTTTTAGCTTGGCTTAAAGGCCATAGCCCAGATATTTCAGAAACGGTTGCCGCAACACTGTTTGGACTGGCCCAAAGGACGCCGCTGCTGGCGCTAAGCTATCTCAACGGGCAGGTATTGGCTTTACGTAATGAATGCTTCCGTGATTGGCTCGCATTGGCAGAGCAGCAAGCCCATCCTATTGTTATTGCTGAAAACTGGCTTAAATTGCCGGAACCGCAATTGATTTTCTGGCTAAGCTCATGGCTTATTGACTTGATTAAATGCTATTATCAAACAGGGGTTGATGGCTTATACAACCCCGACTTGAGCCATTCCTTACAAACCCTCGCGCTGCGATTGGGGCCTAAAAAACTTTATAAGCTATATGATTTACTCTTAAAAAACCGCGAAAATTCACAGGCACAACTTAACAAACAACTTATGTTTGAAGAGCTTTTAATCCAATGGTATGAACTTAATCAGGATAAATAATCATGGCAGAATCGGTAACTAGGTCGGGGATATTGTCCATTGCAATCAAGGATAAAAATTCTTTGTACTCTGCATACATGCCCTTTGTCATAAATGGCGGGCTATTTATCCCCACTAATAGGCAATATGAAATGGGGCAGGATGTTTTTATGCTTTTAAAATTAATGGAAGAAACAGAACCTTTGCCAATTCCGGCAAAAGTGATTTGGAAAACACCGCCGGGTTCGGAGAGTTATAAGGCGGCAGGTGTCGGGGTGCAGTTTACCGCTGATCAAGAGGGTGTCTTAGCGCGTGATAAAATCGAAACCTATCTTGCCGGATCATTAGCTTCCGACCGTTCGACCTATACCATGTAAACCGGATGGTTATGTTAATTGACTCACATTGCCATTTAGACCGCATTGACCTGGAGCCCTATCAAAATGATTTTGACTGTTTTATGCAGCATGCCAAAAACAGCCAGATAGACCACATGCTATGTATTGCAATTGACCTGGAGTCTTACCCGGCAATGCTTGATTTAGTGGCCAAATACGACCAAATATCCGTAAGCGTTGGCGTCCATCCGAATGTGCATGATGGCAAAGACCCTAGCAGCAGTGAATTGATAGCATTGGCCCAGACAAACAAAGTTGTGGCTATCGGGGAGACAGGCTTGGATTATTTCCGTAGCACTGGCGATTTGGATTGGCAGCACCAACGTTTTAAAAACCATATCGACGCCGCCAAAGCGCTAAAAAAACCTTTGATTATCCATACCCGCGAAGCCCGCGATGACACATTACGCATTCTCAACGCAGAAGGCGGCGGCGAAGTGGGCGGGGTTATCCATTGCTTTACCGAAGATTGGGTGTTTGCCAAAAAAGCCATGGACTTGAATTTTCATATCTCATTTTCGGGCATTGTGACATTTAAAAATGCCAAAGCGATTCAGGAAGTGGCAAAAAAAGTGCCGTCCGACCGCTTTCTTATTGAAACGGACTCACCCTATTTAGCACCTGTCCCCTTCCGTGGAAAACCCAATTACCCAACTTATGTGCGCTATGTTGCCGAATATATTGCAGCGTTACGGGGCGTTCCCCTTAGCCAGGTAGCCACACAGTCAAGCGAAAACTTCCATACGCTTTTTAAAACCACATAGACTTGGCGCGTGTGGCGGTTTGCACCGCAAAGCTGCCACACGCCATCCGTGACCGGCAATCAGCAATCAACTCTGTGGGCAATTATGTCCCCAACTACGGCAGGGTCCGCCAAGGTTGACGTGTCGCCTAGGGTATCAAGCTCATTGGCGGCGACTTTGCGCAGAATCCGGCGCATGATTTTACCGGAGCGGGTTTTTGGCAAACTCGCCGCCCATTGGATTTTATCAATCGTGGCTATCGCGCCAATTTCATTTCGAACCAATGCAATCAGCTCCTTCTTCATCGCGTCCGTCGGCCTGATGCCTGCTTTTAACGTGATATACGCATAAATACCCTGACCTTTGATGTCATGCGGATAACCGACCACCGCCGACTCTGCGACATGCTCATGCAAATCCAGCGCACTCTCGATTTCCGCCGTGCCCATCCGGTGGCCGGACACGTTCAACACATCATCGACCCGACCGGTGATCCAGTAATAGCCATCCTCATCACGGCGGGCGCCGTCGCCGGAAAAATAATAGCCAGGATAGTTTTTAAAATAGGTGTCTATAAAACGCTGATGGTCGCCGTAGACAGTTCGTGCCTGTCCTGGCCACGGATAACTTAGCACCAGCAAACCTTCAGCAACACCGTCCAGAACAGTGCCAACAGTGTCGATAATGGCCGGTTTTATGCCAAAAAATGGCCGCGTTGCGGAGCCTGGCTTTAAGTCCGTCGCCCCGGGCAACGGGGTGATCAAAATGCCGCCAGTTTCCGTCTGCCACCATGTATCGACGATAGGGCAGCGCCCATTGCCGACAATGTGGTAATACCATTCCCAAGCTTCCGAATTGATAGGCTCGCCGACACTGCCCAGAATACGCAAGCTGGTGCGGTCGGTGCGGCTGACAAAATCATCACCCTGTGCCATTAGCGCACGGATTGCGGTCGGTGCGGTGTAAAAAATATTCACCTGATGCTTATCGATGATGCGCCAACAACGGTCGGCTTCGGGATAAGTGGGCACACCTTCAAACATCAGTGTCGTCGCGCCATTGCATAATGGCCCGTAAATCACATAGGAATGGCCGGTGATCCAGCCTATGTCCGCAGTGCACCAGTAAACATCGCCTTCTTGGTAATCAAACACATACTTATGCGTCATGGCGGCGTAGAGCAAATAACCGCCAGTGGTGTGCTGTAGGCCTTTCGGCTTGCCGGTCGAGCCGGAGGTGTACAAGATAAACAACGGGTCTTCGGCGTCCATCACCTCCGCAGGACAGTCGCTGTCGGCATCCGCCATCAGCTCGTGATACCAAAAATCGCGGGATTCATGCCAATCAATGGTGTTGCCGGTGTTTTTTATCACCAGCACTTTGGCAAGATGGGGGCAACCCGCCACTGCCTTATCGACATTAGCCTTAAGCGGGACGGTTTTGCCGCCCCTGTTGCCCTCATCGGCACAAACCAGATAGCGGCAGTCGGCATCGAGGATGCGGTCTTTTAAGGATTCCGCCGAAAACCCCCCGAACACGATTGAATGCACCGCACCGATACGGGTGCAGGCCAGCATCACCGTGGCGGCTTCAGGAATCATCGGCAAATAAATACAGACCGGGTCGCCTTTTTTAACACCCTGTTTTTTCAGCACGTTGGCGAATTTACAGACCTGTTCGTGAAGTTGCCGATAAGTGATTTTTTGGACTTCAGCGGGACTGTCACCTTCCCAGATAATCGCCACTTGGTCACCACGGGTTTCCAGATGCCGGTCCAGGCAATTGACGCTGACATTCAGTTTGCCGCCTTCAAACCAGCGGATATAAGCGGTGCGATAATCATAATCGAGCACCGTATGCCAGTGCTGATACCAAGTTAAGAACTGCCCGGCCTGCTCCGCCCAGAAGGCTTCGGGCTGCGCAATCGAATATCGGTATAAGGCTTGGTAAGTGGGGTCGGTGATATGCGCCTGCGCCGCTATATCGGGCTTTACCGGATAGATATTGTGGTCTGACATGAATAATCCTGTGTGCTATACGCAACGGTAGTAA
Source organism: Methylococcaceae bacterium UBA6146 (assembly GCA_002422395.1). Classification (GTDB taxonomy): domain Bacteria; phylum Pseudomonadota; class Gammaproteobacteria; order Methylococcales; family Methylomonadaceae; genus Methylovulum. Next base: position 291,388 of record DIUY01000011.1, on the reverse strand, counting down.
AAATCCCCTTGATAATGCCATGTAAGATAAATTCGTCAACCCCATTGCAGGTGGGTATAAAAAAAACAAAGCCGCCATTGCCACATGACGTGCGGACAGCGCAGGCCAACTATAACACCCTGCTTTAAGTTGTAAGTGCATACGCAAAAATTTTAGGGCTACGACTGCCCGTCCTCAAAGGACGCGCAGTCGTTTTATGCCGAAAAACTTATTCATAATCACTTATGTTGACATTGCCAAGCAAAAGCCAATGCCCGGCTGAAGGGAAAACGGCTAACGTCCCATGTGTGATGGCATCGCTGGCTTTTAGATAGCCCCCGCCAACGTGACCGTATGGAGGGGCTAAAAGTGAGGCGGCAATTCTGTGCGCCAGAGCTTGCCTGTTGGTTTTGGTTGTCTATCCGGCGGGCTTTTTGACACCGCCGCTTGACCCTTTAATTTTTGGGTTTTAAGGCGATAGGGATTGCCGTCCACCAGGAATCTTGAAGTTTTTCACAACCCCTTATCATTAACAGAAGATCCTTACCCCTTTAAGGGCATGGTAGGGGCGACCCCATGGCCACCCCTACGGCGCCAACAAATTTAAGGGGATTGCTTGCCGTTATGGCAGCAATTGGATCCTATCTAACGTAGGCACTGCAATAGGCGAATTGGCGATAAAGTAAGCTTCCAGCGCATCGCTGTCTTGCGCACCGCCTAACCGGTTAGTGCCTTGTTTCAGGACATCAAACTTATCACCGCCGTCAGCCAAAAAGCTGTTGATAGTGACGCGATAAGTGTCGCCCGCGTTTACCGCCACGCCATCAATGAAAATGCTGGCAGGATCAACTTTGTCACAATCAGCGCCAGTCGCGCTCCATGAATAATTAAAGCCCGCAGAAGGCAACAAGATGCGGTTAAATGTTTGGCCATTTGGACAGCCGACAAATTGTTGTTCCAACAATTGCTCAATTTGCGCACCGGTCAAGCTAAGTGTGACTAAGCTGTTGCCGAAAGGCTGCACAGTGAAAGCCTCGCCAAATGTGACATTACCATCGCCTTCACCCGCAAGGCTTGAAAGATAAGTCATATCGGCGCGTACACCGCCAGGATTCATGAACGCCACGTGTGCGCCGCCAAATTTAGGTGCTTTAGTTGCCGCCAATTGGGCATCGGCAATCACATCCCCCATAGCGTTTTCACCGGCGCTGCTAGGGGTGCGGGTCAGATCAGCGGTAATGCTGCCGATAACGCGGTTTGCAATCGGTTGCACCAACGCTTTGTAATTATTAACAATCTGCTGAAGATCGGCATTAGGCGTAATCGCCGCATTGTTTCTGTCCACCGCAATATTGTTTGCTGTAACTGATTTGACGCTACCGTTAATTTTTCTGATTTCCATATCAATTTCAGTCAATAACCGGCCTTGGCTGCCGGCACTGGTGACCGGAATCAAATGGCCAGGTTTTTTGGTCGCAAGCAAACAGTTATACGCCTGATGGGTGTGGCCTGAGACAACCAAGTCAACGGCGCTTGATAAGCCATTGACAATAGTTTTTATTGGCGAACCGTCAAGGTTACCATCACAGTTGTTAATAGTTGACAACGCTTGCGAAGTTGGCGTGACACCGCCTTGATGGATCAGCACGACTATCGCTTTTACGCCTTGGTCACGCAGTTGCGGCACCAATTGATTGATTGTGCGGACTTCGTCTTTAAACCCCAATCCAGCTACCCCGCTAGGCGTCACAATAGTTGGCGTCTCTTTCAGCGTTAAGCCAATAAAGGCAACCTTAACACCTTCATATTCCTTAATTGTGTAAGGCGCAAAAATGCTGTTTTTTGATTTTCTGTCGATGACATTAGCAGCCAAAAACTTAAATGACGCGCCTTCAAAAGGTACTGGCGTACCAACTGCCGCGCCTTGGCAGCTGTTCACATCCGTCGGATGGCAACCACCGTTTTGCATACGCAACAACTCATCTTTGCCTTCGTCGAACTCGTGGTTGCCGACCGCGTTAATTTCAAGGCCGACACGGTTCATCGCTTCGATAGTGCCTTCATCATGGAACAACGCTGAAACCAACGGTGTGGCGCCAATCAAATCGCCCGCGGAAACAACCACCGTATTAGGGTTTTTGTTTTTGATGTCAGTGATGTAGCCCGCCACCCAATCAACACCACCGACTGGGATAGTCGCAAAGGGGTCTGTTGGCAAAGCACGCAGACTGCCCGGTGATTCCAATTGGCCATGGAAATCGTTGAGGGCGACAATTTTCAATTTAACGGTGCTGCTCTCAGCTGCACAAGCCGCACCAGTGAATGCTAAAGCCGCCAACGCGACGGCGTTTGCAATGTGTCGTATCTTCATGAATATGTACCTTTTATGCTCAAATTTTAAGGGTTAGCGACAGCAGTTTTGACAGGGCCAGAAGCCTTGCTGATGTCGGCCAGTGTCCGCCAAACACACGCATAATGCCTTTGGCGAATCAGCCTGAGTGTAGTTTGCAAGTGTTAAAATCGCGTGACAGTTTATGCGGGCAAAGACAACCGAGCCGTCATATAGACCACACATGCGCCCTTATAATCAGTTATAATTCGCGGCTTTACCAGCAATGCCAGCACAACGGACACATGTCAGAACAACTCTCAGAACTTAAACGGCGGCGCACTTTTGCCATCATTTCCCACCCCGACGCGGGTAAAACCACCCTCACCGAAAAACTGTTGCTGTTCGGCGGTGCGATCCAGCTTGCCGGTTCGGTCAAAGGGCGCAAAGCCGCCCGCCATGCCACCTCAGACTGGATGGAAATGGAAAAGGAGCGGGGCATTTCGGTGACCACATCCGTCATGCAGTTTGAGCATAACAACGCCATCATCAACCTGCTGGACACGCCAGGCCATGAAGACTTTTCCGAAGACACCTACCGTACCCTGACCGCCGTGGATTCCGCGCTGATGGTCATTGACGTGGCCAAGGGCGTCGAGGAACGCACCATCAACCTGATGGAAGTTTGCCGCCTGCGCACCACACCGATTTTAACCTTCATCAACAAGCTTGACCGCGAAGGCCGCGAGCCGATTGAACTGCTGGACGAAGTCGAGACTGTGCTGAAAATAAAATGTGCGCCAATGACTTGGCCTATCGGCATGGGCAAACGCTTTAAGGGCGTCTACCATATGTATAAGGATGAAATCCATTTGTTCAGCGCCCAACACGGCGGCAAAATTGCCCAAGCGGAAATCATCAAAGGTTTGGACAACCCCAAACTGGATGAATTGCTGGACGACCAAGCCCAAGAACTGCGGGATGAAATCGACTTGGTCAAGGGCGCCAGCCATGAATTGGACATTGACGCTTATCTGGCAGGCGAGTTGACGCCGGTGTTTTTCGGTTCCGCCATCAACAATTTCGGTATCTTGGAGCTGCTCGACGCTTTCGCCGAATACGCGCCGCCACCTCGGCCACGTGCCGCCGAACAGCGCATCGTAGAGCCGGAAGAAGACAAGTTCACCGGCTTTGTGTTTAAAGTCCAAGCCAACATGGATCCGGCGCACCGCGACCGTATCGCCTTTTTGCGGGTCTGTTCCGGCAAATTCGACAAAGGCATGAAGATCCATCATGTCCGCCTCGGAAAATCCGTGCAAGTCGCCAACGCCATCACTTTCCAGGCCGACAGCCGCAAAGCGGTCGAAGAAGCCTACCCCGGCGACATCATTGGCCTGCACAACCACGGCACAATCCAGGTCGGCGACACCTTCACCCAAGGCGAGACGCTCAAATACGGCGGTATCCCGTATTTCGCACCCGAACTGTTCCGCCGCGTCGTGCTAAAAGACCCGTTACGCGCCAAAGCCCTACAAAAAGGCTTGGTGCAATTGACCGAAGAAGGCGCAACACAGCTATTTAGGCCGCTAAAAAACAACGACCTTATTTTAGGCGCAGTTGGCGTGTTGCAGTTTGACGTGACCGCGTACCGGCTAAAAGCCGAGTACAACGTCGAATGCGTTTACGACGCCATACCCATCTCCACCGTGCGCTGGGTTAGCGCCGACAACCCCGCCAAACTGGATGAATTCAGAAAAAAAGCCTTCGACAACCTCGCCGAAGACGGCGGCGGCTATCTGGTCTACGTCGCCAACAGCCGCGTTAATTTACAACTGACTGAAGAGCGCTGGCCGGATATTAAGTTTAGTTCGACTAGGGAGTTGTAAAAACTGCCTGTAGCAACGAGCGCCTACCTACCAGCTATTCGCTGATTCCCAAGTTCTGGCTAGTCTCAGAAGCTCTGGCTTCTAGAATCATAGGAAGCTAGACCTCCTAAACGGCATTCTCATTTATGCCCTGTGGATAAGCTGGAGCTTGGGAACGAGAAAAATACCTTGGAGCGTAAACGCAAACTTGGACATTACGTTATCAAATGGTCAGTTAATGAAGCAATCGCGGTGGGTGACGATGCGGTAACGGATTTGCAACACAAACCTTGCTCTGCGCTTCGATTGTTGTTCCTTTTAACGGTAGTGCGCGGATGGCGCACCTTTTTTCGCACCTGGATAAATGAAGAAGCTATCTATAAAACAAAAGATACGCCACCTAAAACAACGCGAAAAAAGGTATTGAAAAAAGACAAGGAAGCAGCCAAAAAAATCTTCTAAACATCACAGAAAAATCATGATTGGATCTCCTGAATCGTTTAGTCTAATTGAAAAAGATAATAGAAATCAGTTAATTATATTTTTGAATACGATTAAAGAAAATCTAAAAAAAGGGTTTAAAGTTCATTTGATATTTAACAAAACAAAGAGATTGCACCCTTGTGGTATGTTATATGCGGTATCCAATATCGAATCATTGCTTGAAACCTACCCAAAAACAATAAGTTGCGGCTATCCAAGAGACGATGTTGTAGAACAATTGTTCCAGCATATTGGTTTTTTAAAACTATTGGGTAAAACCGAATGTCGTAAAATCATTACTGCTGATAATGTTCGCTACTGGCATTACGTTAACGGGATTTCAACTGATGATGTTAGTAAATTTAAGGAATTGATCCAAAGTATCAATTTTAATGAAGATATTCAATCTGGTTTGTTTGAAAGCATGTCCGAAGCGGTGACCAATACTATTCAACACGCTTATGAAGGCACAAAACCTAAAAAGTGGTGGATGTTTGCCCAAAATAAGAATAGCTTATTGGAAATTGCAATTTGTGATTTAGGCATTGGCATACCTAAGTCCCTGAGAAGGAAACCAGAGTTGAAAGAACGCATGGCATCAACTTTGCATAGAATAAAAAACCGCCGTGATACCGTTCTAATTGAAGTTGCGACCGGCAGCAACCGTTCAAGCACCCAACTGTCACATAGAGGCCATGGCCTTAAGGATATGTTGGAATTCGTGAAAACTAATGAAATTGGCGGGTTTAGAATTTTTAGTGCAAAAGGTGCTTTCAATTACAGCTCATCTAACAAACAAGTGTCTCGAAAAGATTATCCAAATGGAATAAATGGAACAATCGTTCAATGGCAAATTCCGGTGGAACGCAACAATGAAGACTAAAACAATTGTAATTGCAAAAGAATTTACTGAAACCCCAGCAGGTAGATATGTAACTGATGGCAGCTATTCAGGCGAGCGATTTAGAGATGATATCTTACTCCCCGCCTTATTAAATAATGACTTAGTCACTATAAACTTGGATGGAACCTTGGGTTACGGCTCTTCTTTTTTAGAAGAAGCATTCGGTGGGTTAATCAGGGAGAAAGACATGACATTATCAGACATTAAAGCAAAATTACAGATTACCAGCTCCCGTACTTTGTATCCAAACAGGATATGGAAGTATCTTGAAAATGCTCAAGAAAGAAAAAATAAACGTCGGTAAGCATCATGCCTTCTTGTGAATTTGCTGGGATTGGTTGGGTAATAACCATAATCGCTGTTTTTATCAGTCACAGATTAACTAAGCAACGAGATGATCTGAAAGAAAATCGCAAAGAAATACGAGCTGAAGTAGACAAATTATTGGAATCGGTCAATTTACTTAGAAACGCAGCTAATGACTACTATTTTCCTGCCAAAAACGATGCTAATTCTAAGCGTCTTTGCGTTGATATTCACAATCACATCAACGAGTGCGATAGATTGGTTGCGTGGCTTAACAAGCCAGAAAATAAAATAGACTTAACAAATGATTTCTACGACTTATACGACACGATTACTGGTGGTGATTTTGAATCAATCCAGCATAGGCCGGGCGAACAACACACAGAAAAATGCAAAGAAATATCGATAAAGATACAATCAATCATCGCTAAAACTGAGCACTGGTATAGAAATCAATATCATGAACAATAGCTTATTGTTCATGAAATGAACGTATTGATAGCGGCATTGGCCTTTTCTAAACGTAGTGATTCATTCCTCGTCCCCATAAATAAAAGTTGTTTTTGCCTCAAAGTTAATCACTAGACTAATCGCAGACCAATTTAACCGGCTATAATGGTAGATTATTTGCTTCAACAGTAACCCCCTCATGCCCTTACTACGCCTAACCAATATTTCCATCGCCTTCGGCACCCACGCCTTATTAAAAAACGCCGATTTCCAGCTCGATGCTGGTGAGCGGGTCGGCCTGCTAGGCCGTAACGGCGAAGGCAAATCCACGTTGATGAAAATCATCGCCGGCAATATCTACGCCGATCATGGCGAAATCTGGCGGCAGCCAGAACTGAAACTCGCGTGGCTGGAACAAGCGCCAGAATTGCCTGACGAAGCCACCATTTACGATGCCGTCGCGGGTGGTTTGGGCGAATTGGGCGAGTGGATCACCCGTTACCACACCCTATCCATGACGATGGCTTATGACGACGACAAAGCCCTGCAAGAGCTGGGTGATTTGCAGCACCAGCTGGAAACACACAACGGCTGGCATTTCCAGCAGCGCGTCGAATCCACGCTCAGCCGTTTGGCTTTGCCCGGCGAGCTAAAAATAAACGGGCTGTCCGGTGGCTGGAAACGGCGCGTCGCGTTGGCACGGGCGTTGGTGATAGAACCCGAAGTGCTGTTGTTGGACGAACCAACCAACCATCTGGATTTTGAATCCATCGCTTGGCTGGAAGAGCAGATCCTTAATTTTCAGGGCGCGGTGCTGTTCGTCACCCATGACCGGGCCTTTTTGCAAAAACTGGCAACCCGCATCGTTGACCTGGATCGCGGCAACTTGGTGTCCTGGCAAGGGACTTACGACGATTATCTGCGCCGCAAAGCCGCCGCACTGGAAGATGAGGCCAACCAAAACGCCGAGTTCGACAAAAAACTCGCCGACGAAGAAGCCTGGATACGCCAAGGCGTCAAGGCCCGCCGCACCCGCAACGAAGGCCGTGTCCGGGCCTTAGAAAAGTTGCGCAACGAACGCGCCCAACGCCGCGAGCAACAAGGCACCAGCCGACTGACGCTAGGACGTGGCGACGCTTCCGGCAAAAAAGTCATCGAAGTCAACGGCATTTCCTTCGCCTATCAAGACAAAACCATCATCAACAACTTTTCCACACTGATCCAGCGTGGCGACAAAATCGGTTTGATTGGCGCCAACGGGGCCGGAAAATCGACCTTGCTAAAATTGTTGCTGAAACAACTGGAGCCGACCAGCGGCACGGTTGAGCAAGGCACCCGCCTGGAAATCGCCTATTTTGACCAATTGCGTGACCAGCTCGACCCTGAGCTAACCGTTGCCGAGACAGTCGGCAACGGCAGTGATTTTATCGAAATCGCCGGCAACAAACGCCATGTGATGTCTTACTTGGGCGACTTCTTGTTTGCCCCCGCACGGGCACGTTCGCCGGTAAAAAGCTTGTCGGGCGGGGAAAAAAATCGCCTGTTACTGGCACGGCTGTTCACCAAACCCGCCAACCTCATCGTAATGGACGAACCCACCAACGACTTGGACTTGGAAACGCTGGAATTGTTGGAAGAAAAACTGGTCAATTACGACGGCACTTTGTTGCTAGTCAGCCATGACCGTGCCTTTCTCGATAATGTCGTCACCACCGTGTTTGTGCTCGATGGCAGCGGCACAGTGCTGGAATTTGTCGGTGGTTACAGCGATTGGCTCGACTACAGCAAGCAACAAAAACCCGTCGAAGCCACCAAGAAAACAGCGGGGACGCAAAAACAGGACAAGCCAGCCACAGAAGCCCCGACGCCAAAAAAGAAAAAGCTCAGCTTTAAGGACCAACAGGAACTCGACAACTTGCCCGCCCTGATTGACGGGCTGGAATCCAAGCAAGCCGAATTGACCCAACAAGTCAGCGCATCCAGTTTTTACAAGCAAGACCAATCCATCATCGGCAAAACCTTGGCGGAACTGGAGCAAACCGAAGCCAACTTGGCGCAGGCTTATCAACGCTGGGATGAACTGGAAGCGTCCGGCGAATAAAAATAACGCATAAGCCATTGCAACAAAAGCAAAACTACATTATGCTTTCTGGCTTTCCGCAGTTCTGTGGAGTGACAAATTAGGAGAGATGGCCGAGCGGTCGAAGGCGCACGCCTGGAAAGTGTGTATACGGCAACGTATCGAGGGTTCGAATCCCTCTTTCTCCGCCAAACAAGGGTTTAACAAGACCCAACGAAGTACAAAAACCCGCAAGTTGCAAGGCTTAGCGGTTTTTTTTGCGGAATGGCGCATAGCCAGCACAAAAGAAAATGAAGGAAGCGCATATCGTGCCGTTTAGCTCCCAAGCCGTTGCCTTGCTTAGGGATATTCACCCACTAACCGGAAACCAACAATATGTCTTTGCCAGCAACCAAGGCACTAGCGGCGAAAAGCACATAAGCCGCGAATCCATAGGCGCGGCAATCCGGCGCATGGGCTACCAAGGCCAACACACCGCCCACGGATTCCGCACCACCGCCAGTACCCTATTGCATGAACAAGGCTTCCATTCCGACAAAGGAGAAAAAGCCTTTACCAGCCGCTTGATTGTCTCCACCACCGACAAATGGAGCAAACACGCCGAAACCGCACTGGAAAACCAGCAAATCCCCGTCAACCGCCTACGGGTGCAAGATTTGGCCGACAGCCCCGTGGACTGGTCACAATTCAGTCTGAACCGTCCGCAAGACATCAAATTTAAGCCTAAAAAAATCTTAAGGCCACACCAAAAAACCGCGCAGGAAAAAGTCGAAACGGGATTCCAAGCCGCCAACCGTGGCAAATTGATTATGGCGTGTGGCACGGGCAAAACCTTCACAGCCTTAAAAATCGCCGAACAGCTCACACCCGACCACGGCACGTTCTTATTCCTCGTGCCGTCCATATCCCTGCTATCGCAAACCTTGCGGGAATGGACATGCGCCGCGCCGTCGCCTTTTCTGGCTCTATTAAAGATTCCAAAAAATCAAAGACCTGTTCACCCAAGTTGTCAGCCAATACCGCCAAAACCACGAAGATGACGACAGCCTCCTAAGCTGTGAAGTGGATCATGTGGACGGTACGTTTAACATCCTGCAACATAACAAATGCCTAGACTGACTCAAAGAAGACACCACCGACCAAGGCAATCGTTGCTGCATTTTATCGACCCACCTTGTATCTATCAGAGATAGTATTTGCTTTGGAGTGACTTTGTAAGAGTCTGATTACGATAAAAAATTACAAAAATTTTAGGAAAAATTATGAACACACAAGATCGCGTTGCTTTGGCTATTAAAGATGTTGTATCAAACATGATGAATAAAGTTATGAATAGGGTATTGATAGAAGACCCTTTTATCAAAGAAAATCATCATGCTGCAAAACCTCTTTATGCTGCGTTAGTTCCAGATGAAATATTTAAGGGATCACATTTTGAAAGAAGATTTGTAACCCCTTTTGGTAGTGTTTGGGAGAAATTAGCTATGGTCGTAGCATTAGAGGCGCACGGTCATTGCTCCAAAGGGCATAGCGTACATGGGGTTGTTGGAGACGAAAGCTTAAGAAGAATTCAAGAAATTTTGAATACCTTGGAACACAACACAAAAAAAATCAAACCGGATTGGGAAGCAGAATTGAAATACATCAAACAAGGCGGCGGTTTACCAATTCCAGTCAATGTTACCTGCGATATTTTTATTGATAGCCGAGAAACAAATAAAAAATATGCTTTTGAGTTAAAAGGCCCTTTGCCAAATAGTGACCAAACAAAAGTAAGCAAGGAAAAGATGTTTAAGCTTTTAGCAATGAATCCTAAACAAATAGATTATGCTTTCTACGCTTTACCGTATAACCCTTATGGTAAAAAAGAAGATTATAAATGGACGTTCCCTATGAGGTGGTTTGATATGCAAAAAGATAGCTCCGTATTAATCGGTGATGAGTTTTGGGACTTAATAGGGGGAACTGGAACATATAGTAACTTTATCAAGGAAGTAAACCTTATTGGAAAAGAATATAGAGAACGTATATATCGAGAATTTTTAGAAATAGAGCCGCCAAAAAATTTTGATGACAACTTGCTAAAATAAATAATGAACACCAATAAAAAATTTACTTTCATAGACCTTTTTTCAGGTATTGGAGGATTTAGAATTGCGCTCAAAAGTCTTGGTGGATACTGCGTAAATTTTAGTGAAATAAATAACGATGCACTAAATACCTACTGTACGAATTTTGACGAAGGAATTGAAAAAAACTTAGGCGATATTACAAAAATAAAAGAGCTGCCCCCACACGATATACTAACCGCAGGGGTACCTTGTCAGAGTTGGTCTATTGCTGGTAAGAATCTTGGCTTTGATGATGACAGAGGACAATTATGGAACGATACAATTTATTTGCTTAATCAATCGAAACCTAAAGCATTTATTTTTGAAAATGTAAAAGGGCTGGCTGACCCTAGAAATCAAGATGCACTCCAATATATTTTAAAACGAATTAAAGATGCAGGTTATTTTGCAAGTTATTATGTCTTAAACTCATTTGACTATGGAGTTCCACAAAACAGGGTAAGAATTTATATAGTTGGATTTAGAGAAAAAGAATACTCATTGAAATTTAATATTCCAGCCCCTTTAGATAAAAAATTACGTTTAGGGGATATTCTGTCTGGTTTTAATGGAAAACCTATTGAAAATGAAAAAAATATCCAGTTAGATTTATTTGGAGACTCATCACCTAAAAGAAATATGAGTTTATCTAATAATAACAATGGATTTAATGATTATTTCTTGTTTAATGATTTAAGAAATGGTCATTCCACCATCCATTCTTGGGATATTTTAAATACTACAGAGCGCCAGAAAGAAATTTGTTATTTTTTATTGAAGAATAGAAGAAAAAGTGCGTTTGGAAAACTAGATGGTAACCCTTTGTCATTAAATCATTTTAAAAGTTTTGATAAAAATATTACACAAGATGAACTAGATGAACTGGTAAAAATTGGTATTTTAAAAGAGGAGGAATATCTTTTTAGGATAGACAAAGATAGCAATAAAAATCTATCAGAAGAAGAAAATATTTTACTAGGGTGCAGCAATGGAAATAATTTGATTATTGATGATTTAAAAGCTAGCCGGATATTAAAATCTAAAAAAATATCAATTTCAAAAACTATAAATTCATTATTAGAAAAAAAAATTATTACTTGCACTGAGATTAGATATGACTTTAAAAACACTAAAATAAGCACTGGCTTATTTGGTGTTAATAGAATATTTTTGCCTACATCTAATATTTTTCCTACTTTGGTAGCGAGTGACTCTAACGATTATATTACTTTAAAAGAAATTTTTGCTGAGAATGAAGATGAGTATAAAAAAATCTTTATTACAGAAATTTACAATAATAATAATTATAGAAAAATTACTAAAAATGAGGCATGTCTAATACAAGGTTTCCCTAAAGATTTTGTACTACCTGAAAATAGAAGCCGATGGATAAAATTATTAGGTAATAGCGTTTCAATTCCTGTTATTGAAATGTTAGTTAAGTCTATTTTAGAAACGGGGATTGTTTTTTAATCTTTTGCAATACCTTAAACCCCATTTTGATTCTAAGGCAAACAAGTCATTTTTATTATATCCATGGCCTGCATTCGCCCGAATACAAACACCGCTTTGCCGCCGATTTAAAGAAAATGTTGCCACGCCTTCCCTTTGCGGACGATTTTTGGGCGTTCAGCCAAGCGGGGCGGGAGTTGGCAAACTGGCATTTGCACTACGAATACGAAACCGTAGAGCCTTACCCGCTGCATGAAACCCTGCCCTTGCTGGAAACCGACGACACTTACCCCGTCCAATTATGGCCTTTGCCAAGCAAGGCAAAGACGTGGACAAATCCGTCATCCGTTACAACAGCCACATCACCCTATCCGGCATTCCGCCCGAAACTTACGGCTACATCGTCAACGGAAAACCCGCGCTGGAATGGATAATGGAACGCTACCAAACCACCCCCGACAAAGACAGCGGCATCCGCAACGACCCCAACGACTGGAGCGACAACCCCCGCTACATCCTCGACTTGCTAAAACGCATCGTGCGGGTAAGCGTGGAAACCGTGCGGATTGTAAAGGGCTTGCCAGCTTTAAATGAGCATAAGGCATAAACCACTGGCGGGGTGCTAATGAATGACTGCTTATTTATAGATAAAGAAGGGCTGGTTAGATTGCCTTTGCTTAATCGGGCGAACATAAAAGGTGGACTTAAATACGATGATTATTTGAGCCTTAGCCAAATAACCGACTTGATTTGCCCTATTTATGCCATTCCGAAAGACGAAGAAAAGAAACGGCTATGGCGGGAAAACCGACGCATGATGCAGGCATCAAAAGCCAGTCACCAAAGGGAAATTATTAAAGCGTGTAAAAAGGGATTGATAATTTTCGAGGGTAATATTGATGGTTGGACGTTTACCGATAACAATCCATATCCTTTAGCCAAAGCGGGAATTTATCATCGAGAAATAACGCCACACGAAAATTGGATAACAGGGGAATATGTCAGCGGCAAGCGGGCTTTTTATGAATGTTTAAGCTATCACTGCACCATCCACAGGGATAAATTCAAGCGTTATTGGCAACTGCCAAACGACAACCCACACCCCATAAATGACTTATTGGCTAATTGGTTCGGTATCTCCTTAAGTAACATACAGCAACAGCCCGCTATTTTTACAGTAGCAGGCACCGCCCCCTCAGATGAGTTGCTACAATAACTATAATTGTTTTCAGAAGTCGCAGTCAGACGCAAAAGCCACCAGGGCTTAGCGGGTGTAATTTGCCCGTTTAAGCCGGCAGTGCTAAGTATGGCGGCGGATCGATTACACCATTAACGGAATGCCCAAACCGCTAGCGCTTGGCATATATCCGGCCGCCACAGCGTGTGAATCAACCCCTGCCCGCACCTTCTGACCACCACTGTGGGCCATTGGCTTGCGCCATTCGCCTTAAATTATTGGCACTTTATAAATAACACATTGTTTTTAATAAACAAATGTAATCAACAAATTGGGTTTTATTATTATGACAGATGCAAACATAAGCAAATTATTCGATGAGTCCGAGTCACTTAAAAATGCCCTGACACCGTTAAAAGCTCTTCAGGATGCCGTAAAAAAACGGGGGGGCTATCCCATAGCGGACTGGTTATTTGTAGAAATTATCTGGTTGATGACCCGGCTTGACCAGCAATTGCCCCTCGCTCCTGCGTCTGAAAAAGCGGCCATTAAAAAAAATATCGCGGCTCTGAAAAAACTGCCCTGCTGGCAACAAGCCATTGATTTTGATAGGAACTTCCCTTTATTGGATGGGGACTATTTGCACGAACAGCATGTTGGCAGCGAAATCGGCAGTTTAAGCCAGTTTTTGGCGCATCCTAAAAGTAAGGACATATCCCCCCACCCCTTATTTTATGTTGCCCGATATAAAATCATCGAAAAAATCAATCAGACGCCGCACCATCCTTTAGTACATTTTTTTCGGCATTCCAGCGGATATCGCGCCACGTCCCCAACCCCCAACCCGTATTTTGATTGTGACTGGTATCGTGAAAACTATTTGCAAGACCAGCCGTTCAAAAACCCGTTATTACATTATTTGGCAAATTGTCACGGAACGGACATCCAGCCTAGCCCGCATTTTCATAATAACTATGTGCGCCAAACCCAAAATTTGCCGGCGGATGTTGACCCTTTGGCCTATTATCTAAAGCAAATAAAGACATTAGGCGCGGATTTTCGCAAGGAGGGGTTTTCGCCATGCCCGTATTTTGACAGGGGGTTTTATTTGGCAACTTATCAGGATATTAGAGTCGCCACGGAAGAGCGTGGCTTGGACCCGTTCCAACATTTTTGCATTTCAGGCATAAAAGAAGACCGGAAAGGCCATGCCTCATTACGCCATAACAGTGCGTCACCAGCAATGGTCGCCAATTTTTCATCTAAACGCCGGTTGGCGGTGTTAGTTTTAGGTATGCACCGTAGCGGCACGTCAGCATTGACAAGGATCATCAGCCTAGCGGGGATGGATTTGCCGACTAATCTCATGGCAGCAAATTTTGCTAATGAAACCGGTTATTGGGAGTCTGTTGAGCTGGCAAAAATCCATGATGACATTTTGTCTTCTTTGGATTCAAGTTGGGATGGTATCTTGCCGATTGATTACGGTAAATTTAAGACGGCGGAAGGTGAGGGTTACAAAGCCCTCTTAACCGATTATATCGTCAGGGAATTCAGCAATTCGGAACAGTTTGTGCTTAAAGACCCCCGCCTATGTAAGCTAGTGCCCTTATGGCTAGCGGTGCTGGAGAATTTGAATATTGAAGCAAAGATCGTGATACCTTTTAGAAATCCGCTTGAAGTGGCCGAATCCTTAAAAAAAAGGGATGGTTTTTTGCTGGAGAAATCTTTTTTGCTGTGGTTACGGCATGTTTTGGAAGTGGAACAACACACCCGAAAGCTAAGCCGTTGCTTTGTGAGTTATACGCAGTTGTTGCGCAATCCTAAGCAAGTGCTGGAGCAAATAGCCAGCCAATGCGGCTTGCAATGGCCAAACTATTCACCCGAAGCCCAAAGCGGCATCACGCAATTTATTGATGTCGCCCAGTATCACCAGCACGCCACAAAAGACGGGCTTATAGAGGCTCAAGCGCCCGATTGGATTGTGCAGGCATACCTTGCCCTCGAAACATTGGCACAAGACGGTAATGGGCCGCAGGCTATGGAAAAGCTCAGTAAAATCGCCGGGGACATCCGTGATGCAGACCAGCTTTATGGTCTTATCATTGCCGACAAAGACCAAGCATTCCAAAAGATGCAAGACCACTACCGGCATAAACAGGCCAAAATCCGCCAACATGCACAAAACATCCAGCAATTGGCGGAAGATCGGGCGATAGGTGACGGCGTCTGACGATTGATGAGTGTGGCGGCGCATTCCCGCAACGATTGCCCGAGCCCAGGCTTATCAAGCTCCTTTGGTAATGGTTTCGGCCAGAGCTGTTTTCTGAAGCGCCGACAACACCAGCAAAAATAACCCAACCACTCCACCTCCTGTTTAACGCTATAATTACCGGGCCAAACACATTTCCCCACCATAGTTCAAGTAGGTAAGCATGTTGAATTTACTGCGTTATAACCCAAGACTTTGTTTTTTAGGCGGTTTTTTAGGCTGTCTGTTTTTGTTGGCGATGGGGGCCTATTTTCAGTTTGTTGATGGCCTGGAACCCTGTCCCTTATGCATTTCCCAGCGGATCGCGATTTTTGCGGTGGGCTTATGTTTTTTGGCGGCGGCGTTGCACAATCCGGGGGCGGCTGGGGTCAAAGCATATGCGGTCGCTGGCGCAGTCATTGCGTTGTGCGGCGCGGCCATTTCAACGCGCCATGTCTGGTTACAGCATCTACCGCCTGACAAAGTGCCCGAATGTGGGCCGGGGCTGGAATACATGTTCCAGAATTTCCCGTTGTCGGCCACGCTTAAGTTAATGCTCAGCGGCACAGGGGACTGTGCCGAAGTCAACTGGACGCTACTGGGTTTTAGCATGCCGGCATGGACGTTATTGGCCTTTTTAATGCTGGCGACATTCAGCATCGGGCAATTTTGGAATTGTAAAAAAGAAGGGGTTTGAGACTATGAAACATAAGATAGGATTATTGTTGTGGGCAATCTGCATGTCATCCGCTGTCGCTGCGGATGGGGATAATGTTGCGTTACAACAGGTGATTGCGGGAAAACACCGTTCCGCTGAACATAAGGCCCGCGATAACTACCGGCATCCGCTACAAACGCTGGCGTTTTTTGATGTCAAGGACACTATGACGGTTGTCGAAGTCTGGCCAGGTAAAGACGGTTGGTACACCGAAATCCTTGCGCCTTATTTAAAAGATAAAGGCAAATTGTATGCCGCGCATTTTTCAGCGGATACCGATGTGCCTTATTTTAAAAAGGGTATCCAGGAATTTACTGAGAAAATGCACCAACAACCCATGCTATACGGCAAAATTGAAATGACTGCGCTACAACCGCCCAGTCACTTGCAAATAGCCCCTGACGGTTCAGCGGACAGGGTGCTGACGTTCCGCAACATACATAACTGGATGAAAAACGACCAAGCTGCGGCGGTGTTTAACGCCATGTATAAAGCGTTAAAGCCAGGAGGTATTTTAGGGGTTGTCGAACACAGAAACACCACGGCAAAACCTCAAGACCCCAAAGCGGTGTCGGGCTACGTCAGTGAAGATTATGTGATCGAGCTGGCCAGAAAAGCCGGTTTTGAGTTTTTGGCAAAATCTGAAATTAACGCCAATAGCAAAGACAGTAAAGACTATCCCGAAGGCGTCTGGACTTTGCCGCCTGCATTAAGGCTTAAGGATAAAGACCGTGATAAATACTTGGCCATCGGTGAAAGCGACCGGATGACGCTTAAGTTCATGAAGCCCCAGTAAGACACTTAGGTCATGTAAGTGACCGGCCCTAAATCCTTTAACATAATTATCGTAGGGGCAACCCCCCCTACGATGTTAAAAAACTGATGGTCGACCACTTATTTATTATGAATAAGTTTTTCGGTTGCTGGTAAAAATGGTGATGATATTTTGGAATCAAAAAACAGTTTTTTGACTCCGCTATCACTTAAGCATTTGAATGTTCACCACTACCGTTTTTCGGTACAAAACAACTGCGGCGGAATAAACTGTCCAATAACAGTTAGGCCCCACGAATGCTCTTCAGTGTTGATTTTAAACAAAGGCTGTTTGCACAACGCGGCGGCGTTTTGTTTGTTCAGCATTGTGCTGTCGCGTGGTCTAACGTCCCACTAAAGCGCACTATTCCAGAGCATCGGGTTAGCCATATTATCGGTTTACCGACCCAACCATCTTGATCTTTCAGCCTAGGTTAGGGAATCTTGTTGAAACGTTTGGGACGGGGTTACGAAACCCTGTCTCGCCCAGGTATTGATGGGCTTCCTTACATCAGCCCATCCTAGGCTGTCTTTGTATAAACCTAATCGGCAATGGTTTTTCAGTCGCTCACCGAAGCCATAGACCCCCACCATACATCCTACGCAGGCCTCATTGAAATAGCCCGTATTTCCGGAGATAGATATCTAACCTACCCTTGGCTTTTCCGCCGAGATTGCCGGTAGTATTTCCTCCAACATAAACCGCGTCGTCGTCACCAACACTGACAGCATTGGCGATATCGAAGTCGCTACTGCCAAACTGCCGGCCTCTCACTAGCTGGCCGGACGCATTATATTTGTGGACGAAGGCATCATAAGAGCCTCTGTTTGTGCTGTTTAATTGTCCCATACTTGATCCCACGACATAGATATTTCCCGCAGAATCAACGGTTAAGTCGTTTCCATAATCGCTGCTGTCGGTGCCGAACTGCCTAGTCCACAGTGCGGTCCCATCTGGGTTGTATTTGCGTAAAAAGACATCATCGTAGCCTTTGTTTTCGCCAACGAGGTTGCCCCTGGTGATCCCCGTGAGGTAGACATTGCCCCCGTTATCGGCTGCCAAGGCATGTACATAGGTGAGCTTAGTTGGACTTGTCGGGAACAAGGGAACAGCCCATGTGCCGATACCTTGGGCGTTCAACCGGATAAGGCTGGTATTCCACTGTTGGAAAGCAACTGTGTTGGCGGCAACATAGATATTGCCACCGGCATCGGTTGCCAAGCTGGGGCGGGCCGCATAGGGCGACGAAGTGTCACTCACTTGCTTTTCCCATAGCAACCTTCCTAAGACATTATATTTTCTGATAAAAACTTGCCGATTTTGATACGGGTAGTAGGCTTTTTCGAAAAGAATGATGATGAATTTATGGTCTTTGGTGGTGGTGATGGCGTTGGCAGTTAAAAGTGTGCGATCACCTGCGACTGGAATTGTGAATTGTTTTTTCCACAATGGGCTGCCCGTTGCATCGAAACGTTGCAGGTAAATGTAGTCGCGCTGTTTGGGCCATGACCCGGCAGTAAAAGCGCCTACGATATACGAATTACCGATTTTGTCCGTCGTTACGCCGTCCGTCGATGCAGAAAATTGGTCTTGATGCCAGAGGAGTGATCCAAACGCATCGTATTTACGAACAAACCCGTCGATACCATTGACGCTGGCGCTAGGGTCAAATCTATTTCCTACAATAAAGGCATTGCCAAAAGAGTCGTGTGCAATACCTGTCAATTGCTCATCAAGGGCAGATCCGTGATGTTTGGTGTAGCTTATAGTGACCAGCGGAGAATCTGCGGCGTGGGCGGCATTAGCGAGGGTAAAGGCAAGGAACGCGGCGAGGAAGAATTGGTGGCGCTTGTAATTGTTCACAATGTGTACCTAGTGTTGTCTCGATATTTTGAATAAATCTTAGCAGAAAATCAGGGTAAAGCTTATTACTAATTGAAGATACACAGCCCGCATAAGGCATATTACGCTGCATGGTAATTATCAATCATATGGCGGAATACACTATCGCTATTCCGCCCTACGCGCTGTGACAGGATCAGAGCTTATATTTAAAAAAGCCTTTGAAGTTGTACATAACGATATTTGGTATTCAAGCAATTCTAAGGCGTCATATTCCAGAGATTGGCTGGTTAGCAAGTTGGGATAATTGTAAACGTCTTCGGCTAGCCGTAGTCCCTGCATATATTATGGTAATCTAAATCTGATGCGTCTATCGATTGACAATCGACCTTAGCTTACGGAATCGTTTGACTGATTTGGCTAAGGAGACTAAAAAGGGACGACGCTTCCTTAACAACGCTTAATAAGCGTTAGTGCAATCGATTGTCGAACCATGAACGGCTTAACCGCCCACCCTTCGACAAGCTCTCGACAACTGACCTGTCCTTAGCTCCCCCCATAGACCAGCTTTTAGTGGTGACGTCCATGCAGTCGAGGGCGAACGGTTTAGCTTCACGCCTAAGTGCGCCGCTTTTTTAGCATCAAAAAACCAAAAACTTGACCTCTTAAAATATCCAAGTAATTTGGGTCGGTCAGCGTTGTTGATTTTGAACAATTGAGTACAAGCAGTTGCTATCGAGTCCAACAAGTCAGCCAAAGGGATGTTATGGCTTTGCCATTATTGCTCTGGTATCCTAAACGCCCAAGCCACTGCATATCCACTAAACACACAGTGTCCTAAGGTGTTGAGACCTGTAAAAATCAATGGCTTACAACACCCGCCGTTGACCTTGTGAATTAACTAACCCTATGAATAATATCAGATTAATATTCTTGTCTTAAAACTGGACAATGTAACAAAACTGTAATAAAAACCGTCATTAAGGGCTTTTATAAACTGCTTGTCCACAGAGTTATCCACAGCTTCTGTGGGTAACTTGGAATATCATAAAGCAACATAGCCATTTAGCCGCAAAACCTCAAAAATTGGTAGTGGGTTAAATCTGTAATTTTAGTTCGTAATGTGGAGTGCAAACCTGGGTTTGCGCCTGTACAAGCCTAGGCTTGTACTCCAGCCACCAGATTTAACCCACTACCCAAAAATTATTCAAATATCATGGCTAAGCTGCCTAGAGAAACCGGACAGACCGGACTAATTTTTAAAGTCGCCCTGTCTGTCCCGATTTACCGGCTTTTTGATTATCTCGGACCTGAGAACACGCCCCCTGAGCTGGCCGCACCCGGTATGCGTTTGGAAGTGCCTTTTGGCAAAGGTAAAAAAATAGGGTTCTTGGTCGATATTGTCAGGCACAGCGACATCACGCCGGACAAGCTGAAACCAGTCACCCGCATACTCGACACGCAGCCGTTATTGTCAGCCAAAGAGCTGCAGTTATTGCATTGGGTCAGCCGTTATTATCATCATCCTCTAGGCGAAGTCATTAGTGCGGCGTTCCCTACCGCCTTGCGTTCCGGCAAACCGGCGCTGTTACCCAGCCAAAAACGCCACATCCTCACCGATGCGGGCAAAGCCCTAAACAGCTTGCAATTAAAACGCGCCCCCCGACAAAAAGCTTTGCTGGAACTGTTTCAGGCGCAGCAGCCATTGTCTGAAGAGGACTTGGCGCAATGGCATAGCCACTGGCGGGCCACCGTAAAGCAGTTGGCCGACAAACACCTCGTGACAATCACTTATGCCGACACCACCAGCCCCACTGACCGTGTGCTCAAGGACGCCGCCTTGCCGTGCAATCCGCAACAACAGGCGGCGATAACGGCAGTCAGTGACCACCTCACTGCGTTTAAGGTATTTTTGCTGGAAGGGGTCACCGGCAGCGGCAAAACCGAAGTGTATATGCAGATTATCCGTTCGGTGCTGGCGCAGGGCGGGCAAGTGCTGGTGCTGGTGCCGGAAATCACCTTAACGCCGCAGTTGGAAGAACGCTTCAGGCGGCGTTTTGCAGTCAACATCGCCATTACCCATTCTAGGTTGACCGATACGCAGCGGCAAGCCGCCTGGCTCAACACCCAACAAGGCAATAGCGCCATTTTGCTGGGCACCCGGTCGGCGTTGTTCACCCCATTTAAAAATCTGGGGCTGATCATTTTGGATGAAGAGCATGACAGCTCTTTTAAACAACAAGAAGGCTTCCGGTTTTCCGCACGGGATGTCGCCGTCGTCCGTGCCAAAATGCTGGGCATACCGGTGTTGCTGGGTTCGGCAACGCCGTCGCTGGAGAGCTTCTATAACGCCTCGACCCAGCGTTACACCTTGCTGCAATTGCCGGAACGTGCCGGTGCGGCGCTGGCGCCCGCACTACAATTGCTTGACATCCGCAACAAAAAAATCCAAGAAGGCCTGTCTGAACAGTTGCTTGCCGACATCGCCAAAACATTGGCAAAAGGTGAACAAGTCTTGCTGTTTTTAAACCGTCGTGGCTATGCGCCGACCTTGATTTGCCACAGTTGCGGCTGGGTTGCACGATGCCCGCGCTGTGATGCCAATTTGATTATCCACAGCCGCAAAAAACAACTGCGCTGCCATCACTGTACTTATGAACAACGTTTGCTTGACCAGTGTCCGGCCTGTAACAGCCCCGACTTGACAGCGCTAGGTTTAGGCACTGAGCGGGTCGAAAATGTGCTGAACGCCTTGTTTGCCAATAAAACCATCGTGCGCTTGGACCGCGACTCCACCCAGCGTAAAGGTTCACTGGAAAACTATTTGGCGCAGATCAACCAAGGCCAAGTCGATATTATCCTAGGCACGCAAATGCTGGCGAAAGGCCACCACTTCCCCAATGTGACGCTGGTCGCCATCTTGGATGTTGACAGTGGCCTGTTCAGCATTGATTTTCATGCCGCCGAAAAACTTGCGCAAATGATAGTGCAGGTCTCAGGCCGTGCCGGACGCGGCGAAAAATCGGGCAAAGTGGTCATGCAGACGCGGCGGCCTGACCATCCGCTATTAACGACATTAATCACCGAGGGCTACAATAGCTTTGCCATGAGCGCATTGGCGGAACGCAAGCAAGCCTTACTGCCACCGTTTAGTTACCAGGCATTGCTACGGGCGCAAGCGGTAGATGAACAGCCACCGCAGCTGTTCTTGTCGGCGGTGCTGGAGCTGGCGCAAAGCATCGGCGGACACACGATCCAGATTTTAGGGCCGGTTGCGGCGCCTATGGCCAGACGTGCGGGTTATTACCGTTATCAGTTATTGTTTCAGGGCGGCAAACGGCGTGAACTGCACACCCTGCTTGAGGCGCTGATGCCTAAAATAGCGGCGCTTAAACTGGCTAAAAAAGTGCGCTGGTCGCTGGATGTTGATCCGGTGGATTTGTATTGATGTGGCTACGCCCAGCGCGGGATATAACGAAATCGTCTTTTATCCGCGCGTCATGCGCAGATAGCTTGGCAGGTGGCCAGCAGTAAGTTAATATTTTTTGCGCGTAACGTGCTTTGTATAAGGCCGACGCGGTATGGAAGGACAGCAAGGATAAAAATACACCATTAATTACAATAGGTTATAACTTATGGTTAGTAGAACAAGAAAAGCGAAGGGGGCCGTATTTTGTAAACCCCGTCTTATTGGCAGCGCAGCTGGAGGCGGGCTATGACGATGACCACCGCTGAACTCAACACCTTGCACAGCCACATTAATTCGGCCACGCGGTTTCTGGAATTCGGCGCCGGCGCAAGCACCTTGTATGCCGCTAGTGTGCCGTCCATCAAGCAGATAGATTCAGTCGAGTCGTCCGCAGAGTTTGTCAACGAAAGGTTAAAGCCCAATCCGGTGATTTCAGATGCCCTGACCGCCGGACGCTTGTTGTTCCATATTATTGACATAGGCAAAACGTACCACTGGGGCTACCCCGTCAGTTTTTGTAAAAAACACCTTTGGCCGAATTACTCGTTCGGCATTTTTTCCAAACAAAGCGAACATGATTTAGTGTTGATTGATGGCCGTTTTCGGGTCGCTTGCACGCTCAATTGCATTTTGAACACACCGGCAAACTGCAAAATTATCATCCACGACTTTTGGAATAGGCCGCATTATCACGGCGTCTTGCCGTTTCTGGAAACCCATGCAGAAGTTGACACCCTGGGCGTATTCACCAAAAAACCGGCAATCGACCAGCGGCAAGTCAAGTTGCTGATTGATAAATATAAATATTTCCCCCGTTAAACTGGGACGGGTTTGGTGAGAATTATTTAATCGCCCTACGACTTCCAGCCCTTCAAGGACTGGAAGTCGCGGCATCTGACAAACGATAAACCGGCTATTTCTTAATCGCCTTAAAACCAATGTCAGTACGGTAATAAATCCCGTTCCAGCCGATTTTTTTTGTCACTGCATAGGCGTTGTGTTGCGCTTCCTTAATGTCAGCGCCCAACGCACACGCACACAACACCCGTCCGCCCGCCGTGACAATATCATCACCGACTTGCGCCGTGCCGGCATGGAAGACCTTGTAACCATCCGCTTCTTCCGTAGGCAAACCGGAAATGACCGCACCTTTTTGGTAAGCATCAGGATAGCCGCCTGCCGCCAACACGACACCTAACGCCGCCCGTTCATCCCATGCACTGTCGGTTTTATCCAGTTGCCCCGCCAAAGCCGCCTCGCACAATTCCACCAGGTCACTTTTTAAGCGCATCATAATCGGCTGGGTTTCCGGGTCACCAAAACGGCAATTGTATTCCAGCACCTTAACCGTATTGTCAGGGGCAATCATCAAGCCCGCGTACAAAAATCCGGTGTATGGCAAGCCGTCTGCCGCCATACCATTGAGCGTGGGCATGATGACATCACGCATGACCAGCGCGTGGATTTCCGGCGTGACCACCGGCGCCGGCGAATACGCGCCCATGCCACCGGTGTTGGGGCCTTGGTCGCCGTTATCGCGGGCTTTGTGGTCTTGTGAAGTCGCCATGGCCAAGGCGTGTTGGCCGTCGGCGATGACAATAAAACTGGCTTCTTCACCGACCAAAAATTCCTCGACCACCACGCGGTGTCCCGCTTCACCAAAGGCATTGCCCGCCAGCATATCTTCCACGGCGGTGATGGCTTCTTGCTCGGTTTGCGCGACAATCACGCCCTTACCCGCCGCCAAACCATCGGCTTTAACAACGATGGGGGCGCCTTGTTGTTTTATGTAGGCAACCGCTTCATCTTTGTCGGTGAAACTTTGGTAAGCGGCGGTGGGGATGTGGTGGCGGCTCATAAAATCTTTACAAAACGTTTTGGAGCCTTCCAGTTGCGCGGCCAATGCGCTAGGGCCAAAGCATTTCAGGCCAGCGGCTTGGAAGCGGTCAACAATGCCCAACACCAACGGCACTTCCGGCCCGATAATGGTCAGGCCCACCGCATTTTGTTGGGCGAACGCCAATAAGCCGTCCAAGTTATCCACGGCAATAGCGACATTTTCAATGCCCGGCTCCAACGCCGTGCCGGGATTGCCGGGTGCAACAAAGACTTTTTCGGCTTTAGGGGATTGTTTGGCTTTCCAGGCAAGGGCGTGTTCGCGCCCGCCGCTGCCTACGATGAGGATGTTCATGGGTTAGGTTCTCGAGGGTTAAATAGCCGTCTGTTTTTTTGAGAAATAACGGACGTTAGGAAGGTTTTCAAAATGGTCGTCAGCCGTAACAAGTCCGGCGTTTTCTTGCTCGGCAGTTGCGTAAATAATGGCATCGGCAAAACTTAAGCGATAGTGTTGTGACAATGCCGAAGTCCGTAACGCCAGTGTTTGGGTAAATGCAACGATACTTGCCTGTTGGGTATAAGCAATGATTTCTAAAGCCATTGCTTCAGATCGTTCCCGACAAATCCATTTATGCAGTTCGTATTGGATGGTAGTGGGTACGATTAACAGTTCTGTTTTAAGCAAATACGGTTCAAATTCACTCGCCAAAACGCCATCGGTCAACCATTCTATCCAACCGCAAGTGTCAACGATGGTCATATCCTGTCGCTACGGTCACGGATGTTGTCGGTATTCGCACCTTTTAAAATGCCTCGCAAGGATTTGGGTAAAGTTTGTTGTGGCACTAACGCGATGAAATTCTCTTTCAAGACAACATCAAACGTTTGTCCGACTTGTAAATGCAGGGAATCGACAATTTCTTTAGGAATTACGACTTGGTTTTGGTTTGAAAGCGTTGCTTCTAACATGATCTTACCTTTGGCGTGTAGTGTTTTTCGTTAAACATTTAACCAGTTTTTCGTAACCATTCATACCGCAACAGGTGGTTGAAAAAACGATACATGCGTTCCAGCTTTGGCGTGTAACTTAGGCAGATTCAGCGTAAGCAATTCCGGCACTAAATCCCGCACTTCTTTTTCCAACTCGTCCAAAGTTTCCGCTTCCACCACCAAGCCTTTTAAATCTCGGCTGGTGGCGACGTAAACATTGGCTTCGTCGTCATCGTGGATGATTTCAACTTTGCACACAGCGACAATCCCAAACCTGCAAAGAATGCCGCACAAGGCTAGCTTAAACGGTACATGCTGTTCTCCTGAATAATGATGTTGAGCAAAACGTCAATTTTGTAGGATGCGCTGAACGAAGGGAAGCCCATCAAAATGTTCGGTAATGATGGGCTTCCTTACGTCAGCCCATCCTACGAACTGAATTGCTAATATTCACGGATTTTGCTATTTCCTGATATTGGATTGATATAGATAAGACCTTTTGTCTGTGCGGCCTTAACTTTTTTATCAATCATTTGGACAAAGGAAATTTGTTCTTCAAGAACAAGTATTAAATCTTCACCATCAATAAAAATGGTTCTAAGCGCTTTTCCTCTTACTACGCTGTGAATTACATTTTCACTAAATCCTTGAATAGATATGAATAAACCTCGTCCATACATCTTACCTTCGATTTTTCCAACGAATTGATAGACTGGCTCATTGCTTGAAGATGTATCATGCCATTTTGCTTCAATAAGGTAATGCTCACCATCAAATTTCAAAGTTCCATCAATTTGCTCGCCAATAACGCGGAAAGGTTCTGACGCTTCAAGATCATCAATTTTAGCGAGTCCAGCAAGGATTTTTTCCAATGCGTAACCACGTTGCTGAGGCTTGAGCTTTCCCGCATGAAGTTCAAGAAACTCGTTTCGAAGTTCGGCTAAAGAAGACCGAGCTTTTTGAGCTTGTGCTTCGGCAGATTCACGCGATTGACGCTCAGCTTTAAGTTTAGTATCTCGTATTTCTTGAAGTTGCCTAAGATGATTAAGGTTACGTTCGGCTTCATCCCGGTCTAATTTTTTTATTTTTTCAAAATAATAAGGGGAAAAATTGTTCCACTTTAACAGTGATTGAAGCATCGCTCTAAATGGCCCTAATCCACCATCTGCCCTTGTGGAAAGAGCATCAAACATAATAATATCAATCATGGCTGATCGAGAGAAGGCGTTCTCTTTCTTTTTGTAATCTTCAATTAGCTTGAGATCTTTTTTTTCACAAGCATGATCTACAAAAAATTTGTATATATCTGCCTTAGGCCAAAATATAGAAAGAATACAATCTTTCATACAGCCTTTAATGTCCGTAGGAAAACTCATCTGATTATCCTTTTATATGAGGCTTATTGAATTAGGTATCTGCTCAGATATTTTTTAATATTGAAAAGTAAAATTTAGATCAATGCCTAAAATGCCTCATCCCAGTAAACACCATCGCTATCCCATGTTCATCCGCCGCTGCGATCACTTCCGCGTCGCGCATTGATCCACCTGGATGGATAATCGCAGTCACACCCGCTGCTGCTGCGGCATCTATACCATCACGGAAAGGGAAGAAGGCATCGGAGGCGAGGGCTGAGCCTTGCACGACTAAGCCTTCATCAGCGGCTTTAATGCCTGCGATTTTCGCCGAATACACGCGGCTCATTTGGCCTGCGCCGACACCGATGGTTTGCCCGTTTTTGCAATACACAATGGCATTGGATTTGACGAATTTGCCGACTTTCCACGCGAACAGCATATCTGCCAGTTCTTGTTCGGTTGGGGCACGTTGGCTGACGATTTTTAAATCGGCGGCGGTGATTTTGCCTTGGTCTTTGTCTTGCACCAGCAAGCCGCCTGCGACGCGTTTGAAATCTAAAGACGCGGCTTCGTGTTCTGCCCAGACACCGCATTCCAAGACGCGGATATTTTGCTTGGCGGCTAGTACGGTTTTGGCTGCTTCGCTGACCACGGGCGCGATGATGACTTCGACAAATTGCCGGGCTATGATTTCGGCGGCGGTGGTTTCGTCCAGTTCGCGGTTGAAGGCGATGATGCCGCCGAACGCGGAAGTCGGGTCGGTTTGGTAGGCAAGGTTGTACGCGCCCAAGTTGTCGTTTGCTTGCGCCACGCCGCAGGGGTTGGCGTGTTTGACGATGACGCAGGTGGGTTTGGCGGCGAAGGCTTTCACACATTCCAAGGCCGCGTCGGCATCAGCGATGTTGTTGTAGGACAATTCTTTGCCTTGCAATTGCTTGGCGGCGGCAATCGTGCCGGACGCGGGGGATTTTTCACGGTAGAACGCGGCGTTTTGGTGCGGGTTTTCGCCGTAACGCAGGGCTTGGTGATGGATAAATTGCAAGTTTAACGTTTCTGGAAATGCCACCTCATTAAGGCCGCTTAAATAGGCGGCGATTTGTGTGTCATAGCTGGCGGTATGCGCGAAACATTTCACCGCCAAGTTAAAGCGGGTTTGTCCGCACAACTGGTTGTCGCTGCCTTTCAGTTCGGCAAGGATAAAACCGTAATCATCAGGATTGACCACCACCGCCACATCGGCGTGGTTCTTAGCCGCCGCCCGCAACATGGTGGGGCCGCCGATGTCGATATTTTCGATTGCTGTGTCAAAATCACAATCCGGTTTGGCTATCGTCGCGGCAAACGGGTACAAATTAACGACCACCATATCAATTGGCAAAATGCCGTTGTCTGCCATTATGGCATCATCAATACCGCGACGGCCTAAGATGCCGCCATGAACCTTGGGATGCAGGGTTTTAACACGGCCATCCATCATTTCCGGAAAACCTGTGTAATCAGAAACTTCGGTGACTGGAATAGCGTTTTCCGCCAGTATCTTGGCGGTGCCGCCGGTCGATAACAGTTCAATGCCCAGTTGGTCCAGTGCGCGGCAAAAATCGACAACGCCAGATTTATCGGAAACGCTGACTAATGCGCGGGTGATTTTCTTGTTCATGTAAGCCTTATAAAAAGAAGTTTTCGGTGCAGTTAGGCAAACAACAGCCTAGCCATTTTTTTCGGGCTATTATAAACGGTGAGGAAGATGTCGGCAGACTAAATGACAGGTTGTAAGAGACTTATCCTTGGCTTTTTCCTATGGGCTTCCCTGCCCATAGGCATAAAACGGCAAAATCAAGAACGCTTAAATCAACGGCCTTTTTTTCTTTTTTTAGCCTGTTTTTTATTCGTCTTGCTTAAATAACTTGTTGTTTTAGGTTGTGGCTGGGATTCATCAGCTGGTTCCGGCGCTTTTGGAGCCGCCGCTTGTTCAGGTTCGGCAGCGTCTTTTGCAAGGGTAATGGTTGCCAGCAGTGCTTTACTGCCGTCTTGCAAAACTGCGGTTACTTCAATGGGGGATTCCACATCTATGGCGTCGAGGGGAATTTTCTTATGGAAACCTGACCGAGGGACACTGTCAATCTGCGGACAGAGGTTTTCAATACGTTCCCCGAAATGAAGATGGATATCAGGGCGATGAATATCCACCGGAATTTCCGCGTTAATGCCGCCTGAGACAATAACCTTGTCTGCAAAGCTGGTTTTACCGACAACCCAGCCCGCAATAATTAAATTATCATCAACCACCACTTGATTTTCTTTGGGAAAACCAACAGCGAACACTACCAGTGACAAGCCCTCGGCACGTTGTACTTTTTTAACTATTAAAGATTCACCGCTTTTCATATTTTCTTCGCTTATGTCATTCTTATTAGGATAAAAGCTATGGAATGTAGATACGGTGGGCGGTGAAAGGCGTTCCATAGCGCCTGCAGGATTTGCCCAATTATCTACAATTCCGGTTACTTGATCGATTAAGCCTTTTTCAAAGCTGTACCCTGCTTCTGATAAACTATCGGTTGGCTGATGCCATACATAGTTTGGATAGGGGTAATGTATATCAATTATTTTAATCGCCTCATCATCAAGAACACCTCTATTTGTTAAATCTATTTCCTCTCCATAGGCCCATGTGTTGACGCACAAAAGCTTCATATCTTTTTGAGGCCATTTCGTTTTTATAAGCCCCCAAAGTTTATTTAAATGCACTTCCATCTCAAACTTAGGCTGATTATCTCGATGATGCAATATGAAAATCAGCTTATCGTGCGTGGTTATGTCATGAAAAAAATTGGCTATCCTTTTTTGATAAATATCAATTAATAACTGGTAATCATTTTCGGCATACTTGCCACCAATTTCATGATTGAAATGTATATTGCCAAATTTATGGTTAAAAACTGTTTTATGTTCCTCATGGAATTGCAGATTTCCCGTCACCAAATAGCCATCAAAATCAGTTTCCAATAACCTTATAATCGCTAATACTGAATGCACTGCCAAATCAAACGGATGGCTTTTTTCCCCTAGCTTGGCGTTTGGTTTTAATCCCCAATGCGTCAGTACCATACGGGAAAAACAATCTTCCCCTAGAGAAATGAATTTTATACCTGAATATTTAACTAAATTCGCTCTCCGATACTCTAGGCTTTCTTTCATCATTTCAAAATACTTATCAACCAAATCTCGCGCCATTTTGTGTGATGCAAGAATTTCTTCATAATCGTACTCTGAGAGGGACAATTGGTCGTGGACAGTGTTTTTAGTGAATTCCAGTAATATTGCCGACAGCCGTCCCCTAACAGTATTGCGAGAAAATAACTTATTTCTGAAAGAATCCAATTCCATACCCATCTAAAATATTTAAGACATCATTTAAAATAATTTTTCAAACTACCATTTTGTTACAGACAGCCAGAATTCTCTTTTTATTTGCATTCACACATCCCATATCTGATCGGATCGGCGGCTTCTTTGATCTCGGAAACTGATAATTCCCTTATTTTTGG
The DNA here is from genome assembly GCA_002422395.1 of Methylococcaceae bacterium UBA6146. Lineage (GTDB taxonomy): Bacteria > Pseudomonadota > Gammaproteobacteria > Methylococcales > Methylomonadaceae > Methylovulum. The sequence goes on along the minus strand of DIUY01000011.1, from coordinate 261,426 downwards.
TAACCAGCTATCGCCGACCCTACCATGTAATGTCTCAAACTCTTGATATAGCGCTATAGCTGACATGTGCCGCCTCTTTTAATTAACACTAACGCCTTGCCAGGCTGTTTTCTTGATACCAGCGATAGGATAACCGAAGCCCGGTTTCCCATTCAGTACAAGGATGCCAACCCAGAAAATGCCGTGCCCGTTGAATATCAAGGACACTGACAGGGACATCAACTGTCCGTCCTAGTTGTCTGATAATGTCAAAGCGACCATGAATTTCTGTGATGCTGGCAATGACGCTATTAATAGACCTGCCAACACCACTACCAATATTATAAAGACGGGGCGCACTTGCATCGGTCAGTTTCGCCGCCGCCAAAATCGCATCCACAACATCGTCAATATAAATATAGTCCCGCGTTACAGTGCCGTCCCCCCATATCTCAAAGGGTTGGCCTATAAGTATCTTCTGCATGGCTGCTGCTATCAAGCCTTGACCTTTTAGTAATTGGTAAGGGCCGAAAGGATTGGCGACCCGTAGCACCACTGAGTCCAGCAACCCTTGCCGGCGGTAAACAGCCAGGTACTTCTCCACGGCCAACTTCACAATCCCGTAGGAACAAAGCGGATCATTCGCAGCATCTTCTGACGTTGGCACCGGCGCGTCAGAGCCATAGACTGTACCCCCTGACGACAAAACAATTAACCGTTGCACGCCCTTTTCGATGCACAGATTGATTAAGCGCAATGTGCCAATCAAGTTTTCTTCAATGTCCGTAATGGGAAACTCATTTGATTTTGCCGGTGTAACCGTGCCCACGGCATGGACAACAACTTCGGCACCCTCCAAAGCAGTAGCCAAATCAGCCTGATTTAGGAAATCACCAGACACCCAGGTGCATCCTTCAAGCGCTTCAGGAAAACTGGCACGCCTGCCAAAAGCGACAACATTTGCACCATGCTGCACCAATCGTTGGCACAGATTAGTGCCAATAAAGCCACCTGCGCCTAAGATCACCCAACGACGATCTTTTATGTTCATTTATTCTGATCCTTAATTAATAACAAGGGGCTAACTAAGCCTTATAACGCTATAGCAAATCGCTCTCTTTCTTGAGTAACCCATTGAAGAGAATAGTAATATTATAATGGCTGATTGATAGAATCGCTTTTCACATAAAAAAACTTATTGTAATCAACGACCCGTATTACGATACGCTCACCAAGGCCGACTATTGCCGGGTCAACTTTTATTTTAAATGCGCAGCAGCCATCGTTGGAGACTGTATTGACCAAATCTTTCCTGAACCGATTGGCAAGCCCGGCCACTATAAAACCGTGCATACCATGTAGCTCAATGGCAAGCTTATGGGAATGGTCAGACTTATCCAAAACCCATCCCATCAAATAACCTTCATCATATAAATCAATACTAAAAGCTATTGTTTCTTTAGCATCAACCAACTCTATGCCATTCTGCAAAAAAGGCATTATCTTGTCCCTTACCTCATCCACCGTTTCCTGAACCCCAGTATGGCTTAATGACAAAAATATCTCTTTTAATAAGTTGCTTAATTTTCCGACCGTAGCCTTGGTCTGTTCAATTTGTGCTATGGAGTAAATCGGGCTTTTCCGGCCAGCATCTGAAATCGATAATTGGACACGCAATAAATGGACCCAATCAGCTATCTTTTGTGATGTCACCTCTTGTTGCTGGATTTTGGTAAAGAGTAATTTTTTTAAATCGTCGGCATATTCAACGCCTAAGGGAAGCAGATCATCCAAGGACGCGATGGCATCTTTTGAATCTATTAGCGGCTCTTTTAATGTACAACCCAGCCTTTCTTCAATCCATTCAATATCATCGGAATACTTTGCCAATAACGTATTGACCAAGTCAGATGAAAAGCTTAGCTTTTTTCTACCGATATTTGCCAATGAACGTGTCAACAAGTTATTCTCATGAACCGCTTTAGCACCCACATCATAACCAAAACCAAACTTATAGTAGGTATAAAGCAGCGCCGCAGCTTCCAATGAAAGCGCTTCATTTTGGCGGATAATGTTTTCTTGATTGATTGTGATACCGACGCGCCGGCAAAAATCCAAGACCACATCCTTATCCATTAGATTCGAAGCATCAAACTTTACAAGCAAGACACTTTCTTTGTCAAAAACCGCATCAAATTTTCCAATAGCCTCGCGATAACATGGATATAAGCCATCAAGGGTAAAAGTTATAATGCCGCCCTTTATCATCTGTTGGGCCATGCTCTGCATATAAGCGACAAATGGCCGGACATAACAAATGATTTGAACCGATTGACAATATCGGGTTAAAAATTCCCTTAACCGACAAAGTTCTTTTTCACTTAAATAAAATATATCCTCGGCAGAAATAATGACCGTCCCTGCCTGGGTGGCTGTCAATATCTTTGTGAGCTTTACAAGGTTCTGTTGGTTAAAGGCCAAAAGCTCCTCTGCATTGAATCCATATTTTTTGTTCAGATAATATATTTCCGGCTGTTCAGAAAACAAGCTGTATACAGGATGCGAGCTATTCCCTAAATCAGAAGGAATTAAATTGACAAATTCAAAATCGGCACCTGTCTCTTGCTTACACAGCGTTGCCTGAATTGAGCTGGAACCCGTTTTAGGCATACCCACATGCAGAATGCACCGGGGTTTATTTGATGGGTTCATATACCTATCCTAAACAACGTCTTGCAACTGGATTATGCACCGTCGCCCATTCATAGCCCGCTTCTTCACAAATTAAGGGGCTTAGCCGCTCGATTGCATGGAGGATGCTGCCGTCATAAGGCACGGGTTCGGCCGGAAAATCACTCCATTGCCAATCACGCTTCATTAACGGCGCTAATGCGGCGGTTTTTGCCCAAAACATATTGCCGGTCGGATATTCCAGGTTTTCTGGCGGCACACGGCCAATTTTCAAATCTTCCAAAAGCGTTTTTGCAAATGGCAAATTTTTCCCCCAAAAAGGCAGGTAGGGGTCTTCCTGAAATAACAGGCCTAATTTATTTTGCGCTTCCAAAGCCGCAAGCAACTCACTGGCAACTTCCCCTTGCTTGCCAATCAGGCTGTCATAAAGAAAATCTTGCCATTGGCGGACTTGAGCTTGCTCCATTTGCTTTGTCCCTTTCAAATGGAAATGCCCGACAATATCAAAGGCGGAAAGATGCGCTTTCATCATCATGATAAAAGGGCCAATATCACGCCCCCGGTTAGGCACCACTTCAGTAGTCGCTTCAAATGAATATCTACCAACCAGCGAATCGATTTCCTTGGCTTTTTTAGCCTTATCTGTCGTGATAAATAAGGCGATATGTTGACCTATAGCGCCAAGCCTATGTAATAGTGACGGCAAGTTTTCAATGTAATAGGCGTGGATATGCAGCGCCACTTTTTTGCCCCCTTGCCATGCCATACCGTTTTTATCTGGGGCGATATACAGCGTATTATGTGTTAACGGCGTGGTTTTGGATTTTAACAAACCCGCGAGGGGCGTGATGGCGCCGGTTTTTTCAAACTGGCCGGCCAACATCGCTTGGGCAACTTTATCATTGAAACCTATCCGGCTTTTTGCAACCTTAAGACCTCGCGCCCACATAGCCGTATAAACATACTCAGGCGCTTGCTGGGCATCCTCATACGGATGGTGCGCGGACTTGAAAAAATCAATGTCCATCAATTTGGACTGAATGAGCAATTGGCTCTCATCTTCTATTTGCTGCTGTTGAATGATCGCGGCCTGGCATTCGTCCCAAACGAAATCAGTGTAATCTGCAAATGAAAACAGCTTGGTAATCGCATGGTTTTTCTCAGGCCGCGCCCGCTCACCGCTGACATATTGGCAAATGGCCTTGGCCGCCGCTTCAACATCCAAGAAAGGCACTGCAACGCCGACACTTGGATGCGCATTAATAAATTCGGCAAACCCCGTACCCCGCTCAAACGCAACGATGGGCACTTGGGCGTTGACCGCATCGATGGCGACATTAGGGAACGGATCTAGCCGGGAAGGTAAGAAAAAGACGTCCGCCAGCTCAAAAAATGGCGTCAGGTCTGGCGTTTCATCAAAAAAGATAACCTCGTCTTCAAGGTCTGAATTTACCACTTGTGACTGTAACCATACGGAATAAATCAAGTCCGCCGTAGGCCGGTAGCCGCCGCCCACCCACATAAAACGGACGGGCCTATCCAGCAGTTTTTTGCACAGCCGCGCGGCTTCAATAAAGTATTCCACACCTTTGCGGATCTGTATCCAACCGCAGCCAAGGATAATAACGGGGCGCTCGTCATCTTCCGAAACGCCCAGCTTAAGCAGTATGTCCTTAGTTTTGTAGGTAACCCCGCCGTCACTTGCTGGAGGGATGCAGCGTCCCTGATGCCTTACTGAAATGTTTTCTGTGCGTGTTGTGGCGCTTAATTTGATGCTGACAACATCCACACTTGCCTTGACACTTTCGGACGGGAACACAATCTTATTTGCGACACGGAGCATCTGCATGGCTTCTGTGCCCGAATAGTCGCCATATTCATGGATCAGTGCGACAACGGGCACTTTTTCTTCATACAAGGCAACCGCCACCCCTGCGGTAACCGATGAATTAACAATGGCAACCTGCGGCGCATAGAGTTTCTTTAGCATCCTGATCATCCAAACGGTATCGGTATGATCAAAAAAATTATTAATGACCGCAATGCTGGATTCCGTAAAATTAACGGTGATAGGCCCCACCTTGCCATTCCAGCTAATCACATTCGCCCGTTGTGCCAGACTTTCTATCAGCCGCAGCCCAAGAATAGGCGCCCCTGTCCTCGATGCCTCATGACAGACGACAAGCACTGTCGGCTTGTTGGAATCAAAGACGCATTGTCCGGGATGGATATGTTTTTTTGCATCAAACTTATTTGCCCGCCCTTCAGACCTGCCGTGGGCCAAGTAATGGATAAACGGCACCATACCGCTGGACAAAATGTCAGGGTACTTACGGATGTAATATTCTGTGCTGAAATTGCTGTTAGGGTCGAGTTTTAAATCAACGCCCCGGCAAATGTAATGAAAAATATCCGTGAATTTCTCAGGGATTGGCTCCTTGCATTGTATGCGGTATAGCGTTGAATCAAACTCATCTGACTGCTGCAAGAAATTGACCAGATGGTTCGCTTCCAATTGGCTGGTGATGCGTCCTTTTTTATGCTTCAAATAGTGCAAATACGGCGGATAGTCGCTTTCCCGCGCGTCTTTGTAATAATCAAGGTAGAAACTGTTGTCAAACCCTTCGCGCTTAGGCGGCAAATGCTGCCGCCAGCCAATAGCCAAATAATGTTCAAAACAGTTTAAATCCTCAGGGCCGTCCTTTATTAAAGAGGCATACCAGACCCCATCAAAATCAGGGCTGACCCGCAATTCTGAAGCGTCCCGCTTTAAGATAGCCCGGTTATAATAACGTTTTTCCGCCTTGCCCTTCAGCGCATAATGCACAAAACATTGTGCGTTTGTTAACGCGGGCAAATCAGGGTTAAGCCATTGATAGGCATCAGGCTCAAAAAGGGGAAAAGGTTTAAATCCCTGTGCGCCCCCGACACGCAGGAAATGCCTGACCGCATCGGCAACACCCAACACGCTGCCTGTTTGTTGCTTATAAAACAACTGGTTAAACAACCCTGACTGGATAATGGCATTAATAAGCGCCGTCAAATCACTGTTGTTATAGTCGCTAATGACCAGCTGGTCTTTTTCATTGTCTAAAAGTGGAGGGCTTTCTTTAATAATGTCTAAATTGGCAGTATTCGCTTTTTGTAAAAGCGCCACCAAGCGTTGGGTCAATTCAAAATTTTCCTGAATCTGATTCGCTTTTTGTAAGGCGGATATCTCATCGTCAATCTGCTCCAGTTTATGATAGGCATCGGCCAAACCGATATAAGCCTTTGGCAGATCATTTGATATTTCAATCGCCAACCGGTAATTATCAATGGCCATTTGATATTTGCCTGTCAGATTGTAAGAGTGCGCCAAATTACAAAGCGCCTCATATTTCTCCGCATCGGCTGAAACGACCGCCACCAGCTTATGTAAGGACTCAATCACACCGCTAAGATCGCCCTGCTGCTTTTGCAATTTCACCATCCGCGCCAGCAGGTCTGCCGATGGTGTTTCAGGCGCATCCTTAGCCAGCAGGGCTTGCTGAAAATTTTCTATGCAAAGGGCGATTTCCCCTTTTCTTTCATATGCATTACCCAATCCGATATAAGCCCAAACGACAGGCTCTATTTTTAGCACACGGCCATAATAAATGATCGCCTCGTCGATTTTCCCTGACTTTAATAGCTTCTCTGCGAACCGTCCCAGATACTTAACAGTGCCGGGGCTTAAAAAACAGGCTTTTTCCAAATATTCGAGCGCCTTATCGTCCATTTGTTTATCGGAATATATTTCTGCGCAAACAAAATAGCCTTCCGCCTCGCCAGGGTGAGTTTGAATTAACCGTTCCGCGATTTCCAACGCGTTATCAATTTCGTTATTGGCAAGTAGCGTGTTAATTTTTTCAAACAGTTGCGTAACCATAATTTACCTTTAGTCAATTCAAAGAAGCAGATTGTGTGCCCACAACCTGGCTGGCGGCTTTAACGTATTTATTTTAGTGTGGGTGATGTGTTACGAAGTGACGGTGTGATTGGAATAAATTTTGTCAAATTTAGTGGCATTACCGTTGTCAACGGCTTTTCATTCTAAAGTAAAGCGGCGTTTTCTTGCAATGCCCGTTTAACACGCTTAACGTTCAATTAGACAAACTGCGGCATAAATCACACTAAGGATACGGGGCCATAAATAACTTCCCGATAAAATTTTCCGTTCGTCCTGAGCCTGTCGAAGGACGGGCGGAAAATTCCCGGATCATGCGCTCCCGTTTCATGCTTCGATAGGCCCCGCACGGACGGCTGGGCGCGTTCAGGGAAGTCATTTTTGACGGAATCCTAAAACCATATAAACCACGGGCTTTATCCGATGGTTTATATCTTATAATGGGAAATAAAGGCGCAATTGGCATTTACGTTTTCAAAAAATGTAACTGCCAAGCAGATTCCGCGAGGAGTTATGCGGCTTTCGCCAATTCCGCACGCATGTCATCAATGATTTTTTTATAATCCGGCTGGCTAAAAATTGCTGAGCCAGCAACAAAAGTATCTGCACCCGCTTCTTTAATGGCACGGATATTGTCAGTTTTGACACCGCCATCAATTTCCAGACGTATATCAAAACCGCTGTCATCAATCAGCTTTCTGACCTGGCGCAACTTATCGAGCGCTGAAGGGATAAAGGATTGGCCGCCAAACCCTGGGTTGACCGACATCAATAAAATCATATCTAGCTTATCCATGACATAGTCGAGGTGATGCAATGGCGTGCCTGGGTTAAACACCAACCCAGCTTTACATCCGCAGTCTTTAATCAGCTGCAAGGTACGGTCAATATGCACGGAACCTTCTGGATGGAAGGTGATAATGCTGGCACCGGCTTTAGCAAAATCGGGGACAATGCGGTCTACCGGCTCAACCATCAAATGCACGTCAATCGGCGCTGTCACACCATGCTTTCTTAATGCTTCACAAACCAGCGGCCCTATAGTCAAGTTAGGTACAAAATGGTTGTCCATAACATCGAAATGGACAACGTCGGCGCCTGCGGCCAAAACGTTATCCACCTCTTCGCCCAACTTAGCAAAATTGGCTGACAAAATGGAAGGGGCTATCCAATTTTCTTTCATGTTCTAATCCTCGCGTTAGTGGCTAGTTATAGTTTTTTGATTACTAATGTTCGTTATAATGAGCAACCGGCCTATCATACAGGAAAATTTAAACGATGAAACTCGTTACCTTCACCCATAACAAACTGACTCGCGTTGGCGCTGTGATTGACAATTATGTCGTCGACAGCCAAGGCTGTGCCGACATCCCAGCCAGCATGATTGGGTTCTTAACTGCCGGCACAATAGCGCTTGTGGCAATGCAGCGACAAATTGACAGCGGCGCCGAACGCATCGCCTTGGCGGACGTCAAATTGGCCGCCCCCGTGCCAAGGCCAGGCAAATACTTGGGCATAGGTTTGAATTATGCCGACCACATTGCTGAAACAGGGCGTGACAAACCAGAGTATCCGACTTTTTTTACCAAGCAAAGCACCTGCGTTATTGGCCCGGATGATGCCATTCAACGCCCTAAAGTTTCAGACAAGCTTGATTACGAAGGCGAGTTGGCTTTTGTCATTGGCAAGCGTTGCCGCCATGTGCCGGTAGGGCACGCCCACGAAATGATTGCAGGCTTCACGGTCGCCAACGACGTGACCGTGCGCGATTGGCAAGCCCGCTCACCCACCTGGACAGTCGGCAAATCATTTGACACCTGCGGGCCACTAGGCCCATGGCTAGTGACAACTGACGAAATCGGCAACCCCCATCGACTAGACCTTAAGACATGGGTAGATGACGAACTCCGGCAGGCGGCCAACACCAGCGAGATGATGTTTAACTGTTATGAAATGGTTTCTTATCTATCGCAAGCGATGACTTTAGAACCCGGCGACGTCATCACCACCGGCACACCGGCGGGCGTCGGCGTAAAGATGCAGCCGCGTGGATACCTGAAACCAGGCCAAGTGGTGCGCATTGAAATTGAAGGCATCGGTACGCTATCCAACCCTGTTATTGAAGAGTAAGTGACCATTCATAACATCTTTAACCTGATTGTCGCTGTAACAGGTTTCGGCCACTCCCCCCCCAATGATATAGGCGATTTAAACACAGTTCATTACCTTGGCTTTACAAATTGGCTGTTTGCCGCCCGCCTGTGCAGGCCTGTTTACGCCCGCATCGCCAAGTGCCTGAGTTTTAAGCCTGCCAACACTAACGTCAGCACATAAACAGCCATGCCGACTAAAATCCAGGCCAGTAAATTCACCGCCCGCTCAACCGAATGCCACCGGCCCCACTCTGTCACATCGACAAAATAATAGAGGACTGCCGACATTGCCGAGCTGGCCAGCATAACTTGCAGAAAAAACAGCCGCCATCCCCCTACGGGCCGGTAAACCTGTTCTTGGCGTAATTTTTTCAGCAACAGCACAGCATTGAACAAAGCGCCCAATGAGGTGGCCAAGGCCAATCCCGCATGGGCCAGCGGCAACGCTAAGACATTCAAAACCAAGCTGGCCAGCATTGCATAACTGCCATAGCGGACAGGGGTTTTCATGTCCTGCCGCGCGGTAAAACCAAGCACTAACACCCTGACAAACAAATAACCCAACAACCCCACCGCATACGCCTTCAAGCTTCGGCCTGCCAACTGCACATCTGATTCGCCAAATTCATGGTATTGGAACAGTGTCGATAACATCGGCTCAGCCAGCAGCAGCAAACCCACAGTAGCGGGCATCCCCACCAGCAAAACCAACCGCAGCCCCCAATCCAACGCATCGGAAAAAGCAATCGGGTCATCAGCGGCATGGTCTTTCGCCAGCCTAGGCAAAATAACCGTAGCGATTGCAACACCTAGCAGACCTTGGGGGAACTCCACCAAGCGATCAGAGTAGTAAAGCCACGACACGCTGCCGACCGTTAATAATGAAGCGATCAAGGTGTCCAGCAGCAAGTTGATTTGCGTCACTGAGACACTAAAAATAGCGGGCAACAATTGGCTCATGAGACGCCTGACCCCCAAATCGCCAAAATCCACCCGCAAGCGCGGTAGCAAGCCCAAACGCGCCAAGGCGGGCAATTGACACAATACTTGAATAATACCGGCAATAAAAACGCCCCATGCCAATGCGGCCACTGGCTCGCTTAGCAACGGCGCCAACCAGATTGCTGCGGCAATCATGCAGATATTGAGCAAGGCGGGCGTCAGCGCAGGAACGGCAAACTGGCCATAACTATTTAACACGCTACCCGCCAACGCAACCAAACCGATAAACAACAAATACGGCAAAGCAATCTGTAACAATTGCACCGCCAAATCATGTTGCGCACCTTGCCACGCAAAACCGGGTGCCAACAAAAAAATCAGCAATGGCGCCACGACCATACCTGTCAGCGTGATCAGCATCAAAACCAATGCCAGCGTCCCCGCCACGTTATCAACAAACCCTTTTAGCCCAGCGTGACTGCCTTGTTTTTTGTAACCCTCCAATATCGGCACAAAAGCATGGGCGACAGCACCTTCGGCAAATAGCCTGCGCAAAAAATTGGGGATTTTAAAAGCCACAAAAAATGCATCGGTAGCCGAATCAACACCAAAAAAACGGGCGATCAACATATCCCGGACAAACCCTAAAATGCGTGATATGAGCGTCATCGCGCTCACTGCCAAGGTTGATTTAAGAAACCGCCTGCTCAATGTCGCCCCTCAATGTATTGCACTAAATAATTTGACAAAACAACTATTTAAAAAGATAATATTGGGCTATTTAACTTAACCAATCGAGACACTATGGCTAATACAGCACAAGCTAAAAAGCGCGCGAAACAAGCGGAAAAAAGCCGTATTCGCAATGCAGGACAACGCAGCAACTTACGCACCTTTATCAAGAAAGTTCTTGCCGCAGTAAGGGAAGGCGATAAAGAAAAAGCGCAAGCCGCTTTCAAAATTGCTATGCCCATTATCGATTCGGCAGTAAGCAAAGGCCTTATTCATAAAAATAAAGCCGCCCGCAGCAAAAGCCGACTGAATTCAAAAGTAAAAGCTATCGCTTAAGCAGATAGCCTTACAGCAAAAAAGGCCGCACTCTTTAAAGTTATCGGCCTTTTTTATTGCCTGAAGATAAATAAAACCTAAATCAGCACCATATTATCGCGGTGCATCAGCTCCGAATCGTCCGCATAACCTAAAATTTTCTCAAATTCCAAACTGCTTTTCCCTGCTATTAGCAAGGCATCCGCATAACCGTAGTTGATTAACCCCCGCGCAACCTCAAAGCCTTCCTCGTCCACGCAAGACACCAGCTCCCCACGGGCAAACCGTCCAGACACACCCTTGACGCCGACCGCCAACAAACTTTTTCCTTCGGTTTTCAGCACTCTAACCGCACCTGCATCGAGAACCAATTGCCCTTTAACCTGCAATTGTCCGGCCAGCCAGCGCTTTCTAGCAACTAGAGGCTCAATATCCGGCAAGAAGTAAGTCCCCAGATTAGCACCCGCAATCACCGCAACAATCACATCAACAACCGCGCCCGCCGCCACGACTGTTGCCGCACCCGACCTAGAAGCTAAACGCGCCGCACGAACCTTGGTGGACATGCCTCCCCGCCCTAGGCCACTACGGCTATCGCCCGCCATCTTATCCAAGCGCCCATCATTAACGCTGATTTCTGAAATTAGCGTTGCATCAGGATATAAGCCAGGATCGCCGGTAAACAATCCCTGCTGATCCGTCAGAATCACCAATAACTCAGCCTCAACCAAATTGGCAACCAACGCCGCCAACGTGTCATTGTCACCAAAACGGATCTCTTCGGTGGCGACGGTGTCGTTTTCATTAATGACCGGCACAACACCAACGCCAAGCAATGTCAGCAAAGTGCTTCGGGCGTTTAAATACCGCTGCCGGTCAGACAAGTCATCATGCGTAAGCAACACCTGCGCCGCATGCAGCCCATGGCGCTGAAAGCTGTCATCAAAGACCCGCACCAGACCCATTTGCCCAACAGCTGCGGCAGCCTGTAGTTCGTGCAAGGTTTTTGGCCGCACTTTTAGACCTAACCGGCTCATACCCTCCGCCACAGAACCGGAAGAAACTAAAACCACATCGATGGATTGCCGCCTTAACCCCGCCATTTGCCTGACCCAGTCGGCAATAGCGGCCTTATCCAAACCTTGGCCACCTTTAGTCAGCAACGAGCTGCCTATCTTTACAACAACACGCTTTACGTTGGCAAAATCACGCCCGCTCACTATCGCACCGCCGTTGTTGCTCTAAAAAGTTCATAATCGCAAACATAAGCTCTTTTGTGCCCTCACCATTAATAGCCGCGATTTTAAAAACAGGCGCATCCCAGCCCAATTCATCAACTATCGCCTGGCAGTGCGCATCAACGTCTTCGGGCGGCAACCTGTCTATCTTATTCAGTATCAGCCAGCGCGGCTTATTAGCTAAGTCATCACTCCATTTTTCAACTTCATGAATGATTTTTTGGGCGGACTGCACGGGACTGCCTGTATTGTCATACGGCATCGCATCAATCAAGTGCAGCAACAAACCTGTACGCGACAAATGCTTGAGAAACTGCAAACCCAGTCCCGCGCCATCGGCGGCGCCTTCGATAACACCGGGAATATCAGCAATCACAAAACTGCGCAAATCATCAATTCTGACGACACCAAGATTAGGATGTAAGGTCGTAAAAGGATAATCGGCGACTTTAGGCGTCGCCGAAGACACCGCGCGGATCAAACTGGACTTCCCTGCATTCGGCATACCCAGCAAACCAACGTCAGCAATCAGCGTCAATTCCAAATTCAAGAGGCGATGCTCGCCGGGCGTGCCTTTGCTCGCTTTTTGCGGCGCCCGGTTGATACTACTTTTGAAACGGGTGTTGCCCAAACCATGAAAACCACCCTGGGCAACCAACAAGGTTTCGCCGATTTTGGTCAAATCACCGATAACCTCGCCCGTTTCCGCATCCGAAACCCGCGTCCCTAGGGGCACGGACACATAACAATCTTCGCCTTTCCTGCCCGTACAGTTGCGGCTCATGCCGTTTTGTCCACGCTCCGCCCTATGCACAGCGTGATAGCGAAAATCCACCAGCGTATTGATATTTTCCACTGCAATCAAATAAACACTGCCGCCATCACCACCATCACCACCATCAGGGCCGCCCATAGGGATGTATTTCTCACGCCGGAAGCCTATCGTGCCATTACCGCCATCACCGGCTTCCACACGAATTTCCGCTTCGTCAACAAACTTCATAAATCACACACTGCTCTGCTGTATTTAAAGCTCAATGGATAAAAACGAAAAAAGCCCCAACCAACAAGGGATGGAGCTTTTTAAAGGAATCGAAACTTGCCTAAAACAGGTAGCTTGGATTTTATGCCGCAACGATGCTGACGAATTTGCGGTTATTAGGGCCTTTAACCTGAAAAACCACTTTGCCGTCTGCCGTAGCAAACAAGGTATGGTCTTTACCGCAGCCAACGTTGTCGCCAGGATGAAAATGCGTGCCACGCTGACGTACAATTATGTTTCCGGCAATAACCGCTTCACCGCCAAAACGCTTTACACCCAACCGTTTCGAATTTGAGTCGCGACCGTTACGGGTACTACCACCAGCCTTCTTATGAGCCATTGCTTAACTCCTGATTATGCAGAGATGCCAGTGATCTGGACTTCTGTGTAATATTGACGATGCCCCATTTGCTTCATGTGGTGCTTACGTCTTCTGAATTTAATAATTTTGATTTTCTCATGTCGACCTTGAGACAGGACAGTGGCTGTAACCTTGCCGCCCTCAATAAAAGGCAAGCCTACCTGAACCGAATCACCGGACTGAATCATTAGCACTTTATCAAATTCAATGCTGTCGCCTGTGCCTAGCTCCAGTTTTTCTATTTTTAAGTAAGTACCTTCTTCAACGCGGTACTGTTTACCACCTGTTTGAATTACCGCATACATCTGCGTAAGCTCCGTCAAGCATTAATCTGTTAAAAGTGAACAGACAATTCTAATTTTAAAATCAAATGGAGTCAACCATAAGTTGAATCAATCACATAAGCACCATATAAAACAATCTGTCTCTCTTTTAGCACATTACAGGCCGTTCATTAGCATGGCGATTGTTTTTTATTCCGTTATAATAATATATTGAACTCATATTTCATAGGCATAACCATGAAATATATCCGAAACCTTAACGTCTGTAGCGACCAATAATGGCATCTCACGCACACCAAAGCCCGACCGCACCCACCACTATCGACTTTGATTCCATCAAGAATCTAACTGCCTCCGAGGCTAAGGCGGTCGATCAACTCATTATTAATGAGCTAAGCTCCGATGTTATCCTGATCAACCAAATGGGCCATTATATTGTTGGCAACGGCGGCAAACGCTTGCGCCCTATGCTGTTGCTGTTGTCAGCCAAAGCCTTGGGTGGCGTTAGCGACAAGCACCTGATACTGGCTGCTGTCATCGAATTTATCCATACCGCCACTTTGCTCCACGACGATGTTGTGGACGACTCAGACTTAAGGCGTGGCAAAGAATCGGCCAATGCCGTGTGGGGTAACGCCGCTAGTGTCCTCGTCGGAGATTACCTCTATTCCAGGGCGTTTGAAATGATGGTGCGCACCGGCAATATGCGGGTCATGGAAATCCTGTCAAAAACAACTACGGCGATAGCTGAAGGCGAGGTGTTGCAGCTGTTAAATTGCAACAACCCCGAAACCACCGAAGCCAAATATCTGGAAGTCATTGCCCGGAAAACCGCCATTCTGTTTAGCGCCGCAACCCGATTAGGCGCCGTGCTTGCCAATACCCCAGCGGAAATGGAAGACAACCTCGCGCTTTACGGCCAACATCTAGGCATTGCTTTCCAGCTGATTGATGACGCCTTGGATTACAAAGCTAATCAGGAAGATTTAGGCAAAAACCTCGGCGACGATCTGGCTGAAGGCAAACCCACCCTCCCTTTGATTTACGCCATCCAAAACGGCACCGAAAGCGAAGCCAATATTATTATTCAGGCCATCACAAACGGCAACCGCGAGGCGTTTAACGACGTTTACGCCGTTGTAAAGCGCACCCAAGCCATCGCTTACACAGAGCAACGCGCCGAAGAAGAGGCACAAAAAGCGATTGATGCGCTGAATATTTTGCCCGATTCCGCGTATAAAAACGCATTGACATTGTTGGCGAAATTTTCGGTGCAACGCAGCTATTAAGTGGCTAAGCGCTTAAATCTTAAGCATACGCCATGAATAATTTATTTGAATTTGCGCAAGTTTTTTTATATCAAGCGGACACTGACGAACAACTGGCACTGACCCATCAAGCTTGGCGATTACTGTCTAGCGGCGAATTACAATTAAACACACACCAACCAGCTTTACCCATAGCCCAAGTAAAATTTCCTGCCCGCCCCCAACTACTGCCGCCTCGCCTGATGCCTAACCGCAAGCTCAGTGCGCCTGGCGGTGTCGCCGCTTTTTTTCACGCCATTGCCCATATCGAATTTGTCGCCATTTATTTGGCTTGGGACATCATTTATCGGTTCCGCAACTTGCCGGACACGTTTTATCAGGATTGGTTGCGTGTTGCTGATGAAGAGGCGCAACATTTTGAATTAATCCGGGGACACCTACAGGGCATGGGGGTCAATTATGGCGATTTGCCCGCCCATAGCGGCCTGTGGGATCACGCCAAAGACACCGAAGGCGATATTCTGGCCAGATTAGCACTGGTGCCGCGCTGCATGGAAGCACGTGGACTGGATGTCACGCCCGGGCTTATCGACAAATTTAAGAAATTGGGGGATGCCACAAGCGAGGCTTTGCTAAACCGGATTCTAACGGATGAAATTGGGCATGTGGAGCGGGGCTCGTTCTGGTTTAAAACCCTTTGCACACAACAAGGCTTTGAGCCTGAGTCCAAATACCGGCAACTGATCGGGCAATATTATGTAGGCGGACGACCTAAAGGCCCCTTTAACCACGAAATGCGCTTGCTCGCTGGTTTTTCAGCAACTGAACTCGCATGGCTGGAACAGGATTAAAAGTCTATTTTCACGGCCATTAGTGCTTATTAATCAAAATGTCATATAAGCCATGCATTAATCCTATATCATGGCTACTGGGGTTATGCGCTGTTAGGCATAAATTTCCAAAATTCATCCAATAAAATAACACACCAAAGGCTTTTACATGAATATCATCAAAAACATCACCCTAACTTTCATTATGGCAATCTCACTAGGCGCAAGCACCGTAGCTTTTGCAGAAGAAGCGGCTACTAACAGCCCAGCGGCAACAAGCGTTGCTGAAACTATTGCGCATATTGAAAAAGCCTTAATTGAAGTGAACAAAAGCGACTTTTCCACTGCCCGCTTACATTTGAAAGCTGCGCGTTCCGCTTCTGAGCAAATTACCGGCAATGAAGCCATTGTAAAGCAAGCCAACGCTCATGTTGTGCAAGCACAAATTCTATCGAATTCTGGCGACGTCAAAAAATCCGCAGAAGAATTGACTAAAGCGTTAACACTTTATAAGTCACTCTAAACTTTATAGAAACCGCCTTGTCCATCCTCACGATAAATGCGGATGGACAACGCATAGCCCACCACTAAACCTCCCGATTGCATTCCCCAGCCACCCTCACACCGGCGGCAACATCCTCTTTAAATGCCATAATATCTTTGCTAGACCCCATAACCACCAAAAAATCCCCCGCATCCAGCTTGTGTTCCTTCTCCCCTACCGCCACATGCAGCTCATCGCCCAACTCCCGGTCCACAACGCCGACTAAAATCACATTATGTTTCTCAATTGATTTTATCCCGCTAAAACAGGTGTGTTCGAGACAGGAACCCGCAAGAATTTCTATTTGCGCCACATTCAAATCATGCTGCCCAAAGACTGTTTCATCCATCATGGTAGTAATATCAGGGCGGGTTAGCAGGGCATACGTTTTTCTGCCGCAGATTTCATAAGGGTCGATAATTTTATTCGCGCCCGCTGCCAACAGTTTTTCTGCCGATTCGGGATCGTCAACGGTTGCAATAATCGTTAAATTGTCAGAAATTGCCCGAGCGGAAATGGTTAAAAACACATTATCGGAATCTTTCGTAAAAAAGCAGAACAAAATGTCAATATCAGAGCCAATACCAATAGCACGCAAATCGTCATCGTTACGGAAATCAACCATCCGGCTATCCACACCCTGCCCGGCGACCAAATCGACTTCAGCCTGGTTCTGGCCAATAAAAATAAGCTGATATTCCGACCCGCTGAGCCTGCGCATCGTTTCCAAAGCCATCATGCTGTAACCAAAAATAGCAATCCGTTTCATGGCCTCATACCCAGCTTCAGGCGGCTTTTTTCAACCTGGCTGCGAAAATAATCAATACCGACCTTCCGCCCCAATACAACCAACAAATCCCCCGCCTGCAACTGAAAATACTCTTCCGGATTAAAATAAAAATGTTGGTTTTTCACCTGATACCGGTTTTTGTGCGTGCAGTGCACGGGGTTGGCGCTGATCACGCCGACCAAGATAAGCTTGCGTTGGGCAAAATCAATATCATCGACTGCTTTGCCAATAATGAACGAGCCCTCGTGCACGCACACCGTTTCCATAATAAACTGCTTTTCTTCACTGATAATACCCAAAATAGCCTCAAATGCGACTGGCTGGCCAACATATTGGGCCGCCACCATACCCGCTATTTCAAAAGGCTGGATCACATGGGTGGCGCCTGCCTGATACAATTTTTTTACATTTTCTTCATTGTTGGCACGGGACAGAATCCGGATCGCCTTGTTCAGATGGCGGCTAGTCAAGGTAATGTAGACGTTAATCACATCATCACCCGTAGTGCATAAAATGGCGGTTGCCTTATTATTGATGCCGGCATTGATCAGCACGGCGTTTTTGCTGGCATCATCATGAACCGCCAAATAATTGTATTTTTTGGCTTCTTGCACCCGCATGGCATTGTTGTCAATAATCACAAAATGCTCCCCGTCTTTCTCCAACTGCCCAGCAATATGTTGGCCAACCCGGCCAAAACCGCAAATAATGACAAAGCCACGACGCCGGTTCAGTTCCGCATAGACCCTGTTGACTTGCATATTCTCCATTTTGTCACTAAACGCGGACACAATAATAGACGTAAAAAACGCAATAAAACTCAAACCGGCAAAAATCAGCACCATGGCCACTAAACGGCCACCTACCGTGTGCGGGGAAATGTCGCCATAACCCACCGTCGCCATCGTGACCACCGCTAAATAGAAGGCGTCAAACAGACTGGTGACCTGTCCGCCATTGCTGGGGTTTTCAAAAAAATACAAGGCCGTGCTGCCGATAAATATCAAAAACCCCCAAAAGATAGCCAGCGTATACAACTCAAAACGCTTATTGCTGAGGATTTCAGCGAACAGTTTTATACTATTAAGATACCGGAACAGCTTAAACAGGCGGAATACGACAAACAGCCGCAGCACCCTAAGTTCACGGTAACTAGGCAAAATCGCCAACAAATCAATGATCGACAACGGGCTAGAAATATATTCGAGCTTTTTTGCCAACAAAATCCCCATAACTTTACTAAGCCGGAACGGAATGTTGAGATAATCAGCCTTTTCATAATGCGCAAGAATAATTTGATGGTTATCACTGCACAACCAAAGCCGCAGCAAATATTCAATGATGAACAAACCCACAACAACGCGCTCGTACCACCCATTAATGACCGCGTGGGAATCACTTATTTCATAAATCAGCAACAACACGCTTAATATGACCACGCCAATCATGCTGACGTCAAAATAAGATTTAAGCCGGCTGTTAGGGTCTTCCAGCAGCTTATAAAAAAAACCGCTTAGTCTTTTGGTAACGCCGTGACGCGCTTAGAAAGTAAGCAAAATAAACGAGTAGCCGTGTCAACATCTAAGGGTCATTAATGTAATGGGAGAAGATTTGTAAAGTATGCCGACGCACCCTATAAAATCAAAGTTATTTCACGGCGGCTTAAGGTTACCAATCGTAAAACCTGAACGAGCAGCAAAGGTTAAGATTGGCGGCATATCCCCGCAAGGCACAAGTAAGGACGCGTAGCTTTTTCAGTGAATGACTTGACACATGCCTTATTATTCTGAGTGTAGGACTACCGAAAATTGTTTTTAAATGGCCTACAAAAGCGACATAACCTGTCACCCCCTCATGCTATCGTTTGCCATCCGTCAACGAATCAACTTAAGACCATGGCCAAAACGACCACCCCATCCACGCATGAAAAAGTTTCCGTGCGCCTTGCCGAAATCCTCATCAAACTGAATCGCGGCGAAAAACTCGACCCGCGCCAACTTGCCGAAGAATTCGGCGTAACCTTGCGCACCATCCAACGTGACTTGCTCGAACGCTTGGCCTATCTGCCGTTCAGCAAAGACCAGCAGTTATTTGTCCTAGACCCGTATTATCTGGGCAAACTTTCCACCGCCGACATCCAACGCTTCGCCAGCCTATCCGGCATCAAAGCCCTGTTCCCCGCCTTGAGCGATAATTTCCTGCGTGAGATTTTCGACGCCCGGGTCAGCCAAGCGTATCTGGTCAAAGGCCATCATTACGAAGACCTGCGCGAAAAAAGCGGCGAATTCAAACAGCTAGAACAAGCCATCGTCCAGCATCGGCTCATCCACTTCCTGTATAAAGCCAAATCCTACACAAGCATGGCCCCGTACAAACTCATCAACCACAAAGGCATCTGGTATCTCGCCGCCCAAGACGGGCAACAATTGAAAAGTTTCTGTTTCAGCCAATTAAAAAACATCCAGACCGACGAGCGCACCTTCACGCCCGAAGCCGACATTAACGCGCTAATCGAACAGGAAGACAGCATCTGGTTTGGTGCGGAAAAACGCGAAGTGGTGTTAAAAATCGACCACAGCGTTGCGGCTTATTTCAAACGCCGCCCCGTTTTACCTAACCAACAAATTGATAAGGAACTCGAAGACGGCAGTTTGATTGTGTCAACGCGCATTTCCCACGACAACCAGATTCTGCCGATGATTAAATACTGGCTGCCGAATATCACCATCATTGCCCCCAGAGAGTTACGCGATAGCTTATTGCAAAGTCTGCGCGAGTATGTGGGCAATGATGATAACAAGCCTTAAGGTTTCCTGATTAGCAAGAAGATTCAGCCAACTCCAAAATCGTCATTCCGGCAGGGATTGCCGGAATCCAGAAGCCACGGATGGCAATTCGAAATCACATCCCTGTGAACTGGATATCGGCAATCCCTGCCGATATGACGGCTTAGCTGAAGCATCTTGCTAATCAGGTAAGGTTTTGCCGTACTGATTTGTCAGGTTACGCTACCCCGACGACAATTTTCAGCTTGATTTTTTAACCACCAACACACCAAGGAATATCTTATGAGCCATGCACCCAACCCCGTTGTGATCGATAACGCCACAGGCTATATTTTGGCTGATGACGAGCAAGAGCAAACATCAGAACAACCCTCAGCCGAAGCGGATCAAGCCACAGCGGAGCTATTCGGAGATGAAGACAACGCCCCAAAAACCGCCGGAGTGATTGCCCATTTTGTCGAATCTTACAGCCGCAATAAAAACACGTTACCGATAGAAGCTTGGTTGGAGCAAACTTTTAGGGAATATCCTGACCTTTGGGCGGATGACGCAGAAATTCATGTTACGGCATTACAAGTTATTGAAAAAATAGAGCAAAACAACCAAACCAAAGCCGATTTGTATGCCCATTTGGACAAAGGGAAAAGCCGCGAAAGTTGGCTGGCGAAAAAAATCGAACAGGGCGCCAGTAGTGGGGGCGTGGCGGAAGTCGGGACGTATGCGCAAAGTATTGATGCGGTGCTGGAAACGGCGAACAAAACCATGAGGGAACGGGTGTTTAACCAATCACTCGACAGTGATGGCAATCCGGTCGTGAATGGTAATTGGCAACTGCACGGACTCATTGCCGAAGCCGACTTAGCCAACCAATTCAACGTCAACGCCCGTACCTTAGGTTCAACCTTAACAGCGGAAGTACCCAGCACCACAACCTTGAACTCACCTGATATTGTCATCAAAGACGCATCAGGCAATGTGCTGGAGCATGTCCAAGTCAAGTTGTACCAACCCAATCAAACAGGACTTAATAGCCTGATCCAAAACATTAAAGAACATAATTACGACAGCCAAACCACCATTGTCGTCAATAAAGAACATGTTGCCGCCCTACGCGAAAAGTTTCCTGATCTAAAAATCGTCAGTGAATATGAACAGGGCGGTGTCAGCATGGAAGTGGGCGAATACGCCAACTACAAACAGCAACAAGCCCAAGCCCAACTCGAAGCCGAAATCAAACAATACGATTGGAACGATGCCAACCGCATGATTATTGCCAAAGAAATCGGCAGAAAAGCCGTGATTGCGGCGGCGTTTAACGCGGGCTTCCAAGGCGCACGGATTTTGGGGCGGCGGGCATGGAACGCCCTGAACGGTAAAGAAAACCGCCCCGCCAACGAAGACATGCAAGAATTTTTCAACGCATCCTTGCAAAGCGCGGGCAATGTCGGTGTGCAAGTCGCCGTCTCTGGCGCGTTAGTAGTTGCCGCCAAAAGTGGTTGGCTGAAAATCCTGCAAAATACCCCAGCCGGACAAATCGCCAACATCGCCTACATCGGCCTGGAAAACGCCAAATGCCTGTACAAACTCGCCAAAGGTGAACTCAACCCGTTGGAAGCGCTGGATGCGATGAGTAATGTCACTTGCACCGCCGTGGGTGGTCTTGCCGGTTCGGTAAAAGGCGGCGTGATCGGCTTTACCTTCGGCGGCCCGGTCGGGGCATTTGTTGGCGCTGTGGCGGGTGGTATAGCAGGCAGCGCGGTGGGGGATGTGCTTTATAACGGGGCGAAAGCCGTTGCCAAAACTGCCGCCAAAGTGGTTGAATCGGCTTGGGAAGGCACAAAATCGGTAGTGAAAAGCCTAGCTAACACGTTAACATCTTGGTTGCCTTGGTAACACGAACGTGGAGCGCGGGCATCTTGCCTGCAGGTTGCGACCAAGATGGCCGCGCTCCAAAAACCGACTATTTAACGCATCACAAATGTTGCTTCAGCCCTGTAGGTCGGGTTAGCTTATTGAACGTAGCGAGATAACGTAACCCGACATTTTAGGCAACACTATTTTTTAACCCCGTCATACAAAGAGAAAGCCATGCCAACCATCAGTATGTTTTACGGCATCATTATCAGAATGATGTTTTTTGATACCCAACAACATCATTTACCCCATATTCACGTTGAATATCAAGGTACAAAAGCTGTTTTTACGATTCCTGACGGTGAACTATTAGAAGGTTCATTACCCGCCAAAAAAACGAGTCTGGTTAAAGCGTGGATTATTTTGCACGAGGAAGAACTGATGGCGGATTGGACGCTGGCTGTAAACGGCGAGCCTGTTTTTCAAATCAAACCCTTGCAATAGCCATGCTGCCCGACGTGATTGCTGTCGAAACTTTATCCGATTATCGTTTGTTGCTGACGTTTGCAAACAACGAACAAAAGTTTTTCGATATGAAGCCGTATTTACAAGCCACCGTTTTTCAACCGTTAAAAAACCCTGGCTTTTTTAAACTGGCGCGGATTGACTACGGTACGGTGGTATGGCCTAACGAGATTGATATAGCGCCAGAAACACTTTACGACCTTTCTGTTTAATTTTTACAAGGAAAACCATAAAACCCATTAAATTTGATTTGCCGTTGAACGGCACACGCATCGGCACAATAAACCATCAGCCCTGTAGGTCGGGTTAGCTTATTGAGCTTAGCGAGATACCGTAACACGACATTTTAGGCGACACAATTGTCGGGTTACGCTATTGCTTTTATGCCCTTTGGGTAAACCCGACCTACAAATTAATTACAAATTAACCCTTTCATTAACCCAACAACACCAGCCATTATGACCAAAGCGATAAAATTCAACTTACTGTTAGACAAACACCCCGTTAGAGACTTAACTGATTTACGGGCAAATTTCAATTTGGATGATTTATTAACCGCATACCATAGCCAAGTGCTACACCGTTGGCTGGAAGTGCGGGGGTTAAGTGCCGAACTCAGCCAATTGCAGGAGATCGCGGGTAGCGACGAACTAACCATTGCCCGCGCCTTATGCCAGTTATTCCATGCAGACATCAGCGAAGCGCAGATTCAAGCGGCAGTATATTCGCTTGAGTTTCGGGAACAGCAGCGGCAACAGCTTGAAGTACTTGCTAGCCAGGAATTCCAAAGAAATACGGTCATTAAAAGCTATCACGCAGGCTATGAGCAACTCTGTGAGGAGATGCTGGAAAAAACCGAAGATTACCCGTTTTTAAAAGCCGCCGTTAATACGCTTTGGGCGGATTATGAGCCATTGTTTCGGGTGGATTTTGATTTGTTTTTCGCCCTGTTTATTGAACAAAGTCCGCTAACGCTGTACACCATGCTGGCAAATGAGGCTTATCGGCAATCGGAGCTTTTTGATAAAGAACGTAAAGAAAT
The DNA here is from genome assembly GCA_002422395.1 of Methylococcaceae bacterium UBA6146. Classification (GTDB taxonomy): domain Bacteria; phylum Pseudomonadota; class Gammaproteobacteria; order Methylococcales; family Methylomonadaceae; genus Methylovulum. The sequence continues at coordinate 238,122 of DIUY01000011.1, read as the reverse complement.
AGCTTTCTCAAAAATACCTAGCTCTTATAAAGAAAAAGAAGGTAAAGCGGTAAATGTAGCAGGTGAGGGTTATGATTGGAAAACAATTACTGACCAAAAAGTTTTTATAAAATCACTCAAAAACGCATCAGGGAGAGCAAAGATTAGGGATAAAAACAATAATGAATATGTTGGTGATATAGGTGTAGGAAAAACATTAGTTGGTCTAAGTTTTTATTCATATGGTTCTACGGATAATATAAAGTACGCACCAATTATCTTAAAACCAATACCTTTGCTTCCTCCTTATCAATCCTATGCAGGAGCAACCGAAGGGTATTGGAAAGACTTGGAACCCGAAGGCACAAAATGCCTGATTCTAAAAATGGAAAATGGCAATTTCATCCGTAATGCAGGTAAAAACGGCGAAGAACTCAACGCCGAAGCGGTTAATAAAGAGTTTTTGATTCTTGATGGTATTGATTACAAGAGCAATAACGCTAACCACGCTTTAATTTACCTGGTGATCTAACAATGGAACTGAACGCCACCCAAAAATTAGCCAGTTATATCGATGCCTTGCGCCCCATCATTTACATCCACAGTTTTGACTTTCAAGCGGTGGATACCTTAATCGCCTCTGCCCGCAAAGGCTTTGACATTTATGAATATAACGAAGCCAATAAATACGTCGATTTTGTCACCAAAGCCCCCAAAAACGCTTACGGATTAAATGATTTCCTTGCCCTGTTAGATGATAACGAAGCAAAAAAAGCCTTTATTGTCTTAAAAGATGTCCATCATCAACTCACTAATCCAGAAATTATTGCCCGTTTAAAATCCATCGCCTTAAAAACCATTTATCAGGCTGATGTTTACGTTACGGTTTTTCTGGTCAATACCACTTTAGTGATCCCGCCCGAATTGGAAGCGATGATTACGGTTTTTGATATTCCGCTCCCGAATCATGCGGATATTCTTGCTACCATCCAAGATTATGCACGGGGTTTTAAATTGGCCTTAAGCGAAACCGTCTTAAACGAATTGGCGGTGTCTTTTAAGGGTTTGAGTGATTTTGAAATCCGGCAAATTCTCAATTTGGCCTATCAAGAAAGTGGCACGATAGATGGCAACGATAAACAGCTTATTTTGAATGAGAAAGAACAAATCATTAAAAAATCTGGGCTGCTAGAAATTATTCATGTTGATGCCAATTTAGGCAGTGTCGGTGGTTTGGAAAAACTTAAAGATTATCTGACCGCAAAAGCGAAGATTTTTAATCATCTGGGTGAAGCAAAAAAATTTGGGATTGATTTGCCGAAAGGTTTGTTGATTGTCGGAATGCCTGGTTGCGGCAAAAGTTTAACTGCCAAAGCCACCGCTAATTTGTTTGCAGTGCCGCTGTTACGTTTGGATATTGGCAAATTGATGGGTAAATATGTGGGTGAAAGTGAGGACAATTTACGCAAAGCCATTAAAACCGCCGAAGCGGTGTCGCCGTGTGTGTTGTGGATTGACGAACTGGAAAAAGCCTTTGCAGGCGTTGGTGGCACGGGCGGCGGCAGCGACATCACCACGCGCTTGTTCGGCAATTTTTTAACGTGGCTACAAGAGAAAGAAAGTTCGGTTTATGTACTGGCAACGTCTAACGATGTCTCGCAATTACCGCCGGAATTTTTACGCAAAGGCCGTTTTGACGAATTGTTTTTGGTGGAATTGCCCAATGCCGAAGAACGCCGCCGTATCTTTGAAATCCACCTCAAAAAACGCGGCAAATTCAGCCAGGCGATTGACACGATTAAGTTGCTCAAAGAAACCGATGGCTTTAGCGGTGCGGATATTGAAGCGGTGGTTAAAGAAACCATCGAAGCGGCGTTTGTTTCTGATGACAAAACCGTCACCACCGAGAAGTTGCTTGAAGCTATCAGGGAAACAAAATCCATCTCGGTGACGCTGAAAGATAAAATTGAAGATTTGAAAGTGATATTTAAGAAGTTTGATTTTAAGGCGGCGAATTGAGTACCGTAGGGTGGGCAGGCGGTTTTGCCCACCGATTTATCCGTAAAAGGTGTACCCACAGGGCATAAAGGCAGGACAGCGTTGCCCATCCTACCCGGCTGTTTCAACATGTCCGCAGTGCGTGCAGGTGATGGTCGATTCGGGAAGGACGGCATCCTCTTATGCCCTGCGAGTCCACGGAATGGCCGATCTGGCCAGTTGCGCCGTGACTTCCACCGGATTATCGGCAAAATTAGCTTTCCTATGTTTAAATGTGCCCCGCGCTAGTGCTTCACAATCTCATCAAACAACCGCCCAAAACCAATAAACGGGCATAACCGGATTATTCATGGCTTATGTTTAAAACTTTATACGTCGCGGGCTTATTGCTTTATGGCCTGTTTATTTACGTGCTTTCTGACCAGCCGTCTTTGCCTGGGCCGATGTGGTTTGACAACCAAGATAAGCTGTACCATACCGGTGCTTATTGCATCCTTGGCGCTTTGCTATGGCACAGCATTAAACAATGGCTTGACCCGTCCGTTGCCACGCTTGCTTTACTGAGCATCCTGCTAGGCAGTTTGTATGGCGCGACGGATGAATGGCACCAGTCGTTTATCCCCGGGCGCAGCCCTTCAGTTGCCGATTGGCTTGCGGACACCATCGGTGTCAGCCTGGCGGTTTTTTGCCTGCATAAACTGCGCAAGCATCCGTGAAGTTAGTTAAAATGGCCAATTTTTGAGCGAGTCCCCATGCCTAAAAATATCCACATAATACGTCGGAGCGGCGAGGCTCTGATCCCTTTTATTTCTGAACTTGCCCGCCTTAGAATTGAAGTTTTCCGAGATTTCCCGTACCTGTACGACGGCAATCTGGATTATGAAAAAAAATACCTGCAAACCTATATTGATAACCCCGAAAGCGTCATTGTGCTGGCATTGGATGGTGACAAAGTCGTTGGCGCATCAACCGCCTTGCCGATGAAATACGAGACGGCTGAACTGAAAAAGCCGTTTGTCGAGCAGGGTTATAACCTTGACGAGGTGTTTTATTGCAGCGAATCGGTATTGAATAAGAACTATCGGGGATTAGGTGTTGGTGTGCGCTTTTTTGAGGAACGCGAAGCCCATGCCGCCGATCTCGGCGGCTTCCAGCACATCACGTTTTGTTGCGTGGAACGCCCTGCCGACCATCCTCGCCGTCCTGCCGATTACGTGCCCTTGGATAAGTTTTGGAACAAGCGCGGTTATTTTAAACATCCCGAACTGACAACCGCTTTTGTCTGGAAAGACTTGGACGACACCGAAGAAACCCCTAAACCCATGACCTTTTGGCTAAAACATGAACGTTAAAATCGCCAGCGCACAATACGACATTAGCTTTCTCGACAACTGGCAGGCTTATCAGGACAAAAGTGAACGCTGGGTTGCAGAAGCGGCGGCGCAAGATGCCAAAATCCTGTTGTTCCCCGAATATAACAGCATGGAACTGGCCTCGTTATTCGGCCAGGCGGTGTATTCTTCCCTAGAAAAGCAACTGGCGGAAATGCAGCCCTTGTTAGCGGGCTTCATCAATCTGTTCCAAGGTTTGGCGCAACGCCACCAGTGCCTGATTCAAGCGGGCACTTTTCCAGTCAAGCTAGAATCGGGCGACTACCATAACCGGGCTTATTTATTTTTCCCTGATGGCAAGGTCGATTATCAAGACAAAATGATGATGACGCGCTTTGAAAACGAGCAATGGTTGATTACCCGTGGCGAAGAAATCAAATGCTTCAATACTGATTATGGGCGGATAGCGATTAATATCTGCTATGACAGCGAGTTTCCGTTGCTGGCAAGGCAGCAGGTGGAAGCAGGTGCCAACCTGATTTTAGTGCCCAGCTGCACCGATACGCTGGCCGGCTACCATCGGGTCAAAATAGGCTGCCAAGCCAGGGCGCTGGAGAACCAATGCTATGTCGCACAAGCCTGCTTGGTTGGCGAAGCGCCTTGGTCAGAAGCGGTCGATGTTAATATTGGCGCGGCGGCAATTTACACGCCGGTGGACAAGGGGTTTCCTGACAACGGCATTCTCAGTTGCGGTGATTTAAATGCCGTAGGATGGGTTTTTGCCGAACTGGCATTGGACGATATAGCCGCTGTCCGCGTTCAAGGCCAAGTTTTTAATTACCGGGACTGGCCGTTGCAGGAGGATTTTTGTATGGGTTAAGGGCTTTTTCACAACCCAGCTTTTTTTTGACAAAACCATCGGGAAAGCACGGCTGCCCGCCCCAAAAAACTGGCCGCCGTCAACCCTAACAGTTACCGACAACCAACACCCATCTTAAGGGATATTGAACTGCTTCTTTGTGTCCTGCCGATATCGGGTGAAACTGTCACGAACGAGAAATTCGGCCATTTTTTGCGGGAAAAAACCGAGGTTAGCCAGCCCCACCCCCATTTATTATGGACATACCTTCATCTATATGTGCTGCAATGGAGGGGATTGCAACACCCACTTTTAAATCAATGTCTTCAAATAGCAGTGCGCTTTTCCTAAGCCTTACCCACTCATCTAGACTTTTACGGCCAGGCGCATTGGCCTTTTTTCCTTGGCCGATTACAAAGCTTTGCATAAAACCATCAAATCCTGTTGGCATACGGTTTTTTAAGCCTCTGTTAAACAACTGCAAAACACCATTAATTCCTTTACGCGAAAGGATATAGGCTTCTGCGCCCGTTCCTGTTAAGTTTTCATTTGTTAAAATAAAAACTGAACGGGTTGAGCTGTCAACGCTATGGCCTTTAGGCACCATACGGTCGTTTAAGTAAAGCAAATCAACACGCTGTTCCTTCATAAATAGAATCAACTCCCTAGGGTCTTTACGAAAAACAGCATCATCTTCGGCAACAATAACATAATCAGCACCATTCATTTCTGCTGCTTCCACTGCTTTGATATGACTTAGAAAACACCCGATAGTAGCACCAAGCCAGCCACTCCCTTTGTGCTTCATTTGGTGCTTAAAAAAAGGCTCCAAAAAAAAGCTTTCTATAAAAATTATTGGCAAAGTCCGGCCATCAACAGCCGGCATTAGCTCAAAAAAATCAAGCGCCTGATTTCGTTGGATGAATTGGTCAATTCTTTTAGTGCCCGGAAACCCAATAAAGTAAGCCAATATCTTCAATTTATCCCCCCCCCTAGAAGTCTTTTGATTATTTTCGCATACATGTTTACATCAAAATCATTGCAAAAATCAAGGTACTCGTCGTTATGTTCCGTTTCAGAGGGTTCAACAAAGCAGCTTGTATTGTAGGTATTTTCCACAAAGCCATTAACCCCCTCGTACCTCGCCCAAAGCAGTTTCCTATCATTTAATGAGAGCAATGCTTGCTTTTTTTGACTGGCAAATTCGTCAACTAAGATGCGGATTGCCAACTGATGCTGGTTTTTTGTTAACGATAGCGTGTTTAACCTAGCCAAATAAAGGATCGCCTTGCTTGGAAGGCTGGCATTAGCATGCCCTTCCTCAGGCAACAGGAAGCCATCGTCAAAAGGTACTTTGATGACGTTTAAAAATTCTTTAAATATGCCTTGGGGTTCCCTGGAACAATTGTCATAACTGACCACTGACATGGCCTCCTGGCCAAATTTATGCGTCCAAAGGTTACATAAGTATTTGTAATTAAACCTTTGATTGAAATCATGATCAAAATGGAATTTGAATATGCTGTGGCTATATTTCGTAAGATGCATTTTTACATGCTGGTTATATTCAGATTCAAGCAAAGTGTCTTGCCTTCGCAAAAAGACAATAATTTTACAGTTGTCACCAGCAAGCGCTGTTTTGAGATGATTGATGTCTCTGCCAAACTCAAACTCTTCAGAACTTAAAATAATATTTGGACATTTCAACTTATTCGCTTCGCCCCTGACCAATTGCATCAACTTATTGAGCTGCGGGAAGGTGTCCTTACTTCTTGATGCCCAAGCGATTTTATGATGCCCTGCGTCCTTGAGGCCGGTTTCAGGATATAAAAATCCATGTTCCTGAAGCTTTGCGCGGTTTATCAAAAGGAAATGTTGAAGCGCTGTGCTTCCTGTTTTATGTGTGCCGATGTGAATAAAAAAATTCATGCTTATCCGTTAGAACATAAGTGTTATATAAGCCAAAGGCATGCGTGAGCCGGAAATTCGCGATATGGTTTCTGCACACAAGATAATTGTTCCGTAGGTGGGTTATCTAATTACAGCCTCCCATTTCATAAATATATGGGAAACACAATTGATTTATCGTTATTACCAAATACTATGGGCTTATTTCATGCCCGGCACTTAAATTTAAGTGCCGGGCATGAAATAAGCCCATAGATTACGCGAGAAACATTATCAGCAGACTAACCCGACGCGGGGGGGGGGGAGATTTACACTCTTTCCCCGCCCAAGTGCAATAATGGGTTTCCAAACGGATTGGGGACTAACCATAGAACATGCTCAGTGACAATTTAAAAATTAAGGTGGCAGGTCAACTTGTAACTGTTTATCTGTGGCTTGCACGTCCTTGAAGGAGGTGCAAGCCCTACTGCTTCATCGGCAAGATAAATCGCTCAACAGCTGTTATGGCTTCACCATTACCCCAATTAATCATTCCGCCGTTTTTTTCACTTTAGCCTTTAATTTAGCGGCACGGAAAGATACTTTTTTGACCGTCACCGCTTGCCCTTCTTTTTCACGCTCAACTTGACGGACACTAAAAGCCCCTAAACCCATTACTTTTACGCTACCTTCAGTAGCCTGATCCAGCTGTTTGCTGATTTGGCGTAGCGCCGCAGAAATGATCTTTGCCGCTTTCTCATCAGGCATTTTGCCTAAAACTTTAGGGTTTTCTTGTTTAATTAATTCTACAATTTCAATAGCTTTCATTTTATCAACTCTCATTTAGGTTTAAATTTACAAAGTAATTACATTCTTACAACAACTGCGGCGGGCGTTACTCAAGCAGCCCCTTTTTTACCAATAACCGGCGTATGTTATGCCATTGGGGGACAATATCATTAGCCACCATTTGCGCCCCTTTTGAATCGCCTTCCCTTTCGAACCATTTTTCTGCCAGAACCATGCTTTCAGCCAAGGTCAGCGCGGCTATTTCCTCACGCAGCCGCTCAGTACGGTGCTGCGTGTTTAGCCATATGTCAAAAGCTTTTATTTCCTCAGTTGTCAGTTTTAAGCGCAATTCATCAGGCAGGACAGGGTTTGACAGCTTCACCGTGCCTATAATGGTATTGTTGCCTTTCTTTTTAGCGTCATCGTAAGTTATTCGGATTAACTGAATGACATTTTTGCGGAGACGGAAATGCATTGCTCATAAAGCCTGACAAATGGAGTATATGGGCAATATATTGCCCAAAAAAATAACTTAATGCAAGCTAAATTAATTTTCAGCAGAGGCTTGGAAACTGGTTAAAAACCCTAAAACCAGGTAGTGGGTTAAATGTGGTGGTTGGAGTTCAAGCCTTGGCTTGTACTGAGGCAAACCAAGGCTTGCACTTCAGCTTATCAACGTGCAGCTACAGATTTAGCCCACCACCTAAAACCAGATTCAATTTGCCATTACGCCTAGATAGGGGCACTTATCGGGACAGGTTCATAACCAATTCATCACCTTCCAGCACTGGTTGGTCAAGCAGTCGGGATAACCAGGCTTCGGCGGTTTTTTGGTTGATTTTAAGCACACTGTTTGGGAAAAAGCCGAACCCTAAAACCAGCAAGGCGGGCACACACAATAGGGCAAGCTCGCGTGCCAACAAGTCTTGCATCTGCCCGGCATCCGCTTGCCTAACCTTCCCTAAAAAAGCGCCACGGGTAAACGACAACATATACGCGGCGCTTAGCACCGCGCCGGCCAATGCGGTGACTCCAAGACTGGGATGCGCCAATAAGGCCCCGAGCACCAACAATAATTCCGCCGGGAAACCATTAGTGCCGGGCATCCCCATGCTGGCCAGCGCGAATACAAAATAACAGCCGGTCAACCGTGGCATGACACTAGCAAGCCCCCCTAAATGGGACATTTCAGTGCTGCCTAGGCGTTGCTGGATAAAACCCGCCACCAACATCAGCGAACCCGCCACCAGTGTAAAATTAAGCAGTTGAAAGATGGCGCCTTGAATGCCCTGCATATTCAATGAGGCGATGCCGATAATGACCAAACCGACATGACTCACACTCGCATAGGCCAACAGGCGGCGCAAATTAGTTTGCCGCAAGGCAATCAATGCGCCATAAATCAGCGTGATCGCGCCAAGAATGCCTAACACCCAGTTATATTCAACAGCGGCGGATGGCGCCAATGGCATGGCAAAACGCAATATGCCGTAAACGCCCAGCTTAAGGCCAATCAGCAATGCGGTAATTTGCGTGGGGCCTTCCAGTGTTGCTGTAGGCAGCCAGGTATGCAACGGCACAATAGGTGCTTTTACGGCAAAACCAGCCAGAAGCAATAAAAACACGACACTTTGCAAATTGTCGGGTAAACGGGTTTCCAACAATACGGGGAAATTAAAGGCTAGGCCATGAGGAATCGTGGCATTTATTTGGGTTGCGTGGTTAATGGCCAAAATAATGATGGCCATTAACAGCGGCACGCCGCCAAACAGCATGAATAAGGTGTACTTAATTGCCGCATTGCGCCGCTTAGGGCCAATGCCCCATAAACCGATTAAAAAAAATAGCGGCGGCAACGTCAATTCCCAAAATAAAAAGAACAACACCATATCCAATGCGGACAATACACCGATGGTGACGCCTTCCAACACCAATATCAGCGCAAAATGCAAGCGGCTCAATTGTTGCGTCGAATGCCATGAGGCGCCTATTGCCATTAATGTCAACAACGCTGTCATCGGCAAAAACAACACCGAAATGCCATCAACACCAACCAGATATTCAACGTTTAGACTAGGTATCCAAGCGGCTTTCTCGACCATTTGGAATGCGCCTTCGTCGGCATTAAACCGCTGCACGGCGACCAGTGCGGCAAATAATTCGAAGCACGCCACGCCGAGTGCAAGTTTTTTTGCGAAACGGACGTTGCGGATTAACCCTGTTGCCAGTGCACCTGCTAGGGGCAATGCAATGAGAAGACTGAGTATTTTCACGCCGTTAGCCTCCGGGCTCCTGAGAGCCGTGTACAGGGTAGTCTTTTTTAATGGCCGTAGCGTCCTGATCAATAAAATTCAGCCACGGTGTGGTGTAAAAGCCTGTCCCTATGAGCAATAAACAAATCACGACGGCGATAATACGTTCGTTTCTGACGGGATGGTGGTCACAGCCATAAGGTTGTTGAGACCGTGTGGGCGTGGCAATAAACACTTGTTGAAAGGCCCGTAACAAGAACGCCGCCGCCAGCACATTGCCTAGCAGTATAGCTATGGCAACCAACCAGCCATCTTCTTCGATAACACCCTCAATCAGTAAATGCGCGGCATCGAATCCGGGGGTGCCGGGCATTACCATGGTGCTTAACGCGGAAATCAAAAATAACAAGGCAATGGTCGAGTTGCTGTCAAACAGGCCGCCTAAACGCGGGATAAATGCGGTGCGGGTGCGTTGATAAATCAAACCGACGCTAAACAACATGCCCGCTGTTGCCAAGCCATAAGCAATGGATAACAAAATGCTGCCTTCCAAGCCGTATTCGTTAAAACAAAAAACGCCGATAACCAGCATCCCGGTATGGCTGATGACCGCAAACGCCAATAAGCGGCGGATATTGATTTGCATCAGCGCCAGCAATGCGCCATAGAAAATGCTTATTAGCCCCAACGTCAACACAAACCCCGCCCATTCTTCAGCGACACCTGGCAGTAATGGCAAAATAAAGCGTATTAGCGCGTAAATGCCTAGCTTTAAGCCAACCAAAAAAACCACGGCGCTGGCAACCGTGCCATGCTCGGCAAGCAGGGGCAACCAACCATGGAAAGGGAACAATGGCATACGGATGGAAAAGCCGAAAAATAGCAGGATGAAAATCAACGTTTCATCATGTAAGTAGGCGTTATTTTCTTTGAGCGTCAGCCAGTCGAAAGTTAGGTCATGGTCAGAACCGACCAGGCCGAAGGCAAGAAACAGAAAACCGGCCAAGGTCATCGCCAAACCACTGCCCCAATATTGCAATAACAGCGTGACAACCCAGCGGCGGTTTTGCCCAGTGCCGCCATGAACCGTCAACAACAAAACGGGTATCAGCTCTAACATACACCATAACCAGAATTGCATGACATTCAATGCGGCAAACGCACCAATCAAAATGGCTTCATATCCCAACAAGCAGGCCATAAAAAGCTTATCCGTGACATGGCGGGTAATTAACGTATAAACCAAGGTTAAAAATGTCAGCACCGCCGTCAACGGTATAAATAAAATATTGGCGCCATCGACCCCGACACTGTAGCTAAGCCCCGCAAAGTGCAGCTGTTCAACCAGATGAATGCCTGGATTACCGGAGTCAAAAACCCTCAGCAAGTAAAGACTCAACATAACCGTCAACGAAGCGCCTGCAAAACCAAAGCGCAGCGCAGCCACCGATGAGCGGGAACAAAGGACAGCGACCATCGCCGCCAAGGGAATCAGTGTCAGCGTGGTAAGCAAAGGGAAAGCCGCCGCGTCAGTCCACGGATTTAAAGGGGTATCCATATCAGCCTAGCCTCAAAATGCAACCAAAAAGGTTATACACACAAACAAGACCAGATAACGGGGCCTTAATATGATTTGTTCAAATTTATTGGCCAAATGACCCAGTTGCCGGCCATAGTGGATTGTATCCTTGCCTATTCCACGTAACACAAAACGGTCTTCAATCCAGTGGACGAAAGCTGAAGCCCATTCGGTCAGTTTGCCGGCCAGCCCGCTCCCACGGGCAAAACCATCCGCCTCATTATCAAGCTTGGCGCCAATAATCTGTTCTTCTGCCTGTGCCAATGACGATAATGTGCCCAATGCGGGCATTGGCGCGCCCACCACGCGATCGACAATATAATCGTCAAAATAGCTTAAGTCATGCGCCAACCCCCGTACAGGCTTTACCAGCGCCCAATCGACGGCCTGGTCCAGCCAAAAATGCTGTGCTGATGCCAAATAAACCCACACGGGGACATTGCGCGGTTTGCCCCCTCCTCTTTTAATATACTGCATCAATGAAGGCGCCGTTAATAATAGCCAGCAACGCACAATGGCGTGGGCGCAAAGATGCCAGCTTGCCAGTTGCCAAAAACCCAATCCGCATTCCAGGAACATCAGCCCCAACTGTCCTGACGTCGCAAAAGTAAGCGAACTTTTAATATCGGCCTGGGTTTGGCCAACTATAAAACTGTAGGCTGCCGTCACCAACCCGACCAAACCGAGCACCGCCATTGAAAAAGGGGATTTTGAAAAAACGGGTTCCAGCAGACACACCAAATAAACGCCAGAATGCACCATCACTGCACCATAAAATGCTGCACTCGATGGTGTTGGCCATTCCATTGCCCTCGCCAACCAAGGGGTAAACGGCAATTGTGCAGATTTTGCAAAGGCCGCAACGGCAAAACACAAGCTGATCCCGGTCGCCTCGCCTATCGTCAACTGTTCTGCCGCAGCATTTAATTGCCCCCAATTGACGCTATCCAGCCAAGCATAGCTCAAGCCTATGCCGACAATAAAGCCGCCGTCCCCGATGCGGTTAGTGATAAAGGCGCGTGTGGCATTGTACGTGGCAACCGGACGATGGTACGCGTAAGAGATTAAGAAGTACGAACATAGTCCGGCCACTTCCCAACCCACAAATGTGCCAACAGCATTGCCTGACAGCACTAGTAACATCATGGCGGCGGCAAACAGGCTCAAGATAAAAAAGAACCGGTGAAATCCGGTTTCACGGTGCAAATAATTGCCAGAAAACCGGCTAATGACAGCCAGCAACAATGAAAAAAGGACGGCTAACCGGACATTTAGACCTGTAGTAATGAAATTTAGGCGAATATTCAGGGTATCACTGCCTAACCACTGCCCCACACTGAAAAAACCGTGGTTTTTACCTAGCAAGTCAGCACCTAACAATGCCAAAGCCATCAGGCATGATAGGGTTATTGCCCACGTGGCAATATCTGCCGTAATGTTTTCACTCGCGTCACCACGCAGAACACCGGAGAAATGCGCACCACCGATGCTTACCGCAGCAAGAAACGGCAAAAAAGGGATTAAAATCACTAGAGCATCCATCATTTAAACTCGCTGGGTTGCAAAACGCATGGTTATTTATAAATTTAGGCTTACGTTAAATCAGGCGGCTAGGGCAAAAGCCAAGGCTCGCACACCATTTTGCCAATTGCAACTACAAGCTTAACCCACCACCATAAATTTCATTACTGGCCAGTATGCGGCAACCCTACCTCTACCACACCGCTTCAGTCTGATTTGATATGTTGCCCTAGCATTTCCACGAGCTTGTCAATAACACCCTGATTTTGGCGGATGAAGACCTTAGCGTTTACAACCAAGCTTTCCCGACGGCTTGGCTCTGCATAAAGCATAAGGATGGCCTTGCTGACGGCGTCTTTATCTTGGCACTGAATGGCCGCGTCCCTTTGTAAAATACTATATGCTATGTTTTTAAAATTGCTCATATGGGGGCCGAACAATATCGGCACACCGATAGCCGCCGCCTCAAGAATATTATGCCCACCCACAGGCACCATGCTGCCACCAATAAAAGCGACGTCAGCGGCAGCATAAAACAATTTCAACTCGCCAAGCGTATCAAGCAGGTAAATATCGGTGTCTTGGCTGCAAACTTCGCCCGCTGTGCGCGTTGCAACTTTCAGCTGATTTTGTTCGCAGAGTTTTTTGACGTCCACAAAACGCTCAGGGTGTCTAGGCGCAATGACCAGCAGCAACCGTGGAAGCCGTTGCTTCGCCTCCTGGTAACTGTCCAAAAGCAACGCTTCTTCGCCGTGATGGGAGCTAGCAATGACCCAGACAAACCGGTCTGGAAATAAACGCGCCTTAACCTCTAAACCTTCGGCGACAAGCCCTGGGGCGATGACCACATCAAATTTAATATTGCCCATCGTTATTATGCTGCCGATATCCCCACTGATGGCGGCAAAGCGCTTGGTGTCTTCTTCGCTTTGGGTGGCGATGCATGTGGCTTGCGCTAGGGAGGGCCGGATCAGCCACGGGATCTTCTGGTAATTACGCGTTGATTTTTCGGATAAACGGGCATTGATAAGATATAAAGGGATATTGTTTTTGCCGCAGAATGCGTAAAGGTTCGGCCATATTTCGGTTTCCACAATAACCGCCAGGCCAGGCTTAAACTGCTGCATAAATCGGCTGACCGCATCGGGGAGATCATAAGGCAAATAAACATGGGCGACATCGTTAGCCAACACCGCCTTTACCCTCGCAGAACCTGTAGGCGTAGTCGTAGTGACCAACAACTTTGCCTTAGGATACTTTTGCTGTATGCGTCGAATTAATGGAAACAGCGCCTCGGCTTCGCCGACTGAAACAGCATGAAACCAAATATCGGCCAGGCTAGGTTCTTTAGGGTAAATGGCAAAACGCTCAGACCAGCGCTGCCGATAGGCCGGCGCCTTAATGCCGCGCCAAAGCAGGCGCAAAACGATAACAGGTATAGATAGATAAAAGAGGCCGGTATAAAAAGCCCGCATCAAAACATCCGGCGTGGCTAAAGGTTGGGGCATTTTACACGACCACTGATAAGAAATTTACGGCGCGAAAAAACAAGCCAAGCACTTGCCTTGCGCTCTAAGAGGTCGGGGGGATATAAAAAAATTTTGGATAGTGGTAAACATTGAAATGCTTAAGTGATGGCGGAGTCAAAAAATATGTTTTTTTGATTCCAAAATATCATTACCATTTCCACCACCAAAATTTGTTTAGTTCCGCAGAATGGGCCAAGGCCAGAAGCCGCATCAATTGTCAATGATGCGCATCTTGCCCCAGCACACCCTACGTCCATAAATTTAATTTCCCTAGCGCTTATTAAGCTTCGGCAACTATCTTAATTGGCAATGTTACGACAACATCCGTGTGTACAGTAATGTCAATGTCATATTCGCCGATGTGCCGGATCGCCCCATGTGGCAATCTGATTTCTTGTTTTTCAACAGGAACACCCGCTACGGTAATTGCTTCTGCAATATTATGGGTGCCTACCGAACCAAACAGCCTGCCCTCATCACCCGCTTTGTGGGCAATGACGATTTGCAGTTTTGAGATTTCATTGCCGCGAGCTTGCGCCACCTGTAATTTTTCAACCGCCGCTTTTTCAAGCTCTGCGCGGCGTGCTTCAAACTCAGCAACTTTTGTTGCAGTGGCGGGTACGGCCTTGCCTTGTGGGACCAGATAATTTCTGCCGTAACCTGATTTTATACTGACTTTATCACCTAGATTGCCTAAGTTTGCTATCTTCTCAAGAAGAATGACTTCCATATTTATTACCTCAATTTATTCGGATTATTACCGATTGTTTTTACGCCTTATGGCGCGTTCGGTGTTGAATGTTTTTTTCGTAAGTTCAGCCACGCGTCAACTAACCCGATCAGGGCGACTGGCAAGATGGCATGAGGTATCAGAAACAATGTGATATAAAACATAGGCACGGCATAACGTGCCAGCTTCATTGCCGCAAATACCGTATGTAGCACAGCAGTGCCGATAAAGGCGTAGAGCACGAACAGCAAAACGGCAACGTTCCACGAAACCTCAGAAACGATGCCTGAGCTTGCCAAGGCTAAAATAACAACCGCCATGGTGCCCAATGTTAATGCTGGATGGGCTGTCAACGACAAATACTCTTGCCTAAAACCACCAGGATTATAGAGATTTGCTTGCCACCAGCGCCCCAAAAACAGGCCAAACAACAAACTGGAGACCATTCCTGTCGCAACTATCCCTGTCATGTATCGCGCCATGACATCAATGGTATGCTGCATCTCTTCCATAGGCGCATCGGTCGGCAGCATTTGGACGAGCATTTCTTTCCACATAAGTCCGGCATCAGGGTTGTAAATATAAAAACCCAACACCCAAACAATGCCAAGCAACACTGCCATTTCAACCGCCAAAGACAAGTGCCTGCCTTCCCTTAGTACGATTGAAATAAGCCAGACCGGCAACCACAGCACACCCGCGTAGACAAGGGCAAACTGGAAATTACCCAACAGAAGAAACCCCAATAATGCTGCGGCTGCGCTTGAGCAAGCCAAAACATAGAGCCCCTCAAATGCGCCCATTCTTAGCGTCACTAACGCGACTGTAGCAGAACTTACAATACTTACAGGCGGCATAATGAGCGACACCAATGCAAGCGTGGCGGCCACCAGCATGGCCTGCACCCTACCCCGCATGATATAGGCCGCTAACGAATTCATTATGCCACCCAAGATTAATTATGCGCGTCGCAGAACGGCAACAACGCAATAAAACGCGCGCGCTTTATTGCCACACACAATTCTCTTTGGTATTTGGCCGCCGTTCCAGTGATACGGCTAGGGACAATTTTGCCGGTTTCGGTAATATAATCACTCAATAAATTTAGATCTTTGTAATCAATCTGGGTCTCGCTACTGTCCGAGCTAAAGCGGCAAAATTTTTTGCGTCTAATGTTACGTGCCATAATAGTTTTTACATCCAATTGAGTTAAAAAAAGGGGGGCTATTCAGTAGGGGCTTGGGCGATGTTAAGGTCTTCAGCAACACCTTGGTCAGCATCCGCGACGGAAGCCGCAGCTTCTTTAGCGGCCGCATCTTTAGCCCGAATCTCAGCGGCCTTATTTTCTTCAGCCGTTGACGCCGCAATGGCAGATACGCCAGTGATCGCTTGTTTTTGCAGCAGCGTCATGCTGCGTAAAATGGCGTCATTAAAACGAAAACCGCTTTCCAACTCGGCCAAGGTTGCTTGATCACACTCAACATTCATCAGCACATAATGAGCCTTATGGATTTTTTTAATCGGGTAAGCAAGATGCCTGCGCCCCCAGTCTTCCAGGCGGTGAATCTTACCTTCGGCAGCTTCGATAGTTGCCTTGTAACGCTCAATCATTGCAGGGACCTGGGCACTTTGGTCAGGATGGACTAAAAAGACAATTTCATAATGTCGCATTTTTTTTCCTTTCGGGTAAAGCCTCCCCTCTCTATCTTGAGATTTTTAAGGGTAAAGCAAGGAGGGGCGGTATGCCCCGTTGAACTGGGCATTGTAATGTTTTTTTCAGTTCTTGAAAAGAATCATTTAGTTATATGGAATTGCCTGACAACAATAAACCTGTTTGGAATGCTGCACCTCTTTAAAAATTAGGGTACTGCGCCATTGCAATTCAGGCTTGACAAAAAATCTGCATCGTAGAAACTAGGGCAGCCTTCATGACACAAGAGATATTCTTTGAACGAAATGCCCCTTAGTATGCTATTTGGCGTACTTATTCTAATGTTGATTTTATCAGCCTTTTTTTCCGGCTCAGAAACGGCGCTAATGACCCTAAATCGTTACCGCTTAAGGCATTTGGTCAAGTTAAAGCATCTTGGCGCAACAAGGGCCCATAAACTACTGCAACGGCCCGACCGGCTAATCGGCCTAATCTTGCTCTGCAATAATTTCGTCAACACCTTCGCCGCCTCAGTGACAACCGTTATTGCCATAAGGCTTTACCCTGAAGATGAGTCCAGCATTGCAATTGGCGCGGGCATCCTGACCATCATCATGCTGATTTTTTCAGAAGTGTCGCCTAAAACCCTGGCGGCAATAAAGCCTGAACTGCTCGCTTTCCCTTCTGCCTGGGTTTACACGCCGTTACTTAAGCTATTTTACCCTGTGGTCTGGTTTGTCAACCTGTTTGTCACGCTCTTATTACGTCTTGTTGGCGTTGATATTAAAAAAAAACCCCAAGACTCGCTTAATAAAGAAGAATTAAAAAGCATCATTACTGAGGCGGAAAGTTTAATGCCCATCCGTTACCAGAAAATGCTCCTAGGCATATTGGATTTGGAATCCGCGACGGTTGAAGACATCATGACCCCCCGTCACGAAATTGTCGGCATTGATCTTGAAGAACCCATCGAGGACATCGTCAACCAAATTAAATCCAGCCCGCATACTAGACTGGCCGTTTACAAAAAAAGCATTGACCGGGTGATTGGTTTTTTACATTTACGGAAAGTCTTGCTTCAAGTGGACCGCGAAGATTTTGACAAGCAAACCATCATAAATTTATTAAGCAAACCCGTGTTTATCCCGGACAGCACACCGGTGCATACCCAGATGCTAAAGTTTAAAAACGAGAAAATACGCATAGGTTTGGTTGTAGACGAATACGGCGACGTACAAGGCCTTGTCACACTTGATGATTTGCTGCAAGAAATAGTCGGCGAGCTGATAACGGATGAAAACACAGCGGCCAGAGAACAAAGCGACGGCAGCTATTTAGTGGACGCCAACACCACCGTGAGGGAGCTGAACCGGATCATGCAATGGTCTTTGCCAACAGAAGGGCCGAAAACGCTTAACGGCTTAATTATTGAGCTGATGGAAACAATCCCAGAATCAGGCGCCCACATCAACCTACATGGCTACCCTGTCGAAATTATAAAACGTGACAAAAATGCGGTCAAACTCGTCAAATTTTTAGCCCATCAATAGTTTTTCTGCAAAAAAAACAGGCCTTATCGGACAAAGCGCATTTTTTTGAAACAGAAAAATAATACCGTCTATAATTAAAATCTGTCTACTTTACGATTTACTGTTGCAATGGCAAAACTTACTGTTTTTTTTAAATACAAAGAAATCAATTCTTACCTGTTTGAAAACCGGGTCGTGCATATCGGGCGTGACGAGACCAATGACGTGGCCATCGATAGCCTTGCGGTTGCGCCTGCACATGCCGCCATTATTATCCACAATGATGCCAGCACAATTAAGCAATTAAACGACAGCTTCCCGCTAATTGTAAACGGTCAAAAAATTAAGGAAACCACCCTTGCCGACAAAGACACCATAACTATTGGCAAACATGATATTGTCTATAACACGACAGAAGCGGCAAGCTTTCAGCAACCTGAAGAACTGGTTTTTGAAGAAGGCAAACACTTTGACGGCGACGACGACACACAGTTACAGGCCGCGAGTTTGCAAGTGTTAAATGGCAGCAACATCGGTAAAATTCTGCCGCTAAAAAAGGCAATGACCCGACTAGGCAGTAGTGGCAACGGCGTTGTCGTCATATCAAAAAAAAGGGATGGTTACTTTATAACCTCACTGGAAAACACCGGCAAAATAACCATAAACAACGTCGCTTTGGACAACAGCTACGTAAAGCTCAACGATAATGACACACTTGCCATCAATAACGTTTCCCTACAGTTTTTCTTACATTAAACCTTCCCATCGTAAAGCCCCGCAATAACCTCAAGCGCTTCGGACAGGGTCGCCACCGCATAAATTTGCAACCCCTCAATAGGCATCTTAGGGGCATTGGCCTTGGGTATCACGGCTTTTGTGAAGCCATGCTTCGCCGCATCATTAAGCCTTGCATGGCCATTGGCAACCGGCCTAATCTCACCCGCCAAACCAATTTCCCCGAAAAAAAACATATTATGGGGAATCACCTGGTTTTTCAGGCTAGACACAACACCGACAACTATCGCTAAATCGGAGCTTGTTTCTGCAATCTTAATGCCGCCAACCACATTGGCATAGATTTCATCTTGTGCAGTGGCAACCCCCCCATGCCGCGACAATACCGCCAGCAGCATCGCTAAGCGGTTTTGATCGAAACCTACAGCAAGCCGCCGTGGGTTACCATACTGGCAATCCGTCACCAACGCCTGAATTTCCACCAACAGCGGCCGGGTACCTTCCCATAACACCGTCACCACACTGCCAGAAGAAGGTTTTTCGGCGCGGGTCAGAAACATCGCCGACGGGTTTTTAACTTCCTTCAGCCCCGAACCATCCATAGCAAAAAAGCCTAGCTCACCCACGCTACCAAAACGGTTTTTGTCAGCCCTTAAAATCCGATAACGGGCATCATCCGTTGAACCCAACATCACTTGGGTGTCGACAATGTGGCTCAATGTCATAGGCCCGGCCAAGGATTGGTCTTTAGTCACATGCCCAACCATAAAAATGGACACATTATGCTTTTTGGCATATTGCGTCAGGTAACTGGCCGATTCCCTAACTTGGGACACTGAACCGGGTGCAGAATCAGTTTCTTGCGTATGCATAACCTGAATCGAATCTATCACCAAAACTTGCGGCTTGATGTCATCCATCACATCACAGATACGTTGGACGGAGGTTTCCGCCAACATCAAAATTTTGTTTGCAGGAAGCTTTAACCGATGCGCCCTCTCAGCAATTTGCTGCAAGGACTCTTCCCCTGAAACATAAAGGACACGGTTATTGCGGTCAGCGATATTCGCTATCGCCTGCAATAGAAGGGTGCTTTTCCCTGCCCCTGGCGCGCCCCCGATCAAGACCACACTGCCCCTGACAATACCGCCACCTAGGACACGGTCAAATTCCGATATGCCGGTAAAAATACGCTCGGCCTGCAACAAATTAACGTCAGACAATAGCTTCACTTCGGAAATGCTGCCGGCATAGCCTGTCGAACGGCCATTCCGTTCTGACGCAGCCGACCCTAGCCGCACCTCCTTGATAGTGTTCCATTCCCCACAACTGGTGCATTGTCCGCCCCAGCGTGGAAAATCCGCGCCACATTGGTCACAAACAAATGCCGTTTTAATTTTTTTACTCATGGATTAATAAACCGCGATAACCGTCTCTGTAACTAGGGTAATAAAACTGGTAACCCAATGCCTTCAAGCGTTGGTTATTACAGCGCTTATTCTGCGACACCCCAACATCGGCTGGCTTTATGGCCGGCGCAGGGCAGCGCATCTGATCAGCCAACCAGGACATAACTTCCCACATCGGCACCGGCTCATCATCACTGGCCAAATAGCATTGCTCCAGAGCCATGTCCGCCAAACGTTGGGCAAATAAAAACGCCAATATGCCAACACAATCCTGCTGATGGATCCGATTAGTAAAATACGGTGGTTGTTGTTGCACTAATGGCTGTTGCCGCACCATTTTTAGCAAATGGCCCCGGCCTGGCCCATAAATACCAGAAAAGCGCACAATGATATTTAGCGGGCTCAAATCCATCACCTGCCGCTCGGCTTGCCTGATAAGCTGGCTAGTGACATTAGCTGGCCGCGCGGGGCTGTTTTCATCCACCCATTCACCTTTTGACTGGCCGTACACGCTGGTTGAGGAAACAAAAAACCAGCGTTGCCGGGCAAACTTATTCAGCATATTCTGTAGGCCCGTTTCATAAATGTCCCTGTAGTTTTTTTCCGTGCGCCCATCTGCGGACAAGATAAAAAACACATACTCAAAATCCCCGCTGATATTGGCAACATCTGCCGGGGAAGTTATATCGGCGGCTATGTAATCAATTCTTCCGTCCGATGCAGGAGGGTGGCGTTTTAAACCGGTCACTGCATGGCCTTGTTCCGATAACTTATGCGCCAACTGTGTGCCAATAGCGCCGCAACCGACGATCAAAACTCTGGACAGGCTATAACTCATTAATAAGGCTCAATTCTTGAGGATACGGGGACATATAATAAGAATTTTCTATATAGGGGTCAGGGGCTTTTCGGAAATGATGCTTAAGCAATGTCAACGGAACGATCAACGGTATCTCTCCCCGACGATAGCGCTCGATCATTTCACATAACTCCGCTTTATCCCCCGCCGTCAGCTCCTTTTTTAAATAGCCCTGAATATGCTGAAGCACATTGACATGATTAGCCCGATTAACAACTGTTTTTAAAACCGTCATCAGCAACAAAATATATTGCCCAGCAACCACTGCCAAATCCTCTTTTGTCGCGGCGGCTATTAACTTCCCCATATCACGATAATCCCCATGGCTCATAATAATTAACTTATGGCGGGCATGAAAGGCCGTCAAACCAGATACCGTCAGGCCTTTTTCCAGCATTTGTTTCCACCGGTGCAACACATAAACACGCTGAATAAAATTCTCACGCAGACCCGCATCACCTAAGCGCCCTTCCTCTTCCACTGGCATCAAGGGGTTGTTACGCATCATCTCCTCCGTATAGATACCAACACCGTTACGGTGGGGCTGGCCGCCAGTAAATACTTTAACGCGTGCCATGCCGCAACTGGGCGAATCTTTTTTTACAATATAACCACACAAATCAGCATGAATTGGCCGCAGCTCAGCCGCATAATCGCGCAGCCGCTCCGTCACATCATTTTCCGGCTCTTTTATCCCTACACAACGGATTGAATCAGCTATTTTCACTAGATGGATGGTCGGACGCGGCGTGCCCAAACCTATGGCCACTTCAGGGCAAATGGCATGAAAATCGAAGTATTCACCCAGAGTGCCGACAATATACGAGTCACGTTTGTGGCCGCCATCAAAACGGACATTCTGGCCGAGCAGGCAACTGCTGATACCGATAGGGATTTTTTTCATAGTTTTTCTAAAATGAGCTATTTAAAGGCGGATTTGAATATTATATCACCCTGCTTTTAATGGTTTTGACGGGTTAAAAAGCACTCAAATTGTGATAGAATCGTTTTTCGGCGCGTAGCGACGACCCTGTTGCCACGTTACCGAAATATTGAAAAAATAACAACATCTAGAGGATTAGTGAAATGAAAACATTAAAAAAAGCCTTACTTTCTTTATTGATAGCGTCTGCTATGGGCGCAGCTTCAACTGTTGCTGTAGCTGAAACAGATGCAGGCAGAATAACTTACGCGCCAACTGAAGCCATTGACATGGTATCTAGTAAAGTAAAAGCATCCCTTGATGCACTTACCACTGGCGCCGAAAGCGATGCGGTGGCAAAGCTGATTAAAGACGCGCTTGATGCCAGCAAAGAAATCAATGCTAATGACAAAGTTGACATGGCCCGCTCCAGAGCCAACAACAAATTGAAATCAGCCCGTAACCATCTAAAACAAGGCTCTACTCAAGAAGCAGAACAAGAATTGAGAGACGCTTACAAAGGCTTCCAAGACCTGAAAGGGTTATTGTAAGACCCAGCAAGCCATACCATGGGGCATTGTGTTTCCTGGTATGGCTTAGCCATTTCGTTTTTATGCCTAAAACCTAAGCCTCCAGCACGAAATTCACCGCAGTTGTTCCCGCCACACCAGCACTGGAAACATTTCTCAAATCAAAAGCGTCCGAACCATTAAAAATAATGGGTTAGGAAAGCATCTCCCAATCACTAAAACTGGCAGCCTGGCCAATGTATACGCCTTCACGGTCATGGACGTTCCATACCGTGGCGTTATTTATCCTAAAACGCCTGCCACCTTTAGCAATACGGACCCCTGAATAATTTTTGATGTGGCCATTCGCACTGACTTCAGCCAATAACCGCTCCCGTTCCTCGACATTGGACGGCTCCACCGAATAGCGGGATGGCAGGCCTATAAACTCCTCCCAAGAACGCCCGAACAACTGCAATGCCGTATAGTTAGCGTAGTTGAACAGCGGAATTGCATCAATATTATGCGACACCAACGCAAAGTCGGCACGATACACCCACTCCCCCGCGTTACCATCCGCCGCTGCCAAATCAACTAATGGCCGCCCTAAAAAATGCCGGTAACTATCAAGTAACAACCGGACGTGGCTGGCATAAAAACCGTTTTCTGAGCTAGGGGCGGCATTTTTTTGCATTGGCATCTTAGTCTTCGCGTGATGCTGAGTTAGCGGTGGCCGCCCTCATACCGACACTAGCGGCGTTTTTAATAAAAATTTGCTTCAATCGGTTAAATGCCGACGCTATCGTTTTATCCATAACCGTTTCATTCCCAATAGTGACGATAACGCGGATCAGTTCAGGCATCTTATTTTTCGTTGACGCAATGTAAATCGGCTGCACATACAACACCGTGTTGCCCATAGGAAGAATAACCATACGCCCCAATTCCACTTTCGACCCTGACTGTCCCCACAAAGTAAATTGCGCCGAGATCTCAGGCACCTGTTGGGTTAAGGCCTCTATCTGGGCGGGCCCGTTGACCTGCACATCCTTACCAAACTTATAAATCGTTATGCCTGGCTTGTAGTCCAAAGAACATCCTTTTTCATCCAGGGTACCGGCAACCCCTATCATGCTTAAGTTACCCCTATTCACCGGCGTCATCGGATTAATCAAAACAAATTCTTCCTTATCATTGCAGTGGCCAAAATCCATCGTTTGGTAATAAGGCAACACGGGCTCATCACGGACTATCGCCTGGTCCCACGTTTCCGCCTGCTCATAAAACAATTCCGGCTTATCCTGATGGTACTTCGCATAAACCTTCATTTGCAGATAATAAAGGTCACGCGGATAACGCAAATGCTTACGCATCTCCTCCGGCATTTCCTGCAAATTCTTGAACAAGCCAGGGTAAGCATTGCTGTAGGCTTTGATAATGGCGTCAGACGGGTCTGCAATGTAAAAATCCACATCACCATCAAAAGCATCAACTGTAATTTTTACTGAATTGCGGATGTAATTGAAGCGCTGATGTTCGCCTATAAAATTGTCTTCGGTTGGTTTTGAAGCTGGATAATTGTCCGATAACGTATAGGCGTCCTGTATCCAATAAAACCTATCTTTAGTCATAACCAGATAGGGGTCTTTGTCCAAATGCAAAAACGGGGCAAGCTTGTGGATACGCTCGGTAATATTCCGGCGCATTTTAACCTTGCTGTTTTTTGAGATATTGGGCGAAAAAAATATCTTTTCGTCGTGAAAATAAAAGGCGAACAATGCCTTTCTGAAATAAGACGGGATAGGTATGCCGCCGACGCCATGATACCCCCTCACTAGTGTCGGGTCAGTGCGGGCAATCCCCATCACATCAAGGTTATTAGGCACAATGGCATAATCAAGCTGTTCTTGGCCATAATAAAGGTCAGGATGATTGACCGTAAAGCCCACCGGCGATTGCATGATTAAGTCACGCAAATACCACGTTTGGGGCTTATCGGCGTCCTGTGCGGCCGGGGTGATGACCGCACCATAGCCGTGGGTATAGCGCAAATGCTTGTTTTCCCAATTTTGCGCCTCTACGGGAAGCTTTGAGATATTAATCTCCCTCGCTGAAATATTAACTTGATGGGTGTGGTCAAGGACAAAATAGCGGTCTTCATCGACCGACCTAAACTTGTAATAAGGCCTTATCTCCTGTAACTGCTTGTACATATCGATAATATACTCCCGGTCCCACACCGGAATATTTTCAAATCGTTTTTGCGTTCCCCACGTTTGAATATCCTCGGCAGCATCAACCTTAATGGACACATCAACTGTCTTGATATTTTTTAAATCATATCCCGCCTGCGTCGCATCGATATTATGCTGCATGAACGGCTTTTCGGTTTTGACAGGATTAGGGTTGACCACATACTTTTGCAGTAAATTTGGGATAAACCCCACTTTAGGCAAACCTAACACACAAAGAAAGACGGTTAACGATATTAAAAACGGCGCCTTGATACGGTGCCTTTCTGAAAAAATAAACAGGCTTGCGGTGACAGCCGTTGCTAAAAAGGTGGCGATACCCAACCAGATCAGCGGCAATTGATAACGTATCTCAACAAATCCTGGGCCATAAAAGACAGGCTCATGATTATTGGCATACAGCAGCGAGAAACGTTGCAGCATGAACCCCCAAACCACAAACCCGACCACAAAGCCGATTAGAATAGTCAAATGGATTTTAGCGCCCAGCGGAAACTCTTTGCGTTGGCCGGGCACAAAAATATGCTCCAGCCAATACAGGATGCCCACCATACAGAATATCAAGCTAGCGGTTGTCAGCAATTCTTTCTGGACCAACAAGTAGATAGGGTAAGAAAGCAGGTAAAAACTGACATCATTGCCATAAACCGAATCTTTCACCCCAGAATCGCTGCCGAAAAAAAACAACAACGAGGTTTCCCATTGGGTATAAAAAGGGATGGCGATAAAAACAGCCAGGAGCAAGGAAAGTGGCGTATATATTTTTACCGAACCGCTCATAAAGACATCGGCAAAATTCTGGAAGCGACGCCGCTGGGCAGCATTGCTAAGAACCGCATCGGGCGGGCTTAACCCCAAATAACGGGAGGCAATCCAGAAATGAAAAAAGAAAATGGTGAAAAAGGCCAGCGTCACCACGCCCGACAAAAAGAACTTATAGAGCAACTTTAACCAAAAATAAGACTCTAATTTCAGTGATTGGAACCACCACAGATCAACAAACAGATCAAGGAATATGAAATAGAAGGCGACATATAAAGTGATAGCGATGACAAGCGTCGCTCCAATCAACGCGGGTAAAAACTTCAGGTTCCGCATACTGTCCTCTTTAGAAAAATTGTTGGTGTCGGATTGGCCTATTCTATGGCATAGACGGCGTCAATCCAGATATAAAATGACGGCAACATTTTAACATCCAATACCGTGCCCGTAATGGTTGTGGCTGCCTGGCGCAAAGCAAACCCATCACCTGACTTATCCCGCTGAAGGCATAAAGGCATACTTAGGCCTAAGCGGTGTGTTTTAACATCTGTTTGCCACTATCGGGCTATGGTAACGGGAAATTTTCCAGACTGTAACACTTGCTTGGCTTTTTAACTGGATAATAACGCTTTATCACGCATTTTTTGGCGCGTTCGCGTAAAATCTAAGGTTCACATTCCACCCATCATATTAATTAAGGAATATTATGAACAAAAATTATTTCTTAGTCGTCTTGCTTTTTACTACAGTATCTTTCGCCAATGACCCAAAAAATGAATGGCATGATACAACACTATCCGATACGACCATCGGGAAAATCCAAGACGCCGCCTACCAGTATAAAAAATGTGTTTCCGACGAAATGCAAAAAGCCCTTTACCAAACTCAAGACAGCCGCCACGCAACCGATGCAATAATGAAACAATGCGAAACCACATTGGCCATAATGCGTGACATTTATCTTGCTGAAAAAGTGCCGTCAGTTATTGCTGACCGCCATTTAAAACAACTACGCATACAAACCACCCGAAGCGTCTTGCAAGAAATGATCTTTTCAGAAGCCGCACGTAAACAGGGCAACACCCACTAACTAAAGAGGCCTTCAACATGAACACAGTTTATAAAATAGACTTATCAGTGTATCCGACCACCTTTGACTTTTTGCACGCAGGTCTTGCCGGTGCAGTTGCATTGCTGTCAGTTCTCCTGATTGTCTTATTGCTGGCCATGGTCATCGGCTTGGCCCGCAGAAAAAAAGCCCCGGCTGCCCAACCTGCGGCAGTTGCGCCAGAACCCATTGTGCAAGTGGTCGAGAAAATTGTCGAAGTTGAAAAAATCATCCATGCACCCGCCCCGGAACCGGTCATATTAAGAGAACCCACACCCGATGCCGCCTTGCAGTTGCTGGGTTTGTTACAAAAAGAAGCGCGTTTTATCGATTTTATTAAAGAAGACATCGCCACTTACAACGATGCTGACATAGGCGTTGCGGCACGGGTTGTCCATGAAGGCTGCAACAAAGTGCTGGATGAACATTTTGTCTTGGAACCGATCCGTACTGAACAGGAAGGCAACATGGTCACCCTAGCGCAAGGTTTTGACGCCGCCACAGTGCGCCTGACCGGCAACATTATCGGCAGCGCACCTTTTTCCGGCACGTTGATCCACAAAGGTTGGGAGGTGAAAAACATCATCCTGCCCAAATTGACCGAGGGCTATAACCCCGCCATTATTGCGCCTGCTGAGGTAGAATTATGAGCTTGTTCGACCATATAAAAAAAATACAAGAAAACAAACAAGAACCTAAGCAAGACCACGGCCCAAAAACAACCGCATCCAGTGACCCTTCAGATAAGGTAGCTGAAACCACGTCTGCTCCGGAAAATGCCATACCCGCAAACCAACAACCTGAATACGCGCAAGTTGAGCAATCCGCTGTGCCAACGCCCGATGTTGCCAGCGAAACCGATGACGCCACTCCAGCGGCAAGCACATCCGGCCCAAAACGGTTTTCTGTGGGCATTGACTTAGGCACCACGCACTGCGTTTTATCCTACGCCGACATCAGCGCCGACGACGACATTGATTTTGTCCAGCAAGTCATGCCTATCCCGCAATTGACCGGACCGGGCAGCGTTGAAAACAGCTATCAATTGCCATCGTTTTTATACCAGCCACATGAAGCCGAGCTTGCCGAAGGCTCCACCGCATTACCGTGGACGCCCAAACCGGAATTTCTAGTGGGGGAAATTGCCCGTAACTTGGGCAGCAAAACGCCCATCCGTTTGGTTGCCAGCGCTAAAAGCTGGTTATGCCATGCCGGTGTTGATTGTAAGGCACCGATATTACCGGCTGATGCCCCTGAAGAAATCGAACGCGTGTCCCCCTTTCAAGCCAGTGTCGCCTATTTGCAACACCTGTCCGACGCATGGCAAAACCAGCATCCCGATGCGCCGCTGGCCGAACAGGATTTAGTCATTACCGTACCGGCCTCATTCGACCCTGCCGCCCGTGAACTGACCGTTGAGGCCGCCCGCGCGGTCGGCCTTACCCAGGCCATCTTGCTTGAAGAGCCGCAAGCCGCCGTTTACAGTTGGATAGAAAAAAGTGCTGGCGACTGGCGTAAGCAGGCGACTTGCGGCGATGTCATTCTGGTCGTTGATATAGGCGGCGGCACCACCGACTTATCATTAATCGCGGTGACCCAACAAAACGGTAATTTGGAACTGACCCGTGTTGCCGTCGGCGACCATATCCTGCTGGGGGGTGACAATATGGACTTGGCTTTAGCCTACACGGTCAAAGCCAAACTGGAAAAAGAAGGCAGACGTCTGGAGCCTTGGCAAGTCCAGGCCTTAACCCACAGCTGCCGCGATGCCAAAGAAAAAATCTTTACCCACCAAGACATCGAGACAATGCCGCTGGTGGTTGCCAACCGTGGCTCATCGTTAATCAGCGGCACGTTGCGCACTGAATTGACACGCGAAGAAGTCAATCGGGTTCTGGTCGAAGGCTTTTTGCCTAAAGTGGCCGTCAGCGACCGCCCTGTGAGCCGCACCCGCACCGGCTTACGGACAGCCGGCCTGCCTTATGCCCAAGATGCCGGCATCACCCGCCATCTGGCTGCATTCTTGTCCAAACAGCAACACGCGACCAATGACCTGAGCGATGTTAACTTGCCTGAACACGCCACTTTTCTGCATCCTACCGCCGTGTTGTTGAATGGCGGCGTGTTGAAAGCCGAAGCGCTCGCTGAGCGCCTGATGGATGTGCTAAATTCTTGGCTGGTCGCCGAACAAGCGCCCGAAGCCCGATTATTGGCTGGCGCCGACCTTGATCTGGCCGTGGCAAGAGGCGCGGCTTATTATGGTTTTGTCCGCAAAGGCAAAGGTGTGCGCATTAAAGGCGGCACGGCGGCCTCGTATTACGTGGGCATTGAAAGCGCCATGCCTGCGGTGCCCGGTATGGCGCCGGAAATAGAAGCCTTATGTATTGCCCCGTTCGGCATGGAAGAGGGCACTCAAGAAGAACTGCCTGATGATGAGTTCGGCCTAGTGATCGGCGAACCAGTGCGTTTCCGCTTTTTTGCCTCCAACAGCCGCCGCGAAGATAAAGTGGGGACGCGCCTGGATTACTGGACCGCTGAAGAACTGTCTGAACTGGAAGAAATCGAAATCACCTTGCCAGAAGAAAACCGTAGGCCAGGCGAGGTTGTGCCGGTGCATTT
Source organism: Methylococcaceae bacterium UBA6146 (assembly GCA_002422395.1). Classification (GTDB taxonomy): domain Bacteria; phylum Pseudomonadota; class Gammaproteobacteria; order Methylococcales; family Methylomonadaceae; genus Methylovulum. The sequence goes on along the minus strand of DIUY01000011.1, from coordinate 209,313 downwards.
ATGCGCTGCCGTGACCGAAGTGGGCACGTTGGAACTTAACGCGGTGTCGCAAAAAGACAATAGCCGCTGGAAAATCGAGTTCGATGTCAGGGCGGGGGACGCTTAATGCACATGATGCAAACAAACCGTTTTATCTAAAAATATTACTTATGTCTATTAATTAGACAGCGGTAAAAACACTTTTATCAAGACTCTAATATGATAGAGACTAAAGCAACACAAAGGGAGCAACATGCTTAATAAAGTAATCCTAATAGGCAATCTGGGGGCAGACCCTGAAGTCAGATATATGCCGTCAGGCGGCGCGGTGACCAATATTAGCTTGGCAACTACGCGCCGCTGGAAAGACAAACAAACCGGTGAAAGACGTGATGCAACTGAATGGCATCGGGTGATCTTTTTTAACCGCTTGGCGGAAATAGCGGGCGAATACCTCAAAAAAGGCAGCCAAGTCTATGTTGAAGGGCGGCTTCAAACCCGCAAATGGCAGGGGCAGGATGGCCAAGACCGCTACACGACTGAAATTATCGCCGATGAATTGCATATGCTCGGTAGCCGTAGCGGCGGCACCGGCGATTTCCATAGCGAACAGCCTGCCCCAAGCAAACAATCGTCATCCGCCAAACCACCCTATTCACCCCCAGCAAATAGCCAGGCAGCCATGCCGCCCGCACCGCCCGCATATGATGATTTTGATGATGACATCCCCTTTTGATATTTTTCAAAATATCTGACAAATCACCTGACATAACAGGTAAACTGAAAAAACGGCGGACTAAAACCGCAGGCAAAGTGAAGATAGCTTAACGTCAGCGGTTTTAAACCTGGGAGCTTAGCGCATTGACAAAATGCGCACGCTAATCCGCCTTCAACAAATCGACTAAACATGCAGGATGCGCTGCTGGAGCGCGTTATCCCGTGTCTAGCCAAAATGAAGCAGGTTAAGCATACAATGCAAAACAAACAATTAGTTCATTTTCTCCATATTGGAAAAACCGGTGGCTCGGCTATCAAACTGGCATTAAAACAAAGTTCAACCAATAGCCGATACACTTTCCGTTACCGCCCCCACCAGATCAACCTGAAGGATGTGCCTGAGGGCGAAAAGGTTGTATTTTTTTTACGCGACCCGATTAGCCGCTTTATCAGCGGCTTTTATAGCCGATTGCGTCAAGGACGACCTAAATACACCTCCCCTTGGAGCGAAGCCGAAAAGGCCGCATTTGAATGCTTCCATACCCCCAAACAGCTGGCGCTGGCTCTCTCTTCGGATAATAAGGAACAAAAAATTAACGCTGAAAAGGCAATGGAAAGCATCCGGCACGTTAAACACTCGTATTGGCGTTGGTTTGACAATGAGGCTTATTTAAGGCGCCGACAGGCTGATGTTTTTTTTATCGGCCGCCAAGAGCACCTAAATAAAGACTTTGAAATACTTAAAGAAAAATTAGGTGTCACCGATAGCGTCCAATTGCCCGATAACGATGTCGAAGCGCATAGGAATCCTCCAAACCTTGATAAAACACTTAATACCGTCGCTATTGAAAACTTGCGGTGCTGGTATAAAGATGACTACCTGTTTATCAATTTGTGCAAAGAAATAGCAAAAAATCAAGGCATTGCCAGCTCGTTGGCAACCGATCCGTAACAGGGTGCTTTATACGGGGCAAAGCCGCGCCTAAAGTCTAAGGCAAGCGCTGGTAAATTAGGATTTCGCTAAAAATAATATTCCTGAATGCGCCCACCCGTTCGTGCCAAGCCTATCGAATCATGAACGGGTGGCTGCCGTAAGCCCATAATGCATAGTCTAAAGTCTTAGGGCTACGATTGCCCGTCCTTACTTGCGCCCTAGTGGGTAAAGGACGCGCAGTCGTTTTGTACCGAAAAACTTATTCATAATCACTTAGCCCCGCAAAAACACCACATTATTTTTTGATTTTATAGCCACTTAACTTATGGGCGATAAAAAGCCAGTTGAGCCTTTTTGTTCATCGTGTTGCCCACGCCACACGAATTATGTCCTGACCGTTTTTACCCGCCACCTTGCCCCTATCGTTTCTTGGCTGCAAAAAAGGCATCCGAACTATTGGCATCTGCCAACGGTTCGGATGAACTAACCACTTATTTGAGCAGTCTTTTTTTTGGGGCATAGGTAAACTGCCGGAAATACCCTGTGAATACCAATAAAACAAGGTGCGACTTGCCCCGTGTTTTGTTGGCTTTTCGATTAACTGCTATCGGAGGAGGAATGTGCTATGAATGAACATCTAAAATTAGTAAGGGCGCTGCATATGGCGATGTCATACCCTCAGGCCGAACAGGGAGCGGACACACCGTTGTCAGACATGGATATTGTCATATATCAGGCATTGCTTATGGAGGCGGGAAGTAGGGTGCTGTATGCCCTTAAGGTGACTGAAATCACCGACATATTGGGGGGATTGGTGGGTCTCGCTTATACTGCGGCGGCAGCTATCGCAAAACAGGGCGCGGATATCACCGACGAGCCGGTTTATTGGCGGCACGATGGTTCCGTGTTGTCCATCATGAAAATTATCAGCGATAAAACCAACCAATGCGCCAAAGGCGGCAGTGATAACTATTCTGAGCTTTATTGTCTATGTTTCCATTTGGCCCGGGGGTTCATCAATGCGGATTTTGATAGGGCATTTCGCATGCTCCACGACCACCATTTTTCGCGGCTAAAAGAGAATGGTGAATCCTTTTATGACATTGCTGACAACGATTACAAAGCAAAGCGGAAGAATTTTCCTGACCTGAGCGGATGCCTTTTTGAATAATGCCAGGCCTATTTTTTTTACCCAAACAACAGCTAGCCACCAGATTGCCAAAGGGGATGCGGGTGTCACACGGCTGCCCGATTTGCCTCCGCCCCGTGGCAATCCTGAAACAGCCATACCCCCGTGGCCCCTCCTCATAGGACCAGATGATGGACATGCCCCCTGCAGAAACACTTTTTAACGGCTTGCCGCAATGGGTTTGCCGCCAGTGTGGTTACAACATGATCGGGGAAATGCCGGATGTTTGCCCGTTTTGTGGTGCCACGCATGACAAATTCATGACTTGGGATGAAACCGAAAGGCAATTTCGCGTCTCCACTTACGCCGTCAGTGATGCTGTCAGCCAATTGCTTTCCGTACCCAAACTCGGTTATGAACATGCCGCTTATCGGATTGAAACCGGTGAAAGCGTAGTTTGGATTGATTCGCCTTCCGCGTTCAACCGTAACGTAGCACAAGTTAACGTCATTTTATTCACCCACCATCATTTCATGGGCGCATCCAACCAATACCGGCAAAAATGGAACGCCGAAGTTTGGTTGCACGAAAAGGACGCCAAGCATAAATTGGCGGCCACATTCGATATTGATTATCGGTTTACCGGCGATTTCACCTGCCACGGCATAGAAGCCTATCACATTGGCGGGCACACGCCCGGATTCACCTTTTATATCTACCAAGACGTGCTGTTTATCTGTGATTACGTGTTTCTCACCCCTGAAGGAATGCATTTCAACCCTTATGGGCCGACACAGGAAACCCGGAAACAGGCATGGCGGCTATATGAAATCATCAACGGCAAACCCCTACAAACAGTTTGTGCCTACAACTACTTCGCCAGTTTTGCCGACTGGCTGCCTAGCTTTAAACATCTGTTGATGAAGCAGTGAAAACGGCTTTACAGCCCAGTTTAATGGCGGCCAGGTTATTTTCGATATTTCTGCCCCATCTGCGGGTGTTACAATATCCATAATCAACCACGCCAACACAAAAAATATTTAGTGAATTCAAAATTCCCCGCCTTGCTTTCCGACCCGTCGCCGACACGGCTACGGGAAATCCCTTATAACTACACGTCTTTTTCTGACCGCGAAATAGTCATCCGTTTGCTGGGTGAAGATAGCTGGCAGATTCTAGAATCACTGCGCGGCGAACGGGTGACCGGACGTTCCGCACGGATGCTGTTTGAAGTCCTCGGCGATATTTGGGCAGTCCAGCGCAATCCTTACCTTGAGGATGATTTGCTGGATAACCGCAAGCGCCGCAAGGCCTTGCTGGACGCGTTACGCCATCGTCTTCGGCAGATGGAGAAACGCCATTCCGAACATGACGGCGAAAATGCCAGCCGGACCAGGCGGGTCGGCCTGTTGATCGAAGCCGCGCAGCTGGCCGTGGATGCCTTTGAGGCCCATTTCGACCGAACCCGCGATATGCGCCGGAAAGCGCTGGCCTTATTGGCCAAACATACCCGCAAAGACAACATCTGTTTCGATGGTTTTGCCCGCGTGTCCCATGTCACCGACGCCACCGATTGGCGGGTCGAATATCCGTTTGTGGTGTTGTACCCGGGCACTGAAGATGAAGTCGGCCATCTGGTGCGTGACTGCATCAAGCTGGGCCTAACCATCATCCCGCGCGGCGGCGGCACCGGCTACACCGGCGGCGCGGTGCCGCTAACCCCATATTCGGCAGTCATCAACACCGAAAAGCTGATTGAAGTAGGCGCTGTTGATCCAGAAACCAATTTGCCCGGCATCGGACAAACTTACGCCACCATTTATACGGGGGCGGGCGTAGTCACGCGGCGTGTTATGGAAACCGCCGAAAAAATGGGGCTGGTGTTTGCCTGTGACCCTACATCGGCGGATGCGTCTTGCATCGGCGGCAACGTGGCGATGAACGCGGGTGGCAAAAAAGCCGTGTTATGGGGGACTGCGCTGGATAATTTAGCGTCCTGGCGGATGGTCACGCCCGACGGCAACTGGCTGGATGTTGAACGCCACAACCATAATTTGGGCAAAATCCATGAACAGGAACGGGTCACTTTTGTCTTAAAACGTTTCGATACTAAGCGCCAACAGTTACTGTCGGAAGAACAACTGATTATTCCAGGCTCTGCGTTCCGCAAAGGCGAATTGGGCAAAGACGTGACCGACAAGTTCCTTGGCGGTTTGCCGGGCATCCAAAAAGAAGGCTGTGACGGCATCATCACGTCAGCGCGGTGGATTTTGCACAAAATGCCGCCGCATACCCGCACTTTCTGTCTTGAGTTCTTCGGCCAAGTCCGTGAAGCGGTGCCGGCCATTTTGGAAATCCGCGATTATCTGGCCGCCCTGCCTAAAGACGGCTCAGAGCGCGTCATGTTGGCGGGTCTTGAGCATTTAGACGAGCGCTATGTCAAGGCCGTGGGCTATGCCAGCAAAGCCAAACAGCATGGCCGTCCGAAAATGGTGCTGATTGGCGACATCGTCGGTGATGATGAAAAACAAGTTGCATTGGCTGCGTCCGAAGTTGTGCGCTTGTGCAATGCCCGCAATGCCGAAGGCTTTATCGCCGTTAGCCCCGAAACCCGCAAAACTTTCTGGTTGGACCGCGCACGCACCGCCGCGATAGCCAAACACACCAACGCCTTTAAAATCAATGAAGACGTGGTGATCCCGTTGCCGCGCATGGGCGATTATTGCGACGGCATCGAACGCATCAATATCGAATTGTCGTTGCGCAATAAATTGCGGCTGTGTGACGCACTAAGCCAGTTATTGGCTGGTGATTTGCCGCTACGGGCGTATGAAGATAACGTTGATAAAATCGAATTGATCGGCAACCGCCGCAATTTTGCATTAGCCGCCGTCAATACGGTGCGGGAACGTTGGCAATGGCTATATGACAACTTGGACTTACCGTTGCCGCAGGCCGAAGCGGCATTTGCCGGTTTTGGCGTCACCGTAACTGAACTCACCAACCGCACCGGACAGCCGACCTTGTTCCACCGTTTGCAAGACCGCTCCTTGCGCGTGTCTTGGAAGCAGGAACTGTTGCCGCGCTTAAAAGAGATTTTTGAAGGCGACACAACCGCCCCCATCATTAAACGGATCGAGGCGGCGCACAAAGACATCTTGCGTGGGCGCGTGTTTGTCGCGCTCCACATGCACGCCGGCGATGGCAATGTCCATACCAATTTGCCGGTCAATTCCGACCATTACGAAATGCTTCAGGAAGCCAACGCGGCGGTGGCGCGGATTATGGTGCTGGCCCGCGATTTGGGCGGGGTGATTTCCGGCGAGCATGGCATCGGCATCACCAAATATGAGTTTTTGACGTCGGAAGAACTCGCCAGTTTCCATGATTATAAACAGCGCGTTGACCCAGAAGGCCGTTTCAACAAGGGCAAACTGATGCCGGGCGCCGACCTGAGCGCGGCTTACACGACATCGTTCAGCCTGATGGGCTATGAGTCGCTGATTATGCAGCAAAGCGATATCGGCGCCATTTCCGATTCGGTGAAAGATTGCTTGCGCTGCGGCAAATGTAAACCCGTCTGTTCCACGCACGTGCCGCAAGCCAATTTATTGTATTCGCCGCGCAATAAAATCCTCGCGACATCCTTGCTGGTTGAAGCCTTTTTATACGAAGAACAAACCCGGCGCGGCATTTCCATCACCCATTGGAAAGAATTTGAAGACGTGGCGGACCACTGCACCGTTTGCCATAAGTGCTTCAACCCGTGTCCGGTTGATATTGACTTCGGCGAAGTGTCGATGAACATGCGCAACCTGTTACGCAAAATGGGCAAACAAAGCTTTAACCCCGTAAAAATGGCGGCGATAGCCTTTTTGTCCACTGGCCGCCCAAGTAGCGTGAAAATCATGCGCAAACTGCTCATTGAATGGTCTTATAAAGCGCAACGGCTAGGCAATATTTTTCTTAAGCCTTGGGGACGGGCGCAGCTTAAGCAACCGCCGTCCTCCACCGGCAAGCCACAAATGCGCGAGTTTGTCATCCACTTCACCAACCGAAAAATGCCGGACAAATTGCCCAGCAAAACGGCACGGGCGCTACTGGGCATCGAAAGCGACCAGATTGTGCCTATCATCCGCGACCGCAACAAAACCCGTGCCGATTCCGAAGCGGTGTTTTATTTTCCAGGCTGCGGTTCCGAGCGGTTGTTCTCGCAAGTCGGTCTGGCCACGCAGGCCATGCTGTATGAAATTGGTGTGCAGACAGTATTGCCGCCCGGTTACTTATGCTGCGGCTATCCGCAACGCGCCGCAGGCCAATACGACAAAGCGCAGAAAATCACCACAGACAACCGCGTGCTTTTCCATCGTGTCGCCAACACCTTGAATTATCTCGATATTAAGACAGTCGTAGTCAGTTGCGGCACTTGTCTTGACCAATTGTTGGATTACGAATTTGACAAGATTTTCCCTGGCTGCCGCATGATTGACATCCACGAATATCTGTTGGAAAAAGGCGTGAAACTGGACGGCGTGAACGGGGCGCGTTATCTGTACCATGACCCTTGCCATAGCCCGATGAAACAACAAGACGCCATGAAAACCGTCAACGGGCTGATAGGTTCACCCGTCAACAAATCCGAGCGCTGCTGCGGTGAGTCGGGCACGTTGGCGGTGGCAAGGCCGGACATTTCAACCCAAGTGCGCCATCGCAAGGCCGCCGAGCTGCAAAGTGACGCCGCCCTGCTACGCGCCGACGGTTTCGACGGCCCCATCAAGATGCTGACCTCTTGCCCTTCTTGTGTGCAAGGCTTGCAGCGCTATAAAGATGACGTCGATCAACTGGAAGTGGATTACATTGTCGTGGAAATTGCCCGCCATGTGCTGGGCAAAAACTGGATGAAAACTTATATCAAACAGGCGGCAACTGGCGGCATTGAGCGGGTTTTGTTGTAAGTGCGTGATCAATATCTTGGCTTTCTTATTGCCGCCGCCCCCTTTATCACGCTATGGCCTGACTGAGGAGGGCATAGGGGTGGCCTTCATGGCCACCCCGCATATGGAAGGCTTACCTATCGCTTTTGCAAGACCTTTAGACCCGCAACAACGCTTTCGCCATCCGTTCAGACAACTGCTCTTCGGTGAATTGCGGTTCATTAGGCGGGTACAGTTCCACCTCATCCAGCTCAAAGTTGTATTCTTTGCCTAAGGTGATCAGTTCCCTGATTTTCTGCACGGCCAACAACTTCTCTTTGAGTTCAGGGTCTGCTTTTGCTTGCTCAGAAAACGCTTTTATCTGGGCGATTGACATAATGTTACTCCTTTTGTTGATAATGCTTTGCTTGATGGGCAAAGCGGTTGATGAAAATTAAACGCTGTACGGCACATGTATCCAATCTGTCAAGACCGTGGCATCACGCTCAGGCAGATAAGAGAAATCTCCGCTAATGTCTTTGTACACGGCAACGCCACATTGTGGCGGCACCAGTTTGCCTTTGACCATATAAAAAAACCACGCAAACGGATAGCCCGCCTGCCGATCAAAACGGGTGAGCAGATTATGCAGCGCCAGACCTTTTTTACCTTGTAGCCCGTCCAGTTGTGGCAGGTTTTTGGTTTGCGTGTTGATGAGTTCCACGTTGATCTGCTGTTCGCCAAAGCGGCCAGTGTTGCGGAACGGGCGCACAATCCAATCATCGGACAAAACAGCTTGTTGTCCGGCGCCACTGCGGTTCCAATCGTCCATAAACCGTTGCACCGGATGCGGGTCAAGGTGGTATTTGTTGATTTCTTCCATGAACACGATGACATCCGTTTTGCGGCGATATAAATAGCGTGCCGTGCCAATCCCAAAAGTGTCGATACATTCAGGCTCCAACGGGTCAATGAACTCTTCCAAATCTTCCGGCGGATGCACGGCGCTAACCAGCAAGCGGTCTGACATTTCGCGGATTTTGTCGATGTCCAATTGGATAAAATCCGCCGCCTTACTGCCTGTTTGGATAACAAAATACAAGGTGTTGCCGGTTTGCCGCGTGGCAATCAGTTGTTGCTCGCGGGTGTGGTCGATCAAGGTTTGCAGGTCTTTGCCGCATTCAATAAACGTACGTTCTGTCCATTCCACCAAATCATTGGCAACACGGTTGCCGTGCATATCAACAATACCGCCCAAGCGGTACCATTCGTTGCCGGTCCGAGCCAGCCGCACCCGATAATCGGGCACTAAGGCTTGGATTTTTGCCAGCAGCAGTTCGTCACTTTGGTCCGGTAAGATGTTTTTACACAACTTCGCCAATTGTTGCCCATCGAGTTGAAAAGTTTGCTCTATCATGGTGATGCTTCCGGTGTGTTGTTTTTTGCCCCGGCTTGCCCTTGAGCGTTCAAGCGTTCCTGAACCGCCGCCCGCACATCGGGTTCGGGGTCATCAAGCAGGCTGCCTAACAACTCAGGCGCGGCCCGCTGCACAGCAATATAGCGCACCACCCAATCGGGGTCGGCCAACAGCAAAGCCGCATCGTCAGGGTCAATACGTTCGGCGATGATGCGCCGGACTTCGGGGGCTTCATCATTCGCCATTAGCGCCAAGCTGACTTCGGGCAGACGTCCGGCGACCACTTTGCGCACATCATCGTCACGGTCCCGGATGAGCCGGAACAACCGGCCTTGCGGCAAACGTCTGGCCACTGTCAGGCGCACGATGTAGTCAGGGTCGTCCGCCAATTGTTCCAAGTGTTCCGGGGCGATGCGGTCGGCAACTGTCATCCGCACTTCGCGGTCGTTGTCGTTGATGAGCGCCGACAATTGCGTGGGCGGCAGACGGTAGGCGACGGCCCGCCGGACCACTTCGTCATCGTCATTCACCAGTTCCGCCAAAGCCTTTTGCGGCGCATAACGGACGGCAATCGCCCGCCGTTCCCAGAAAGTGTCGTGCAGGAACTGTTCGGCATAGGCTGGGTTGACACGCAAAAAGCGGTCGATTTGCCGCCCGCTTTCGGCGGCAATACAGGTGTCGCCAGGCATACAACGGCCCATCAGCAACGTTTTGCCGCGAAACGGGCAGCGGCTGCAATCGGCTATCGGCACGGTAACTGGGATTTCTTGGCCGGACATACGCTCGGCCCCGTTTAATCGGGAATAATTTCGGCAACGACAATGCCCGTCGCCACTTCATAATCGGTGGTCAGGCATAGGCAATGGTCGCGCCCGTCTATCAAATACAAGTTGAATTTTTCCTGTGCCAACACAGGGTTGTTGTTGGGCAAATCATCATCCATGCAATAAGTGAAATGGATAGGCTGATAGTCTTGGCGCAGTGTTGAAACCGTGCTGTCATCCACACCCAATTTTTCGATTTTATCGGCAATTTCTTGCACTTGTTCGGTTGTTATCATCCTGGTTCCCTCTCTTGTAGTTATAAATGGTGGGCAGCACAGCTTGCCCACCCTACAAATCTAATCTTGCCACGCCTGAATCAACCCACTGCTTCCCGATCAAATTTAAACCGTTCGCTAACCTCAATGCCCATTGCTTTTGCCAACCACGGTGGCGGCGAACCCGCCATGACCTGTTGCAATTGGCTGATGATGTCAGCCAAGCTTGCCACGGCCTCCAGTCTCATCGGATGTATGCCTAGCTTGACTATTTTCGCCGCCGCAGGGCCGCCGACCGAAGCGACATAGACCACTTTGCAATCCTGGATTTGCTCGGCGCGGTAGATGTTTTTGTCGTCAACCACCAAGCCCGCTGGAATGTCCGTGGCACGGATGTCAATCAGTCGTGCTTCTTCGCTGTTCACCTGATAAACCATAAACCAAGTGCAGCCGCCAAAATGGCCGTTGACATGGATGGCATCATCGCTGGCGCAGGCAATGCGCACTGAATTGGGCATTTCGCCCTCTTCGTAAGGCTGCACGGCAGGCAAGATTTTTTCGGATGCGGTGTTTTTGAGTATGTCCAATGCCTGTTGCAAAACGTCGTCCGCAACCTTGGCAAATTCACCTTGCCCGGCCGCTTTTAAGGTCGCCAAGTCAATGTTGGCGAGTTGGCTTTCGGTCATCGGCATACCGGTGCAATCGGCAAGCACGGCGAGCAGGCGCTTGGCATCGGTATCGGGTAAGGCGCGTGCCGCCAGCCCGATGCGCAGGGCCAGTTCCCGTGATAGCGCGTCCTGGTTCATAAAATTAAGCCTCTAAAGGCAGAATGCAGTTGTCGATAGGGCAGACTTTAACGCATTGCGGCACGTCAAAATCGCCTTCGCATTCGGTACAGGTGCGTTTGTCAATTTTAAAGACTATCGCACCTTCGGTGATGGATTGGGTGGGACAGACCGGTTCGCAGTCACCGCAGGAAATGCAGTCTGCTTCAACAATATATAAGGCCATGATTATTCTCCTGAATCTACACGTTTTGCGCGTAAAGTGATGGGGAAGTCGGGCATGGGAATCGGTTCAAAGTAATATTTCGAGCCGTCGGCCAAAACGACTTCACCGCCCCATTTTTCGGCGGTATCAAACTCGACGGATTCCGCCACTTCTTCCAAGTCTTTTTTCGGCACGTAGAAGACCAATTTGCCTTCCGAGTTTTTTTTCAACATGACGCTAGGCATTTGGGTTTCTCCGTTTAACACGCATTAAATAGGCGTAGAGACGCAACATTTTGCGTCTCTACAGGGATACACAAACTAACGGATCAAATCGTAGTTGTAATCCGTAGTGCCCATGCCTTTGGTTTCTTTGTCCAACTGCTCCAATACCGCGTTGACCAAGGTGGTCAGCATGTAGATTGCGCCTTCATAGCCTAAGGTGGTCATGCGGTGCAAATGGTGGCGGTCGAAAATGGGGAAACCGATACGGATCAATGGCACTTCGTCCGCTTCGCCTTTGTAAAAGGTGTCGCGTTGGATGAATTTGCCATAAGAGTTGCCGATCATGAAGTCCGGTTTATTGGTGAACATCAAGGAGCGAAAATGCCACAAATCACGGCCAATGTGGATTTGGGTGTTGACGCCATAAGGCGAATCTTTGCAGATTTTTTCCATGGCTTTCAGCCAGCGTTTGTTGGCATGGTTGCACAACACATCAGAGGGTTCTGCGCCCAATTCCAGCAAAAATTTGGTCATACCCATGACGAAATCAGCATCACCGTACAGCGCAAACTTTTTGCCGTGCAGCCAAGCATGCGAGTCAGTAATCATGTCCACCAGACGACCACGTTCCAATTCCAATGAGGCAGGTATTTCTTTGCCAGTCAGTTTGGAAATGGTCATCAAGAACTCGTCAGTCCATTCCAAGCCCATTGGGATGTTGATGGCGGTGGCAGGTTGGTGCCAGATGTTTTGTACAAACTTTTTGGTTTTTTCCAACTGCCAAGGTTGCAGCAAAATCGTGTCGATAGCGTTTGGCGCGTCTTTGATTTCCGCTTGGGTAGTGCCGCCCGCATACATGCGGAACGTGCCGTCTGCTGGCGTATCAAGGACTTCAGAAGGATCGCTCAACAAAGAATAATCCACGCCCATTTCTTTCATCATACGGTGCATGACGCGGAAGTTGCCCAAGTAAGTTTCAAAACCCGGCACCAGATTGATCTTGCCATTGCTGCCAACGGCTTTGCCTTCCATGTGGTTGAGCGTGAAATACTTTGCCATACCCTCGAACATATTGTCCCAACCCGTGGTGTGGCTGCCGACAAAGCTTGGAGTATGTGCGAACGGAGTCGGATAATCTTGCTCGACATGGCCGGCTTTTTTGGCGTTGTTGATGAACGCGTTCAAGTCGTCACCGATAACTTCCGCCATACAGGTAGTCGAAACGGCGATGATGTCAGGCTGGTACAAGGCTTTGGCGTTTTCCAAACCTGCGAACATGTTTTTTTGTCCACCGAACACCGCCGCGTCTTCGGTCATGGAGTCAGACACGCAAGCGATAGGCTCTTTGAAATGGCGGTTAAAATAGGTGCGGAAGTACGCGACACAGCCTTGTGAACCGTGGACGTAAGGCATGGTTTTTTCAAAACCCAATGCGCACAGCACTGCGCCTAACGGTTGGCAAGCTTTGGCAGGGTTGACGGTCAAGGCTTCACGGTTAAAGTTCAGCTCTTGGTATTCTTTAGTGGTCGTCCATTGGAACACTTCATCAATTTTTTCTTGCGGATGGCGTTCTTCATATTCGGCACGTTTGTTGGCCAGGTTCTCCTTGTATTCGTCAGTTCTGAATAACGGATAGCTGGGTTGGATGTTATCAACTTGTTGGCTCATGGTAATCTCCTACGCGCCACTAATCTGTGGACGACGTTTTGAGTAAGAGTTGGGTACGCACCATGCAAAATGATGATGCCTACCATTTGCAAATATTGCAGTGTTACCACACCAAAGAATTCAATAAATACAGCAAACTTTAAGATACCGTCATTCCGGCAGGGATTGCCGGAATCCAGAACACAGGGATGTGTTTATGAGTTGCCATCCATGTCGCTTAGATTCCGGCAATCCCTGCCGGAATGACGTGCTAATAGAAAGTTGCACAGAATTAAAATCTAGGTGTGAAATCAATACGGCTTACGCAGCGGCTTTAACCGCTTCGCTACTCGCATCCGTTTTCCACGGCGCTTTCACTTGTTTCCAGCAAGGGTTGTTGATTGTCATGTCCATATCGCGGGCAAAAATGGCGAAGCCGTCATAACCGTGGTAAGGGCCGGAATAGTCCCAAGAGTGCATTTGCCGGAACGGAACACCCATTTTTTGGAAAATGTATTTTTCCTTGATGCCTGAACCGATCAAATCCGGTTGCACACGTTTAACGAACTCTTCAAACTCATAACCGGTCACGTCATCGTACAACAACGTCGAGTTGCCCATTTCTTGGATAGTGCGGTCATAATCGTCGTTATGGCCAAATTCATAACCGGTACCCACAACTTCCATGCCCAAATCTTCATACGCACCAATGACATGGCGAGGCCGCAAACCGCCGATGTACAGCATGACGCGTTTGCCTTGCAGGCGTGGTTTGTATTTGTCGATGACCGCTTGATATTCAGCTTCATAACGGGCAATCACACGTTCCGCGCCTGCTTTGATGGTGTCATCAAAATGCGAGGCAATCCGGCGCAGTGATTCGGCAATTTTGGTCGGGCCGAAGAAGTTGTACTCAATCCAGGGGATTTTGTACTTTTCTTCCATGTGCCGTGCGATGTAGTTCATCGAACGGTAGCAATGGATCAGGTTCAGCTTAACTTTTGGGGTTTTTTCGATTTCAGCGATAGTGCCGTCACCGGACCATTGGGCGACAACGCGCAAACCCATTTCTTCCAACAAGGTGCGTGAAGCCCAAGCGTCACCACCGATGTTGTAGTCACCGATCACGGCAACGTCATAAGGGGTGGTCGGGAAGCTGTCGTCACCGTCGCGGTTTTCCAAGACCCAGTCCCGGATCGCGTCATTGGCGATATGGTGGCCTAAAGATTGCGACACGCCACGGAAGCCTTCGCAACGGACAGGCACAACCGGTTTGTTGATTTCTTTGTTGCCTTTTTTGGCAACCGCTTCAATATCGTCACCAATCAGACCAATCGGACATTCGGATTGGATGCTGATGCCTTTATGCAGCGGGAACAAGCCTTCAATTTCGGTGATAATTTTCGCCAGCTTTTTGTCGCCGCCGAACACGATGTCCTTTTCGGTGAAATCAGACGTAAAATTCATCGTACCGAAGGTGTTCACGCCTGTAGTACCGACGTAATAGTTACGGCGACCGGCGCGGGAGTATTGTCCGCAACCGACCGGGCCATGGGAAATATGGATCATATCCTTGATCGGGCCCCAAACCACACCTTTAGAGCCAGCGTAAGCACAACCACGGATGGTCATGACGCCTGGCAAAGATTTGCGGTTGGAAGTGATACATTTGTTTGATTTTTCGAGCGACTGGTCGTTGACCGCCAAATGTTTGGCGCGGTCTTTTTTGGCCTGTTCGGGATAAATTTCCAGAACTTCCTGAATCAACGCTTCAGTTTCTTCTCTGGTTAAAGCTGCCATGTTGTTCTCCTACGGATGCCATGGATAATCTTCCATAGACACGGTTTGAGGATCAGAATCCTGTAGAGACGCAAAATTTTGCGTCTCTACAAGTTGTTCGTTTTAAGCAGTCGCTTCAGCAGCGGCTGTTTTACCAATGATAGATTCGTCTTCTTGGTCGATAATGCCGAATTCCATCATCAATTCTTCCAACTCGTCCATAGTGATTGGTGTTGGGATGACGAAGTTTTTGTTATCACGAATTTTGATTGCCAATTGGCGGTATTCATCCGCTTGTTTAGCTTGTGGTTCGTATTCGATAACAGTCATACGACGGATTTCAGCGCGTTGCACAACATTGTCACGTGGTACGAAATGGATCATTGTTGTGCCGATTTTTGCAGCCAACGCAGAGATCAGTTCGTCTTCACGTGCAGTTTCACGTGAGTTACAGATTAAACCGGCCAGACGGACACTGCCTGAGTTCGCGTATTTCACGATACCTTTAGCAATGTTGTTGGCGGCATACATCGCCATCATTTCGCCCGAGCAAACGATGTAAATTTCTTGCGCCTTGTTCTCACGGATTGGCATGGCAAAACCACCACACACAACATCCCCAAGTACATCATAAAAAACGAAGTCAAGTTCATCATCATAAGCACCTTCTTCTTCGAGGAAGTTAATCGCGGTGATAACACCACGGCCTGCACAGCCAACGCCTGGCTCAGGGCCGCCTGATTCAACGCATTTGATGCCGCCGTAGCCGACTTTCAACACGTCTTCGAGTTCCAAATCTTCAACACTGCCTGCTTCAGCCGCCAAGCTCATGATGGTTGTCTGCGCTTTTGCGTGCAGGATTAAACGGGTAGAATCGGCTTTAGGGTCGCAACCGACAATCATTACTTTGTTGCCCAGTTCCGCCAAAGCAGAAACCAGATTTTGTGTAGTGGTGGATTTACCAATTCCACCTTTACCATATATTGCACATTGACGTAATTTAGCCATGATCTTCTCCTGTGTGGGTCGTTGTGGTTAATGACATTACCAATAAAGCAATGCCTGTGCCAAGTGCAAAAATATTTATAATTAATTGATTTAATTGGATTATTTTTTTATTTTTTAAACAAAACCCACGTTGGCTTTCGCACATTTTGTTCTGTCGGTGTAGGCTTGCTGACAGTGGGGTTATTGCTCCCATACTATTTATATAGGGTGCTTCTGGATTTTTCGTCACCTGATTCTCCCGCCACCGTGCAGGTCGTCTGTTTCTTGACCGCTTGCCGATAATGCCGACGTGTGGTGATCTTTGGGCCAATAGGGAAATTGTCACAAACCCAACAAATCCAACTTATCTGTCCAACAACAATCCTATAACAATCAACATGATAAAAATTTGTTAAACATGGTTTGATTTTTGCATAAGCCTTAAATATTTAAGCCCTTATGGAGTATGCCATGTCATCCCCGCTGTTTTCTGAAATCTTAGACGGACTTTATGACAACAAAATCGTCCCTTACTTAGGTCCTGGCGTGTTGTTCGACGCCAAAAACAAACTCACCGGCCAAGCCATGCCCGCCGACAGCCATAGCCTGATTTTGGCAATGAACAACGGCCAACCAATGGCGCCTAAATTGATGTATGAATTCCCCCGTGCCGCAATGAACCAAGAACTAAAACGGGGGCGCAACTTCCTCGGCCAATTCCTCAACCGGACTTACGGCGAAACCGAATGGACCCGTGCCGCAATCCACGATTGGTTGGCGCATTGGAAGCCCGCCTATGTGATTGACGTCAACCGCGACACCCAACTGCAAGACAGTTACACCGACGAGGAACACACGCTGATCGTTGGCGTGGCACGGATCACCGCCAGCCAGTTCCGTTTCCGCATCTACCATTTTGACGGCAGCAGTTATTTTGAAATTTCTCAGGAGCAAGTGGACTCCCGCTTTCCCGTGCTGTTCAAACCGATGGGCACACCCAAACCGGAAGCCAATTATGTCGCTTCCGATGCGGATTATGTCGATTACATCACTGAACTGATGGGCGGCTTTGCCATCCCTGATTTTTTGAAAAGCTACCGCAAAGGCAAACAATACTTGTTTTTGGGCTTGCGCCTGAACCGTGATTCGGAACGCATGGTGATGAGCGACATCATCAGGGACGCAGCAGAACCTAAAGGCTGGGTGCTGAACAAAAACCCCACCGACAAAGAAATCCGTTATTGCAAAAAAATCGGCCTGGAGATTATTGATGCGGATGTTGAAGATTGGCTGGACATCGTCGGTTTTGGATATGAGCAGAAAAAATCGGCCTGAAAATGCCGGTTAAAGCCAATAACCGGCAGTCCATACCGATACAAACCTGACCATTTAATTTATTAGGTGGAATTATGAGACCAAAACACTTAACTATCCCACCCTTAACGCCCACCCCCGCACCGATGAAAATCGTTTTTGTCGGCAATGTCGGTTCGGGCAAAACCACGGCTATCGCCTCGCTTAGTGAATCGCCAATGCTTGGCACAGAAGTCCGTGCGACCGAACAGGACGCCCTGCACCGGAAGCCCACAACAACCGTAGGCGTTGAATACGGCACTACACATATCCACAACACCAAGCTGCACCTTTATGGGACGCCCGGACAACGCCGCTTTGATTTTATGGCTTCGATTGCCTGCCAAGGCGCCATTGGCATGATTGTCATGATTGACAATGCCCACCCGCAGCCATTGGCGGAAATGGCTTATTTTCTCCAACGGCATGGCGATTATTTAAAAAACCATCCCGCCGTGGTTGCCATCACCCATTATGACGACAACACCACCCAGACTTATCTGATTGAATATCACCGTTATCTCAGGGAACATGGCATTTCGTGCCCCGTCATGCGGCTGGATGCGCGGGAAAGGCCACAAGTCAGGCGGGTGGTTGAAAAATTGTATGCCGAAATCGTAAGCCGCCGCGCCGCAAACCGCTGACATGTTGCCCAACCGATGCTTACACGCAGCACCAAAGCACCTTTACGAACTGCTGCTCGACGCTTGTAGCGGCGCCACCAAGGCCGACCGGCTGATGATTGGCCTGGTCTGGACACTCTGCCAAGATGATAGCCAAGGCTCGATAGGGTTGGCGATGAGCCCTGCCATACCCACCCGCACCTTGCCGTGGTCAGGTACGTTGACGGGCAAACCCATCACCGATTTGGCGGCATGGATACTGGACTGGGAACCGTATAAAGCCACGGTGGCGATGGCGGCGATCAACTGTTGTCTGAACAGCCGGACAATGCCGGCATCTGTGGTGTTGGACACCACCGCCGAACACGCCAACCTCGCCGTGTTTGAACATTTCTTGCCGCAGCTTTCGGGCAAGAATGTCGTGGTCATCGGCCATTATCCCGGCATAGAACGCTACCAAAACAAGATACGGCTCACCGTGCTGGAAAGGCAGCCGCAACTAGGCGACTTGCCCGATGCCGCCGCCGAATTCCTGCTACCTACAGCCGATTGGGTGTTCCTGAGCGCCAGCACCATCCCCAACAAAACCTTCCCGCGTTTGGCGGAACTGTCCGGCAACGCGAAAACCGTGCTAATGGGGCCAACCGTGCCGTGGTTGCCGCAATTGCACGAATTCGGCATTGACTATTTGGCGGGCGTGGAAATCACCGATGCGGCGGCGTTGCACCACACCGCCGCGCAAGGCGGCGGGGTACGGATTTTCCAAACGGGCGTCCGCTACCGCATTGCCGAACTGGCGCCGGCAAACAGTATGGCGTGGCTGCGGCAACAAATTGCCGATTGCGCCGCCGAAAAACAACGTCTGACCATCGCCATGGAAAGCTGGTACGGCGCAGGCAACACCCGCCGCTATCCGGACTATCAATTAGTGGAACAGACCAATGCCCGCCTGTCGCGTTTGGACAGCAGTTATAAACCGTTGTGGGACTTACATGGACACTGATGAGCTTTTCAAATACCACCGCCTGTTGCTTTACTATAAAGGTGACATCAGCGCCTTGACGCTGTTCGCCCAACACGACAATGGCAGCGTCTGTTTTCCAAGCCCATTGCCGGCCTTATCCAGCGCCTTGGACGCTAAGGCCGAAACAAAAGTCGTCCTGCATCCCTCGGTGTTGGTCAACGCCATCAACCAGCTGTACCAGCTTGACAATGATTTGTTGCAAGCCGAACCGGGCTTTAGTGTGCAAATCGACACGCCCGGCGGCATTGTCACCGCCCATATGGCGCGGTTCATGTTGCTTGACCCGCCGCATAAACTATTGCAAAGCCGCACCTGCAAGCTAAGGACCCTACCGGAACTGCGTGGCAGGCCACCCGCAGAAATGGAATTGCTGCGCCGCGCTTATGTGCAAGTGATGGAGTCCTGAAATGTTTGATTTTATAGACATGGATTTTGATCCCGCCGCCACATTGCCATCAGCCGGCCCTTACCTCCCCGATGCCGCAGACTGTATGCGTTGCGGGCTATGCATCAACACTTGCCCGACCTTCCGGTTGTTCCAGACCCCTGAAGAAACCCCGCGTAGCCGCATCCGCACGCTCAGCAAAATCCTCGTGGAAAACCAACCCATCACCGATGCAGAACGCCTGCATCTGGACAACTGCCTGCAATGCCGGGCTTGCGAGACCGTCTGCCCTAGCCGCATGGCCTACGGCGAGCTGTTTGACCAAGCCCAAGCGCACTTGGCCGCAGCACCGCAAGGTTTAGCAAAATTAGCGTTCTGCCTCATCGAAAACAAACGCTGGCGGCGGCGTTTATTGCCCTTGCTGACGCTGTATTTAAAATCCGGTGTGCAAAAGCCATTGCGGCATATTGGTTTGCTAAAAAAACTGCACCTGGAAGATGCCAACGCCCTACTGACCCGACCCGCGCTAAAACCCTTGGCGGCACACTACCCCGCCACAGGTGCGGCACAGGGGCAAGTCGCCCTGTTCACCGGCTGTATCGCCGAACATTTCGACAACGCCACGTTGCAAGCCGCCATCCAACTGTTAAACGCCATTGGCTATGCAGTCATCGTGCCGCCCGGACAAGGCTGCTGCGGGGCGGTGCACCAGCACAACGGCCAATCAGCAACGGGATTGATAGAAAACAACATCAACGTGTTCAACGCCTTGGATGTGGAAGCGGTGCTGCATACCGCGACGGGTTGCGGGGCGATGTTAAGCGAATACCGACATGAAGATGCCGAAGCTGCGGACTTATTCAAGCAGCGTTTGCAGGACATCAGCGGATTTTTGCTGGCGCATTGGCCTGATGATTTACATTTACAAGCTTCGCCGGAAAAAGTCGCCGTACACGAACCGTGCAGCCAACGCAATGCCCTGAAAAATCAGCAAAACGTGTACGCCTTGCTGGCAAAAATCCCCAGACTGGAAGTCACCCCCCTACCCGACAACCACCTATGTTGCGGCGCAGGCGGGAGCTACATGCTCAGCCACCCTGACAATGCCGGGCAATTACGCGCCATGAAACAGCAGGCGATTAATGGCTCTGGGGTTGAGCGGGTGGTCAGCAGCAATTTTGGCTGCGCGGTTTTTATGAATGCCGGTGGGGGTGAAGTTGTGCATCCTTTGCAGTTGATGGCGGGGCAGTTGGCAGTTTTGCCGGAAACTGTCTTACGCCAAACCAATATTTTTTAAAAATCGAAATCAAATAATCTCGATACAGGCTTTATTGTCGATAATTAAGGCTTGTTCAATAGCTTGATGATTATCAAGCAAGGCTTTGATAATTTGAGCTTTTGTTTGATTGGCCATTTTGAGCCAAACAATCTTGGGTGGTTGCCCATGGATCAAACTCATTTCGTAAAAATCCGCATCCTGAGTGGTAATAATGTAGTTGAAATCGATGGCATATTGCCGGATCACACGATCATCGGCACGTTCCAAGCCGACCAAAGCTACTTGTGTCGAATTTGGGTAGATATTTTGGATAAATGGCACAATCCGCCGCGACAGATTTTCATCAAGCAGCAACTTCGGTTTTGATAGTGACTAATTGATGCTCCCTATCGGCGGCAAACAGCAAACAAGCGGTTATGTCATCATCGGTCAATTCGGGGAAATCCTCGACAATTTCCGTGCGGCTCATGCCATTGGCTAGCCAAGACAGCACATCGTAAACGGTGATGCGTAACCCTCTAATGCAGGGCTTCCCGCTACGTTTGCCAGGTTCAATGGTGATGATGTCATGATAATTTATAGGCATGGATTTGCGCTCGTTTGCGTTGGACATGACCCATTATAACGCCTTGTTCCTTTTGATATGGCGGCTTTGCCGGAAACAATCCGCCCCCTAAATCTGCTTCATCGTAATATCCAAGGTGGCGATGCGGTAAGCAATCTGCCTAGGGGTCATGTTCAGCAAACGGGCGGCTTTGGCTTGCACCCAGCCGCTTTGTTCCAAAGCGGCGATAACGCGTTCGCGGTCATCCAAGTTTTCGTCATGGACATCCACCGAAGGCAGCTTTTGCGGCTTGCTGGTGAGTCCGGCTTGCGCCACCACGCTTTCCAGACCAGTGTTGACCATCACATCGCGGTCGATGATGCCGTTTGCGCTCATAATCGCCGCCCGTTCCAAACAGTTGGCGAGTTCGCGGACATTGCCGGGCCAGTCGTGTTTCATCAGGATGCGGATAGCGCTTTCCTTGATCTCCAAAGGCCGGCCGCCTTGTTGTTCGGAAATGCGCGCCAGCAAAAACTCCGACAATTCCGGGATGTCTTCGCTACGCTCACGCAATGGCGGCATGTTGATAGGCATAACGTTGAGGCGGTAATACAAGTCTTCACGGAACTTGCCTTGTGTCACTTCTTCTTCCAAGTTGCGGTTGGTGGCGGCGATGATGCGGACGTTGACCTTAATGGTTTGGGTGCCGCCAACGCGCTCAAATTCGCCTTCTTGCAACACACGCAACAGTTTGGCTTGGAACGAAGCGGAAATTTCGCCAATTTCATCCAGAAATAGCGTGCCATTGTTGGCGAGCTCAAACCGCCCTTTACGTTGGCTGATGGCGCCGCTGAACGCGCCTTTTTCATGCCCGAACAATTCCGACTCCAACAACGTGTCCGGCAACGCGGCACAATTGAGCTTTAAAAAAGGCCCGCTGGCGCAGCCGGAATTAAAGTGGATGGCATTGGCGACGACTTCCTTACCCGTGCCGGACTCGCCGCGTATCAGCACGGTGGTGTTCCATTTGGCGACTTGGCGGATGAGTTCAAACACCTTCAGCATCGCTGGCGAATGCCCGATAATATTTTCAAAACGGTAGTTTTTGATTAACGCCTGTTTAAGCTGGTCCCGTTCACTTTGTAGCGAGCGCTGGTTACGTTCCATGACACGCAGCATTTTTACGCTTTGCGCGATCAGGTTGGCGATCATTTCCAAGAAACGGGCGCGTTCGCCTAAAAACAAGCGGTTATCCGGTTGCGCCGCCAACACGCCGATGGTGTCGCCTTGTTCGATATAAATCGGTGAACCGATAAACGGCAATTCAGGGTCATATAAGCCCATGCGGCCTAAAAAGCGCGGCTCTTCGGCGACTTTTTCCACCACGATGGTGCTGCCGGCATCCAGTATCGCGCCCATCACGCCTTCGCCCGGATGGTAACGTATCGGCTGTTTAAGCGGGTTGTCGGTATTGGCGTGCACCGCACTGACAATCAGGCTGTCACTTTCGATTTCCTTAAGGGTGATCATGCCGGAACGCATACCTGAGCGTTTATGCAACACTTCCAATACGGCTTGCAGTTTGGTGTGCAAATCGTGGGTGCTGTTCAGCACTTGGCTAATGAGATAAAGCGTGTCCAATTCCGCTTCGATAAGTTCGGTGCGCTCAAGCATTAGTCAGTTCCTCGGATGTTGCCTGGATGAGGCGGAGCCGCTTTATGGCGGCAAGATGTACGCATACCGAACTCCTTGCTGGTGGTTTCTCCAGACAATGGAAAGCTGATTTTAATGCGGCAACCTTGGTCATAATTGGGGTCAATGTCGATGAAACCTTGATGTTGGCTGACGATTTCCTTGGCAATCACCAAGCCCATGCCCGCTTTCTGCCCGCCCATCGGGCGTGTGGTGTAGAACGGCTCGAACACTTTGCTACGTTTTTCTTCCGGGATTCCCGGCCCGGAGTCTTCTATGCACACATACACCAAATCTTCATCGGCGGCCGTGCTGATTTTAATGCGCCGCTCACCCGTGTCTGTGGAACTTACTGCGTCGATGGCATTCTCCAGTAATTGGTTAAACAATAGGCGCAGACGATTTTCAGAACCTAGGATATTTGGCAATGCCGCCTGTGGTTGCCAATGCACATCAATGCCATTGCTCCAGATGCGCTGGTCGCTCAGCAATAGCACCTCGTGCAGGATTTGGTTGAGATTGGCCGGAATAACGGCGGTTTGAAAAATTTCGGGGATACAATTTTGCATAGTGGCAATCGCTTCTTCGCCCGATTCTTGGATTTGCTGCAAAATTTGCAACAAGCCCGCATTTTGTGCATCGTTTTTATGCTTCAAAATCTGCTCAGCCGCCCTAATTTGGTTCATCGGCATGTGGATTTGATGGATTGCGCCCAGTAAGGTTTCGCGGATGCCGCGCACCCGTTCGTCTTCGGAGATGACCGTCTTTAAGGTTTGGATATGCAGCTCTTCTATCTGCCGACGTTGTCGCGTGATGTCGGTGATGGTCAGGATCAGGTATTGTTTTTCGGTATTGTCAAAGAACGCATCGGCATGGACTTCGTTCTCGTTAAACCAATTGCCCGCGCAAGAAAACCACCTGGCTCTGCGCCCCGCCTTGCCTTCCACCCTGAACTCGCGGTTGTTGAAGCCCTGTTCGTGGCTTTGCAGCTCGTCCCATTCATCGCCCATTTCCTCGCGCAACAACTGCAAGAAATAGGCCGCCGGCTCGCCTTTGTCAAGGTCGCTGACTAAGGCTTTGTAGTTGTGGTTGTCAAGGATGACCTTATTCTGGTCGTCAATCACCACCATCGCAATCGGCGAGGCATTGATGACGGATTCAATCAGTAGTTTTTGGTTAAAAACCCGTTTGTCGGCTTCATGCGCCAAGGTGATGTCGCGGTGCATGCCGATGTAATGGGTGATCTCGCCTTGCTCGTTTAACATCGGGGCGATAGTCAAATCGGCGATATAACGCTCGCCGGATTTATGGCGGTTGCATAGGCTGCCACGCCAAATTTTTTTGCTGCGGATGGTGTGCCATAAGTCGTAATACACCGACTTGGGTGTGCGCTTATCGGAAAGCACAGATTCGTTCTCACCTAAAATATCTTCCGATTGGTAGCCGGTAATTCTGGAAAACTCTTCATTAACGTAAAGGATTTTGGCTTTCTTGTCAGTGATGGAAATGGCGATGGGCACTTGCTCAACTGTTTCCACAAACAAGTTATAAGGCATCGTCCCATTATCGGCGCTTGTTGCGCCACCAAACAAACCCGAGGCAAATTCATCAATGACGCTCGCCATAGCGGTGTGTTCTTGTAAAAATTTTAATGAAGATTTTTTCATGTCGCGGCCTGGAGGTGAGGGCTTTGTTTATTGCTTCATTTATATCAGCAATTTTAACGCCAGTGGTTTAAAAATCCGTTAGGCAACCATTCTAAAGCTTAGTTTCGTAGGCCGGAATAAGGCTTATTCTCGCCTCCGCTTAAAAATAAGGGGGCATTCCTCCAATGTTAAAAAACTTATGGGCAATCACTTAGGCTTATTACGGCTTACGAAGCCCTGAGCACTACCAAAGCCATTTTGTCAGATTTCCGACAAAAAAAATTTTCCATAGCCGCCAACTGTCAGACTTGCCACAGCCCAAAAGGCTTGTTTGGCGGCCCCGCGCCTGTCTTTGCACCCCTAAACAAATTGGCATAATTACTGCTGATACCCTGAAAAGCCCTATCCCTCGTCAGGAAACAACAGTGAGCGAATATCTACTTCTTTTATTAGGCACGGCTTTGGTCAATAACGTGGTGCTGGTCAAATTCCTTGGCCTATGCCCGTTTATGGGCGTGTCAAAAAAACTCGATTCGGCACTCAGCATGGGTCTGGCGACCACGTTTGTGCTGACCTTAGCAGCGATGACCAGCTGGTTATTGGAGCATTTTATCCTTGCGCCGCTACATATTGAGTTTTTACGCATCCTCGCCTTTATTCTGGTGATTGCCGCCGTAGTGCAGTTTACCGAAATGGTTGTGCACAAAACTTCGCCGGTGCTGTACCAGATTTTGGGGATATTCCTGCCGCTCATCACCACCAATTGCGCTGTGCTGGGCGTGGCTTTGCTGAACGTGCAAGAGAAATACGGCTTCATGCAAAGCCTGATGTTTGGCTTCGGTTCGGCGCTGGGTTTCACGCTAGTGATGGTGCTGTTTGCCGGTTTGCGCGAGCGGCTGGCGTTAATGGCCGTTCCTGTGCTGTTTGCCGGTACGCCGATAGCGTTCATCACTGCTGGAATTTTATCGCTGGCATTTATGGGCTTTGCGGGGCTTTATACCAAATAGGCTTATGGAATTTGTCCACGAAAAGGCACGGACGAGAGGGATGTAGGGTGGGCAATGCTTTTCTGCCCACCACTTTTGTTGGGAGACCTTTAAGCCGCTTTGGTGGGCAAACGATAGGGTCGTTTGCCCACCCTACGGTTGTATGCCAAACGTGTGCCCCAGAGGGTATCGGCGCTTTTCGTGGACAACACATTTTTTTAAGAACACACAGGAAACACCATGTACGTTTTCTACGCAATCATCAGTTTGACCGGATTAGGGCTGTTGCTGGGCTTGTTGCTGGGCATTGCCGGCAAATATTTAAAAGTTGAAAGCAGCCCGATTGTTGATGAATTGGAAGCGATGCTGCCCGGTTCGCAGTGCGGGCAATGTGGCTTTCCGGGCTGCCGTCCGGCCGCCGAAGCCTTGGCGGAAGGCAAAGCCCCCGCAACCATTTGCCCACCTGGCGGTAGCACATTGGCCGAACAAATTGCCGCGCTATTAGGATTGGAGTTGGATTTGAAAGACGTGCAGGAGCCGGAACTGTTGGTCGCCCGCGTCAGCGAAGCCACCTGCACCGGTTGCACCCGTTGCTTTAAAGTCTGCCCCACCGATGCGATAGTCGGTGCCCCCAAGCAGATCCACGCGGTGGTTGCCGATGCCTGCATCGCCTGCAAAAAATGTGTTGAGGTATGCCCGACCGAATGCCTGCAAATGCACCCGATTGAAATCACCTTGCGGAACTGGCGCTGGGCAAAACCCCGCGTCGCCGTGGCAGGTAGCCCGCTATGACCGGCCTGTTCAGCAACTGGCGCATCCGTGGCGGTGTCCACGCCGAAGAGCGCAAAACCAGCACCGCGACACAAGCTATCGTCACCGATTTCCCGTTGCCGAAAAAACTCTATATTCCGTTGCAGCAGCATGTCGGCAAACCCGCCGAACCGTTAATTAAAGTCGGTGAGGTTGTCCTAAAAGGCCAATTGTTGGCCCATAGCCAAGGCATGATTTCCGCGCCCGTACACGCCTCCAGTTCCGGCGTCATCTTGGATGTCAACGATTATCCTGCCCCGCATCCGTCCGCGTTGCCCATCCGCATGATTGTTTTGGAAACGGACGGCAAAGACGAATGGCTGCAAACGCCGGACATTGGCGACCCCTTCCAACTGCCCCCCGAAGACATCAGCTTGCGGGTGGGCGCGGCGGGCATCGTCGGTTTGGGCGGGGCGACGTTCCCGACCGCCGTCAAGCTGAATATGGGCCGGGAAAACCGTATCGACACGCTGATTATCAACGGTGCGGAATGCGAGCCTTATCTGAGCTGTGACGACCGCCTGATGCAAGAACGCGCAGACGCCATCATCGACGGTGTACGCCTGATGTTGCACGGCATGGAAACCCATAGTGCCGTGGTGGCAATTGAAGACAACAAGCCGCAGGCCTTCGCCGCCATGACAGCGGCCGCCTTGCCTTACCCGTCAGTTAAGGTCGTGCAAATCCCCACCCGCTATCCGATGGGCTGGGACAGGCAATTGATCCGTTATGTCACGGGCAAAGAAGTCCCCGTCGGTTGCCGTTCCTCGGAAATTGGCGTGACCATCCATAACGTCGGCACCGCCTACGCCGTCCATAACGCCATCCGGCATGGGCGGCCACTGGTCAGCCGCGTCGTCACCGTGGCTGGCGGTGCGGTGCAACGCCCGATGAATGTGGAAGTCCCGTTGGGCACGTTAATTGCCGATTTGTTTAACTTTTGCTATGTCAGTCCGGAAAAGACCGCCCGCATCGTCATGGGCGGGCCGATGATGGGCGATTCCCTACCCCATATCAGCTTACCCACCGTTAAGGCCACCAGCGGCATTTTGGCGCTGACCCAAAGCGAGCTGAAGGACACCGACGAACAACCCTGCATCCGGTGCGCCAGTTGCGTGACGGTCTGCCCTGCGGGGCTGCGGCCTTTGGATATGGCGAACAACATCCGCGCCAACCAACTGGATGCCGCCGTGGACATCGGCTTAAAAGACTGCATCAGTTGCGGCTGTTGTTCGTATATTTGCCCGTCGAATATCCCGCTGGTGCACTATTTTAAATATGCGTCCGGCGAAGTCGCCGCACGGCAACAAGCGCAGCACAAATCTGAACAGACCAAACGCCTGATGGAAGCGCGGCAAGCTCGGCTGGACCGCATTGCCCAGCAACAGAAGGAAGAAGAGGAAGCGCGTATCGCCGCCAAAAAGGAACGTGATCGCCTAAAAGCCGAGCAGGAGGCCACCGTATGATGACCCATAACAAACCCAGTAGCGGCGCCCATGTCGGCGCGAACAGAAGTGTCCGCCAGATTATGTGGCAAGTCATGCTGGCCTTGTCGCCCGCCACCGTCTTCGGGCTATGGTGCTTCGGC
This sequence comes from Methylococcaceae bacterium UBA6146, assembly GCA_002422395.1. Taxonomy (GTDB): domain Bacteria; phylum Pseudomonadota; class Gammaproteobacteria; order Methylococcales; family Methylomonadaceae; genus Methylovulum. The sequence goes on along the minus strand of DIUY01000011.1, from coordinate 181,628 downwards.
TGGCCTGCGGTGTTCTTGTTTTCCGTCACCCTCACGTCGGCGGTGTTGTTTGAAGCCTTCTGCATCCGCCTGAAAGGTAAGGCGGTAAAACCCGTGTTACTGGATGGTTCCGCCTTGCTAACTGGCTGGTTGTTGGCAATGACCTTGCCGCCGTGGGCGCCTTGGTGGCTGGGCGTGGTGGGTGCGGGGCTGGCAATTGTGCTGGGCAAGCAAGTCTATGGCGGCTTGGGGCAAAATCTGTTTAACCCTGCCATGTTGGCGCGGGTGGCCTTGCTGATTTCATTCCCTATCGAAATGACCACATGGGCGAATGTCTCGCCGCTGTTTTTTGCCGATTCGCCAAGCTTTGCCGACAGCTTGGGCATCACTTTTTCAGGTTTGCAAAACCTCGATGCTTATACGGGGGCGACGACTTTGGGTTATATAAAAACCGAATTTTCCCAACACCGTTTGTTGCCGGACATCCTCAAAGATTACTCCGCCGTGCTTAATTTTATCGGCTGGACACGCGGCAGTTTAGGCGAAACATCGACGCTATTGCTGGGTTTGGGTGGCTTATGGCTGATCCGCCAAAACATCATCCAATGGCAGATTCCGGTGTCGTTGCTGATGACCGTGGCGCTCTTGTCCGGCGTGTTCCATCTGCTTGACAGCGACCATTACGTCAGCCCTTTTCTGCATCTGAATTCAGGCGCAATGATGTGCGTGGCGTTTTTCATCGCCACCGATTATGTCACGTCACCGAACACCGCGACGGGGCAGCTAGTGTTCGGCGCCGGTTGCGGCTTGCTAATCTTCGTCATCCGCACTTGGGGCGCTTATCCTGAAGGCGCGGGCTTCGCGGTGTTATTGATGAACGCGGCGACACCATTGATCGACCATTACATCCGGCCCAGGATTTACGGGCGTGACCGTAAAGGCAAGCCGTTGGAAATACCAAAACCGTGAGTCAATTGTAGCGGCGAAGGGTGGGCAATGCTTTTCTGCCCACCGATTGTTTAAGGATTACGGTGGGCAGAAAAGCATTGCCCACCCTACATTATTAGGTTGGAACACCACATGAAACTCGACCCCACATCAACCGACCCCTTAAAAACGCAAACTTTGCGTTATTTGGATTGGCTACACCGTTGGCTAGCGCCTGACAATCTCGCCCAACTGCGCTCAAAGCTGTCTTTCCAAACGGGTATCTTGGCAGGGTTTGCGTTGCTCGCCAGCATCTTGCTAGGCATAACCAATTGCAGCACCGAAGGCGCTATCCAACAACGCCTCGCCGAAGATTTGCAAAAATCTCTGGCGGAAGTCGTACCCGCCGAATTGCACGACAACGATATGTTGCAGGACACCCGCACCATCCCGTCCACCGACTACAACATCGGCACCGATGAAACCATCGTCTATATCGCCAAAAAAGCGGGGCAAGTCACTGCCGTCTGTTACAAGTTCACTGCACCTGACGGTTATTCGGGCGCAATCAATATGATTATGGGCGTGGACCGCAATGGCAATCTTCTGGGCGTGCGGGTCTTAAGCCATAAAGAAACCCCTGGCTTGGGCGACAAAATCGAAGTCGCCAAATCCACCTGGATATTGAATTTTGTTGGCCGTTCGCTCGACAACCTGACCCCCGCACAATGGGCGGTGAAAAAGGACGGCGGCGAATTCGACCAGTTCGCCGGCGCCACCATCACGCCGCGCAAATCCGTACAGGCGATTTATCGGAGCCTGCAATTGTTTAAGGCGCACCAAGCGGAATTGGTTAAGCCTTGATTGTTTGTCATGTAGCAGGAGAACCTTATGTTATCAGACACTTACCGCAAAATCGCCACCGACGGCTTATGGAACAACAACATCGTGTTCGGGCAAAATTTGGCCTTATGCCCGTTGCTCGCCGTCACCGGCACCGCCACCAACGGCTTGGGCATGGGCTTGGCAACCTTGGTGGTCATCACGGCTTCCAATGGCCTTATTTCTTTTACCCGGCACTTGATCCCCAGCGAAATCCGCATCCCCATTTTTGTGCTGCTCATCGCCGCCTTGGTGACACTGGTCGATATTTTGATGAACGCCTGGGCGCATGAGCTTTACAAGGTGCTGGGGCTGTTCATCGCGTTGATCGTCACCAACTGCGCCCTACTGGGCCGCGCCGAAGCCTTCGCTTCGAAACAGCCGGTCAAAGCGGCCCTATGGGACGGCCTGATGATGGGGTTGGGTTTCACGTTAGTCTTGGTTGTGTTAGGCGCGGCGCGGGAGATCAGTTCGGCGGGCACACTGTTCGCCAACGCGTCGGTGTTGCTGGGCGAATCCTTTAAGTTTCTGGAAATCACCGTCATCCCCAATTACAAAGGTTTTTTGCTGATGGCATTGCCGCCGGGCGGTTTCATCATGCTGGCGTTCTTGATTGTCGGCAAGCGTTTGCTTGACCAGAAACTGGCTGAAAAAAAGGCGGCTACAGACGTATTGACGCCGATGCCTGCGGAGTAAGCCATACCCTCTACAAACTACAAACAAAGGAGACCCGTATGAACGTTGGAGTCTGTTACGCAGAAGTGGATAGGCAGCTATGGATGCGTTTGGAAGTGCCGGATAACAGCACGGTGGAAGAAGCCATTACTTTATCAGGCGTGTTGACGCTTTATCCAGAAATCAACCTTGACGCCCAGAAAGTCGGTATCTTCGGCAAACTCGCCACCCTCAGCACACCAGTAAAAGACGGTGACAGGGTGGAGATTTACCGTCCCATCACTGCTGATCCGCAGCAAGTGCAGCGCCGCAGACGTTAAGGGCAAAACACGTTTTGATGGCATCCATAAATGGGCGGAAGTTAATTTGTAACTGTTGATTGACAGGCCTGCACACCCTTGAAGAACGTGCAGCCGTACCGCTTCCGCAGTTGGATAAACTGCCCAACAATTTATGGTTTAACCATTACCCCTCAATGATTGCGTTAGACCATCACCTGTGCCTTTCCATAATCAAAACCTAACCGCCATGCGGGACATCATCCTGCGAACAAAATATCTCAGCCATTTTTTAACAACCCAGCCAACCTTTGCCAGTCAAACGACGGGCCGGGGTCGGTTTTCCGCCCTGGGGCAATGTCGCTGTGTCCGGTGATTCGCCCTGTTGACAAGTTGGGGTAGGTTTTCAGCAGGGCTTTAACCACGGCGGTCAATTGTTGATACTGCGCATCGGTATAGGCTATAGATTCAGTGCCTTCCAATTCAATGCCAATAGAAAAATCATTGCAACGTTCCCGTCCCTGATAACACGATTGGCCAGCATGCCAGGCGCGTTTGTCAAACGGCACATACTGCGTGATGTCCCCGCTACGTTTAACCAGCACATGCGCTGACACTTTAAGTTGCTGGAGCGCTTTAAAATAGTCATGGTCGTCCGGGTTAAGCCGGTTGCAAAACAGCTGGTCAATGTAACCGTTGCCAAATTCGGCGGGCGGCAAGCTGATGCAATGGATCACCAGCAAACTAATGTCGGCAGGGGTGGGGCGTAGGTCATAGTTGGGTGATATTATCCGGTTGGCGTCAGCTAACCAGTGCTGGTCTATATTCATTTGGGCAAGGCAAAACGATAAAAAACGCTTATTATTAGGCAACCCTTTCATGCCGTACAGTGTTTGATACCCAAAAACCTTCAAGTGAGCCACCTAACATGAACCCGACGCTAGAAACTTTCTCGCAAGGCGAAGAAATTGTCACCGGACAAACCGTTGACACCAATGCCGCATGGCTGTCACAGCAAGCGGTGCAGCTCGGTTTTACCGTGACCCGGCATACCGCCGTGGGCGATAAGCTGGACGATTTGATCACCTTGCTTCAGGAGATTTCAAGCCGCGCGGATTGCTGCATTTGCACCGGTGGCTTGGGGCCGACCACTGATGATTTGACCACGGAAGCGGTTGCCCAAGCGTTCGGCCTGCAACTAGTGTTTGATGCGGCGGCCTTTGCCCGGATGCAACAATTTTTTGCCAACCGCAACAAACCGATGCCGGAAGCCAACCGCAAACAAGCAATGCTGCCTGAAGGCGCGTTACGGTTGGACAATGACTGGGGCACTGCGCCGGGGTTTGCAATACAGCATAACCGTTGCTGGTTTGCATTTTTGCCCGGTGTGCCCTCGGAAATGCGCCCGATGTTCCTGGAAAAAATCCTGCCCACCTTACCCGAACGCTTTGCCTTAAGACCCGCCACGTTAATCACCGTCAAAACTATCGGGCTTGGCGAGTCGGACATTCAGCAGCGCATCAGTGCCGTGCCCATTCCCCAGCAAGTGCAGCTAGGCTTTCGCGCCGGCCTTAATGACGTGCAGACCAAGCTATTGTTCCCGCAGGGTTACCCCGCAGCAGAACGGCAAACATTAGTTGACCGTATTGCCGCGCCACTAGGCGATTATGTTTTTGCCATCGACGGCGCGGGATGTGAATCCGGCGATTTAGTGGCCGTAATCGACGGCCTTATGATGCAACAGGGCAAAACGCTGGCGGTTGTCGAAACGGTCAGCCAGGGCTTGCTGGCTGGTTTGTGCCTAGGCGCCAACTGGTTGCTGGAAACCCGTTATGAACAATCTATAGAACGGCTAAGGCATAAACTGAATATAACCGTCACCGGCGATGATGTAATGGCTCAGGCGCAGGCCATAGCGGCAACCTTACGGCAAGGCAGCGGCGCTGATTATGTGCTGGTCCAGCTTTATACCGGTGATAAGAACCAATTTAATGACAGGGATCAGGCAATTGTTTTATATGACGTCTTATTGACCGAAAGCGGCTTTAAAACCGCCGCCCACACGGTCGCAGGTTCCGGCAAGCGCAAACAAACCCAGGCCGCATTATTGGCGCTGGACTTATTGCGCCGCCATTTGCAACAAAAGGCATGACGCCACCCTTTACAATGACCGCTTTAACCCTATCCCCAAGCATTTTTCAGGCTAAAGTCCTTGCTTGGTTTGACCAGCATGGCCGCAAAGACTTGCCTTGGCAACAACCGGTGAGCCCCTATCGGGTATGGCTGTCTGAAACCATGCTCCAGCAAACCCAAGTCAGCACCGTCATCCCCTACTTTAATGCGTTTATGGCGCGGTTCCCCGATATTGGATCGCTGGCTAACGCGCCTGTTGATGACGTTTTACAGCATTAGTCAGGTTTGGGGTATTACGCCCGTGCCCGCAATCTGCATAAAACTGCGCAACGTGTCGTTGAATTGGGGTTTTTCCCTGAAACATTAGAAGCGCTGGTTGCCTTGCCCGGCATCGGCCAATCCACGGCTGGCGCAATCTTAAGCATCGCCTTTAACAAAAGCCAGCCGATTTTGGATGGCAATGTCAAACGGGTGTTAAGCCGGTTTAAGGCCATTCAAGGTTGGCCTGGGCATAGCCATGTCAACAAACAGCTCTGGACCGTCGCCGCCGAATTGACCCCACAAGAGCGCGTTGCCGATTACACGCAAGCAATGATGGATTTGGGCGCAACCTTGTGTACCCGCAGCAAACCCGCTTGCGGCGTGTGCCCGTTGCATGACGGCTGTCTGGCCAGGCTAACCGGCATCGTCGCCTTATTGCCAACGCCAAAACCCAGCAAAACTTTGCCCGTCAAACAACGGATTTTTTTGTTGCTGGGCAACCGCAGCGGCCAGCTGTTGCTGGAAAAAAGGCCGCCAACCGGTATTTGGGGCGGTTTATGGAGCCTACCCGAATTCGGCAGCATTCAAGAAGCCCATGACTGGTGCTTGGCACGGGGCTTTTCCATAATTGACCAACAATTATGGAAAAGCAGGCGGCACACTTTCTCGCATTATCATCTGGACTACACGCCGTTGCTGATTAAGACTGAAAACCCTACAAATTTTGTGATGGAAGCCACTGGGATGGTCTGGTATAACGCAGAACAAACCAATGGCTTGGGGCTACCCGCGCCAGTCAAAAAGTTGTTGCAACAAGTCAATCACGAGGATAACCATGACCAGAAAAGTGCAGTGCGTAAAATTAGGGCGGGAAGCTGAAGGCTTGGACACGCCACCATTTCCCGGCGAAAAAGGCCAATACATATTTGATAATGTCTCCAAACAAGCGTGGCAAGACTGGCTAAACAAACAAACTATGCTGATTAATGAAAACCGCTTGGCTAGCTTTGACCCCAAAGCCCGCGCTTTTTTGGCCGAGGAGCGGCAGAAGTTTTTGTTTGAAGGCAATAATGAAATGCCGGAAGGCTATGTGCCGCCGAAAAGCTGAGACGGATTGCAACTGTTGGGATTGACGGTCGCCAGCCATTCAAAGGTGGAGTCTCAAAACAGCCGTCAATAACCCGTCACAAATTAACCGCCATCCTATTTTTTAAATTTCACCACCTTGTTTAAGGGGTTCAAGTTAATTTCATCAACCACCATTTGTGCGCGTGAATTCAGCACATAGATGACGGCTTCTGCAACATCGTCGGGTTCTAACGCATTGCTGCCATCATCGCCGGGGGAAAAGGCCAAACCATCAAAAAATGGCGTGCCCACCATGCCCGGATTAATCAGGCACACCCGCACGTTGCTTTTGCTGCATTCTTCGCGCAAAGCTTGGGTAAAGCCGCGTAGGGCAAACTTGCTGGCGCAATAAAGCGCCCCTTTGCGGCTACCTTTTAACGCCGCTTCGGAGCCGATATAAATCAAATCGCTACGGGGTTTGCGTTTTAATGCAGGCAAAAGGGCACGGGTCAAGAACACCTGGCTGGTGAAATTTAGCGCCATTAAACTTTCAATCTGGGCGTATGAAAACTCCTCCAACGAGCCAAACTGGCCTTTGCCGGCGCAAAAGATCACCGCGTCCATAGCGGGGAACTGTTGCTCCAGCCCGCGCAGTTGCGCCGGCAGGTTTTTCAGCCCACCTAAGTCCAATTGCACCGGACTGAACAGGGGATGAGGATGGATGAACTTATCGCTATCGCGCGTTGTGCCAATAACCCTATGCCCTTGTTGCAATAGCTTTCTGGCAATGGCCCGGCCTATGCCTGAACTAGCTCCTGTGACCAGCACCGTGCGCTTTATAGTGTGCATGGAAAAAACTTGCTGGCGGGGATGTAAGCCAACACTTGTCCGGTGCAGTACGCAAGCAAGGCTTGTTCCAGTTCCTGTTGATAAGAAACCATCCCTTGCCTGGCCGCCAATGGGCCGGCCAACAGCTTTTCATCAGGGTAGAGTTTGTGGATTTTTTTAAAAAAATTTTCGGGCAACCTAAACACGCCAAGGCTTACCGAATGCAGTTGGTTTAAGTCGATTCGGGCAAACACCTGGGCAAAAAATTGTTGATATTGTTGCTGGTAACCGTGTTGATAGATTAGCGGGTCAAAGCGCAAACCTATCAGCCAACCTTGCTGCTGCAATTTGCACAGCGCATCTAAACGCCGTTGTAGCGACGGGGCTTTGGCTTCAACTTTTTGGGCGATTCCATCCGGCGACAAACTGAACGCCACGACACATCGGGGCAAAGGCTGGCGGCTTAACAGACTTCTGACTTGGGTGCTTTTGGTCCGCAATTCCAACCACGCATTGGGTAGCCCGCCAAAAAACGGCAAAAAATGCTCGGCAAAACCGGTGACGGGTTCTAAGGCGAGGCTATCGCAATCATATCCAGAGAAAAAAAACAGGTCTTCATCCGGCGTTGCGGCACAAACCCCGCTGATGCCCTCCTGAAAATCTTCGTAATTGACAAACAAAACATAATGGGCGGACTGGTACATGCCTTGCAAAAAACAATAGCGGCAATCGTACAGGCAGTTAAGGACATGCGAAAAATAATAGTTGTGTTGTGCGCCAATGCCGTAACCTATCGGTGCGGGCAAGACGAAATTGTTATACTTTTCCGCCAGTATTAACGCAGGTTTTTGTTTTTGCAGGCGGAAGTTCTGGGCTTTGGGGTTAAACACTTCGCCGTAGCGGGCGCAGGCAACAACACGGGCCTGCGGGAAACGCGCGACAATATCGAGGACACGCCGATGTGTGCGGATGGCTTCTTCGATGTAAATGGTGTCAATCATGGGTCTTGTTCACCGCTTTGGACAATAGCTACAGCCTCGCATTTTAGCGGAAAAAGCTTGTGATTTATTGCACCCGCCTTATATAAGGTAAAATAATTGTGCTAACCATTTGATATAGAGTGATTATGAAAACAAACAAAATAGGTTTTATTGGCGGCGGCAATATGGCATCGAGCCTGATCAGCGGGTTGATCGCCAGCGGCCATGCCCCTGAACACATCTGGGTATCTGATATTAATCCCGAAACATTAGCCACATTGGCGACAAATTTGCACGTCAACACAAGCTCCAGCAATGAGGCTGTCATTGCTGCGGTTGATGTCATCGTTTTGGCGGTGAAACCGCAAGCCCTTAAAGATGCCGCAACCGGCATTGCGGCGATGATCCGGCAAAAACAGACGCTGGTCGTTTCTATCGCGGCGGGCATCCCGCTAAGCAGCTTGAGCGCGTGGTTAGGCGAGGGCGTTGCTATTGTCCGCTGTATGCCCAATACGCCCGCATTAGTGCTGACGGGAGCGACGGCTTTGTATGCCAATGCCAATGTCAATGTCACGCAACATAATTTGGCGGAAAGCATTATGCGCTCGGTCGGCATTTCGCTATGGGTCGGTGACGAAGCCGATCTGGATGCGGTGACTGCGGTTTCCGGCAGTGGCCCTGCGTATTTCTTCTTATTAATGGAAGCTATGGAAAAAACGGCGGTGGAATTAGGCTTGAACGAGCATACCGCCCGGCTACTCGTCCAACAAACCGCGTTAGGTGCGGCAAAAATAGCCTTAGAAGCGGATGAGTCGCCTGAGCAATTGCGTAAGCGCGTCACGTCACCCGGCGGCACTACGCAACAAGCCATAGAAAGCTTCCAACAAGGCGGCTTTGCCGAATTGGTTGCCAACGCTTTAAAAGCGGCTTATAACCGTTCCATTGAAATGGCCAAACAAATGGAGACCCTCTAATGGACTCAAGCTACCTGACCAACCCTATCATTCTAGTGATTGATACCCTATTTTCGTTGTATATTCTGGCGGTGTTGTTGCGCTTTCTGCTGCAATGGTGTGGCGCGGCGTTTTACAACCCGATCTCACAGTTTTTAGTTAAAGTGACACATCCGCCACTACGGATCTTGCGCCGCTTTGTGCCACCGATGGGCAAAATCGACACGTCCTCGTTGGTGCTGGTGCTGGCTTTACAAATGCTGGCCAATTTCAGCATATTGATTTTGCAAGGCGTCACGATAAACATCGGCGCCTTAGCGCTGTTGTCGCTGACTGACCTGGTCTCATTGTTCATCAATATTTTTGTGTTTGCCGTGTTCGCCAGAGCCTTGCTAAGCTGGACAAATCCGGGCGCGTTCCATTCCGCATCGTCTATTCTAGCGAGCCTGACCGAGCCTTTGTTGGACATCTGCCGGAAATTTATCCCCGACTTGGGCGGCATTGATTTGTCACCGTTGGCGGCATTGCTGTTTTTGCAATTGGCAAAAATGGTCATTTTGCCGCCCTTGCACCAGTTGGCCAGTCTGATTAGCTAAGATTAGGCTTTATATTTTCCCAACATTTAAATTGACGTCCCAGACTTAGCGTTAGCTTATAATTACGAACCCCAAAAAACCATTAATCCAATAACCTATGCAATTCGAAATATCAAAAAAAATCATTGTGTTAAGCTGTTTTTTTTGGGCGTTTAACGGCCAATTGGCTGAGTCGGCAACAATGTACCGTCTGGAAGATGACCAAGGCAACGTAATTTATTCAGACCAAATCCCCCCCGATAAAGCTAAATATCAGCGGGAATTGTTAAACAAACAAGGTCGGCCAGTTAAAACAACGGAAAAAGCCAAGTCAAAAGAACAGCAAGCGTTGGAAAATCGCCTTATGACACTCAGGCAAGCGCAAGAAAAAATAATTTCCCGCCAGAAAATTCATGACGACGCGCTACTCAGCACATACCATTCTCCTGAAGACATATCAGCCGACCTCACCGAAAAAATGCAGATATTTGAATCACAACGGGGAATACTTGAAAACAACTTAAAAAATGCGGCCAAACAGCTCGACAGCCTGCTGAAAACAGCGGCCGGTTTTGAGCGTAACGGCCAGCAAGTGCCGCAAAGCAGTTTGGAGAATATAAAAGCCGCCCAACAGCAGATTGAACAAATTAAAACAGCAATCCAAGCTAATGTTGACAAACAGGAACTGGTTCGGGATGAGTACCATGCAGACATCGAACGGTATTTGTTTTTGACGCAATCCGTAAAAAAACCTTCATCCGACTTGATAATCCCTAACATTAAAGAAGCCAACGCGCTAGGGCTGTTTTATTGTGAAAACGACCACCAATGCAACAAAGCCTGGGAAATTGCCCGCACCTTTGTCAACCTGCACTCGACAACCCTGCCAGACGTGTTTAACGATAGGCTGATTATGAACCGGCCACCAAGCAAAGACACGGACATCAGTTTGTCCATCTCAAGAATAGAGATCACCGACAACGATTATGAGCTGTTTTTAGACATCCATTGCCACGAATCCATTCCCGGACAGCAACTCTGTGCCAGCCAAAAAGTGCGGGACATACGCTCGTCTTTCCGGCCTTATGTCAATGATGCGTTATCGGGAGCGTCCCAATAACAAAGTGCCAACGCCCTGATCAGTGAACAATTCAAGCAGGACAGCGTGATCTACCCGCCCATCAATAATGTGGACACTATTAACGCCACCTTTCAGCGCGTCAGTGGCGCATCGGGTTTTAGGTATCATGCCGCCTGAAATAGTGCCATCCGCAATAAAACCATCAATGTCCTTGACTGACAGGCCAGTCAGCAGCTCGCCCTGTTTATCGAGGATACCCGCCGTGTTAGTCAATAAAATCAGCTTTTCCGCCTTCAACACTTCAGCCACTTTTCCGGCAACCAAGTCAGCGTTGATGTTGTAGGAACGCCCGTCGTCACCTACCCCGATAGGGGCAATAACCGGAATAAAATCACTGCGCCCAAGCATGTCAACAACCGCCGGATCAACACTGCTGACTTCGCCGACATGGCCTAAATCAATGATTTCCGAAGCGTCATCATCCAACGCCGATTTTTTTAGATGGATTTTTCTCGCACGGATAAAGTCGCCGTCCTTACCCGTCAAGCCCACCGCTTTGCCACCATGCCTATTGATTAAATTGACAATTTCCTTATTTACCAGGCCGCCTAGCACCATTTCCACCACATCCATCGTTTCGCTGTCAGTGATGCGCATACCGTCAACAAAACCCGTCGTCTTGCCCAGCCTTTCCAGCAACTGGCCAATTTGTGGGCCGCCGCCATGCACAACGATGGGATTTAAGCCAACCAGTTTCATTAACACAATGTCTCTGGCAAAACTGTGTTTAAGGGCTTCATCAACCATGGCATTGCCGCCAAACTTAACGACGATGGTTTTGCCTTTAAAGCGCTGGATATAAGGCAGCGCCTCAATTAATACATCCGCTATTTGGTGCGCGGTTGTTGTTTTTGTCATGTTCGTATTCCATTATAAAGGGATGCTAGCAGGCGTATGTTCAGAGTTACAGCTTAAAATCCGAGTCGTTGTCATCAAAAATACTGTCCAAGCTGAAATCTTCGTCATCACTGACAATAATATTGGCGTCGAAATCATCTTGTTCGAGCGGGGCGGGTTCGTATTCGCCCTTATCAACGACGCGTTTGAATTGCATAAGGCTCGATATGACCGCGCTCATCTCGCTTAATTGGAAGGCATAATTACCTTGCAATGAATTTGTCACCAAATCCTTAAATGCTTTGATCAGTGTGCTTAAGTCCTGTGTCAGTATGTCAACAAGCCTGCGGTAGCCAACAAAAAAAGCCAAGGTGGCAAACAGGGCAGGAATAAGGATGTTGGCAACCACACCAAAATAAATTGCGATACCGCCTGCGGACTGATAATGCAGTGTCCAGTCAGTGTTCGCCACCGCCACCTGGTTTGCTTCAAGTTGTTCAAGATCGTCTTTTTTGCCGACGGAAGCAAGCACGGATTTCTCTTGATCCACTTCCAAATAGACATTTTTACCTGCCAAAGTTGCCAGGCTGTTTTTAATAAATTGGTAGTCCAGGCTGGCTAAAATAACGCCTATAACTTGGTCATTTTGTCTAATTTGGCGGGCAATTGCCAAATGCCGGTCTTGTTTTTCCCCTTGTACCGCTGGCGGCTGGTTTTTTGCGGCGGTTTCGCGCACCATGTCCAAGTCAGCAAACCCCATAGCAGGAAAAGTGCCGTCATCGAGGCTATTCACGCCCGGCAGCAATAACCTGATTTTTATGACGTCCGGCAGGTATCTTTCAAGCTTAGTCGCCACCGCAGCCAACATGGATGGGTTGGCAATGGTGACTGCCGTCAAAACGTCAGGGTCTTGTGCCATTTTATCGAGGGTTCTATTGATCTGGTCTATCCTCATTGACACACTGGCCGCCGCCCCTTTGGCAATTGCCATTACTGCGTCTTGTTGCGCCTGCGCCATGTCCGCACGGGACTGCCAATAAACCCCCAACCCTGCCACCAATATCATTGAAATGGCAAACGCCTAAAGCAAAGAAAATAGTCGTGCCATGTTAAAAACTCCTAATAAAAAAACTGGCTAATGCCGTCCAGTATGGCCAAAACCACCGGAGCCACGCGTACTTTCACTAAACTCATCAACTTGTTCGAATGCCACTTGGGCAACCGGCACAAACACCATTTGGGCAATCCGCTCACCGACCACAACAGTGAACGCCGTATCGCTACGGTTCCAGCAGGAAACAAAAACTTGGCCTTGATAGTCCGAATCAATCAGCCCGACCAGATTGCCCAAGACAATGCCGTGCTTATGGCCTAAACCTGAACGGGGCAAAATCACCGCCGCCAAATGGGGGTCATCAATATGGACAGCCAACCCCGTTGGGATCAGGCACGTTTCCCCAGGCATCAGTTCGATGGCCTTGTCCAGGCAAGCACGCAAGTCCAAACCCGCCGCACCGGATGTCGCGTATTCGGGCAGCGGAATTTCTTTGCCCAAACGGTCATCGAGGAGTTTAAGCTGTATTTTTTTCATGAAACCTCTCAGTAATCAAGCGGATTAATTGTTCGGCAAGCTGCGTTTTATCGGTCATTGCCAGCATTTCTTGTCCCCCAGGCCAAAACACCTGCAAGGCATTTTGGTCACTGTCAAAACCGCCTTGAGCCTGGCCCACCCAATTGGCGGCAATCATATCCAAATTTTTCTGCACCAACTTACTTAGGGCATAGTTTTCAAGGTCATGCGTTTCGGCGGCAAAGCCCACGGTAAACGGATGCCGGTCAAGATTAGCGACGGCGGCTAAAATATCCTTAGTTTTTTGCAGGATTAACGAGGTTTGCTGAGCCTGTTTTTTTATTTTTTCTGGCTGCACCATTGCGGGACTGTAATCCGCCACCGCCGCCGCGCCAATATAAATGGCATGGCCCACCGCCCTCGACAACACTGCATCATACATTTGCGCCGCCGTTTCCACGGTAATGACCGTAACATTGTCCGGCGCAGGCAACGCAACCGGGCCGCTCACTAAAGTCACTTGGGCGCCTGCCCTTACCGCCGCACTGGCTATAGCATAGCCCATTTTTCCGGAGCTACGGTTAGTGATGTAGCGCACCGGATCCAGTGGTTCGCGGGTCGGGCCGGCGCTGATCAACACCTTAACGCCCGCTAAAGGTTGTTGCGCCGATGCCGATAACAATTGCCTGACAATCCCGGTCGGCTCGGACATTCTGCCAAGCCCCGTTTCGCCACACGCTTGGTCACCGGCCTCAGGGCCAATAAACCTAACGCCATGCGCTTGAAGTTTTTGGATGTTTTCCTGCGTCACCGGTTTGTTCCACATCGCCTGATTCATCGCGGGCGCCATATAGACCGGACAAGTTGCCGCCAGATAAAGGGTTGAAAGCAGGTCGTCAGCCAAACCATGGGCGCATTTGGCCAAGCAGTTCGCCGTGGCCGGGGCAATCAGAAACGTATCCGCCCAACGCGCCAAACTGATATGGCCCATCGCGTTTTCCACATCGGCATTGAGCAATTCGCTGTGCACCGGTTGCCCGGAAAGCGCCTGAAAAGTAAGCGGCGTTATAAATTGCATGGCGGCGCTTGTCATCACCACCCGCACATCAACGCCTTCTTTACGTAGTAACCTGACCAATTCCGCCGCTTTATAAGCGGCAATACCGCCACTTACACCCAATAAAATACGTTTGTTAATAATAATTCACCGGAAAAACTATCTGAACGCCGTATTATGGCAAGTCCCGGCAAATTCTTCTATGCTTAAATTTTCACTTTATCAGGTAACCGCAGATGGCGATTAAAGACTGGCCCGCCGAAGACAGGCCTAGGGAAAAACTATTGCAACGGGGTGCGGACGCCTTAACCGATGCCGAGCTGCTGGCCATTTTTTTGCGCACAGGGACGCGCGGGAAATCGGCGGTTGATCTGGCACGCGAATTACTGGCTGATTTTGGCTCGCTACAAGCGCTGCTTGACGCCAATCAACAACGTTTTTGCCAAGGCAACGGCCTAGGCAGCGCCAAATATACCCAGCTCCAAGCGGTATTGGAAATGGCCAGACGCCATTTTAAAGAAATACTCCAGCGCGGGAGCGTCTTAACCAGCCCTGAAATTACCCGCGCTTACTTAAGCGCACAATTGCGCGGCTATAGCTACGAAGTGTTTGCCTGCCTGTTCCTCGATAACCAGCACCGCGTAATCCAACTGGATGAACTGTTTCGAGGCACGATAGACAGCGCCAGCATTTACCCAAGGGAAGTCGCCAAACGGGCATTGCATCATAATGCCGCCGCCGTGATTTTCGCCCACAACCATCCTTCAGGTATTTCTGAGCCTAGCCAAGCCGACAAACACATCACCGACAAACTCAAACAAGCATTAGCCTTATTTGATATTCGGGTGCTGGATCATTTTATTATCGGCGACGGGCAGCCCTATTCATTTGCTGAACATGGGTTAATCTAATAACGTATTGGATACCGACATTTCAGACACAAAAAAATCGGGTGGTGGTAGAAATGGTAATGCTATTTTGGAAGCAAAAAACATGTTTTTTGACTCCGCTGTGAATTAAACATTTGAATGTTTACCACTACCTAAGCACTAATCAGCAAAAACCGGCGGCTGTTGCTATCAAGGTATTTCCAAATAATATTCCATGTGGCATCTTGCTATTTAACTTATTTATCGTATAGATATAGCTAACTTAAGCTTTTGAAAGTTAATCTAAAAAGAAAAGGGTGTGCTGCTATGGATATAAAACTACTTTATAACTTTCTTATGATAATTGCCGGTTTGGCCGTTATCTATTCGATTTTGGTGTTTATGCCGATGTTTTTTACTTATATTTCCGAAGGGGATGTACGTGCGCCTAGCGGGGATGACCTTAGTTCAGGCCAGTCCGTTTCGGAGTTACATAAGAAAAAATACGCCAACCCATAAAATGATTTGGTAATGGTAAATATTCAAATGCTCAAGTGGCAACGGAATCAAAAAAACATGTTTTTTTGATTCCAAAATAGGGTGGTGGGTTAAATGTGGTGGTTGGAGTACAAATCTTGGCTTGTACTGAGGCAAACCCAGGTTTGCACTCCAGCTTATCAACGTGCAGCTACAGATTTGACCCACCATCCAAAATATCATTACCCTTTTTACCACTACCCAAAAGTTTTAGGGCTACGACCCTAAGCTTGCAGTTCATTTAACAGCGCTATTTGGGCTTGTATTGGCTCTGCGCCTTTTGGGCAAGGCGCAAGCTGATAACTGCCGTCAGGCTGCAACAACCAGGCTTGGGTGTTATCTGTCAAATACAATTCTAGATTGTGCATTATCCGTGCAGACAATTTTTTGCTTTCAATCGGAAAACAGACCTCTACGCGCTTGAACATATTGCGGTTCATCAAATCCGCACTGGACGCGTAAACTTCTTGATTGCCGCCATTGGCAAACGCGTAGATACGGGCATGCTCCAAAAAACGCCCGACAATGCCGCGGACTTCGATATTTTCGGACACGCCCGGAATTCCAGGCCTTAAGCAACACATCCCCCTAACCAGCAATTTAACTTCGACCCCCGCTTGTGAGGCGCGGTACAAGGCTTGTATCAATTGTTCTTCAACCACGGCATTCACTTGGATGATTATTCTTGCCGGTTTGCCATTTTTGGCATGGCTGCTTTCCCGTTCGATTTTTTCAACTAGGCCTTTGTGTAAGGAAAAGGGCGATTGCAACAATTTGTTTAGCTTGGTGACTTTTCCTAGGCTAGTAAGCTGGGCAAACACCCGCCGGACATCTTCACCCAATTCCTTGTCACAGGAAAACAGCCCGTAGTCGGTATACAGCTGCGCCGTTTTAGGATGGTAGTTGCCGGTGCCCAGATGCACATAGTTATGCAATTGCTTGCCTTCACGGCGGAGCACCAAACACATTTTGGCATGGGTTTTATAGCCCACAACACCATACACAACGTGGACAGCCGCTTCCTGTAATTGGGCGGCCAAGTCGATATTGGCCTTCTCATCAAACCGCGCCCGTAATTCAATAACAACAGTGACCACTTTGCCTGATTTGGCCGCTTTGATTAGCGCGGCGACAATAGGCGAATCACCGCCCGCACGGTAAAGCGTTTGCTTAATTGCCAGGACATCGGGGTCAACGGCGGCTTGCCGTATAAATTCGACTACAGGCGAGAACGATTCAAAGGGGTGGTGCAATAAAATGTCATTACGCTTAATGGCGGCAAAAATGTCTTTATTACGCGCCAGTTGCGAAGGGAGGCAGGGTTTGAAAGGGGAAAACTTAAGGTCGGGGCGATCAACTAGGCTATTGATTTCTTGGATTCGGTTGAGATTGACCGGGCCATGAACCAAAAACAGATAATCGCGTGTCAAATTGAAGCGGGACAGCAAGAAATTTACCGTGTCTTCGGGACACTTGGCATCAATCTCCAGACGCACTTCATCGCCATAGTTGCGCATCGCCAACTCGCCTTCCACAGCTAATAACAAGTCGTCAATGGCATCGTCATCAACAAAAAAATCGCTGTTGCGGGTGACCCTAAATTGATAACAGCCGTTCACCGTCATACCGGTGAACAATTCATTGACAAACTCATGAATGATGGATGACAAAAAAACAAAGTCATTGCCGCCACTTTGCGCTTCATCGGCGGGCAATTTAATGACCCTGGGGAGAGCCCTAGGGGCTTGTAAAATAGCACTGCCGCTATTTCTGCCAAACGCGTCTTTGCCGGTCAAAGAAATGATGAAATTTAAGCTCTTATTGAGGATGCGCGGAAAAGGGTGCGCGGAATCTAATCCCACCGGCGTTAAAATAGGCAGCAGTTGTTCATTAAAATAAATCTCCAGCCATTTATGCTGCGCTGCTGTCCAATCTTTTCGGCGGACAAAGTGGATGTTTTCCTCTGCCAGCTTAGGTATCAAAATATCATTCAGCACCTTATATTGGTCTTCAACCAGCGCATGTGCACGAAGGGAGATTTGTGCCAATTGTTCAGCCGGCGTGGTGCCGTCTGAGCCCGTGGCCGTCGGGTCTATACTTGCCATTTCTATGACACTGGCAACCCGGACTTCAAAAAACTCGTCCAGATTGGAACAGGAAATGCACAGGTAATTAAGCCGTTCAAGCAAAGGGACGCTGTCATTTTTTGCCTGCGCCAAAACCCGTTTATTGAATTCAATCAGGCTAAGGTCCCGGTTAATATAAAATTCGGGATTTTTCAAATTGATGCTTTTCGGTTCAGTCATTTCCATTTTATTACCCTAAATTTAACGATTAGGCGGGTGTTCTAGTGGTGGGGGCGAAATGTATCCGGCTAAATTTAGGCTAGCGCAGCCGCCTTTAACATTAATGCGCCCAGCGCATGGATGGGAAGCAATTGCGCCTGTGTCTCAGCAGACCGTGATGATGGCGTTGTTGTCCAGATAAAATAATCGGTCAGACCGTCCGGTTCGGCAAACAGCTCATAAACGGTGGGCATAATGGGGACATGGTCGCCATACCAGCACAGCACACCTTCCCGCCCTTGTTTTTCGGCACGGCAAGACAGGCCGTCCCGCAAACTTTTTATCATCAAATCAGCGTTTTTTAAATGCCGCAAATAAACTGTCAGATCGGCGCTGCCTAGCGCGGGGGGGTGCAGGTAAAAAGCTTCAAGGTCGGCGTCATTGGGCTGTTCAAGATGCAGCGGCCCGTGATTTTCCATTGTTATCACAAAAATAAATAACGGCTTGCGGGCGTCTTCGCCAGTTGTTTCCGAGCCTGAATTTAACAGACCATTGACTTTATCCGCCACGGCGAGATCGCCAATGAACTGGCCACTTTTTTGCTCGGCGTTGAAGCTGTCAATGTCCATAAAGTGATCAAAACCCATGCGGGGAAACACTTTGTCACGCAAATAAAAACTCGCCGGATAAGGGTGTATGCAAAGGGTCCGGTAGCCGCTCTGTTTTAGATAACCGACCAAATTAGGGATGTTTTGCTTGGCGAGCAGCCGGTAAGGATTAAACTGGTGGATGCCTAGCTGTTCGGGCGTCAGGCCACTGAGAAAGCCGCACTCGGTGCGTACCGTATTGGCTCCCCAAGCAGGCACTGCCAAGCGCCCGTGGTGGCTGGCCATCGTTTTTATTTGGTCGAAGTGTTCGAGGACAGACGCCTTGATAGCGTCCGATAACGGACGCGGGTCAAAAAAAGACTCGCTTTGAACAACAACAATGTCTGGCTGCTTGCCAGCATCCGCTACGGCAGGCGGATGATCGAAAGGGGTCTGGGCAAATGCAGTTCGGGGTACGTTTTCAGCTTGCCAGTAAGCCCAAAAAAAAGCGACTTGACCGAGATCACACAGGTCTTTGGCGGGGTCGTAGACTACGGCGGGACAGTGCCTTAAGCCCTGATAAATTAATGCCAGGCCTATTGCCAACAGGCCAATCCAGCTAAGGGTTAATGGCGATAACGGCAAGACTTCGGTCACCGGCGCTTCATAAATCAACCCGATGGATAACGCGCCAGCAAAGCCAAGCGTTGCGGCTAGCGTGCGGACAATGCCAAAAAAAGGCAAATACAAGCGCGGGTGCTTAATGGCGTCGGTGAAATATTCAAAATCCTGAAAAATGAATGGCTCGCGCAGGCTATTAAATTTGGCCTGGTGGACCAATAACACCAATATCTGGAAAGCCAGCACCAAAAAAACTGCAAACCAAGGCCGTTGCAGCACCAACAAGACGCTGGTGAACAACACTAGCCAAGTGCCAATATGCAACAACAGCGCCGCCAAAGGCCGTTGCCAGACCGGACAAACCGCTCCGGCCAAGGTGCGCTGCTCCAGCACACCTGAAACAATCAATCCCGCCAGCATTGGCAATAACAACGCCGAAAACAAAGTCATGTCAGTCATGGTAACCAATTAAACGCAAAATCCACTGTGAGAATGCGGCGGGTAAAACTGCCAGCCACCAGGTGCCAAAATTAAGCGGGAAAGGGAACGTGATACGCGCCTGGTTTTTCTCCAGGCCTTTGGCAATGTAACGGGCCGCTTTTTCCGGCGACCATAAAAAGGGCTTAGGGCCAGGCATGCCATCACACATCGCCGATTTGACATACCCCGGCATAATGACATTAACCTTGATGCCCTCATCGGCCAGCCAGCCGCGCAAGGCTTCGCCATAACTTTTTAGCGCCGCTTTACTCGCGCAATAACTGGGTGTTATGGGTAAACCATAAAAAGCGGCCAGGGAACTTACCAGGGCGATTTGGCCACTGCCACGTTGGCGCATGGCAGGCAGTAAGGCATTCACCAAGGCAAAAGCCGATTTGATATTAAGGTCCAGCAAAGCGTCGATAGCCTCCCAGCGCTCGCCTTCGTTGGCGGCGCCGTTATTGATGTTCATGCCGGCATTGGCGATCACCAAATCGGGCAACTGCTGATCCGTGCCCAGCACAGCCAACCATTGTTGCAGGGCGGCGATGTCACGCAAATCCATTGCCCTTGTTGAAACTTGCGCCCCCTGCCCTTTGCAGCCTTCCGCCAACGCGCCCAACGCCACGTTATTGCGCCCTTGCAGAATCAGGTGTGTGCCAGCTTTGGCATAGTGTTTGGCAAGCGCACTGCCAATAGCGCCGGTCGCGCCGGTAATCAGGATGGTCGTGGTTTCAGTTAGGCTCATAGCAACGTTTCCAGCGGCGTTTTTTCAGCTTCAAGGACACGGACGGCATTTTCAGCAGCCAGCAGCGTACCGGGTTGGCTATATAAATTACCATTGATTTGTGTACTATACATGACGGTTTTACGGAAATAATCGAACAGCCTACGGTCAGGTTTAGTGTATGCCGTCCAGAAGTCATCCAGATTGCCCTGAAAGGTCAGGCCAGGCAGATTATAAACCGGATCGGCCAAGGCAATTGTCGGGCAGTCCAGTTCAAGCGCCGCACAGCCCGATGTGCTATTGACCGTGACCATCCCCGCCGCATGTTTTATCAGGCCGTCAATCAGGCCTGTTTCGAAGTAGAGAATACGTCCGGCCAAGTCAAATTGCCGGACAAGTTTGGCGATAAGTTTCCGGTAATTGATAAGGCCAATATCCAGCGGATGATTTTTAATCACCAGCTGGGTGTTGACAGGCGCATGTTGGGCAAACGAACGCATGACAAAGCTGATGACTTCGGACATATCGTGGAAAGGCGAATGATGGATGATCTGGGCATCGCTGTTTAATTGCAGCGGTAGCAGATAAAAAGGGCTGTCAGCATTTACCAAGGTGCTGACGCTTTGCGCTTCTTGCTGCTTGCGCAGCCTTTGCAGCGAAAAACGGCGGATATAACACGCATACTCTACCGCTGCACTGACTGGCACGTGGCTTTTATAATGTGGAAAAAACACTGGGTTGATGATGCCGGCCAGATGATATAACACGTCGTATGCCGCCTGTTTGGTGAAAGACGAGCGGAACGGATGTGCGGGGGCACTTTTAGGCAGGCGCTTGCCGGCATCTATAAACCAGTCCGGGTTTTTGGGCAATAAGGAATGGCCATTCACCCCTTCGAGCTCAAGTGTTATCCAAAAAGGCCGGAAGTAGCCGCACTCCATCACATGGGTGCGGATACCAAAATCCCCAGCCCGGCTGGCCGCCGCCTTATGCACGGGACGGCAATCGCCAAACAGCAGTTGGTCGGTGATTTGGTGTTTTGCCCAAATGGCTTCCAGAAATTCTGGCAGTGTTTCCAGTTTGCCCCGAAAACAAGTGGCTTTCCGTGGCGCCCAATAAACGGCATCTCCGCCATTAAAGTTAATTCTATGCACCGCGTGCCCGTGGTTTTTCAGCCGGTCGGCAATCTTGGCAAATAAAGGCGAACAAGGCCCTTGTAGGAAAAGAAAAGATCGCTTAATTGCACTCACAAGGGTGTGCTCCTGTGTTTCTGATCACAACGGCAGCAAATCACATCGCTTCACAGTAAGCTGCAATGGTCTGATCAATTTGTTGTTCGGTATGGTTGCAAGAAATGAAAAACCGCAGCCGCGCACTCTTTTCTGGGACAGCGGGATATAAAATCGGCTGCACATTAATGCCCTTGTTAAAAAGCGCCTGGGACATGCGTGCAGCACTTAACGAGCTGCCGGTGATGGCGGCGATAATCGCAACCCCTAGGCTGTATCCGGTATCAATCCCTGCGCCCTGTGCCTTGCTTAAAAAATAGCGGGACAAAGCTTGCAAGCGTGCCACCCGTTCCGGCTCTTGTTGCAGGATAGCCAAAGCCGCCAGCGCCGGTGCGGCGACTTGCGGCGGCATCCCTACACTGTATAAAAACCCCGGCGCCAGAAATTTCAAATGCTCTATCAGCGCCGATTCACCGGCAATATAGCCGCCGCATCCCGCCAGCGACTTGCTGAGCGTCCCCATACATATATCAACGGCTTTGCTGTCAACATTGAAATGTTCGCGTATGCCCAGCCCCTTAGCGCCTAGCACACCTAGCGAATGGGCCTCATCAACCATCAAAAAAGCCCGGTGCTTTTGCTTGACGTCAATAAATTCCGGCAGATTAGGGTAATCGCCATCCATGCTGTACAGCCCTTCGAGCACGATAAGCACGCGCTCATAATGCCGCCGCTGTTCCGTCAGCAATTTGTCCAACGCAGCGTAGTCATTATGCGGAAATGGCAGGCGTTTAGCGCCCGATAGCTGGGCGCCAACCAAAGTGCTGTTGTGAATGAGTTCATCGTGCAGGATCAAATCATTGGCGCCGAACAAATAGCCAATGGTCGTGACATTCGTGGCATGGCCGCTGACCATGACAATGGCGTCATCGACACCGTACAACGCGGCCAAAGCGGCTTCAAGCTGCCGATGGATGGGCCGTTCACCGGACACCAGACGGCTTGCGGAAACGGACGTGCCGTATTGGTCAACCGCATCCTTGGCCGCTTGCGAGACGCGCCCGTCGCCCGACAAGTCCAGATAGTTATAGCTGGCATAGTTAATGTATTGCTGGCCGTCTATCGACGTCGTTGCCCCGGCAATGCCGGTATGTAACCGGAAAAACGGGTTGCTGATGCCTAGCTGGGTGCTGCCCTTATGGATAATCTGCAACTGTTTGTAGCCGGCATGTTGGTCGAAACGGCTCCATGATTCGGGGATGGGAGAAGTGTTGCGCCCGCCTTGCAGCGGATTAGTTTGACGCGCGTCAGATTGCGTATTTTTTTTCAGTTTCCGCTCAAGCGCTTGTTGAATAAGTTTGTCTTTTATGTGTCCAGAAAAGCTGTTGTTGCTCATAAATTTTCGAGTCAGCGAAGGGAGGGGGCAGCACACAGGTCAAAAACGCATTTAACGCCCAGCAACCTGAACACACGCCTAATGGGTGATTATTTTGCCGCCGCCATTAGCCTCAAGCGTTTCGGTCAAAGCAACCAATTGTTCGACGGCCAATTGCGAATCATGGCGTTTGGCCAGCTCATGGATATTTGCCGCAGTGTCTGATGTGTCGGGGGTTTCCTGGTTGCCGCGCAATTGGACAATCAGACGGTCTGCAAGCTTGCTTAAGGTAGGGGATTCGCTTAAGGCCATGACCGGAACTTGGACCTCAAAACGGGTTTCGAGGGCAATCATTAGCTCAACGCCCATTAACGAATCCAGACCCATGTCATACATGGATTGGTCTGCGTCAATTTTATCTTTGTTAATCAATAAGATCTGGCTTAACTCATCTTTTAGCATGTCAATAAACGTGGCTTTTAGCTCTTCTGTGGAAAGCTCGTCAAGCAACCGTTTTATGTCGGCCCGATTGTCGTCATGGCCATCGGCATTTGGCGTGTGCATGGCCAGTTCACGGAATTTTGGCGAGCGGGCGGTAGGCAAAAAGCTACCCAAGGCACGCCAGTCAAACTCCATCACCCCCAAGGTCGGGCAGTTAGCCACAAGCAGGCGTTCAAGCACCGCCAATGCCTGTGCTGAAGACAAAGCAGCGCCACCCATGCGGCTTTGCAGCGCATCCTTAATTTTCACGTTACGCGCCAGAAAGCCAACATCGTCTATTGCCCCCCAGCGGACACAAGTCGCCGCAAGCCCTTGTTGCCGACGGTTGGCCGCCAAGGTTTCAAGCCATAAATTACCGGCCACATACGTGCTTTGCCCAGGGTTACCGAATAAGGTGGTGATGGAAGAATACAACACGAAAAAATCCAGCGGCTTCGTCAAAGTCAACTCATGCAAGTTCAGCGCACCTTGTATTTTTGGGTTTAAGACATGGCCTATTTGGCTTTCAGTCAGGTTACGCACCAGACTGTCTTCAATGACTGCGGCCGCATGGACAATACCCGCCAACGGCGGCATGACCGCCCCGCACCGGCCCAGCAACAACGCGAGCGCGGCTTTATCGGCAACATCACAAGACGCGGCATGGACGGCCACGCCCTGTGCGGCAAACTCGGCCAACGCCGTTTGGGCTTCCACCGACACCGGCCCGCTGCGGCTAATTAATATCAGATGCCGCGCACCTTTTTCAACCAACCACTGCGCTGTCCTTAAACCGAAGCCGCCTAGGCCACCAGTCACCAAATAGCTGGCCTGGCCGGACAAGGCCAATGGCGTTGTAGGCGCCACCGTAGCCTCAACAACAGGCTGGACATAAATGCCATTGTCATAAGTCACGACAATTTTGCCGATTTGTTTGGCCTGCTGCATGTAACGGAACGCATCGACCACTTGATTGGCGTCGAAGGTGGTGTACGGCAAAGGATGCAAGACACCGCTACCGAACAGCTGCATCATTTCAGTGAACAGGCGCTGTGTCAGTTCAGGGCGTTCCTTCATCAGCTGATCGGCGTCAATGCCAAAGTAACTGATATTGTTACGGAAAGGACGCAATCCAATCGCGGTGTTTTCGTAGAAATCACGCTTGCCTAGCTCAAGGAAACGGCCAAAGGGCTTTAAAACCTGAAAGTTTCGGTTAATCGCCTCGCCTGCCAGGGAATTCAAGACGACATCAACACCGCAATTATCGGTTTTTGCCAAAATTTCTTCGGCAAAACTGAGCGAGCGCGAGTCATGGATATGCCTAATACCCATCAAGCACAGGAAGTCACGCTTTTCATCAGAACCCACGGTGGCATAAATTTCTGCGCCTAACCAGCGGGCGATTTGAATGGCGGCAATGCCAACCCCCCCGGCAGCGCCGTGTATCAGCACTTTTTCGCCTTTTTGTAGCCGCGCTTGGTGGTGCAGCGCGTAATAAACCGTAAAAAAAGTGCTGGGAATCGTCGCGGCCGCCGCATAACCGATGGCATTCGGAATAATGGCAATGGCATCGGCTTTAGCCAACACCCGATTACTGAAACTCGCAGGGCCAAAGCCCACGACTTTATCGCCAGGCTTAAAGGCCGTCACCTGCTTACCCGTGCGGATAACTAATCCGGCAAACTCCAACCCCAGGGAAGGGCCGACAAAACCGTTTTCAACCGCTTCATCTGACAACAATCCCAGTGTGTACATGACGTCACGGAAATTGAGGCCGGTCGCCTTAACTTCAACTTCAATCTGGTCATCGTCCGGGGCTATCTGGGTAACGGTTTGCCAATGCAAATTGCGCAATTGTCCGGGAAGCTTAAAGCCAAGCTGTAAGGTCTGCCCGTTAGCTGCCGTGGCAATGGTTGATTGCGGCTTACTGCAATAAACGTCGGGGGTGGGTTCGCTGCGCAAGCGTGGTGCAAAACGCTTGCCTTCGGCAGTCAGGATAATTTCCTGCTCGACGCTGTCTTGTAACAGCTCATTTATGAAAGCATCCAGCAAACCAGCATTATCGGTGCCGCCATTGATGTCCAACAATTGCACTTGATAACTCGCGGCTTCGTTCATTAACGAACGGCCTAACCCCCACAAAGCCGCATCATTGGCGATAGCGCCGGACGGCCTAACCGACCCGTTGGCGTTATTTTGGCTACCGCAAAACAATGCGGCCACTTGGCTGGTCACCAACCATAAAGTGGCGCCACTCGAAGCGGCCTCTAAGGCCTGAACGAGTTGGCTTGCCAACCAACATCGGCCATTCTGGACGGCTATGTCAGGCTGGTCGAATCCGGACAAATGGACAACATGGTCATAAGCCGCCATGTCAAGTTGGCCGACGGACAATCCGCCCTGCACCAAAACGCCATGGCCTTGCTGGCTTAATTTTGCGGCAAGCGCCGCAGCCAAAGACCGTCCTGGCATTTGGTCGTCGGCCAATATCAGCCAGTTTTTTGTTTCGGTGAGGGGGGTGGTCAAGCTCCCGGCCACCGAAGTGGCCAGCAGGTAGTTGCCGGCATACTGTTCCGGCATGAAACTATAAAGTTGGGGGGCTTTAAAACCTAACGCCTGCAATTGCTCTGTTATCGCACTGGCGGACAATTGGGGTGAAAACAGGCTCTGGTCATCATGCCGCAACCACCAGCCTGGTGTGCCACCTAGCACCATGTCAATCCAACGGGCAGGTTGCAGCCCCACCATCAACACGGGACAGCCGGACGAAAGCAGCTTCGGCAAACCGTTTAGCAGTTGTTGCACGTCCTGGACATTGCCCATCGCCAAATTGATAATGGCGAAATTACTGCGCCCAGTGGCGGCCTTATTGACCGCTTCAGAGCCACCCGGCAGACGCAGTGTTTGCAGCAAAGGAAAATGTTCACGTAAGCCTTCCGCCACACTTAAGGCATGGTCATGATGACTGGCAAAGCAGTAATCGGTCTGACTAAAATCCAATTCTGGACACAGCAACGCGGCAAATTGAGGCTGGTGGGCGCTGATTTCCAAAATCCGTAAACGCTCGCCTGGAGCCAAGCTTTGCATAATTTGCCCATAGCACTGACGTATCAGGTCAGTCAGCGCTTTTTTGCTGGTCTGTTCAAGTATATGGCTATGGATATTGGCATAAAGCGCGGATGTTATGCCGATATCTTCCGCCTGCAAACCACCACTTAACAAATTGGGCAAGTGCATGCCCACCCGGCCCGTCAAATTGATCAGATAAAAATAATCGGGATATTCCTGAACCAACATGGCCCAAATGGCGGCTGCGGAAATGTCTGTTTGCAGCCCTTCCTGATTCAGTTGCCAGCCTCGCCCTTCAAGGACATCAAGCACTTGGTTTTCGGCGGCAAAATCAATCATTGCGCGCAACAGATTGGCGGCATCAGGATGCGCATCACCATGCTGAAGCAAAGATGACGGCAAAAAGCCGCTGTCATCAGCCAGCGCGGCTAAGGCTTCGCAAATAAATTGTTGGCTTAGGCTATCCAGCAAAGGTTCAACTTCAGTGACATAACGCCTATCGGTATGCTTGGCCACCGCTTCGGCAACGTCCGCCCGGATGGCTGCCAAGTCCAATTCAAACGGTGCGGTATCCGCTAAAGGTGCGGGGGTGAGGTGGTAGTCCAGATAGCTTAGTTGCTGGATGTGTTGGCGATGCAACCTTACGGCCCGAAAGCGCACGTCGTTAATGACCGCTATCGCTTGCCCATCCGCATCATACAAGACAATCTCAGCGTTTAAGGAATGTGGGGAGCAATGCAGGAGGGTCGCCTGTGCCAGCACCGGCACGGCTTTGTTGGCACGCAGATGTATCCGGCCCATTTTAATGGGTACGAACGCCATACCCTCATGCGCGGACACCGCATCTTTAAGAATCTGGAAAACCAGCTGGAACGCGCAATCAAGCAAGGCCGGATGCAGATAGTAATGTCCAATATCCGCGCTAATCGAAGCCGGCAAGGAAAAAACCCCCAACGCCCGGTTGCCGTCAACCCAGCCGTGACCAATCGCCTGAAAAGCGGCGCCATACTCAAGCCCGATGCTTTCCGTGGCCGCCGCATGACTGGCCTGATTAAAGTCAGGCGCACGGCTGGGTATGGCGGGAGCCTTGACCACCAGTTTGCTGCCGGTTGCCTCGCCCAACACTCGGCCAACACTATGCGCATGCCATTCTGAGGATTTGGCGAGTTCACGGCTGCGTAGCGTGAAACGGCCATCAGCCGCCTCTAGGGCAAAGCGTATGACTTTGCTTTGGTCGTAGCTTAGCAACAAGGGTGAGCGGATTTCCAGCTCTTCAATTTCAATAAAATCATTTGCATGGCTCTGATGCGCAGCCGCCAAGGCAAGTTCGACAAAACCCGCACCCGGAAACACCACTGCACCACCGACATTATGGTCAGCCAGATAGGGGTGGCTACGGGTGTCCAACTGGTTTTCCCATTGCAAGGCATGTTGCTGGAGAGGATAGCCCAACAAGGGATGCGCTTTAATGCGCATCAGCAATCCATGGGACTCGGCAGTGACGGGATGCCATAACTTTTCCCGTTGCCACGGATAATTAGGGAGGCTAATAAAGCGCCCCGCCACAGGGAACCAGTGTTGTCGGTCAAGCGGCGCACCGCTAAGGATTGCCTGCGCCACAGCGCCCATCAGTTGCATGGCCGTGGCATTGTTTCGGGCTGCGCAAGAGATCACCACGCCATTGGTATCGGCCGCTTTAAGGCTGTCTTTAAGATATGCTTGCAAGACTGGATGGGCGCCTATTTCAATCAGCGTGTTAAACCCGTTGCCCAGCATTTTATCTACCGCTTGCTGGAACTGCACTGGCTGGCGAATGTTGTGCCACCAATAATCCGCATCCAACTTATCATCAGCCAATAATTGGCTGCCTGTAACCGTCGATACAAAAGGAATAGTTGGCGTGTTTGTCTCCAATTGCGCCAAGTCCTGACGGATACCGGCACCAATACTATCCATGGCCGCACTGTGGAACGGGTAATCGAGGTCAAGGCGCCTAAAGAAGGTGTTGTTCGTCGCCAATGCAGATTCCATATCCGCCAACTGCTCTACCCCGCCCGCAACGGTCACGCCACGGTGGCTATTGATGCCGGCCAAAGACAGGCCGTTTAGCCCCAGCTTGTCCAACAACAACTGCATGTCATCCGCACTTAGGCCAACTGCTGTCATTCCGCCTAATCCTTTGGTTTTGCCTTGGTGGTGGCTGCGGTAAAAAATAACCTTAACTGCCGCCGCTAGCGACAACGCACCGGCCGCCCAAGCAGCGGCCACTTCGCCAACGCTATGGCCGATGACCGCCTGTGGATGGATGCCATTTTCCTTAAGCACTTCGGTAATGCCCACTTGCAGGGCAAATAAGGCCGGCTGGGCAATTTCCGTGTGCCCGTACCGGTCACCGTTAATGCCCGCCAGCTCGTCCAGCAAAGAGAAGTCGGCATACTGGCTAAACAATGCGTCTATTTCGGTTATAGTGCGCCGGAATGTCGGGCTTTGTTCCAGAAGTTGTTTGCCCATTCCCGCCCATTGGCAACCATTTCCGGAATAAACGAAAACCGGCCCTTGGGCGTTGCTTAGGTGATCCCCCGTACAAGGCAACGGCAAGGTTTGTGGGGCGCCGCCATCACCAAAACATCTGAGCTGTATGGCCGCTTCTTTGGCCTGGCCACTAAAAACAACCAAGCCCTGCTTATGCCGTTCACGACGAAAGAATGCCGTGTGGGCAATGTCATAAAATGAAATGTCTGCTGAATCTTCAAGGAAATCAGCCATGTCCAAAGCGGCCTGCTTTAGGGCGTTGGCGTTTTTGGCAAATAAAACCAAGGGGACTTTATTAGCTTTATCCAGCTTATTGCCCTTCTTATCCGAGCGGGCGGCTGAGCTGTAGCTTTGAAGAATCACATGCGCATTCGCCCCACCAAAGCCAAATGAATTCACCCCGACAACAAGCTTGCCTTTCGGCTTTAACGGCAGACTTTCTGTAACAACACGCAGGTTCCAATCGTTAAGCTTAATGTTTGGGTTAATTTTGTTAATCCCAATAGTGGCAGGCACGGCACGGTGCTGAAGGCAATTTAACGCCTTGACCAAACCTGCGACACCGGAAGCGGACTCCAAATGCCCCAGATTGCTTTTAACTGAACCGATCAACAGCGGCTGCCGCCTTTTTTGTCCAAGCGCCAAACCAATGGCACGGGTCTCAATGGGGTCCCCTACGGCAGTCCCGGTGCCATGCGCCTCGAAGTAATCAATAGCATCAGGGGCAATGCCGGCCTGTTCATAAACGCGGGACATCAGCGTTGCTTGGGCAACTGGATTGGGGATGGTCAGGCCAGATTTATGGCCATCGGTATTGACGGCGCTACCGACCACCTCAGCGATAATTTCATCACCATCGGCCAGCGCCTGAGCATAGTCTTTGAGCAGAAATAATCCGCCGCCTTCGGAACGCACGTAACCGTCACCCGATTCATCAAATACGTGGCAACGGCCTGTTTTTGACAACATGGTTGCTTTGGAAAACGAGATAAAACCGTAGGGATGTAAGTGCAGGTTAATACCGCCTGCCAATGCCTGGGAAATATCACCGGCTCTAATGGCGAGGCAAGCCTGATGGAACGCGACCAACGACGACGAGCAAGCGGTATCCATTGCAATGCTAGGGCCGTGCAAGTCAAAAACGTAGGAAATCCTGTTGGCCGCAATGCTGGATATATTGCCGGTCGCGGAGGCCGATTCGACCGCTGCCAAGTCATCCGCCAAACGGTAGGCATAATCGACATTGGAGATACCAATATAAACGCCGCAATCGCTGCCACGCAACGACGACGGCAAAATGCCGGCATTCTCAAATGCTTCCCAAGCAAGCTCCAACAAAAGCCTTTGCTGTGGGTCCATGAGCGCGGCTTCACGCGGCGAGATACTAAAAAAATCAGCATCGAAACCCGATATGTCTCCTAAGCTGCCAGCAGCAAACGTATAGCTGGTGCCAGGATGGCGTTTGTCAGGATGCAGAAAAGTTTCCTTAGCCCAGCGTGCAGAATCAACTTCTGTAACCAGGTCTTTTTTTTCTAACAGATCATTCCAGAAGTGTCGTGTATCAGTGCCGGGAAAGCGGTGTGAATAAGCAATTAGTGCAACGCGTCTATGCATTCTCAGGAGTCTGTCCTTTCGCTAAAGTTAGTCGGCGATTATAACCGATTTAAAGTTTAAAAAAACAATCCGGCTATCCCTGTAAGTCATTCTAATTGCCAAACAGTTCACGAAATTATCGATGCCAAGAAAATTTAGGTTAATGGCGATTTTGCGGCCGCTTAGTACGCTTCTTGAAAAAAAGCCGGCTAAACGGCCGCACATTGTCATTCGAGCAATGGCAAGACAACAGCTAATATTTGCTCTTTTGAAAAAACTCCAGGATGTCGGTGAATAATTGTTCCGTGCCAGTCAACGATAATTGTAAAAGGGACGGCATCAACGTCATTGCCCAGTTGATGGCTCAGCGCAACACCCTCATCGGGCGCGATAAGCAAGGGATAATTGATTTTAGCCTTGGCGCTATAGTCGGCAACCGCTTGCGCATCGTCAATGGCAATACCAATAACCACGACGCCTTTAGCGGCGTACTCTTGCTGCAACGCAATGAATTCGGGAATCTCTTTGCGGCAAGGCGGACACCAAGTTCCCCAGAAATTGATGACCCGTATTTTGCCTTGCCACTCTTCAATACTGTGTTGTTTACCGGCCAAGTCAGGCAAACTGAACATGGGCAAAGCCATTGGCTCATCTGTTGCGCCAGCCGATAAAAAGTTTTTCGCCAGTATGCCGCAGACAAGCGCAAGCACTGCAGCAAGGACAATAATTCCACCTTGTTTCATGGCCTGATCCGTGCCAAAGTTTTGGCAAAAGTGGCGGCGTCTTGATAGCCGATCACCCGGTGCGCAGGCTTTTCTTGCTGGTCAGCGCCAAAAAATAGGATAGCGGGCGGCCCAATAAGATTGAATTTTTCCAGCAAGGCTTGGTCGTCAGCGTTGTTTTGCGTGACATCGGCCTGGAGCAAGACAAAGCCTGCCAACGCCTGCTTAACGCTAGGGTCAGTGAAAGTGTAGGCTTCCATTTCTTTGCACGAGATACACCAGTCGGCATAAAAATCCAGCATGACTACCTGGTTGTTTGCCGCCGCCTGCGCAATCCGGCTGTCCAATTCTGCCAGCGAGGCCACCCGCGTAAAGTGAAGCCCCTGATCTTGTTCAGCCGCTTGCGCGTTATTTGCAGCCCCCCCCTGCAACGGTTTTAGCGGATTGCTGTTGCCCATACTAAAACCAATTAACAATAGCAAGCCATAAGCCAGCATCAGCAAACCGACACCTTTCCATAATTTGCGCCAACCTGAGCAAGGCTCTGGCAATGGCTCCAGCGCATTCAGATAAATGGAGGGCAAAATCAGCAGCATCGCCCAAAGCAACATAGTCACCTCAGCCGGCAAAATGCGGCTGAGCATCCAAACGGCGACCGCCAGCATAACGACGCCGAACGTTGTTTTAGTGACATTAAGCCAGCTGCCCGCCTTAGGCAACAATTTGCCCGCCGATGCGCCCAACAGCAACAGCGGGACCCCCATGCCCAGCCCCATCGCAAACAAAGCGCCGCCGCCTAGGACAGCATCACCCGTTTGACCGATAAAAATTAATGCCCCGGCCAACGGCGCGGCAACACAAGGGCCAACTATCAGCGACGACAACGCGCCCATGATTGCCGCGCCCCAAAGCGAACCATCACGATGCCTTTCGCTGGAGTTATGCAACTTGGCCTGCAATGACTTGGGCAATTCCAAGTGATAAAAACCGAACATGGATAGCGACAGCGCAACAAAAATGCCGCTGAACAAAACGATAATCCAAGGTTGCTGAAAAATCGTTTGTAGATTGCCGCCGAACAGTGCCGCAGCTATCCCAAACACCGTGTAAGTGAGCGCCGAGGCGACCACATAGCTGAGCGACAACAAAAAGGCCCGCCGAGTGTTTATACGATGGCCATGGCCGACAATAATGCCGGATAAGATAGGGATCATCGGAAAAATGCACGGCGTCAGTGACAGCAATAAGCCAAATCCGAAGAAACTCAGCAAAGTCAGCCATAGGCTGTCCTGATGCAGGGACTGGACGATCTGGTCTTGTTCGGAAAGCGCCGGTGCGGACTGCGCTTCTTGGAGTGTGGGTGTTGACGCCGCAGGCAGTTCCAAGTCGACGGTTTTAGCCATGGGTGGGTAGCACACGCCACGGTCAGCGCAGCCCTGATATTTTGCCTCCACCACCAGGGTTTGTGCGGCGGTGCCGGAACGGTTTAACGGCACGTCAAAACTGAGTTCATTATGGAATATCTCCACCTGACCGAATGCTTCATCATGCTTAGGTGCGCCTCTAGGAATGGAGTAAGCGCCCAACTGGACACCATCAGCATTAATTAAGGCCAGCTGGGTTTTCTCCCGATACAAATAATAATTTTCGGCAATTTTCCAATTGACATGCAAGGTGTTGGCGTCTTTCACCGAAGCAAAAAATTGAAACGCTTGGTCGGGCGGTAACAGCTCATCCTGCGAGCCTGTCAGCTTTAAGCCCGAAAACCCTTTGACCAATTGCGCCAGCGGGTTGGCTTTGGCGGCCTGCAACGGCGCGGGCAAGGCAACATCCAACGTCACCCGCTGCGGCGGATAACAAACGCCCCGGTCGGCACACGCCTGGTACTGTAAAAATAGCTGCATAGCTGACACAGCGGCTGTGCCGGTTAATGGCATCGTCACTTGCAGGTGATCGTGATAATGGACAACATCACCTAACAGCTCGTCATGCTTGATTTTTCCGGCCGGGAAATCAGGCACACCCAATGCCACTGGCGCAGTTTTGGATTCAAAGCGCATGTTATTGCGGTAAACGGAATAGCCTTCCGCAATAACCCAGGAAACTTCCAGCTTGTCGGCACTAAGCGCTTGGGCGGAAACTTTGAACGCTTGTGTGGGTGGCAAAAGATCGTCTTGTTCGATAGCGGACGCGTACTGGCCCATTAGCACGAGCACACAGAAAAAAATCAGTTTGGTGAAAGGCATGTATCAATCCAATCCAGATATTCAGGTAAACCGCGCCCAATCGGCACGGCAATTAGTTCGGGAACTTCGTAAGGGTGGTGCTTAAAAACCGTCGTTTCAATCGCCTGGTAATTTGCTTTGCTGGATTTAATCAGCAACAAATGCTCTTGGACGGACTCAATCTGTTCTTCCCATGTATAAATGGAAGTGATGCCAGGCAAGATGTTCACGCAGGCGGCCAGCTTTTTAGTGACCAGCAAGGTGGCGAGTTTTTTCGCCGTCTTTTTATCAGGACATGTGCAGAGAATTATTTCAAAGGCAGTTGACATATGCTGGGCTTTGTAAAACGTGAATATCGGATATTATCCTAGAAATTAACAACGATTACCCTTATATTGTGGACAATGATTAAATATTTAAGAGTATTGAAATGAAAGTGATGCAAGTATTATTTCTGGCCGTCCTGATTGTTCCCTTTATAGAAATTTATTTGCTGTTGCAAGTGGGCGGGATTATTGGTGCGTTGCCGACTATTTTCTTGGTGGTCTTCACTGCGGCGCTAGGTAGCTGGCTATTAAAACAACAAGGTTTTGCAACGCTACAGCGGTTTCAAACCAGTCTGGCGCAAGGCGAAATACCCGCCTATGAAATGATTGAAGGCCCTATCATAGTGCTAGGTGGCATATTGTTGTTGACACCGGGGTTTATGACCGACATTATCGGTTTTGCTTGCCTGATTCCCCAGTTACGCAAAAGAATAGCCCGCTATGTGCTTGAAAACCACATCATCCAAGCAGTCAGTGGCTTTCAGCAGACCACAACCACGGCGCATAATGTGCTGGAAGGTGAGTTCCACAAAGAAGAATGATGACGGCGGCGACTAAAAAACTACATCCCTGTAGTTTCCACCGCTTTATTCTTGATCGCCAGAGCCGGCCTCAGTTGTTGTCGGCGTCTCTTCCGTCGCGGCAGGACAGCAGGTGTTTTTGCCAAGCCCAGAATAAGCGGGACACCATCCCATAAATCCTGTTGCGACAAGCACCAAACCAAT
Organism: Methylococcaceae bacterium UBA6146; assembly: GCA_002422395.1. GTDB lineage: Bacteria > Pseudomonadota > Gammaproteobacteria > Methylococcales > Methylomonadaceae > Methylovulum. Next base: position 147,102 of record DIUY01000011.1, on the reverse strand, counting down.
CAACAACAAAGCGATTTGGGCGGTAAAAACCGACACGGCTATCAATGCCAACCCCCCATAAAGGCGGTATTTTTTTTCATTGTCGCCGACGTTATGTTCAAACTTCATCATGCGCTTAAAATCGAAATTCATCTTAAAATCCTCTATGTATGTCGTTGTTATTATCTATAGTTATACATTGGCCCATTAGCTAACCCTATGAACCGCAACAAATATACACAGCTACAAGAAATGTGCAAGCAATAACAAATGGATATCACTAAAATTATTGACCCTTTAAACGACGCGCAACGGCATGCCGTCACCGCACCATCCACGGCAATGCTGGTGCTGGCCGGCGCGGGCAGTGGCAAAACCCGCGTCCTGGTGCACCGTATCGCCTGGCAGATCCAAGTCGAAGGTTTGTCGCCACATAATATCCTGGCTGTCACCTTTACCAATAAAGCGGCAAGGGAAATGCGCGGTCGGCTTGAAGACCTGCTTGCCATCCCGGCCCAAACTTTATGGATAGGCACTTTTCATGGCCTAGCGCATCGGTTGCTTAGGCGTCATGCCCAAACTGCAAAATTGCCGGATGCCTTTCAAGTGATGGATTCGGCTGACCAATTGCGGCTGATCAAGCGCCTGTTAAACACCCTTAATCTTGACGAGGAAAAGTGGCCGCCCAAGCAAGTGCAATGGCATATCAACGCCCAAAAAGACGAAGGCATCAGAGCCAGGCACACCTCAGAAACGGGCGACCCTTACCAGCGGCAAATGCTGATGATCTACCTTGCTTATGAGAAGCTGTGTGACCGCTCAGGCCTAGTTGATTTTGCTGAGTTGCTGCTCCGGGCGCATGAATTGCTGCGTGACAACCCCGATATGCTGGAGTTTTATCAGCAACGTTTTTTACAGGTGCATGTCGATGAATTCCAAGACACCAACACCATACAATACGCGTGGCTGCGGCTGTTAACCCAAGACAAGGACAACCTGTTCGTGGTCGGCGACGACGACCAGTCGATTTACGGTTGGCGGGGCGCAAAAATTGAAAATCTCTACAAATTCCAGAAACAGCATCCTAATCATCTGCTTATCAGGCTGGAGCAGAATTACCGCTCGACCGGCACAATTCTTAAAGCGGCCAACACGCTGATTGCCAACAATGACGGACGTATGGGCAAGGAATTATGGACTGATTCCGGTGCTGGCGAACCCATCTCCCTGTACACCGCCTTTAATGAGCAAGATGAGGCCTATTTTGTCGTCGAGCGCATCCGCGCCTGGGTAAAGGAAGGCGGCGTGCGTTCGGATGTCGCCATTTTATACCGTTCCAACGCCCAGTCCCGGCAGTTTGAAGAAAAATTGATGGCGACCAACACGCCTTACCGGGTTTATGGCGGTTTGCGCTTTTTCGACCGTGCAGAAATCAAAAACGCGCTGGCGTACTTGCGCCTAATGGCCAACCGCAATGACGATGCGTCGTTTGAACGCGTGGTCAACACGCCGACACGCGGCATAGGCGCTAAAACGCTTGACGACATACGCATGATCGCCCGTAACCAAGACATTTCTTTATGGGCGGCGGCAATCGCCTTAGTTAACCAAGGCAGCCTATCGGCACGCGCCAGCAACGCCCTGAAAGGCTTTTTGCTGTTGCTTAAGCAACTCACAGATGAAGCTGACGGGCTGGAGCTTTATGAAAAGGTCAGGCTAGCTGTCGAAAAAAGCGGCCTGCTTGGGCTGTATAAAAATGAAAAAGCCGATAAAGGCGAGGAAAAAGTCGAAAACCTTGAGGAACTGGTCAATGCCGCGCGGCTTTTTGATGCCGATGCGGACAACGGTGACAATCTGGGTGAATTGGATTTGTTTCTGACTTATGCCGCACTGGAATCCGGTGATATGCAGGCCGATGAATTTGAAGATTGTGTGCAACTGATGACCTTGCATTCTGCAAAAGGCTTGGAATTTAAACTGGTTTTTTTGGTGGGCATGGAAGAAGGCCTGTTCCCATCGCAACAATCGGTCGACGATGCCGGACGCCTCGAAGAAGAGCGCCGGTTGTGTTATGTGGGTATTACCCGTGCAATGCGGAAGCTGTACCTGAGCTACGCCGAATCCAGGCGCTTATACGGGCGCGAGACTTATCCCAGACCGTCCCGTTTTTTACGGGAAATTCCCGCAGAATTCATTCAAGAAGTCAGGATGCGTGCCAATATCAGCCGCCCGGCACCTGTCGCCCAACCTAAGCCTCAAACATCACCATCCGCAGGCATCTATAAATATAGAGTGGGGCAAAAAGTCAGGCATGAGAAATTTGGCGAAGGTGTCGTATTGCAAATGGAAGGCCAGGGCGCACAGGAACGGGTACAGATCAACTTTAAACAAGCGGGGATGAAATGGCTTATGTTGGCGTATGCCAAGCTGGCAGTAGAGTAGCGGAAGAACCCACACATAAGTGCCCGCCCATAAACTCTTTAACATAATTACCGTAGGAGCGGCTCATTCCTTAAACTGCATGGCATGTAACCGCGCATAAAACCCATTTTTTTCCAGCAACTCCCGATGCGGACCCCGTTCTACAATACGGCCATGGTCGATAACTAAAATCACATCGGCGTTTTCAATGGTCGATAGGCGATGGGCAATCACTAAAGTCGTGCGGTTGCGCATGACTTTTTGCAGCGCGGCCTGAATGTAGCGTTCTGATTCAGTGTCCAACGCCGAAGTCGCTTCATCTAATATTAAAATCGGCGCATCTTTCAATAATGCCCTTGCCAAGGCTAAGCGTTGTTTTTGTCCACCCGATAACTTGACGCCATTCTCACCGATTTCAGTATCAAACCCCTTTTCAAGTTTGCTAATAAATTCGGTCGCATAAGCATCGTTTGCTGCCGCTGCAATTTGCTCCCTGCTTGCCGTCGCTAACGCGCCATAAGCAATATTATTGGCAACCGTGTCATTGAACAACGTCACTTGCTGATTAACCAAGGCGATTTGTTGCCGTAGATTGGTCAATTTATAAGCGTTGATTTCCACGCCATCGAGTAAAATTTCACCGGTTTCATGGCGATAAAACCGCGACACCAGATTGGCGAGCGTACTTTTGCCGCCGCCGGACGCACCCACCAAGGCAATGGTCTGCCCCGGCTCGGCCTTAAAATTAATGTCAATCAAGGCCGGTTCATTAGCGCCTTCGTAGGTGAAAGTCAGGCTCTTAAACTCCAACGCCCCTTTGCACCTTTCGACCCGATAAGCCCCCTCGTCCACCTCGTCGTCTTGGTCGAGAATGTCAAATAAGGATTGGGCGGCAACAATGCCCGTTTGAATATCACTATTGGCATCACTTAATTGCTTGATCGGCCTGGGCAATAAAAAAGCCGCCGTCAAGTAACCGACAAACTCGCCGACACTCGATTGCTTCATAAAAAACAAAGCCATATACATCAAAAATGTCAGCGCCAGAGCAATGATCAGCTGCATGGCTTGATTATGTATCTCGGATGTGATGCGAGACTTTAGCGATTGCCGCCGATTATACGAGCTGCTTTCCAAAAAACGCCGCCGCTCATAGGCTTCACCGCCATAACTGCGTACCACACGATGGCCATTGACTAACTCTGAAGTGATATGCGTCATATCACCTATGGATTCTTGGATGCGCTTGCTTAACATTCTCAGCCGCTTACTGACGTAATTGACCAGCAACGCAATAATCGGCGCCACCACCAGAAAAACCAGCGATAACATCCAGTTTGAATAAAATAGGTACACCAGCAAACCTAACGCTGTCAGCCCCTCCTGCACCACTTTGCGCACCGCGCTGGTGGTGGCTTGGGCCACTTGCCCGACATTATGGGTAATCCTGGCAATCATATGGCCGCTATTATTGGCGTCAAAATGCGCTGTTGGCAGCTGGGTATATTTATTAAAGATTTCACAGCGCAAAACGTGGATCACGTTTAACGACACTTTCGCTAAAAAATAATTGCCCAAAAAACTGCCAATGCCGCGCACGACAATAAGCCCGCTAAAAAATAACGGCAAATAATACATGTTCTCGCGTGACTTGGATTGCAGGGTATCAATAATTTGCTGGACCATGGCTGCAAATAACGGCTGGGTGCTTGAATAAATCAAAAATCCCAAAATGCTAATGGCAAATAACTTGAGCTGTGGTTTTACATAAACTAATAAGCGCTTATATGTGCCCATACTGGTTTTAGATGTTTTTTGCATGATTTTGGGGTAATGGTTGTGATTTAACTGTTGAGGAATACAAACTTAAGTTTGTACTCCAAAAACACACGGAGTTAATGCTAACTAAAATTTTCAAACCAGTTTCAATGTAAGCATGACCGTTTTTGGAGGGTTAATTAAATGGGTGCGCAGGATTTCGTCATGTTTTTAGGATTGCCTGGAAATTGCAGTTCATCCTGGCCACACTTGGTATAGGCGAGATACCCACGTTCCCATGAACGGATATAAAAACTAAAAACTTGGCCGTTTAAAGCCTATAAGCTTGCCGGTCCGCCAGCTGTGACTTAAAAATCATCCCGATTAAGGGGGGTGTATCTAGGGATACTGAATAATCATTTACAATTCTGGCATATTTTTGTTTTTTCATTCACGTCGTCTTCCTTAATGTATCATAACCGCTCCAAACAATTCACCAACTCCAACATAAGCGATAAGACAAAAAACATCATAGAACTTGTCCGCACAAAGGAAAACATGACTATTGCCATTTATGACACTTACTGCGGCTCACTTAACAGTGGCGATGCCATCATCATGGATGCAGTGACCGAACAGTTGAATCTTCTTTTTCCTTTTGAACACAAAGTCGGTTACCCAACCCATTACCCAATTAGCCTGAAAGCAATCAGAAACATAAAAAAGTCCCGTATGGTTTTTGTGGGCGGCACCAATTTATTAAATTCAAAACTCAATATAAGAGGCAAGAAAAATCAGTGGGCAATTGGGCTGTTAGGCGCACAACTCTTAAGAAACCATGCCATTTTATTAGGTTGCGGCTGGGGGAACTATCAGCAAGCATGCAGTAAGAAAAGCCAACTATTTTACCGGACGCTTTTGTCTGCAAACCATCTGCATTCAGTTCGGGACAGTTATACCGAAAACAAAATGCGGGACGTGGGATTTACCAATGTAATTAATACCGGCTGCCCAACCCTATGGAGGCTAAGCTCTGAACATTGCGCCACCATCCCGGAGGAAAAGGCCGACCATGCTGTCTTTACCCTCACGGATTATCGTCGGCAACCAGAAGCAGACACCGAAATGGTACAAATACTGTTGTCGTTGTATGACAAGGTTTATTTTTGGATGCAAGGTGCCGGTGATTTGGCTTATCTTAAAGAGTTGGTTAACAATAAAACGCTCAGCAAAATCAGCTTAATCGGCCCTTCGTTACCCGAATTCGACCAACTTCTGCTTGGCGACCACATACTCGACTATGTTGGCACTCGGCTGCACGCGGGGATCCGCGCCATGCAAAAAAGACGCCGCAGTATCATTATCGGCGTCGACAACCGTGCGATAGAAAAACGCCATGACTTTAACTTAAACGTCATCGAACGCGAACAAATGGGGTCGCTTTCAGAAACCATAAGAACGCCATTCAGCACCCATATCACACTGCCCATTGAAAAAATTAATGTCTGGCGGCGGCAGTTCAATCCATCCGTAGCAGATTTAGCTCTATGAGCTGTTTCGTAATCGTTATTGACACGCTTTCAGGCGGCGGTGCCGAACAGGTGATGCTGCGCCTGGCATCAACAATCACGGCAATGGGGCATTGCGTAAAATTCATCGTTATCAGGCCAATGGTATCCCATAAAATCCCAGACGGCATCGAGCCGATATTCGTCCACGGCGCTGAAAAGCAGCGAGGATTGAAATTTCTCTACTATCGACAAACAGCAAACGGCTTGCAAAAAATTTTGGACGGTCTGAACACAACACAGCCTATTGACGCCGTGATTTCAAACCTGCCGGAAACTGATCGGATTACCCGGCACCTCCGGGGATACCGGGTTTTCCATTGCATCCATAACAGTTTTTACCATAGCCAAATTGACACCCAAAAAGGCCTGCTAAAGCGCTGGCTGAAAAAAAACCAACTGCAAAACCTCTATAACGGCAAACATCTTATTTTTGTTTCAGGCGGCGCTAAGGAAGACTTAGAGCAAAATGTCGGCGTAAAACCGGCTAGTTCGCAGGTTATTTACAACCCTTTCCCTATCGAAGAAATACAACAGCTTGCCGAATCCTATCCTGTTGATTATAAAAACTATTTCCTCCACCTTGGCCGGTTCAACCGGCAAAAGCGGCATGACAAATTATTGCAAATTTACGCCGAAAGCAGATTGACTAACCCATTGCTTTTGATATGTGAAGGGACAGTTGAGCAAACAGGGGCTATCAAGCAATTAATCCATAAATATGGCTTGGAAAACAGGGTCGTAATCACCGGATTTAAACAAAACCCGTTCCCCTATATCCATCATGCCATTGCTTTATTGTTGACATCGGATTATGAGGGGTTACCAACTGTTATTGTTGAAGCCCTCATTTGCGGCACTCCCGTCGTTTCTTACGATTGCCCATCCGGTCCAAAGGAAATCCTTGCTGGCAACCTAAACGAGTTTCTGATCCCACTGAATGACTCAGCGGCGTTTATTGCCAAAATAAAAGCCCTTGCCGAAAATCCTCGGCGGATACCATCCGAGATGGCAGACCTAGAGCGGTTTGATGCCAACCACGTTGCCGAACAGTATAGTAAGTGCCTTACAGAAAGGGTGGAGGGTTAAATCTGTAATTTTCCTAAAAGAGTTACTGTGTACAACACACTTGCCCATTGATATGCCTTGGCGGTTACATTTTACGCTTATCCAAAACTGACCTTATTTTGGAGCCAACAAATTTCTGTAAAGGTTTGTTAAATGGACGGCCATCGTATCCAAATCAAATTTTTCAGCACTACGTCTAGCTTGCTCGCCCATACCCTTTGCAATGCCCTTGTCGCAAAGCACCTGCATTGCATCTTGAAAACCCTGTAAATCGTAAGCATCACAAACAAAGCCATTCTGATGATTGGTGATGACTTCAGCCGCGCCCGACATGGTGCTAGTAATCACCGGCACACCACAAGCCAACGCTTCTAAAGCGACATTTGGAAAGGGGTCATAAAAAGTGGGCAAAATAAGCGCATCAGCAACGGCGTAATAGGGCAACACATTTTTTTGCGGCCCCAAAAATTTTACCCGTGCACTGATGCCTAATCGGTTTGCCTCCTTATGGTAAAAATTTTTACGTTTGTCATAACCCACCACCAGTAAATGACAATTTTCGGTTAAGCCTGAAAACGCCCTGAGAGCTTGCAGCAAACCTTTACGCTCAAATCCAGAGCCCACGAAAGCAAACACGCTTGCCTCCTCAGACAAATTCAATTCTGCCCTTAGGTCACTTTGCTGCTGTTTTATCCTAGGGTGAAACTTCGTGGTGTCAACGCCATTATAAATGACATGGATTTTCGACTCGTCAATAGCAAAATATTGCAGAATTTGGCTTCGGACCATGGCGGAATTGCAAATTACGGCGCGTAAGCGAGGATTTTCAAGCAGTTTTTTTTCTGCCATTTTTACATAATTATGATACGGGCTAAAACGCAGAAAAGTCTTGGCTGGCCAAGACAAATTTTTTGCCTTCTGCTCAACTAGAACCCGGTGGACGCCATCACCCGCACGATAAATGTCACAACAAAAAACCCGTTCATGGCTTTGCACCAAATCAGGTTTTAAAGCGTCGATTTGTCGGCACACTTGTTTGGCAAAACCCCAATCACGCCATAAACGCCCTAAATAAAAAGGGTTGCACTGAACAAAATTAATGCCTTCAATAGGCTCCCACTGCCTGGCGATCAAACTCGCTTTTATATCCGTATTATTTAACGCAACCAAAGCCCTGCTTACAAACCGTTCAGCGCCTCCATAAGGGTTATAGCGTTGTCGAATTATGGCAATATGCATTAGCTCACTTCCTTAATCAATTAAAGGTATAAAGATTTTTTACGGTCAGACGAAATTGTTTTCCCATATGCCAATGATTCAAATTGCTGGGGCATCATATTGACCCGTCAATTCAAAATATTTTTTTAAAACCAACAAAGCAATAACTTTTTCCTTATGGGGATCAAAAAATTGTGCCACATGCCGGTGGGCGTCCGTTATTATTTGTTGCAATTCCAATGGATGGTTTTCATAGTGATTTATTTTTTCTTCCAGATCTGAATAGTCATCCTTTATCTCAATATAATGGACATTAGGGATAAGAGTGCCTTCCATAAACCACGTTTCGTATTTTGGGCGCGGCATCACCGCGACTGAGTTTGATGACATAACCCATTTTAAGTTGGTTGCCACATCGTTTCCTTCCAGGCATAAAATGTATTTGTACTTGAGTTGCTCATTGATGGCCATGCGCGGGGCCAGCCATTGGTCAGCGTAGTCACCGGTCTTATTTACCTTCCCAATATTGCAGCTAGGATGGCCGTAATATCTTTGCAAAAAAGTGATCCGATTTTGACGGCGGACAAAAGCGTTCCCTCTCCAAACCAATTTATTAAGTTTATCCTTAGTTGGAATGCGGTCATTTAAAAACCGAAAATGCCTGATTTTATTTAAGTTTAACAACACCGAGTTTTGATTATCGCCCAAAATCGGGCGGCTTTTTACAATGCTTGGACTAAGCGGGACTTTTACCAAGTCACCTGAGACCGAAAAAAAACGGTAATGCGGCTTAAAATATTTTATATATTCATACGTATCAAAAAAGTAAGTCCTGCGTTTCTTAGGGGGACGCCTGAAATACTTGGCTATGGTCTCTGCATTATCAGGAAGCTGGACACTTTGAGCCATTTTATTGTAATAACCCACTCGTCGCCCCACATCATCGTCCATCGCACTCGCCAATATTCTGCCCAACTCCCTTCGATAAAGGGAGGCCGGAAACCAGAATCTCACGTAATTCTTTAAATAATATAAAATTTTGTTATTTTGATTGTATGGGGGGACGAGCATGACAATAAAGGTCGGCGGTTAAATAAATGAAATAAAACAAAGGCCTGGTTATTACTTATATCTAATGGTGGCGGATTCAACTATAACGGCAAGTTAGCGTGATTGATGCGGTAAATAACCAAAATGGCGCTAGCTAAAAACTTCTTCAAACGAATAGCCATGCGATTTCAGGATTTCTTTTAACCTTTTTAGCGCATCCAGTTGAATTTGCCTAATGCGCTCCCGGGTCACCCCCAACTCAAGCGCAACCTGCTCCAAGGTGCCTTCTTCATGGCCGCACAAGCCATAACGGCGGCATATCACTTCACGTTGTTTTTCGGGCAATTGCATCACCCAACCAGAAATATTCTGCTTAATGCCGTCTTCCTGGATTTTTTCGTCATGCGGCACATCATGTTCGTTCGCAATCGAATCAACTAACGGTTTATCAAAATCACAACTGGCAGGGACATCAACCGACGTGACACGCTCATTGAGCTTGAGCATCTTTTCCACTTTTTTGACGGGTTTGTCGAGATACCGGGCAACTTCTTCGGCACCCGGCTCATGATCGAGGATTTGTGCCAAATGGCGCTGGGCTTTAAGGTAGGTGTTGAGTTCTTTGACAATATGGATAGGAAGCCGGATGGTGCGGGTCTGGTTCATGATCGCCCGCTCAATAGATTGTCTAATCCACCAAGTGGCGTAGGTTGAAAACCGAAAGCCCTTTTCAGGGTCGAATTTTTCCACGGCCCGGATCAATCCTAAATTGCCTTCATTAATCATGTCCAACAACGGCAACCCCCTGCCCAAATAACGGCGGGAAATTTTCACAACCAAGCGCAAATTGCTTTCAATCATAATCTGGCGGGCCACCCTATCACCTTGTAAAGCTCTAGCGCCGTAAAGCTTCTCTTCGTCGGCGGTCAATAATTTTGACTTTCCAAGCTCACTTAAATACACCCGGGTCGCATCTAAATCACCACTATTTTTGGCTTTCAGTTCAAATGCGTCAGGCGGCTCCATGTCTGGCGCTTCATCAAGCGCCAACATCACAGGAGATTCATCATCAAAACAGAAATCGTCATCAAGAAGCACGGTAACGTCACTCATTGAATTTTGTAATTGTTCACTCATTAGAGAGGCTCACTGAATTAATCCCCTTAAGCAAGAGGTTAAGGTTGTTTGGGCAAAAAATAAAGCGGGTCGACAGGATTCCCGTTTTTCCTTATCTCAAAATGCAATGGTTTTTGTTTGGCGCTGGCTTTGCCAATTTCGGCAATTGTTTGGCCTTGCTTCACTTGCTGGCCTTCTTTAACCAACATACGGCTGTTGTTGGCATAAGCGCTCAGGTATTCGTCATTATGCTTGATGATGATCAAATTCTTAAAACCGACCAACCCCTCGCCTTGATAAGCCACTGTGCCCGCTTCGGCGGCGCCAACCGGCTGCTTTTTTTCTTTGCAAGCAATATCTATGCCTTTATGATGTGTGTTTGCAAAGTTGCTAGCCACCACACCCTTAACAGGCCATTTGAAATTCAGCTTTAACCGTTTTTTATTACCCGCTGAACCGGTTGCTTTTTTTTGCCCCTCACCCGTCTTTCTTTTGCTAATCTGCATGTCATGGTGTTGTTTTGGCGTTTTATTGGCCGTTTCCGTTTTACGCTTGGCCGCCTGAAAGGGTGACTTTTCAGGCGATGGACGTTTTTCGGCTTTTTCGGCAGTCTGCCGCCCTTTGTCAAGCATGCCATACGTTTGCAAAGGCGCGGCTTTTTCAGGTCGGTTTTTATCGGTAACGCTTACGCTGCCTTTAGAGGGCGGGGAGGTCTTTAGCGGATGCCCCCCTTCATCCCGCTTACCAATTAGTGGTTTTTTTTGCACCGCACTTTTTTTCGCCAACGCTTGTGCTTTTTCGGTTCGGCCTTTCGTTTCGGACACTGTTTTATCGGCGCTTGGCTGCTTATTTTTTTCCGGCTGGCTGTTTGGATTTTTATTGATTGCACCAGCACTTTGTTGCGGGCCAAACAATTTCAGTTTTTGTCCGGCCAGTATCTTATAAGAAGGCGGCAACTGGTTCCAACGGGCAAGCGCATCATAAGACAAGCCATTTTTTACCCCAATCGAATACAGCGTATCCCCCGTTTTCACCTCATAAAATGGCTTTGCCCGCTGCACCGCACTGTCTGGCGGGTTAGACGGCGCTTTGTCCGGCAAAACCACTTTGGTTTTGTGTTTGGTGTCATTGTTGTCCGCAGTTTCTGCAACGGGCTGCTGTTGCGCCAACAGCAAAGGCTTACAACCATTGGGCGATGTACAGGCAAATGATACCGCCGGCATCAGCAAGAAGGCCGGAAGGAACAACAGAAAACAGGTCTGGGGCATAATAGTCATTTGTTTATCAAGGTATTTTTGGCAAGGTTTATTTTCATCGCCAAGTAATCCGAGCCACCTCGATCAGGATGGATCTTCTGCATTAACTTACGGTGTGCGGCAATAACCTCATGCTCTGAGGCACCAGGCTTCAAACCTAACACCTGATAAGCCTCTTCAACCGACATGCCTCCCTGCGTCCGGGTATTTTGTTGCTGGTGGGCGGTGTTATCCCTTCCCGCTTTGTAATCCGCCCACATTTTATGTAATTGAGGGGCATAACCCAGCAACACCGGCATCAATCTCAATAAATAGGCCACCCCCAAACCAACCGCACCAAGCAACCAGTTTAAACGGCCTGTGGCTATCAGGAACAGCGCCGCGACGGTGATGGCGCTTAAGCCTAACAGCCTTAAATTTTTTGTTGCCGCTGTCGATGTGCGCTGAAAAAATCCCCGCAAAATAAAAAACACCATGATGACCAGCGCTAGCAGCAGATAAATTTGAATCAATGATGCTCTCCCCGATTAATGCTCGTCTCTTAATAATACCTTAGAATAAGCTTACTCACGATAACAGTATGATGAAATCATTGCCATGCAACATGCCCAAATCCCTTTGTTAGGTTTTGCCGCCTTTAGCGGCACCGGTAAAACCACGCTATTGACCCAGTTAATTCCGTTGTTAAAACAACAGGGCTTGCGTATCGGCCTGATTAAACACGGGCATCATGATTTTGATATAGACCAGCCGGGCAAAGATAGCTTTCGGCTAAGGGCGGCGGGGGCTTCGCCGGTGCTAATCATCTCCAGCAAACGCCGGGCAATGATTACTGAAATAACCCCGGAACGCGAACCTACTTTAGACGAACAACTACAATGCTTCGATCAGTCGCAACTGGATTTATTGTTGGTTGAAGGCTTTAAAACCGAACATTTCCCTAAAATAGAATTGCACCGCCCGTCGCTTAATAAACGGCTACTGTACCCAAACGACCCGCACATCATCGCGATTGCTTCCGATTGCCCGTTGGTCACGCCTGATTATTTGCCGCAGCTGGATATAAACCAGCCGGCAATGGTTGCCAATTTTATCTTGCAACAATTTATGGGGAGAAAACCGTAATGGATGTATGCAGCCAAGAACGCAAACCGTTACTGTCGCTTGCAGCGGCGTTAAGCAACATCAGCGCGGCTATCCAGCCCGTTAATGGCTCAGAAACTATCACCTTAAAAGACGCGCTCGGACGTGTGCTGTCAGCGGCCATCCATTCGCCCATCAACATCCCTTATGACCGCAATGCCGCAATGGATGGTTATGCGTGCGCAGGCAAAGAACTCAATGGACAGCCTGTTACGCTAACGCTGGCGGGCACATCTTGGGCCGGGCGGCCTTTTCAGGATGCATTACAAGCGGGGCAATGTGTCAGGATTTTTACCGGCGCGGTCGTGCCCGACGGTGCTGACACGGTGATTATGCAGGAACAGGTGCAGGTTGACGGTGAAACCATACAATTTCCGGCGAACCTTAAACCACAGCAAAATGTCCGCGCCGTCGGCGAAGATGTCGGGCAAGGGCAAGCGCTGTGCGCCCATCCTAAAAAGCTGACGGCGGTTGACCTGGGCTTATTGGCGTCCGCCGGTATTGCCGATGTGCCGGTAAAACGGCAACTGAAAATCGCGTTTTTTTCCACGGGCGATGAATTGGCCGCGTTGGGCGAACCGCTGGCAGCGGGCAAGCTGTATGACAGCAACCGCTATTTATTAAACGGCCTGTTGGCAGACCCCTGCCACGCTGTCGCTGATGGCGGCGTGGTTGCTGATGACCCTAAGCAACTTGAAGACACCCTGCGGGCCGCCGCCGAAAAGCACGACGTGCTGATCACCACCGGCGGCGCTTCCGTGGGCGACGCGGATTATGTCCAAGAGGTGCTGGCACGGTGCGGGCAGGTCCACTTTTGGAAAATCGCGATAAAACCTGGAAAACCCTTGGCATTTGGCAAGATTGGCGGCTGCTATTTTTTTGGCCTGCCCGGCAATCCCGCCGCCGTTATGGCGACATTCCAGCAACTGGTGGCCCCGGCGCTCAGACAACTTTCCGGCGCACCCGCAGCCCACCCGCTCCGGCTTGCCGCAACCTGCACAACTGCGCTAAAAAAATCCCCCGGACGGCTGGAATTTCAACGCGGCAATCTTAGCCAAAATGCTGACGGCGAGCTGATTGTCGCCTCCGCCGGCAACCAAGGCTCGCATGTTTTAAGCAGCTTGTCCCAGGCCAATTGTTTTATCGTATTGCCGTCCGAATGCGCCGGTATCAATCCGGGGGAGCGGGTTATCGTTGAACCGTTTAGCACATGGCTGTGACTTTCAATTAATAGCGCGGCACCGCACTGTCACAGCCACAAGACCAGGCATCAATCCCCCCCACTAGATTGGCGACTTTATTAAAACCCGCATAGTCAAGATAATGGGCCGCTTGCTGGCTACGCATCCCATGATGGCAAATAACGATGGTTTCCTGTTCTTTGTCAAGCTCCGACGACCTTGCAGGCAGTTGGTTTAACGGAATCAAGACGCTACCGGCAATCTGTGCGTAGCGGAATTCGTGCGGTTCCCTGACATCTAACAAGAATATTTTTTCCCCTTGATCAATTTTTTGCTTTAGCTCTGTCACTGACAATTGTTTTACTGTCATGGTTCTCCCCTTTTGTAAACGGTTATAAATCGCTCTAAACGCGCCATAGCCTCAGCCATTCTACCAATGGACGTGGTATAGGCAAACCGCAACCACTGTTGCGGTTGATTGTTGCCAAAATCTTTTCCCGGCGTGATGGCAACGGCTTGTGCCGCCAATAAATCCAACGCAAACTGGTGGCTGTCATCAGTCAAATTGGCGCAGTTGGCGTACAGGTAGAACGCCCCTTCCGGCTTGATGGGGATAGTGAAGCCCAAACGCACCAGATTCTCGTAAAGAAAATCACGGCGCTTGGCAAATTCGCCGCGCCTACGCTCAAGCTCCGCCAGTGTGCTGTCATCAAAAGCGGCTAACGCGGCATATTGTGAATGCGTGGACGTGGCGATAAAAATATTTTGCGCCAACCGTTCGGCTGCATCGGTGTATCCATCCGGCACGATTAACCAACCAATGCGCCAGCCGGTCATGCCAAAATACTTGGAAAAACTGTTGATGACAAACACCCCGTCACTGTATTGCAATGCGCTAGCGGCGGGGTGCCCGTATGCCAGGCCATGATAAATCTCATCCGAATAAAAACAGCCGCCCAAACGATGGACGCTAGCAATCGCTTCTTTTAACGGGTCATCGGCAATCAATGTGCCGGTGGGGTTGGATGGCGAAGCCACCAACACGCCTTTAGTGGCGGTTGTCCAATGCTGCTTGATAAGGTCTGCGGTCAGTTGATAGCGCGTCACCGCATCGACGGCAATCCGGGTGGTTTTGCCGCCAAACAACGCCACAAAATTACTGTTGCATGGATAGCAAGGATCGGCCATTAAGATTTCTTCATCGGCGTTCAGGCTCACGCCCAGCGCCAATAAAAACGCCCCTGACGCGCCAGGTGTCACAAATATCCGCTGCGGGCTAACCGTGACACCGTAGCGCTGCTGGTAAAACGCGGCTATTTTTTCACGCAGGGGCAATAATCCGGCAGCCGACGTATATTTGACCTCGCCGGTCTCAAGGTGTTTGACTGCCGCATCAATCACCGGTTGTGGGGTAGGGAAGTCCGGTTCGCCGATTTCCATGTGGATGACATCCCGGCCTTGTGCTTCCAGCTGCTTTGCCCGGTGCAGCAAATCCATCACATAAAACGGTGAAATAGTTTGCATACGGCTTGCCAAAGAGACATGCATCTTCTACGCCCTTCAAAAAAGGCCGAATCATACCAATAATCCTTGCTAACCGGATACTATTCTGCTAAAAATGCGCGGTTTATTTATATTGTCCCAGGAGTTAATGGATGACCGAAAGTTCTAAAGCGTCAGCATCACCCTTCAGCTTTAAGCCTTATCAAGCAAGTCCGGACGAAGAGTACATGAATGAAGCTCAATTAAAGCATTTTGAGACCATTCTAAGAAACTGGAAATCCGAGCTAATGCGTGAAGTGGACCGTACCGTACATCACATGCAAGACGATGCGGCTAATTTTCCTGACCCTAACGACCGCGCCACCCAAGAATCCGAATTCAGCCTAGAATTAAGGACTCGGGACCGCGAGCGTAAACTGATAAAAAAAATTGACGAGGCGCTCAAAGAAATTGAATCGGGCGATTATGGCTTCTGTGAGTCATGCGGCATTGAAATAGGCATACGCCGCTTGGAAGCCAGACCAACCGCAACCTTGTGCATCGACTGTAAAACCCTCGATGAAATTCGTGAAAAACAAATGGGCTAACCCCTAAACTCGTGTCCGACCAGCAGCCCGCTATTGGCCGGTTTGCGCCTTCGCCTACCGGCCCTTTGCATCTAGGTTCCTTATACACCGCTCTTGCCAGTTTTCTCCAAACACGCTCCCAGCAGGGCTTATGGCTGTTACGCATTGATGATCTTGACATCCCGCGCAATATAAAAGGCGCCGCTGACGCAATCTTAGCGGCACTCGATGTTTTGGGGCTACACTGGGATGGCCGCGTCGACTATCAAAGCCAACATATTGATGAATACCATGAGCATCTGGGGCAACTGGAGCAAAACGGCCAGCTTTACCCCTGCACCTGCCCGCGCAAACTATTGCTGACGGACATTTACGCCGGCACTTGCCGCCATAACCATCCACCGCCTAACCGCCCTTACGCCCTACGCGTCAAAACTGACCAACGCGACATTAGCTTTCAGGATGGCCTGCAAGGCTTTATTTCACACAATTTGGCCACCAGACACGGCGATTTTATTTTGAAAAGAAAAGACCAGATTATTGCCTATCAATTTGCCGTTGTGCTTGATGACAGCAGGCAACAAGTCAATCATGTGGTGCGTGGGATTGACCTGCTTGAGGTGACGCCTAGGCAAATCTATCTGCAACAATTACTGGGGCTAACGACCCCCGCCTACATGCACCTGCCGGTTATTGTCGACCGCCACGGCTATAAGCTCAGCAAACAAACAAAAGCGGCGGCTGTCAATTTAGCCGCGCCGCACCAAGTCCTATTCACCTTATTAGGCTTGCTAAAACAAAACCCGCCTGCCGCGCTACAACATGCGCCAATCGCCGAACAACTGGATTGGGCAATTGCCCACTGGAATCCGACCGCATTAAAAAAGCTCCAATCCATCAGTGATTTTTTACCTTAACCGGCATAGGGAAATAATAAGCCGTTACAGCATGACAATCCGCTATCAGTTATAATCAGACCCTTGTTATTTCCAACTAGCACTAAAACACTCCATCTACCGCCTAACCACGATGACTCCAGAACAATTCAACCACTATGCCGAACAAGGCTATAACCGCATTCCGGTGACCCGTGAAATTCTCGCTGATTTAGATACGCCATTAAGCGCATACCTTAAACTCGCGGACGGAGCTTATTCCTATTTGCTTGAATCCGTTCATGGCGGCGAGCAGTGGGGCCGTTACTCAATCATCGGCTTGCCTTGCAAAACCGTCGTTAAAATTACTGGCAAACAGATACATTTGGAACACAGTGGTGAACTGCTGGAAAACGCCACCTGCGATAACCCATTAGCGTGGATTGAACAGTTTAAGACCCGTTATAAAGTCCCTGACATCGTCGGTTTGCCACGCTTCAGCGGTGGCCTGGTGGGTTATTTTGGTTATGAAACAATAGCTTATATTGAGCCGCGTGTTTGCAAAGCCGCAAAACCCGACCCGTTAGGCTGTCCCGATATTCTGTTGATGGTGTCGGAAGAAATGCTGGTGTTTGATAACCTGAGCGGCAAAATGTTGTTGCTGACCCATGCCGACCCTGCCGAAGCCGACGCCTATCAGCACGCCGCCGCGCGGTTAAATGATCTGGCCATAAAGCTGCGCGGCTCCCAAGCTAAACCGGAAAAACACACCAACTTCAAAAAAGTTGATGAACTCGATTTTATCTCCGGCTTTACCCAGCAAGGTTATGAAGAGGCGGTGCGCAAAGCCAAAGGCTACATCACTGACGGCGACATCATGCAAGTCGTGTTATCGCAACGTATGTCCATCCCTTACACGGCCGCGCCGCTAAATTTATACCGTGCCTTGCGCTGCCTTAACCCGTCGCCGTATATGTTTTATTTGAACCTGGCTGATTTCCATATCGTCGGCTCGTCACCGGAAATACTCGTCCGGCTGGAAGACAACACCGTTACGGTGCGCCCGATAGCGGGGACAAGACGGCGCGGCGCAACGCCTGAACAGGACTTGGCATTGGAACAAGAGTTATTGGCCGACCCTAAAGAACTGGCCGAGCATTTGATGCTGATTGATTTGGGCCGCAACGATACCGGACGGGTTGCAGAAATCGGCACCGTGCAGCTAACCGATAAAATGATCGTCGAACGCTATTCGCATGTCATGCACATCGTTTCTAACGTCACTGGCACATTGCAAGACGGTAAGAATGCGTTTGACGTGCTGGCGGCGACGTTTCCTGCGGGCACGGTCAGCGGCGCGCCGAAAATACGCGCAATGGAAATTATCGATGAGCTTGAGCCGGTCAAGCGGGGCATTTATGCAGGCGCAGTCGGTTATATTTCCTGGTCCGGGAATCTGGACACCGCAATCGCCATCAGGACCGCCGTCATTAAAGATGGGCAACTGCATGTGCAAGCTGGGGCGGGCATCGTTTACGATTCTGTGCCAACTAGCGAATGGGATGAAACAATGAACAAAGGCCGCGCCATTTTCCGCGCCGTCACGATGGTGGAAGCGGGTCTGGAAGGAGAGCAAGCATGAGCGTAAAAGTAGTCATGGTCGATAATTACGACTCGTTTACCTACAATCTGGTGCAATATTTCGGTGAATTAGGCGCAGAGGTTACCGTGGTGCGTAACGACCAAGTCACTGTCGATGATATAGAACGCCTTGCGCCCGATAAAATCGTCATCTCCCCTGGCCCTTGCACCCCCAAAGAAGCGGGCGTGTCGGTCGACGCCATTTTAAAGTTCGCCGGACGCACGCCGATATTGGGTGTATGCTTGGGGCATCAGAGCATAGGTTATGCGTTTGGCGGCCATATCATCCACGCCAAAAGCATCATGCACGGCAAAACCTCGCCGGTTTATCACCATAATGTCGGCGTGTTCAAAGAGCTAAGCAACCCATTCACCGCCACCCGTTACCATTCCTTGGTCATTGACCAAACCACGTTTCCGGATTGTCTGGAAATCACCGCCTGGACGCAAGACGAAACAGGCCAACTCGATGAAATCATGGGCGTACGGCATAAAACACAGGATATTGAAGGCGTGCAGTTCCATCCTGAATCCATATTGACTGAGCATGGGCATGATATGTTGCGAAATTTTTTGCTGCGGTGACAGGTGTTTTAACTAACTTGTGCGCTATGAGGTTTTATTGCCATTCCAACAAAACCCAACACTAGCAAATATGTCCGAAAACCCAACATATAACCGTCTCGATACAGCCTTTGCCCGTTTTTTAAGCCACCGTGCAAAACTTGTAGGCAACCAAAAACTAGCTTTTGAAAACGTGTTAATACGTTTGTCATGCGGGCAAAACCAAGGCCATAACTGCCTGGCAATCAGCCACGATGAGCAAGATTTGTTGCTGGCCTCCGGCTTAGCGGACACTATCGGGCAATTGCCTTTAGTGATTGAACAAAACCGGCTGTATTTGCAACGTTATTGGCATTATGAAAACCGCTTGGCAATGCAGCTTAAGGCCATGATGGAAAATAAGTTTCCGTTTGCAAACGTTGACACCTTGCTTGACCGATATTTTCCCGAACAAGCCAGCGGCCTTGATTGGCAGCGCGAAGCGGCAAAATTGGCGATTAGCCAATCATTGTGCATCATTACCGGTGGCCCTGGAACCGGCAAAACAACAACAGTTGTAAAAATCCTCGCTGCGTTGCAGGAGCTATCGGTAGCCCCATTGCATATTGCTTTAGCTGCCCCCACCGGCAAGGCGGCGATGCGTTTACAGGAATCTATCGGTTCACGGATAGCGGACTTGCCTTGTAGCGACACGCTCAAAAGCCATATTCCCGAAACCGTCACCACGCTGCACCGGTTATTAGGTGCGCGGCCACCATCACCGTATTTTCATCATAATGCCGCCCAGCCCTTGATTTACGATTTGGTTGTGGTGGATGAAGCCTCAATGGTTGATCTGGCGTTAATGGGCAAACTGGTTGATGCCCTAAAGCCAGGTGCCAGATTAATTTTGCTGGGTGACAAAGATCAGCTGGCCTCGGTGGAATCGGGGGCGGTGTTAGCCGATTTGACACAAATTTTGCCGGCCCATACGCTTGAACTGAAAACCTCGCACCGCTTTGGCGGCCAAATTAAAGCCCTAGCCGATGCCGTAAACCAGCAGCAAGCAGATGCCGCATGGCAAATTTTACAACAAGGGGACGCCTGTTGTGCGTTGCTGGAAGGTGATTTAATTGGCGTTATTGCCAAGCAACAGCTTGATTACTTGCGCCTGATTAACGCCGGCGCGGATTTTGGGGATATTTATTTGGCCTTTAACCGTTATCAGGTGTTGTGTTCCAACCGCCACGGTAAAAATGGCGTGGCGGACATCAACCATCAAACCGAGCAAAAATTAGCCAGCCAAAAACAGCTTATCTTGTCTGGCTTATGGTATTTAGGCCGCCCGGTTATGGTCACGCAAAACAATGCCGCCCTGCATCTCTATAATGGGGACATAGGCATCTGTATGCCGGATAAAACCCAAGAGGGTAAGCTTATGGTGTTTTTTTTGCGTCCCGACGGCAGCGTAAAAAAATACCTGCCCACCCGTGTGCCGCATTGCGAAACAGTGTTTGCAATGACCATCCATAAAAGCCAAGGCTCTGAATTTGATCACGTATCTATTGTTTTGCCTGAAGCCAGCAATCAGGTGTTGACTAAAGAACTGCTGTATACGGCAATCACACGGGCAAAAAACACGGTCCGGCTAGTCACGGACGCCACCGTATTCAAACAAACCGTCGGGCAAAAAGTCACGCGGGTCACCGGGCTTGTGGATAAGTTCCAAAACGGGCCGCCGTGACCGCACCACTGAGTGCCTGCGATCTGCAAAAGGCAGCCTATCCAATTAACAGAACTGTCACATAAATTTCATGAAGCCTTAACCCTTTTTACTTTTTAAGCCCCTAAAATTGGCCAGTGGAAGGACACAACTTCCATCATAAGCTACGCGCCCAGCCAAAAGGGCGGACTTAGCACATAAGGTATCACTTAACTAACCGGAAAATTTCATGAAATTAAAACTTACTACATTGGCAGTCGCCGCTGTTTTATCAGCGGGCACAACTGTTGTGGCCCACGCCGGCACTCCTGATTCATTCCCTGCGCCACATTCTGACCGCGCCACTTGGTATGCGGAAGGCAAAGCGGCTATTGATAAAACCGCAACTCAAAAACGTCTTACTGGCAAAGCCAAAAACGTCATCCTTTTTGTCGGTGACGGCATGGGAGTTTCTACAGTTACGGCGACGCGTATTTTAGCGGGCCAACAACCTAATATCATCGACGCCAGCATCACTAAGCCCGCTAGCAGCGGCGAAGAAAATTCGCTAAGTTTCGAGCTTTTCCCCCATCTGGCGCTGTCAAAAACTTACAGCACCAACCAACAAACCTCTGATTCAGCACCAACAATGACTGCAATGGTCACTGGTGTAAAAACATTGGATGGCGTACTGTCACTCGACCAAGGCGTTACCCGTTCAGATTGCGCAACTGACATCAAAACCCACAAATTAAAAACCATCCTGGAAATTGCTGAAGCTTACGGCAAAGCAACCGGTGTGATTTCTACCGCCCGTATCACTCATGCCACACCTGCGGCCAATTACGCCCATTCACCAGAACGTAACTGGGAAGCGGATTCTAACCAACCAGCCGGTTGCGCGGTCCCTGATATTGCCCGTCAGTTGATTGAGTTCAAAAGCGGCGATGGCATAGATGTTGTGCTAGGTGGCGGTCGTGAATATTTCCGCCCTAACACCAAAGCGGATCCAGAAGATGCAGGAAAATTCGGCAGACGTAAAGATGGCCGTGATTTGACCGCTGAATGGACTACTAAATTTGGCGCAAACAGTTCTTTCATCTGGAACCAAAGCCAATTTGACGCAATCGACCCAAACACCACCACTCACCTGCTGGGGCTGTTTGAACGTTCACACATGAAATATGAAGCTGACCGTTTGAATGACACTGCTGGCGAACCAAGCTTGGCGGCGATGACAGAAAAAGCTATCCAAGTCCTGAAAAAGAACGACAAAGGTTTTTATCTTCAAATTGAAGCAGGCCGTATCGACCACGCCCACCATGCGGGCAACGCTTACCGCGCATTGACTGACACCATCGCTATGGCTGATGCCGTGCAAAAAGCCGTCGACACGTTAAAAGCAATGGGTGAATTGGACAACACGTTGATTGTTGTCACAGCTGACCACAGCCATACGTTTACAATTGCCGGTTACCCGCAACGTGGAAACAACATCTTGGGCAAAGTGATCGAGCCAGGTTCAGCAACTTACGAAAAAGCTTCTGACAATGCACCTTACACTACATTGTCTTATGCCAATGGTTTAGGCTACCACACAGGCGTGGCGGGTGATGATGTTTATGCGACTCCAGTTCAGGCTGGCCGTTTCGAAGACATGACCGCTGTTGACACTACCGATGCAAACTTCCACCAAGAAGCCCTTGTGCCATTAGGCTCTGAAACCCACGCGGGTGAAGATGTGGCAATCTATGCCCAAGGCCCGGGCGCACATCTGTTCCAAGGCACACTGGAACAAAACACGATTTTCCACGTGATGCACAGAAAAATGTCCAAATAAAGAAGTTCTCTTAAATTATTTGGCTATCCTGCCGCTATAAAACGGAATCACTTTAGCCGGATGCTCGACAAGGGTGCGCAATGCACCCTTGTTTGTTTAGGATATCCAGTGTCTTACGCTCTATCTCGGAATTGTTTTTATGAAATTTTTTCTTACTTCGTCACTTATCTTTCTTCTGTCCGCATGTGCCATTCCAGCAAAAAACACCTATACCTTGCCTGAAAACCTAAGTGCAATAACTACAACAAACCCACTCGCCTGCCGGTTTGAAAAACAGCTAATTAACGGACAAAAGCCACAAAGCACAAACTGGTATTTTTGGCGTGATACACAGCGCACCGAAACCCGCGATGAGCTATCTAATCAAGGTGAGATTTGGGAACGCAACAAAGCGGGCCAGCTTTTTTATACCCGCATATTTTACAAAGAGCGGGTCGCCCTTGAGTTTGTGCCAGGCGATCTGACCGCAATGGGAAATACAGTGTCTTGGCAACAGTTAGGGTCGCTAATCGATCCGGCAACCTTAGGCAAGGAATTGGTTTTGCAAAAGAAAGAGTCCATTAATCAAGTTGCTGTCGAATATTATAGCGGCACTTTAAACGGCGTACTTACTGAAGTGGATTGGCTTCCCGCCATGCAACTGCCTGCACGGCTTACCAAAAAACTGCCGGAAAAGACGCTTATGGTAACGTTATCTGAGTGTACACAAGTTTCTAAATTAGCTGTGCAACCGGTTACTAAATCTGAACTCGACAATTTTCGCCACATAGATTACACAGATTTAGGTGATATGGAGTCCGACCCTATGGTGCAACATATCGAGCAGCTCATCGGTGAGAATCATCACCAAAATCATTGATGATTCGTCATATACCTTATCCCATAATAAAGGCACCACGCCTTAGCAATCAATGGTAAAAAAGACGGCGGTTCACACAGAGATAACATCCTTTGAATGGATGTTATCTTTTTTAGGGAAATCAAAGAACCGCCTACCCCAGCCGTACTAACCGCCGCAGCACTTTTTATATTTCTTGCCGCTGCCACAATAACACAGCTCATTACGGCCTATTTTTCGCGTTGGCTGGTTGGCCGTTTTGTGTACCGCCCGCATCTGTTTCATCCCATATAACTGCAATGTCGTCACAGCAGTCGGCACGCTGGGAAATAACGTTGCGGCAATAACCTCAGTGGTGGCTTCCTGCCCTTGACTGCTAACAAAAGTCTTTAATTCAGCAAGCTTAGCCTCATCAAACTCACTAAAATCCTTTGTGACCAGAGCAATAAAAAGTGTCGTGCTATTTCTGACGGACTCGAGTTCTTTATCGCTATTTTTTAATGGCCCGCCACTTTTTCCCAGCCAGAACAGCTCGTTAATTGATAGGCCCGCAAAAAAACCTTCACACCAAGCATAAGCAGATTCCGCCATCTCGGCATCAAGCTGGTCGAATTTATAAGGAAAACTTAATTTATTAGCGGTAAAAATGGCTTTGTACGCATCATGCACTGAACCTGCGGCGATATTGAGCGCATTCACTTGTGCCTCAGTCAGTGCCGGCTTTTCCCCATAAAATAGTTCTGATAGCCAAACTGACGGGTCGTTTTTTATGCCTAAAAGGGCATTTTCAGGCGTTATCATCCTCGCATAAAACAAGCCGCGTACTTGGTCAATGCTAAAATGGTCATCATCAGGGACAATATCACTTAAACAGCGGTCAAAATTTTTCAGTAAATTTATATCAATCATAATCGGGTGCTTTTTTAGTTATTATTACATCAATCTCGTGCGCCACATCTTTCCGCCATATGATGGCCCTTTAATGCGAAGCAATCGCCCCTACTGCAAAGTAGGCTTGTCATATAAGCTATTAAACATACGCGTGACTACAAACAACATGGTTTTGGTCAATTCTAGGGTTGCCTCATCACACGTATTGTAAGACCCAAAATCATCCACTGATTCATTTAAAAACTGCACCAACCCCGTTTGGATAATTTCGCCTTGCTTGGGTTTAAAAAAATCTTCTTTTATACGCTGACTGCGTTTTTCGCTCATATTCCTGCCTTCCATTAAGGGTTTCAACTCCTTATCAAGCAACTTTGCCTGGCGTTCCATCCATGTTGGGTCATCTTTAAATTTTGGCATATTGCCAAATGTTTTTTGGTAAACACACAACACCTCAAAACACAAATCCATAAAAACATGCGCCACATCGTCTTGTCGTTCGGCAATTATAGAAGAGAAGGCATTAAAAATAGTTTGAAAAAAAAGCGGCTGGTCTATTTCGAATTGAATCATGATCCGTTGGCCGCTCTCTTGGTCAATACTTTTTGCATATTGTAGGGCTAAAAATAGCTCTTGTTCGCTAAGTTCGTGCATCATATTCCTGTGCTAACTTGAGATAAAAGGGTGGCTATCATACCATGCTATGGCCAGTTTATAGGGCGGCCATGACACGTTCCCAAGGCAAGAGCGCGACATTTAGGGGGATTTGGCCCTCGTAAGTAGTCGTGCATAAGTTGTTTAACATTTTAGGAGTACAAAACATGTTTTGTACTCCATCAAAACTTAAGCTTTTCAATTACCGCCATTGTTAAAAAACTCTTGAACGGTTACATATCCGTACCCGCTATGCGCTCAGAAAACTTTACCGTTGTCCGTCCGCTTGCCACCAATCTGACATTTATAGGCGCCAAGCTCTGGCTAAAGTCAAATAATGGTGTGTAAACACCATAATCTCATTATAATCACCACCTTGCTTTATCGACATCCCGCTACGCTATGATGCTATTAAAAAGGTTTTTTTTAGTCGGCTGCTTGCCTGCCGCCCTTACGGGGTGCGCCGAATTCTATGCCGCCAAGCCAGCGGCACCTGTTTATGAAGGCGCCGGCGCGACGGTTTACCGGCAACACAACCCCCAACCTGTCGAGCAATGGCAACCGGAACCTAAAGCAACCGTGGAAACACAACCGCTGGATACCGGCATACCTAGCGCACCCATAGAAATAACCTCAGAACCGCTTCCACCCGAACAGGCGCTTTTGACACCGGAACAGGAGCAAGAGCTATTAGCTCTGGAACAGGCAGACCAGCCAGCATCCGCCCCAGAACCCCAACCCACAGCACCTGCGGAGCAAAGCATACTGATGCAACCCGACATTCTGCCGCCGCCACCGCCACCGCCGCCACCCTTTGAGCCGCTACAATCATTTGCGCCGCTATCTCCTGGCGTTGGCGCATTGGTTATGGCGGCAAACAAAACCGCCGAACAAGGCAATATTGATTCCGCCACAACGACAATTGAACGGGCTATCAGAATCGAACCTAGAAATGCGACATTGTATTATAAGCTTGCCCTGCTGAGGCTAAAGCAGTCCAAGCCACGCCTGGCAGAAGATTTAGCAAAAAAATCAGCGTTACTGGCCTCAAATGACAAACAGCTAAAAAAACACAGCTGGCTATTGATCGCCAAGGCTAGGGACATGCAAAACAACCCGGAAGGCGCCAAAGAGGCCCGCGCCAAAGCTGACAAATTCTGAGGCGAAGCCTGGAGCATCACAAACGGTTCGGGCGCAAAAAGCCAAAACCGGACATGCCCACACACCAGCAACAGACAGGCCAGGGATAACCCGCCCTGTCAGGCATTCCACCTAAACTATGCAAACAACATCACCTGACATCTTAACCACCTTATCAACACTGCGCGATTATATCCGCTGGGCGGCCAGCCGTTTCACCCGCGCCCAAGTCAGTTTCGGACACGGCACAGCAACCGCCTTGGACGAAGCGGCGGCGCTTGTGTTCCACACCACCTATCAACCCTACAACTTGGCTGAAGCCTATCTGGATGCAGTCTTGACCCACGAAGAGCGCCAAGCGGTCGTTGCGATAGTCGACAAACGTATCAGCACCCGGATGCCTGCGGCTTACCTGACACACGAAGCCATCTTTGCCGGCTTGTCATTTTATGTTGACGAGCGGGTGTTGGTGCCCCGCTCACCCATTGCCGAATTAATAGAACATCGCTTCGCACCTTGGGTCGACGAAGAACAGGTGGAAAACATTCTGGACTTATGCACGGGCAGCGCCTGTATTGCCATTGCCTGTGCTTACGCGTTCCCGAACGCCGATGTTGATGCGGCCGATGTGTCTGCCGACGCCCTTGCAGTGGCTGAAATAAATAGCCATAAACACCAACTTGATGACCTGCTGACACTGTACCAATCGGATTTGTTCGCCGCCTTGCCTGCCAACCGGTACGATATTATTGTCAGTAATCCCCCGTATGTCAGCCTTGCAGAATGGCAGCAACTGCCCAAAGAATTCCATGCCGAACCTGCACTGGGTTTTAAAGGGGGTGAGTCTGGATTGGATTTGGTTATCCGCATTCTGGTTGATGCTGATGATTATCTCGACGCGCAAGGCATTTTGGTCGTAGAAGTCGGCAACAGCGCCGAGACGTTGCAAAATATGTTCCCGGAGGTGCCTTTTTACTGGCTGGACTTTGAACGTGGCGGTAGCGGCGTGTTTTTACTGACCGCTGAACAAGTCACCCTTTACCATCAATTATTTATCACCGCACTAGCATAACCATGTCTGGAAATACCCTAGGAAAACTGTTCACCGTCACCACCTTTGGTGAAAGCCACGGCCTCGCATTAGGCTGCATTATTGACGGCTGCCCGCCTGGGATGGCCTTGACCGAAGCGGATATACAGCATGATCTGGACCGCCGCAAGCCTGGCACATCAAGGCACACCACCCAGCGCCGCGAAGCCGATGAAGTCAAAATCTTATCCGGCGTGTTCGAAGGCAAAACCACCGGCACACCGATAGGCTTGTTAATTGAAAACACCGATCAACGCTCAAAAGATTACCGCAAAATCGCCGATAGCTTCAGGCCTGGCCACGCCGATTACACCTACCAACAAAAATATGGCTTCAGGGATTACCGTGGCGGCGGCCGTTCTTCGGCACGGGAAACCGCGATGCGTGTCGCCGCAGGTGCGGTCGCCAAAAAGTTCCTGGAATGGCAGGCCGGCATCGAAATCCGTGGCTACTTGGCGCAGTTAGGGCCTATTAGCATCGGCAAACTGGATTGGTCAGTGATTGATGACAACCCGTTTTTTTGCCCTGATGTGGATAAAGTTGCGGAAATGGCAGCGTATATGGACGCCCTGCGCAAAGAAGGCGAATCCATTGGCGCCAGGATTAACGTGGTTGCCCGCCATGTCCCCCCCGGTTTGGGCGAACCTATTTTTGACCGTCTAGATGCCGAACTGGCTTATGCGCTGATGAGCATCAATGCCGTCAAAGGCGTTGAAATCGGCGATGGTTTTGCCTGCATTAACAGCAAAGGCACAAAATTTCGTGATGAAATCACCCCGGAGGGGTTTTTAAGCAACCATGCAGGCGGTATTTTAGGCGGCATTTCCAGCGGCCAAGACATCGTTGCCAGTATCGCGTTAAAACCCACCTCCAGCCTGCGTTTGCCGGGCAGAACCATCAACGCGCAAGGTGAGGCCACCACCGTGATTACCGAAGGCCGCCATGACCCTTGCGTAGGCATACGCGCCACACCCATAGCAGAAGCCATGATGGCAATCGTGCTGATGGACCATTTTTTACGGCATCGGGCGCAAAATTTGGGCGTCATGTCGGGTTTGCCGGTCTTAAGATAACTTCGGACGCTTTATTTTCGTGAGCCAAGACAAGGTAAATGTTTGCAATTACCCGCGCCGTCCTTTAAATTCCATCATCTGTCAAAAACCACACCGGCCAAACTATGCAGGAAAGAAAATACAAAGTAAAACATGGAAACCCTTACCCGTCGGGTTCTAGCTTTAATACGGAGGGTGTCAACTTTTCCATTTTCAGCCACCATGCCGAATACGTTGAACTATTGCTGTTTGATAGCGCCGACAGCAATGGGCCTTTCCAGATAATCCCTTTAGAAAAAGAAACTAACCGGACTTTTTTCTCTTGGCATATTTATGTCTGCAAACTACCGGTTGGCACTTGGTACACTTGGCGCATGGATGGCGCAGACCAGCTGCGTGAATCCGGTTTCCGCTTCGATAAAAACAAGCATCTGCTAGACCCTTGGGCCCGTGCGGTTAGCGACAAACGCTGGAATCGCCAAGCCGCTTGCCTACCGGGCGACAATGGCCTGACCGCCATGCGCAGCGTGGTGATTGATGAAAAAGATTATGACTGGGAAGGCGACACGCCCTTACGCATCAGAAGCCAAAAAGCCATTATCTACGAACTGCATGTCGGTGGCTTTACCCGCCACCCCGCAGCAAAGGTTGCCAATCCCGGCACCTTTGCCGGTTTGATTGAAAAAATCCCCTACCTTCAGCAATTGGGCATCACCCATGTTGAACTATTGCCCATCATGGCGTTCGATGAGCAAGACGTCCCCCCCCATACCTCAGACCTTGGGCTAAAAAACTATTGGGGCTACAGCACCCATAGCTTTTTTAGCCCGCATCCTGGTTATTGCATGACTCCGGAACAGGGCACCCATGTCAAGGAATTCCGCGACTTGGTGAAAGCGCTGCACAAAGCGGGCATGGGCGTCATTTTGGACGTGGTTTTTAACCATACATCAGAAGCCGGCGCGAATGGCCCGGTCATCAATTTCCGAGGCATCGGCGGCAATATTTTTTACCATCTGGATGAACACGACAAAAGCATTTTCCGGGACTACACCGGCTGCGGCAATACGGTTAACGCCAACCACCCTTTTGTCTCCGGTTTCATCATCCACTGCCTTGAGTATTGGGTGCGCGAAATGCATGTTGACGGCTTCCGTTTTGATCTGGCGAGTGCTTTGGCACGTGGCGAACAAGGCGAAGTGCTCCATAACCCGCCGGTACTCTGGGGCATCGAGCTTTCTGAACAATTATCCAAAACCAAACTGATTGCCGAAGCCTGGGATGCCGCAGGGCTTTATCAGGTGGGCAGCTTTCCAGGCTATCGCTGGGCAGAATGGAACGGGCGCTATCGGGATGTTGTCCGCCGTTTTGTGCGCGGTGATACTGGCGTCATCCAAGAGCTCGCAACCCGTATCGCAGGCAGTAGCGACCTGTACGAACACCAAGGCGGTCTGCCTATCAGCAGCATTAACTTCATCACCTGCCACGACGGCTTTACGCTGTACGATTTGTTCAGCTACAACGAGAAACATAATGAGGCCAATGGTGAAAATAACCGCGACGGTTGCAATAACAACTTAAGCTTCAATTGCGGCGTAGAAGGCGAAACCGATGACCCCGCCATCTTGAACCTGCGCCGGAGAAAAGCAAAAAATGCCTTCGCTATTTTGCTGCTCAGCCAAGGCGTGCCCATGCTACTGGCAGGCGATGAGTTGCTGAATTCGCAAAGCGGAAACAATAACGGGTACTGCCAGGACAACCCGCTGACTTGGCTAGACTGGAATAAAGTTGAGGAAAATGCCGATACAGTGCGCTTTGTCCAACAAATGATCGCCCTACGAAAACGGCATTTGTCCCTGATGCGCCGACGCTTTTTGACCGGCAAACCTGCCGATGGGAAAACGCTGGCGGACATTACATGGCACGGCGCTCAAATTAACAAGCCCATATGGAATGACCCTGACGCCCGTCTTTTGGCGTTTACTCTAGCAGGCGTGGATGAGCATGAGCCTGACCTGCATATTGTGATGAACATGTCAGACCAGGGCACGTTTGTTGATCTGCCTATAATAACAGGCAAAAACTGGAGGCTGGCTATAGACACATCATTGCCTTCGCCACAGGATATTGTCGCCCCACAAGATCAAAAACGGGTCGACACACCATACCAGCGGGTTAACAACCAAACTGTGGTGGTTTTTGAAAGCGTTGATTGTTGACGCAATCATCAGAACGGCATCAGACCACGCTCTTTGTAAGCCGTAGAGATAACCTTCTTTGGAGCGGTAAGTGACGAGACCTAAATTTTTTAGGATATGGTCATGACCGGTAAAATTTTCCGTTCGCCTGTCCTTAGACCTCCCTGTGGTGGAGCCTGTCAAAGGACGGGCGGAGAATTCCCAGATGATGCTATCCCCCCCCGTTCATGCTTGGATACACCCGGCACGAACGGCTAAGCGCGTTTAGGGGCGTTATTTTTGACGGGTGGTGGTAAAAATGGCAATGCTATTTTGGAATCAAAAAAACATGTTTTTTGACTCCGCTATCACTTAAGCATTTGCATGTTTACCACTGCCACATAATTACCTTAGCGGCAGCAGCCTTACGCTGTTAAAAAACTAAAGAGGCCACTTATACCAACAGCTGCGCCACGCGCATCAAGTCCTCAGCAGTGTCAACGCCGGCGGGCGGCGTTTTATCCACTATTTTCACCAAGATAGCTTCGCCTTGCCATAATACCCTCAGTTGCTCCAACGCCTCAACCGACTCCAGTAATGACGCCTCCCATTGGCAATAACGGCTTAAAAAATCCACCCTGTACGCGTATATACCGACATGCCGGAGGTACGGCATTGCCCCTGAAGGCTCCCCCCCCGCCGCAGTAAAAACACCCCTTTCCCAAGGTATCGGGGCGCGGCTGAAATAAAGCGCGTAACTGTCTTTGTTCAAAACCACTTTTACGGCATTAGGATTAAAAATCTCATCGGTGCCGATTATTTTCGCCGCCAGCGTGGCAATCCCCGCATGTTGTTGACTGGCCAACGCCGTCGCCACATCACGGATGTAAGCCGGCGGAATCAACGGCTCATCGCCTTGCAAATTGACAATGATCTCATCGCCCGCCCAACCGTAGTGCCGTGCCACTTCGGCAATCCGTTCCGTACCGCTTTGATGATCGCTACGGGTCATAACCGCGTTAAAACCTAAGTCATGGACGGCCTGAAAAATCCGCCCGTCGTCCGTGGCGACGATAACCTCCCCTGCATCCGCCTCTTGGGCACGGGCGCACACATGGGCAATCATCGGTTTGCCGCCAATCTCCAGCAAAGGTTTGCCGGGCAGGCGACTAGACCCGTAACGTGCGGGGATTACGACCTTAAAACCCAAGCTCATCGGTATAACGCATCGACTTCTTCAGTGCTTAGCTGGCGTGCTTCGTCTTCCAGCATCACAGGAATATCGTCACGGATAGGGAACGCCAACCGGTCGGCGCGGCAAATCAATTCTTGCTGGTCTTTGTTGTAGCGCAACGGGCTTTTGCAAATCGGGCAAGCCAAAATATCGAGCAGTTTTTTATCTATCATGCTTTTCTCTTCAATAGGTTTAGTAATTGTCCGGCAAAGCCCGCTTCAAGATCGGCTGTCACGGGAACAAACCAATGCTGTTGGCGGGCGAATGCGGTGCATTTTACGGCGTCTTTTTCGGTCATTAACACAGGAGTGACATCGGTAAACACGATGTCGGATTGTTGGAACTGATGATGATCGCGGAAGCTATGGGGGGTGCAGGTTAATCCGGCAGCGCCAAGGCCTTTAAAAAACCGTTCGGGGTTGCCTATACCGGCGAGGGCGTGGCACGGGGTAGCAGCGAATTCTGCCAACGGCTTTTGCTCACCGGTCGCCATGTTGACAGCCATATCGCCCACCAACCGCATGGCAAATTCATTCGGTTCGGATTTTTCGCCGTTGACGACAATAAAATCGACGCGTTGCAATCGGCTGATAGGTTCGCGCAACGGCCCTGCGGGTAGGCAATAGCCATTGCCAAAACGCCGTTCGCCGTCAATCACGGCAATTTCAATATCCCGGTTCAACGCATAATGTTGCAGGCCATCGTCAGATAAAATGACATTGCAATCCGTCTGGCTAAGCAACTGTTTTGCCGCGTCCACACGTAATGGGGCAACGACTACCGGGCAGCCGGTTTGTTTGGCTATCAGCACCGCTTCATCACCAACTTGGCGGGCATCGCTGTCGGCTGTCACCGATTGCGGCCATGACGCGGATTGGCCGCCGTAGCCACGGCTGATAATGCCAGGCCGATAACCGGCGTCTGTTAGCAATTTTGCCAACCAGATAATCAGCGGGGTTTTGCCCGTGCCGCCCACGGTGATATTGCCGACGACGATAACCGGCACTGGCAGGGTGTGTGTTTTTAACACGCCTATCCGGTACAGAAACGTGCGGAACCTGACGATGTCGCTAAATATAAATCCCAACGGCATCAGCCAAGTGCCGATGAACGGGTCTTTATACCAAATGTCTTCTATCCGGCGGATCAGTGTTTTTTTCATTGTTGGCCTGGGGTTTGCTCTGTGGCAAAGCTGACATGACTGAAACCGGCTGCGCTAGCGGCCTCCAAAGCAGTGATAACGGCCTGGTGCGGGGTTTTGTGGTCCGCCTTAATGATGAACGGAGTTTGCGTGGCAGTCGCCGAAAATTTGCGTAACGCTTGTTGCAATGTGTTGGCTTTACGGTTGATAAGCTCATGCGGCAGCCCGTCAGCATCTTCCACATAATAGGCCCCGTCCGCATCAATCGTAAGCGTGACGGCGTCAGTCGACTCAGTTTCGGCGCTGTCCGCTTCAGGGAGTTTAAGCTTAATGGCGGTTTGTTGGTTAAAGGTGGTGCTGACCATAAAGAAAAACAGCAGCAACAGCACGACATCGACCATCGACGTCATGGAAACTTCCGGCGCCACCCTTTTCCGACGGTTAAAATTCATAACAACGCCTCGCGGTCGCCATGCAGGATGTCGATCAATTTAAGCGCCTCGGCTTCCATCGCAACAACGTATTCATCGACCAAGCGTTCAAAATAGCGGTGAAAAATCAGGCTAGGAATAGCCACCGCCAAACCCGCAGCCGTGGTGATCAGCGCGACAGAAATACCGCCAGCCAACACCGTCGGGTCACCCACGCCATGCGTGACGATTGATGAAAATGCCTGGATCATCCCGACCACTGTGCCCAACAACCCCAGCAAAGGCGCAATTGACGCGATAGTGCCCAAGGCATTAAGAAACCGCTCCAGTTTATGCACCACCTGACGGCCGGCCTCTTCAATACATTCTTTCATCACATCCCGGCCATGATGGCTATTGGCAAGGCCGGCGGATAAAATGAAGCCCAGTGACGAGCTGCCCCTTAATCGTTGCAAGGTGACATCATCCAAGTCTTGCTCACGGGCTAAGCGCCACACATGGCGGACAAGATCCGGTGGCAAAACTTTCTTTTTTTGTAACGACCAAAACCGTTCGACAATAATTGCCATCGCTATGACTGAGCAAATTATCAGCGGCCACATCAGCCAGCCGCCACTTTTTATTATTTCAAACACAATATTTCCTGAAGTAATCGAGCAAAGTTGGCGATTATTTTAACCTAATCCTAGTCATTTTAAGTTTTTTCCCGACCTACCCACAGGTAGGCTATCAGCAAAGCAAGGCAGCACACTATTGCGCTTGCCGAATAGATGAACTCCGGCGCCAATAATTCCCAATAATAGCCGCTATACAAGCTACCCAGCATACCACCCAAGCCCATGCAAAAACTGCCATATAAAGCCTGTCCCTTTCCCTGATGCTGTTGGCCGAAATAATTGTGCACCAGATGTATCGCGGCGACATGGGTGCTGCCAAAGGTTGCCGCATGTAACAACTGGGCAAAAATCAACACGCCCAAACAATCCGCACCCCAACCTATCATCAGCCAGCGGCCTATGGCCAGGACGATGCTGACCATCAAAATAGCCCGTAAAGAGAATTTTTTTAGCAGGGTTTTCATGTAGATGAACAACACAATTTCGGCAACAACGCCAAGCGCCCAAAGCGCACCGGTCAAAGTCGCCGAATAGTGGTAGTGCTGCAAATAGATTGAGTAAAAAACATAATAGGGTGTATGTGCCATGTGGATCAGCATGCCCACGACAAAAAATGCGGCAACCGCTGGTTTTTTAAGGATTTGTATTATACGCGTGGGGGTCTGCCCGTGGTGTGCCGCACGGGGTGCTTCGGGGACAATCAGCGCAACCAGCCAATTGGCCACCAACAAAACGGTGATGCCAACCGGCAACAAGGCGATAGGCTGGCTATCAAGCAACCAGCCAATGGCCTGCACGGTGGCAATAAAGCCGATAGAACCCCAAAGCCTAATCTGGCTATAACGATGCGGTTCGCTTTTTAAATGGAACAGGGTAGCGGCTTCGAATTGGGGCAACGCCGCATTCCAGAAAAAACTGAACGCCAACGTTATCAGAGCAAACTCTAAATAGCCTTGGACAAATAAAAAACCTGCAAACAGCACTGCGGCGAAAAACGAGGCAAACCGAATGATGGGCAAGCTTTTGCCAGTATGATCCGCAATCCACCCCCAAACATTAGGCGCAACAATTTTGGTGCCAATCAGCAACGCCGAAAGCTGGCCTATCTCAATCGGATTAAAGCCGCTATCTTTTAAATAAAGGCTCCAATAAGGGATAAGGGCGCCAACAGTGGCAAAATAGAAAAAATAAAAACCTGATAATCGCCAGTACGGGACAGACATCCAAATAACCTATTTAAAACCATAGAATCCCGCATTTTTGCCAGTGCGGGGGGCTTATGCCAATACTGTTGACTTAAGCCGTCCGCTGAGCTTGGCCTGAGCGACGCCGATAGGCTGAGCTGAAGCGGGCAATCGGCTTGGCTTCGACTCCGCTCAGCCAACGGTTGCTTTGGATTCATCGTCATTAAGTCAACAATGTTGGGGAGCTTATGTCCCCTACATTATTAATGGGATTTTAAAACTAGCGGCTATTCGTTGATACCGCCGTGGGTCAAATGCCTTGGTTCGAGCAACTTTGCCAGCTCTTCAAGGCTTAATTCGGTCATTTCAGCGGCGACTTCAATAATAGGTCGCCCCTGTTTATAGGCGGCTTTGGCTATTTCAGCCGCTTTTGCATAACCAATAATGGGGTTTAACGCCGTCACCAGAATGGGGTTTTTTGCCAGCGCCTGTTGCAGATTGCCTTCCCTGACGGTAAATCCGGCAATCGCCTTATCCGCCAACAATCGGCTGACATTACCGAGCAGTTCTATGCTTTGCAGGCTATTGTAGGCAATAACGGGCAACATGACGTTGAGTTGGAAACTGCCGGATTGCCCAGCAATGGTGATGGTCGCGTCATTGCCTATCACTTGCGCCGCCACCATTGCCGTGGCTTCGGGGATAACCGGGTTGACTTTGCCGGGCATGATGCTGCTGCCCGGCTGTAACGCAGGAAGTTCAATCTCGCCCAATCCGGCTAACGGCCCTGAATTCATCCAGCGCAAATCATTGGCGATTTTCATCAGGCTGACGGCTATCACCTTCATCTGGCCGGATAATTCAACCAGCGCATCTTGAGCGCTTAGGCTTTCAAAAAATGAACCGTTCGGCTGAAACGGCAGGCCAGTTTCGGCACTTAGCACTTCGGCAAACTGCAAGGCAAAGCGGGGGTCTGCATTAATGCCGGTACCGACCGCCGTGCCGCCCTGCGCGAGCTTATACACTCTGGGCAAGGTGGCGTTAATGCGCTCCATGCTATTGCGCATCTGCAATGCCCAGCCGCCCAGTTCCTGGCTCATACGCACCGGCATGGCGTCCATCAAATGGGTGCGCCCGGTCTTGGTGATATGGTCTAACGCTACGGCTTTTTGTTCTATCGTTTCGGCCAAATGCGTAAGGCCAGGCAATAACTTTTGTTGGCACTGGATTGCCGCGCTGACATGAATCGCGGTCGGAATGACGTCATTGCTGCTTTGCCCCATATTCACATGGTCATTGGCGCTGACCGCCTGACCCGCTATCTGCGTTGCCAGATGCGCCAGCACTTCATTGACATTCATATTGGTGCTGGTGCCGGAACCGGTCTGGAACACGTCAATCGGAAACTGGTCTGCGTGTTGGCCATCGATAATACGCTGCGCCGCTTCTATAATCGCGTTGCCCAACACAGGCTCCAGTTCACCCAAATCCATGTTGACTTTCGCGGCTGTTTTTTTAATCAGCGCAACCGTTTTGATGAACGCGGGTGGCATCGCCAAGCCGCTGATCGGGAAGTTATTGATGGCGCGTTGGGTTTGTGCCGCATACAACGCCGTGGCCGGGACTTCCAGCTCGCCCATGCTGTCTTTTTCTAACCGGTGTTCAGTCATGTCTTAACGCCTCTATAAATGCTTTGGCCTCGGCTAGGCCGAACGGCCAGCTGAGGTCTGTTTCTGTTTCAGGATGGTATAAAACGGGGATACGGATGGCATAGTGCGCCTGCCATTCTTCACTGTCGGCAATGTCTATGTCTTCAATAAATAGATGTGGGATTTCCAACCTGCATTGATTAGCGATGGCCTGCGCCTGTTCGCAAAGATGGCAACCCGCCGTCTCCAGCAGTAGTAAGCGTATGGCCATTAGTGTTTGGTCAGTTTATCCAAATAGCCCATGAACAGGGTGGAAATGACTAACGTCAGGTGAATCACGACATACCAGAGCAATTTGTCATTGTCGGTGGCATTGATATTCATGAACACTTTCAACAGGTGGATCGAGGAAATGGCGACTACCGACGACGCCACTTTCATTTTCATTGAGCCGTAGTCGTGTGTCCCTAACCAGTCCAGTTTCTCGGTGGTCTCGCCTATATCAAGGCGTGAGACAAAGTTTTCATAACCGCTGAACATGATGACAACAACCAAGCTTCCGACTAGGGTCAAATCAATCAAGGTCAGCAGTGTCAGGATAAAATCAATCTCACCAATCTCAAGAATATGTGGCAAAAAGTGGAAGAGTTCCTGAAAGAATTTTACGGACAACGCCAGTAACCCCAGGCTCATGCCGACATAAATCGGCGCCAGAATCCAACGGCTGGCATACATCAACCGTTCCATTGAGCGTTCTATTTGTTGTCTTAACGGCATATCAGTTTTTGGCCGCATATTTTTGTTTGTTTCGGTTTGACCAATAGGCGGTAGCCAACTCATGAGCCTGTTGCTGGCTGTCCGCCTTGCCTAGCAGTTTAAGGGCGATTGCAGCGGTGCCGATAATGGACGCCGTTGCAAACTCATCGTCGAGGCGGCCTTGCCAAACTGACGCCAGCTGTTCAGGATCAAGCAATTCGGCTTTGACATGACGGCGGCCAAATAGGGCGGGCCAGTTTTCATCGGCCAACTCGCCGTTATGGACGCTTTGCACCAGACATTCCATATCGGGGTTGCGTTCGGTTTCACCACCCTCGCCTTTCAAAACCGCCATGTGCGGCTGATTGAGCAAGGCGGCGGCCTGTTGGTGGACGGGGCGGTAACCAGGGTGGAAGATGCCTTGGATGCTGTAGTCGGCATTAAACGGATTTAGCAGGCGCACTAGCGTATGGACGGGGGAGCGCAAACCCAAAATCGGCCTTAATTCGATAATGTCGTGCAATTTAGGGCAAAATTGTTGCAATGACAAATAGCTGAAATGTTGCTGCGCCAGCTGTTGCCGTGCCTGTCCAATGGATTGCGCACCTTGCAGGCCTAACGATTGCAAGGCATTTTCGGTGTACAGCCTGCCTGCGGTGTGCCCGGCCGCACCGTGCATAAACACCGTGACGCCATTGTCCGCCAACAACAAAGCGGATAACAGAAACCACGGCAAGTGCCTGCGCTTGCCCGCATAAGTTGACCAATCCAGATCGACGTGCGTCCCTGAGGCAAAGCCAAACTGTTCACGGGCGGCTTGGACAAAACCCGCCAACTCTTCCGGCGTTTCTTCCTTAACCCGCATCAGCATTAAAAATGCCCCCAATTGCACGGGCAAAACCTCGTCTGCCAATATCATCCGCATGGCGCGGTAAGCCTCTTCTTGCGTCAAAGGTCTGGAGCCTTTTTTGCCTTTGCCTAAAATGCGGATGATTTCTGCAAACGGGTGTTCTGGATGGGGGGTGTGTTCGTGATGCCGGACGACTGTCATAAGGTGTATTTAAAATAATGGTCGATTAATAAAACCGCAAACAACACGGTGATATAAATAATGGAATAACCAAAGGTCTTCATCGCCGTTTTGTTGTCTTTAGTCCGCATCATCAAGACAGCGAGATAAATAAACACCAGCCCTAAAGGCAGTGCGGACGCCAGATAAATAAGCCCGCTCATGCCGGTCAAATAAGGCAATAGCGTGACTATCAACAACAACACCGTGTACAACAAGATTTGCAGGCGGGTAAATTCGACCCCGTGCGTCACCGGCAACATCGGGATGTTGACCTTGGCGTATTCCTCGCGGCGGGCAATCGCCAACGCCCAAAAATGCGGCGGGGTCCAGACGAAAATAATCAACGCCAGCAATAAAGCGTAAGGGTGGATGCTGTTAGTCATTGCGCACCAGCCTAACAGTGGCGGGGTTGCGCCAAACGCGCCGCCAATAACAATATTTTGTGGCGTGGCGCGTTTAAGGTACAGCGTATAAACAATCGCGTAGCCGAATAAGGACAGGAAAGTCAGCACGGCGGTCAGGACATTAACCATAAAAACCAGCAACAGCATGGAACTGATGCCTAACACAATGGCAAACGCCATGACATTGGTGGCGGTCAATGAGCCTTGGGGCAAGGGGCGGTGTTCGGTGCGGGCCATTTGGGCATCGGCTTTGCGGTCAATAAAGTGATTGATCGCTGCCGCCGAAGACGCCGCCAAGGCAATACCGACAGTACCATAAATAACCGTTGCGATAGGCGGCATTCCGGGCACTGCCAGCAACATACCGACAACTGCGGTAAATAGCATTTCCAAAACCACATTGGGCTTGCATAGCGTCAGATAGTTTTTCCAGGAAATATCGGGGGTTTGGTTAGACATTGTTTAAACACCAACTTTAAAATCATTCCATAGAATACAGTGAACCGCCCATTATTGAAATAGTGCCGTTGTGCGGGCTTTTTATCGGCAATAAGCCTTTCGTCCTTTGTGCTAGAAACGTTGCAGGGCTACAATATGTCGCTATTTCACGCCTTCGTGCCCCACCAGACAGATAAATTATGACGGCGGTTTTCTCCGGGCGATTTAGCTTACCCCCCTTTATCACACTGCCCATACTCAAAGGAAATATGATTTTTTTACCCACCAAAACCCTAAAAAAAACGGCGCTGACCAGCCTGTTAATCATGCAAACATTAGGCCTTGCTTGTCCTACAGTTGCCATGGCGGCAGGGGAAACCCGCTCCATCGGTAACAAAGCCGGTGACCAACATGCTTATGCGGGCAGCACATGGCCGTCGCTTTCGGCTGATGGGCGTTATATGTCATTGACCGCCACCGCTGGCTTTCTCCAACATATTTTCCTATATGACCGCTATACCGGCACCAGCAAAGATTTGACTTCATTGGCCAATAACATATCGCTCGCGTCTGAAGTTTCTGCCAATGGCCGCTATGTGGCCTTCCGTTCAGCCGCCACCAATCTGATTGCTAGCGATGGCAACGGTCCCACCATGGATATTTTTGTCCAAGACGTGGCGACCGGTAAAACAGAGCTTATCAGCCGGACTTCTGATGGCAAGGCCACCAATGACCAAAGTTATTTTGCCGCGATTTCCGGCGACGGCCAAGTTGTCGTCTTCTCTTCGGCGGCAACCAACTTGGTCGCGGGCGACACCAATAATGCGGCTGATGTTTTTTTGCGCAACCGTAAGACCGCCAAGACAACCCGGATTAGCGTGTCGTCAACGGGCAACCAGGCCGAATGGGGCATTGGCAGCAACGGTATCGTAGACATTTCCGCAGATGGGCGCTATGTGGTTTTCAGCTCCCCGTCAAGCAATCTGGTTGCCGGCGACAACAACACGGAAGACGTTTTCCTGCGTGACACTAAAACGGGCACAACAACACGGATCAGCCAGCCTGTGAAAACAACGGGGTTTGACGGCGGCAGCAGTTCCCCGTCAATTTCGGGAAATGGTCGGCATATCGCTTTTGTGTCGGGTTCCAGCAAGCTTGTGGCTGATGACACCGATGACGTCAATTCGGATATTTTCGTTTATGACCGCAGCACCAAAAAATCCACAAAAATAACCAAAAACTCAGGGGGCAACTCAGTGTTGCCGACCATTTCCGCTGACGGGCGGTTTGTCGGCTTTATGTCCCAAGCCCCCAATCTCATCGCAAACGACACGAACGGGGTATGGGATACGTTTCTTCAC
Organism: Methylococcaceae bacterium UBA6146; assembly: GCA_002422395.1. Lineage (GTDB taxonomy): Bacteria > Pseudomonadota > Gammaproteobacteria > Methylococcales > Methylomonadaceae > Methylovulum. The sequence goes on along the minus strand of DIUY01000011.1, from coordinate 106,548 downwards.
GACCGTAGCACGGGCAAAACAATACGCGTCAACGTCACCCCGCAAAACCTGCAAAGCACGGGGGATTCAATGCTGTTACAGTCCAGGCCAGTGCTTTCGGCTGACGGGCGCTTTATGGGCTTTGAAAGCGCAGCCAAAGATTTGACTGCGGATGATGCCGACAACGCCAACGACGTGTTTTTGCGTGACACCTTGCTGAACAAGCAAAAAACCGCCGACCTGCGCTTGACAGTAAGTGCGCCTGCCACTGTGCCGAAAGGCTCACAATTCACTTGCACCTTCGCGGTCACTAACCTAGGCCCTGCTATCGCCAGTAAAACTAATGCCACCATTAACTTGCCCACCAAACTGACGGTAAATGCCGCCACACCCTCCCAAGGCAGTTGTGTGAAAGGCGCGGTGACTGTCTGTAGGTTAGGCACAATCGGCAGTGGCGTCACTAAGCAAATACAAGTGAAAGTCACGGCGCTGGAAAAAGGCAGTGTCACCGTTTCAGGCACAGCCGAATCTATCGAAAAAGACGCTAGCTATTCTAACAACGCCAAATCAAAAACCGTGACTGTGAATTAGGCGGTTGCATTTACAGGAACGCTGACAGCAAATAGGGGCCGGACAATAGATTGAGAGGGCACACAAGCGCTAGGATTGACGGCCAGTAGCCGTGCCATCAACACCGCTTTTACAACCCCACCATGAAATGATGTGCGGCCTTGACCATTGGAATATGGCTGATAAATTAAAATATGCTTATATATTAGGCGTATTATAAAAAGGGTGGATAGCGGCGGGATATTCATAAAAGGCACTCATAAAACGCGGCCGCAACTACGCAGATGATAGCGCCCTTGTTAAGGAACCAAAAAAGACTTGACTTGCCCTATTGGGTTAAAATATCCCGCACCGTAAATTACTTATTTAAATTAGGGTAATTTTGTTCAATTGAGTGTTTTTCTGAGGATTTCGTATGCGTAAAAAATTGCTTACCCTTACCGGGGGCATTGTGTTGCTCCTTAACCATCCATTGAGTGTGGCGACTACTGACTTACCGCCTACTAAAATAGTAGAATTGGGGCCGGTTGAAGATGTCTGCTCTGATTTCACGCCTCCGGAATGGCGTAAAGCCCAAGTTGTCGATGGCGTCGACATACAAGAATCAATACTGTGCGAACCTGATAATCCAGCCGATATCGCCGCATTTGTTAAGGGCACTAACGGTATTTCCATGGATACCCTGATGAGGACCCAGCTAGCCGCTGACGCCATCACTATGTCCGATGATATGGATGGTGACGGGGATCCTGACAAAATCATTATCAAACTGGAAGTTGTTGAGTTAAATGGCCGCTCACCAGACGTCAAAGAACCGATCACAACATTTGACATAGCCCCTAGCATCCAACCGACATTTTGGGTTTATGCGCCAAAAACCCGCGACATGTCCACCCGCAGCCTTTATGAACCTATCGCCAACCCGTTATTGCGTGTGCCCTCGCCAGTGATCCGCGTGGAACAGGATGACGTGGTCTGGCTGGTGCTGGAAAACACCCATTATTTGCCGCACTCCATCCATTTGCATGGTATAGACCACCCGTTTATGGACATGGGCGGTGTTGGCAATGACGGCGTGGCGCAAACCAGCAACATGGACACCATGCCAGGCGAGAGCAAAACTTATGTCATCAAGCCACGCCAGCCGGGCACCATGTACTATCACTGCCATGTGCAGCCGCACACCCATATCCCTATGGGCTTGCAAGGCATTTTTGTAGTCGAAGAAAACCGCCCCAACAACTGGCCGCAAACCTTAAACGTAGGTGCAGGCCAAGTCCGTCATCCATCGGTTGCCGTGCTGGAAAAATACGCCAGGGAATATGATTTGCATTATGAATCGGCAGATAAACAACTGCATGAGGTTGCCGCAAGAGCCGCGAATGACCCGCGCCTGACCGCCAAACACATGAATATGGAGTATGACATCACTGATGCGGACGATGATTACTTTATGCTCAATGGCCGCTCTTTCCCTTATACCTTAAGGGAGTCATTGATTCACATGGAAGAAAACCAAAAAGTGAAGCTGCGGATTTTGAACGGCCATACCGAGGCGTTCGCCATGCATATTCATGGCCATAAGCCTACTGCCACCCATTACGATGGCGTTGATAACGGCCCCGGCTCTTATATCCAACGTGATGTGCACGGTATGGTGCCGGCCCAACGTCTTGACCTTGAATTAAGCGGCGTGGATGATGGTTTAAACAGCTTTGGCCAAGGCATCTGGATGTTCCATGACCATGTGGAAAAATCGTTCACCACGGACGGGCATGGCGAAGGCGGCGATATTAGCCTTGTTGTTTACAAAGGCTTTGTCGATGAAAAAGGCATTCCTTTAGCACATGGCATGAGTTTGGCCCCTTATTTCAGCAAGTCTGTATGGAAAGGCCAGTATCCGATTTGGCAAGATTATGATAAGTGGCACAGCTTAGGCTTGCCAGACCTCCAAGCCGACTATAAGCCTGCTAAAGTCGCCGTACAAACTGTTGTGCCACAAAGAGGGTCAGCGGCGGCTGAAGCGGCTGCGGCAGCCGCTGAACAAGGCCCCTCATTCATAGGCAAGTTGTTCTATGGCTTAATGCTGGGCTTATTCGGCTATGCAGTGGTTGTGAAACGACGTGCCATTTATGATTTTTTACACAAACTGATAAAGAAATAAACCGCTAAATTAAAAATGCCGTATCACCCATTCGGGAATACGGCATTTTAGTGGCAATTGGGCAAGCCAAGATCCCTACCCCCGATTTAACCCACCAGCAAATCACCCATCAAAAATCATAGCTTAAGCCCAAGTCGTACCCGTCCAAGCTATCGGGATTTTCAATACTGAAAATATATTTCCCGCTAAATGATATTCCTTCCGCAAGGCCAAAAGTAACCTTGTCCAACCACTCCACTTTGCCAAGCGCGTCGATCTGGAAGCCAATTTCGTTGTATTGCCTGGCATACACGTTGGAACCAAAAAACTCCGTGTCAGTAAAAAAACCTTTGAGCCTGAGTTTATGGCTGAAGAGTTCAAACGGCAGCATCCTACTGGCAAAAAAACCATTTTTAAGCACATAGTTGTCAATGTCCGGATCCATGTTAATTCCCGCCACATTAAGCGGCAAGGTTTTGTAATACCCAAACATATTCGCAACAGAAAAGGTGTAATCATTGACATTGAACTCATAGTCACTAGTCAAAGACGCAGACAGGATTTGCCCTAAACTGATCAAATCTGGCGAACCAATAACCCCGTAGCTAACGCGCGGCGTAAAATACCATTGGTCGGAAACAGGATGGCGGTAACCTACCCCTAAACCACCTTGATACGATGATGAGTTGCCGACGGTCACATAATTGAATTGGCCATTGACCAGCAATTGCTTACGCGGGTCGTCAGAATCAACGCCGAACGCCGTGCTGACCGGAACATTAAAAACCGACGTGCTAATGCCATCCTGCCAATATGTGCCCCCGCCGACACCTACCGCATAAGGGCTTGTCCGGACTCCTGCACTGGCAGCCCCTGAGTTAAAATCATTGGCAACCAATGCCCTTGCAAACTGGTTGGGTTTCCCGCTAATGGGTCCGTAGGCGTCGTGGCTATCAGTTCTTTGGTTATTTTTGTGAGTGAGCCGTCTTTATTTCGACGCAAATATTTTTCTAGTGCCGTGCCGCTTTTGCTGCGGGTTTCTTCTTCGAACGTTTCACGAATGCCTAGACTTGGGATCTCAAAAGTCAACAATGTGCTTCCCGCCACCGGAAATGCCGAATTGATAGTCACCCCCCTAAAATTGGATACGGCTGACACTACGGCTTGGGAATCCGAATAGTTTGTAAAATTCTGGTTCAATACCTTGGATTTAAAGCTATTGAATAAATCTTGCCCTGCATCAAATTTTAATAACCGCGTTTGTGTTTCCCCTTTACCATCTACAGTGATGGTTGTATCGAAAACCCCTGAAAATGCGCTAAAAGGCAACAGCACCAATACTAAGGAAGTTGTTATTTTTTTCATGTTGTTTATAGCCTTATTAAAATTGGGTCGCAATTAAATTGATAAGGTTATAAAGGTAGTTGGTAATACAAATTAGACAAGTAAACACGGCACTATTTTGTTACCTATGGGCAACAAAATATCATGTTCCAATTATTTCAAACCGATGCGCTTAATCCAACAACCTAATTGGGGCGGGTGATGCGAGGTTATTTAATGCCTACACAACCAACCACAGAAGGAGGGGGTTATGTATAAAAGCATCAAAATAATGTGGTTTTTAGTGGCGTCGCTTTAATGCGAAGGAACAACATCCCGCGATTTAGCCATTCCAGAACAGGCGGCGTTACAACGTGTCGGACACGAAACGTCCGATCCTAAAATACAAAAACGCCGCCACTTGAGAAGCTATACGGCATTCAAATTTTCATCATCATAGAGCCGTGTTTTCTTCCAGCCCTCAAATTTATCATCATGAAATTCAATGTCGTTATCGATGGCAAATTCATAACAGCTGCGGAACAACTTCGCGGTGCGGAAGGCATGAAGCTCATCATCGGCGGTAACCTTGTTGACATTGCCAACCTGAAAAGTTTTATTCCGTGCCTTACCATCATTTACCCAAAAAACGGTATAGCAAAGATAGCTTTTGTCTTTGCGATGATCGTATTTGATCGTTCTAGATACACCGGTCACACCAGTGGTGGTCTTATTCTTAGGGGGCTTGAGGAAACGGCTTTTGCTACCCTTTAGCACGACAAGCATTTGATCCCGCCAAGTGATGGCGGCCTGTAAAGATTTGCCTTTATTTCCCCATAACTTATGGGAAAAATAACGGCTGCTTTCTTTTCCACGCCGCACAATACGGACTTGATAACCAAAAACATCAGGTTCGGTAATATGTTTGTTCTTTACCATAAACTAATTCTCTATCACAAAAAATACTACGGATGACTTTAACAACAAGACTATGCCGCCAGTGACCATGCCAACTCCGACAGCTATGGACAAAGCATCCTCAATGCCGCGCAGGATATAGCGTAGCGGTAACGTGGAGCGAAGCACGCATATTACAAAAATTAAAACAACTCCCTTCTTTTTGTAATATAACTGTAATAAATTATCGCTAAAGACGGGTCAAATGCAAGTAAAAAATTAACTAAAGCTAGACAATTCCCGACTAATCTAGTGTAGAATAACTCCATTCCACTGCCACAGTGGCATGTGAAACCGCGTAACCTTATGTTTTTTTTATACTTTCGGAGACCATCAATGAGCGTATTAGTCGGTAAACAAGCACCTGATTTTACAGTCCCTGCCGTTTTAGGTGACGGCCAGATAGTTGACTCGTTCAGCTTTTCTGAAGCCACTAGCGGTAAATATGCAGTCGTATTTTTCTACCCATTAGACTTCACTTTTGTATGCCCTAGCGAATTGATCGCCCTGGATCACCGTATGGATGAATTCAAAAGCCGTGGTGTTGAAGTGATTGCAGTTTCTATAGATTCACACTTCACCCATAACGCTTGGCGCAACACGCCTATCAATAAAGGCGGCATCGGCCCGGTCCGTTACACTATGGCGGCTGATTTGTCGCACGGCATCTGTAAAGACTATGACGTTGAGGCTAGCGCCGGCGTTGCTTTCCGTGGCACTTTCCTGATTGACCGTGCCGGTGTGGTACGTCATCAAGTGGTTAATGACCTGCCATTAGGCCGCGATATGGACGAATTGCTGCGCATGATTGACGCCCTGCAATTCCATGAAGAACATGGCGAAGTTTGCCCAGCGGGTTGGCGTAAAGGGGATTCAGGAATGGACGCAAACCCAGCAGGTGTTGCTGAATATCTGGATAAAAATGCGGACAAGCTGTAACTAGCCACATTTTTACCAGCGTTCAAAGGCGCGTTGTGCTATGCACAACGCGCCTTTTTATTTTTAGGGTTGGCAATTATTTCGCCGCATCCGCCAATAACTTTTTCCTAACCAAAAAAGCGGCGCCGACACCGATCACGACGGGTAGCTGTATGAGCAAAAACGTTCCAGTGGCGCTCTTGGCAACCAACCCTGATAAAATTGAAACAACCGACAACTTAACCGCCCACCAAGCAATCCAGTAACCCATAACGCCGATAACCGCCCACTTTATCGGTGGCTGTCCCTGGTTTTTTGCGGTCAAATAAAACCATATCAGAACAGCAATACCCGCAGCTTTAGCTAAAAGTAACATATCCACCTTCCTTTTGATTATTGTAAATATACGGCAAAGGTCACCGGGCTATTTTTCTGGCAGGCTTTAACGAATATTAGCCAGCGCTGACCCTATAAATCGGTCGGACCCAAAATAACCTGTAACAAGGGGATGATATTCCATAATGCAGCATTTTTGCATTATTTTTAACTGCCGCACTTAACCGCTTGCCATTTGATTATCGCAGAATATCGGGCTGCCTTGCCTGCTTGCCTCCGCACCATAACCCATAAAAACAATCCGGCTAACACCTATAGTAAAAACCAGCATCGGCCTTGCAAACCAACCCGTGCGATAATTGTTGCCACAGACATCTCTCCAATCAACTGACGTAGTGACATGCAAGCAAATGGCCAAAAAATTAGCCCTATTTAAAACCCACAGAAAGGCGGGGATGTAATGGAAAAGCAACTGCTTGCCTTAGCTGAACAACTAGGGCAATTTTTACATGCGGAAGGCAAAAAAATAACCACCGCCGAATCTTGCACCGGTGGCTGGATTGCTGAAGTGATCACTGAAGTTCCAGGCAGTTCGGCTTGGTTTGACAGCGGCTTTGTAACTTATAGCAATGCTGCAAAAATGCGGATGCTGGGCGTAAAGCCTGAAACACTGGCACGCTATGGCGCAGTGAGCGCTGAGACAGCAGGTGAAATGGCCGCCGGTGCGTTAACCCATAGCGATGCGGACTATGCAATCGCCGTCACGGGCATAGCAGGCCCTGACGGCGGCACCCCCGAAAAACCGGTAGGTACAGTTTTTATCGCATGGCAAAGCAAAAAAGGGCGCTCCAGAGTGGTAAAATTGCAACTTACTGGAAATCGTCGGCAAATAAGGGCAAACGCGGTGAAAATTGCTATCGAGGGAGTTTGGAGTTAATGCGCACTAAAACTCGACAAACTATGATGTTAGATAAGTTAGCGGGGCAGTCCGTTAAAAACCAAACTCAGATTCATCAAAATCATCAAATTGGTCTTTCAATTGCTTTTTTTCCCAATAAATTTCAATCTTTCTGCGGGCGTCCCTTTTTATGGTCTCTTTTTCAAGACCTTCGGTTAGCGAAGCAAACTCCCCTGCATCAAAAATATCGTCGTCATCATGATCCGGTTCGGTAGCATTGGTTTTATTTGCTGGTTTAGGGATATTTTTAGTCATTCGTAATCTCACAAGTTAAAACTAATATTAAAATCCTATTAATTACGCTTGTAAATTAAAAAATAATAATGGCCAAGCCAAATTTTAAATAAAATTCCAGTGCGCCAATAACGTGCGCCCCCAAAGGCCGGTTGCCTTGATTTTTATGGCGCGACCAGCCACCAAAACCCCTAAACTTGCCGTGAGGCTTATTCAATTATCCTGTCTATCATATAGGGCATAAAATGATTCCCCATTTTCTCGTCATTGGCGCACAAAAATCAGGCACAACCTGGATGGACCGAAATCTGAGGACTCATCCAGACATTTGTCTGCCGCCTGAAAAAGAAACGCATTATTTTGATTTACCCAAAAACATACCGTTTGTGTTTTTTGTGTTCGCTTCGGAACGGGGCGACCGTTACTGGGTCATTAGCCGGTTAAAACGGGCTTACCGCAGGGCAAAAGCCAATCCTGCGGCAATGGGTTGGTACTTGCGCTATTATTTTTTGCCGCGCACTGATAACTGGTATAGCTCCCTTTTCACCCCGGATGCCGGACAGGTTGTCGGCGACATAACGCCACATTATGCCGTTATGGATGAAAAAAAAATTGCCCATGTGCACGCGCTTTCGCCGGACATGAAAATCATCTACCTGATGCGCAACCCTATTGAAAGGATGTGGTCGCAAGCGGCCATGCACTTTAGTGAACGCTCGGGCTATCGGGGCATACATACAATAGACGAGCAAACCCTTATCAAGTTTTTATGCAAGCCCAAGCAACTTGCCCATGCGCGGTATTTTAAAAACTTGCAGCGCTGGGAAAAATATTATGCTTCAGAGCAAATTTTCACCGGCTTTTTTGAAGACATTGCTGATGCGCCTGAACAACTGCTTAAGTCCATCTTTCAATTTCTCGGGATAAATGCATCAGCTGATTATATTTCTAGCCTGTCCACAGAAAAAATATTTGCCCGTGACTACCCTCCTATCCCGCCGCCCATCGCCCATTTGCTTGCCGAATTGCTTATTGATGATATAGAAGCCTTGCACCAGCGTTTTAATAATGTGTACACCGCGCAATGGCTGGCATCGGCAATGTCCTATCGGGCGATTGGGAGTGCTGTAAGCTAAACGTAAAAAACAGCATGCACGCAAATGCATATGCTTTAATAGCGCCCTAGCAAGGCATTCATAAGTAATTATGAATAAGTTTTTCGGTACAAAACGGCTGCGCATCCTTTAAGGACGGGCAGCCGTAGCCCTAAAACTTTTGAGTATGCACTTACAAACACTGATTAAACGCAACATAGCCAACAGCAATTGTCCAGGTAAAACATTTTGACTCCCGTATTGATTTATCGCTGGCCCGATGTACCAAAACTGCTTGGCGTGGCAATAACTTATGCCCTGCTCGTTAAAATTGTTTTAGTTTATTTGACAACCGACTCCAGCAACATTTCCATTGTTTGGATGCCCAGTGGCTTGGGATTGGCTACCTTGCTGATTGGCGGCAAGAAATATTGGCCAGGCATTCTGGTCGGTTCGTTGGTTATCCGTTTAATGCTAGGTGGCGGGCTGATGCCCTCAACTTTTGTGGCGTTCAGCAATGTTATTGAGCCATTGCTCGGTGTCTGGACGCTTAACCGGATTTTTATGAAATCCGGTTATCGCTTCAACCCCTCGCTGACGCATCCCCGTGATTATTTTGCGCTGGCACTAACGGCAGCACTGACAGCCGCCGTCGCCGCCATAATCGGCGTCACCAGTTTTTGGCTGGCGGATATTGTCACAACTGGGGCGCTCAAAGACAGTTTCCTGCATTGGTGGATGGGCAATTTTTTGGGCATGATCCTGCTGGCACCTTTGATACTGGTGTGGCAAACCTTTCCGTATCACTGGCTAGGGTGGAACAAAGCCATTGAAGCAGCCCTCTGTTTCGGATTGACCCTGCTGACCGGTCAAATCATCTTTTTAGCGTGGTTCAATGGCCTTGATGGCAAAGTGGCGCTGGGTTATTGGCCATTCCTATTTGTCGTTTGGGGGGCTGTGCGTCTAGGCCGCCATAGCACCTTGCTCATTATCTTCATAACCGCAACACAAGCCCTGCTTGGCGCCCTCCAAGGCGTCGGTTTTTTTGCCGATGACCTGGCCACCACATCGCTGTACGGTTTTTGGTTTTATATGCTGGTGCTGGCCCTAGTTGGGCTTACCCTGGCCTTGGTCATTAACCAGCGCGACCAAGCTGAAAACCATCTGCGCACCTTATCCGTCGCCGTCGAACAAAGCCCCGCAGCAATCATCATCACCGATTTAACGGCGACTATTAACTACACAAACCCGCGCTTCACGCAAATAACCGGCTACCCTGCGGCGGAGGCCGTCGGCTACAACTTCAGTTTTTTTTATCCCGAATTGGCCGACCCCAAAGTTCACCTCGCCATGCAAAGCGCGCTGGCAAACAACTTGGCATGGTCAGGGGAATGTGCCAGCAAGCGCAAAAATGGCGCCATTTACTGTGAAGAGGTGTATATGGCGCCAGTTAACAATATCCAAGGGATCACCACCCATTATGTTGCCGTACAGCTGGATATAACCGAACGTAAACAAGCCGAGATATTGCTACGCCGGAGCGAACAGCATTACGCTTCACTACTTAATGTGTCGCCGGTCGGCGTGTTTGAAACCAACGAAGCCGGGGACTGCCTTTATGTGAACGGGCGCTGGTGCGACATCACCGGCCTGCCGCTTGAACAAGCGACCGGAAACGGTTGGGTGAGGGCGCTATATCCTGATGACAGGCAAGTTGTCTGTACCGAATGGGCAAACACCGTTGCCGAAACACACCATTTTCACTTGGAATTCCGTTTTTTGCGTGACGACGGCAAAATCACTTGGGTGCTAGGCCAAGCACAGGCTTTTTGTACGCAGTCCGGTAATGTGTTGGGCTATATTGGCACCATCACCGACATCACTGAGCAAAAACTCGCCGAACAACGTGAACAGTCACATGGCCAGATGCTGGCCTTATTGGCTAACGGCGCACCGCTCAACGAAATTCTGCATGCCATCGTCACAAATATTGAACAAAACAACCCTGCCATGCTATGCAGCATCCGCGTGATGGATCAAGAAGGCCGGCATTTACAGATGGGCGCGGCCCCTAGCCTGCCAGATTCTTATAACGCCGCGATTGCCGGTATTGAGTGTGGCCCAGACGCCGGTTCTTGCGGCACCAGCGCTTTTACCGGCAAGCGTGTGATTGTCGAAGACATCCAGAACCACCCGTATTGGACATCCTACAAACACTTGGCAGCCGAGGCCGGATTAGCCGCCTGCTGGTCAGAACCCATCAAGAACATGGTGGGCAAGGTCATTGGTACATTCGCCATTTACCATCGGCAGATAAGCGCACCTGACGAAGCCGATATCCGGCTAATTACCCAAGCAAGCACCATAGCAGGTATTGCAATTGAACAAAGCCACGCCCGCAATGAGCAAAAAATCGCTTCACTGGTGTATCAAAACACCAGTGAAGCGATGATTGTCACTGACACCAATAACACCATCATTGCCGTGAATCCGGCTTTTGTAAAAGTGACCGGCTACACAGCCGATGAAGCCATCGGCAAAAATCCCAGAATCTTACAATCGGGCAAACATGACAAAGCGTTCTACGATAACTTATGGTACGCCCTTGACACCGTCGGCAAGTGGCAAGGCGAATTGTGGGACAAACGCAAAAACGGCGAAATTTATCCCAAGTGGCTCACCATTGACAGCATCATTAATAAAGACGGCGTCCTGCAAGGTTATCTGGCCTTGTTTTCCGACATCAGCCTGTTTAAAAAAGCGGAAGACCTCATTTGGCAGCAAGCCAATTATGACTCATTAACCGGCCTGCCAAACCGGCGCATGTTTAATGACCGCCTGAATCAAGAAATCAAAAAAACCTACCGCACAAAAATGGAACTGGCGCTAATATTCCTTGACCTGGATCGGTTTAAAGAAATCAACGACAGCCTAGGCCACGCCATGGGGGACAAATTGTTGAAAGAAGCGGCGCAACGTTTACGTGGGTGTGTGCGTGAAGTCGATACCGTGGCGCGTTTAGGCGGCGATGAATTCGTCATCATCCTTACTGGAGTGAATGAGCCCGAACATATCGACGGCATTGCCAACAACATTTTGGCCGTGCTTGCCCAACCCTTCCGGCTGGAAAATGAACTGGCGTACATCTCCGCAAGCATTGGCATAGCCCTTTATCCTGGAGACGCCCGCGATGCCGTCACACTGATTAAAAGCGCCGACCAAGCGATGTACAACGCGAAAGAAAAAGGCCGCAACTGTTACAGTTATTTCGCCCCTTTTATGCAAGAAGCGGCAAAAGTTCGCGTACAAATGACCAACGATCTGCGTATCGCCATTACCGAACAGCAATTTTCCATGCACTACCAACCGATTGTCTCGTTAAAAACCGGCGCCATCCACAAGGCAGAAGCATTGATCCGCTGGACACACCCAGTCTACGGCTTGATTAACCCCGAAGTGTTTATCACAATTGCCGAAGAAAACCGGATGATTATTGAAATCGGCGACTGGGTGTTCCGGGAAGTTGCCCGTCAAGCCGCCAAATGGCGCTCCAGCATTTATGGGGAATTCCAGATCAGCGTGAACAAATCGCCGATCCAATTTCAAAGCCTCCCTCATGCCCATAGCGGTTGGATTGAGTATTTGCAGGAACTGGGCATACCTGGCCAGAGCATAGTGATAGAAATCACCGAAGGGTTATTGTTAAATGCGAGTGCCGACACGATTAACCAACTCTTGGAATATCGTGATGCGGGCATCAACGTCTCACTCGATGATTTTGGCACCGGCTATTCCTCACTGGCCTACCTAAGGAAATTTGATATTGATTACCTAAAAATAGACCAGACCTTCATTCGCCATCTGACCACCGATTCCAATGACTTTATTTTATGCGAAGCCATTATTGTCATGGCCCATAAGCTAGGCATAAAAGTGATTGCTGAAGGCATAGAAACACCCGAACAACGCGACTTGCTCACGGCTATGGGCTGCGACTACGGGCAAGGCTATTTGTTTAGCAAGCCCGTCACGGCAACAGCCTTTGAAACCCTGTTTAACACCCATTAAAATTCGCCATGAAATTTTCCGAAACACTGTCTAACGAAGACCGTGAGGCCATTTGCCGTGAAACCAGCACGGCATCATCGCCACGCCCGTCTTTTTACACCATGATGGTGCTGTCAGGGATCATCGCCTCCTACGGCCTGCTCACCAACAGCACCTCCGTGGTCATCGGCGCCATGCTGGTAGCCCCGTTGATGACGCCCATCATCGGCAGCGCCCTGTCATTGGTCATCAGTGACAGGCGAATGTTACGCAACGCCTCCTTTGCCGAATTGAGCGGCGTAGTTTTGACTTTTCTCATCGGCATCTTGATCGGCCTCGTGTCGTTCAACGTGGAATTGGGCGATGAAATCTTATCACGCACCCACCCTTCGCCTTACGATGTGATCATCGCCCTGGCCGCCGGTTTTGCTGGCGCTTACAGCACCATTAACAGCCGCTTCAACGCCAATTTGACAGGCGTCGCCATTGCGACATCATTAGTCCCGCCGCTGACCGCATCAGGGCTGTGCGTTTCGCAACAGGAATATGGCTTGGCGTTAGGGGCTTTCTTACTGTTTTTTTCCAACTTTTTAGCTATCCAGCTAGCCGGCATCACCACCTTTTTATGGCATGGCTTTGCGCAAGTCCATGTCACCCGCAACCCCCTGCTGATCAGCCGGGCAGTCATCAGCCTGCTGCTCTTAGGCGCCGTGAGCGTTTACTTGACGCACAGCATGCTCGGGCTTTTGGCGGAACAAAATTTTCGCCGCCAACTTGACCGGATCGTCCGTCAAGAAGTCCAGCAACGCATGGGCGCACGCCTTGCCACGCTATCTTTTGAACAAGACCGTGACGGCGGCAAAAGCGTCATGGCGGTAGTGATGACCCCGCAAGAATTTTTGGCCAGTGAAGTGGCGAAAGTGGAAAAATTAATCGAAACCCAGGTAAAGGAGCACATCCATTTAGTCATCCGCTCCGTGCTGTCCAGAGACACAAGCGCCGAAGGCCAAGTATTCCTTTCCAGCAGTGAACGCGAAAACTTAATGGCAAAAGAAGAGTCAGCGCTGTTTTTAGAAAAAGCTACCCAAGTCCTCAGCGAACACCTGCAACAGGTGGCCGGCGCCAAACTGGTCGAAATCAGGCGTGAGGACACGTCTGAGGTTAAGAACATCGTGGTTTCTGTCAGTACGCCAACCGCCATTCCGCCCGAACAAGTAGCAAAACTGCAACTCGTGTTGCAGCAAGCGTTGGATAAGGATATTCGCCTGGTCGTCCGGTCCATTTTGACTAAAGACGCCGACGCCATGCGCTACCTTTACGAGCCGACCCCCCTGCCCAAAGAAGAAACGGTGGAGAAACCCTTGTCTGGCGACGCGTTGGCTTTCCACCAAACACTGGAAGCCTTTTTGCAAAACGCGCTGCCACGCCTTGTCAAAGGCAGCGGTTTAATTGAATTCACATACCGCCCAGGTGGCACGAAAGACACGGTGACCCGCCTATTAGTCACCGTGCGCACCCCACGAAACTATTCATCCACCGAAGTGCGCCTTCTGCAAAAACGCTTACAAGCCGAAATTAACACCAACATCAAGGTGGTGGTGCGCTCTGTGGTCGGCATTGACACGGACGAAAGCGGCTACCTGACCGACCAGCAAAAAAAGGACAGCATTGCGACCATCCCAGTAAGAAATTAAGTGGCGGTAAAAATCGAAGCGGTTTGGTCAAGCTATACTTTCGGATAAAAAGAGGGTTGGCCAAAGCTGGCTTTGTCGCTTTCCGCTGCCGGAATGGCCGTTGTTTATCAGCCCAGTGCGGCCTTGCGCCGTTTAACATGAAATTGGGCGATGAAGCCTTACCGAAAGCCATCCCTCCACCCCAGTTCCAATCAACACCCTAAAGGACACCCTTTATTTATGGAGCAATTGTCAGATTTAAAAGCAATATTACACTCCAAACGAGCCAATATTTATTACCTGGAAAAGTGCCGTGTCATGCAAAAAGACGGGCGGGTGCTTTATCTTACAGAGGCCAAAGACCAAAATTACTACTGGAACATCCCCATCGCCAATACTACCGTCATCCTATTGGGTACCGGCACATCGATCACCCAAGCCGCCATGCGCATGCTGGCAAGCGCAGGGGTATTGGTCGGATTCTGTGGCGGCGGAGGCTCGCCGTTGTTCGCGGGCAGCGAAATAGAATGGCTCACCCCGCAAAGCGAATACCGCCCCACCGACTACGTGCAAGGCTGGCTGAAATTTTGGTTTGATGAAAACCAACGCCTCGCCGTCGCCAAAAACTTCCAACACGCCCGCCTCGACTACCTACAAAAAATCTGGCAAAAAGACCGCGACTTAAAAGCCGAAAACTTTTTTAACGACGACCACAACCTAACGGCAGCGTTAAAAACCCACAGCGAACAAATCGACACCGCCAACAAAGTCGGCGACCTGCTCCTACGCGAAGCGGCACTTACCAAACAACTCTACCGCTACGCTGCCCAAAGCATAGGTCAAGGCAGTTTCACCCGCGACCACCAAGCCACCGACCTCGCCAACGGCTTCCTAAACCACGGCAACTACCTCGCCTACGGACTCGCCGCCACCACCCTCTGGGTGCTAGGCATCCCACACGGCTTTGCCGTCATGCACGGCAAAACAAGGCGCGGCGCGTTAGTGTTTGATGTCGCCGACCTCATCAAAGATGCCATCGTCCTGCCGTGGGCTTTCGTCTGCGCCAAAGAAAAAATGGCCGAACAAGAATTCCGCCAGCAACTATTGCAAAAATTCACCGAACACAAAGCCCTGGATTTCATGTTTGAACAAGTCAAACAACAAGCCTTACAGGAAAGAGAGCCATCAAACCTGAACCAAGCGTTTGATAGCTGAAAAGGGTAAAACTAAGCGCATAGGATTAGCTGACAGGCGCATGAAACCAAAATTCTCATAGAAAAGGGCTGCATTTTCATCTTTGGCATCCACGATCATGCCAAAAATGCCAATTTGCTCAGCAATAGCGGCGGTAGTTTTGAAAGCATGGAAAATCAAGGCATCGCCATAACCACGGCCTTGAAAGCGAAGGTCAACGGCTAAACGCCCAAGTAGCAAAAATGGCAATTCGGGATAAGCGCGAGGATTCAGAGAGGGAGGCAGCTCATCGGCAAGGACGGCATGGGCGCTGAGGGAGAAATAACCCAAGATGGTTGCTTGGTCAGCTAAGACATAAGTTTTTGCCAAACCGCGTTTTTGATCCTGGTTAGCATAACGTTGCAGGTAAGTGTTTAAGGCGGGTGCGCCACAGTCAAACGATGTCCGGTCATGTTTATTAGCATCCAATAATTCAAAGTTCATGCAGAGATACAATGTCCTGGTAAAGCGCAGCGGCCTTTTTCATACGTTCGGTAGGTTCCGGCGGCTTATCCAACAAAGCAAAAAAGCGCAGCCAATCATCGTTGTTAAAACAGGTCGTTTGCTCATGTGCAGCAATCACAGCATCCGCCTTCTCCCGAATGCTTTGACGGATAAATTTGCTGCGATCCAGATCGACGTACTGTCTGGCACGTTCTAGTAATTGCAAGGTCGCGCTGTCCATACGGATGCGCAAGACATCGTGTTTAAGGTTATCGTTGGCCATCGTTCTTCTCGAAATTGATGGTCAATATTGTACCCACAAAATTAGAGGATGGGTCTAATTTGTGGGTACTAAAAAGTTAGCTGCCTGTGCGGCAGTAAAAAAACAATGTCGATTACACATTTCTAAGCTACCTGTTCGGTAGGCTTATAAGTTAACATGAAAAACAAAAATTAACAATTTCAATAACACAGGATAATATATAATTCACTGGTTCCCAAGCTCCGGCTTGGGAACGAGCAAAAGAAAACAGGAACAAACACTTATGATGGTCACCTTCGTCAGCCAATGCCAGAAAAAAGCCCTAACTCGCACCCGCCGTGTACTCGATGCCTTCGCCAACCGCATCGGCGACAACACCTGGCAAACCGTCATCACCGAAGATGGCCTGATTGCCGTTAAAACCCTATTACGCAAAACCGCCACCAAAAATACCGCCGTGGCCTGCCATTGGCAGCGGTCGAGAAGCCGCAGTGAATTGGTTTGGATTGTGGGAAATCGGCGGTGTTTTAATGCCGATGGGATTGTGCCTGTGAATAGCACCCGAAAGGATTTTAGCCATCGGGAATGGGAAAAAGGTTGGCACACCACCGAAATTATCGCTATCGCTTCAGCAATTGCGGGCTTATTTCATGATTTGGGCAAAGCCAACGACTTGTTTCAAGAAAAACTCAACCCAACCAAAAAAAGCCAAAATGCTAAAAGATTTGAGCCTTATCGTCATGAATGGGTGTCATTACGGCTGTTTCAGGCGTTTGTTGGTGAAAACAGCGACCAAGAATGGCTTAAGCAATTGGCAAATGTTAATGAAGATTTAGAAAACCAGGTTCTGCAAAAAATAAAAGCCGATCATCCTAACGATGCGAAGAAATTTAACAATCCATTCGATACCTTGCCACCCTTTGCAAAATTAGTGGCTTGGCTGGTGGTTTCACATCATCGTTTGCCTGCTTATCCCAATCAAGGTACAGCAGAACCAAGCCTAAAAGAACCCAACACATGGTTAAGCGATGCTTTTGATGATTCTTGGAATTCGCTCAATAGCCGCAATCATGATTGGAAAGCGGAAGCTTTAAAAGCCAATTGGACATTTACCCATCACACACCATTAATCAGCAAAACATGGCAGGACAAAGCTATTCAACTATCAAAACGCGCATTGATTTGCCAAGGTTTAATAGATATTGATTGGCTTAACCAGCCCTTTGTAATGCACTTGTCGCGTCTGGCTTTGATGCTTGCCGACCATCACTATTCCGGCAAAGATGTAGAGACCAAATGGCAAGACCCTAAGTATCTGGCTTACGCCAATACCGACAAACAAAACCAACTCAAGCAAAAACTAGATGAACACAATGTCGGCGTAAGCCAACACGCCTTTGAGTTTATTCTAAAATTTAGACGCTTACGCGAAGAATTACCCACGCTTCCATACAATAAAACCTTAGCCAAAGGCCCAAAAGAAGACAAAGAACCTTGGCAAACCAAAGCCTACCAAGCGGCCCAACAGGTTCAAAGCCAAGTTAAAGAACAAGGCTTTTTCGGCATCAACATGGCTTCGACTGGAAAAGGCAAAACCCTGGCGAACGCCAGAATTATGTACGGTTTAGCCGATGAATCGGAAGGCTGCCGTTTTAGTGTCGCCTTGGGTTTACGGACACTGACCTTACAAACAGGTGAAGCCCTGCAAGAACGCTTGGAACTAGAAAAAATGGACATTGCCACGTTGATTGGTTCACAGGCCATTTTGCGACTGAACAAAATCAGTCAAGGCAAACAACCAGATGACGAATCATTAGCGATTCGCGGTAGTGAAAGTTTAGAAATGGATGTGGATGATGACGGTTTTGATGTCATTTACGGCATTGAAGCTTACGAAGGCCAATTAGAGAAATGGTTTAAAGACAATCCTAAAGCCAAAAAACTCTTACATGCGCCCATCTTGGTCAGCACGATTGACCACTTAACACCAGCGACAGAAGGCGTTCGGGGCGGTAAACAAATTGTGCCGATGTTGCGCTTACTGACATCTGACTTGGTGTTAGATGAACCGGACGAATTTGATTTAAATGATTTGCCTGCATTGGCACGTTTGGTGAATTGGGCGGGAATGTTAGGGGCAAATGTGCTGGTATCCACGGCAACCATGCCGCCCGCATTGGCTTATGCCTTGTTTGATGCCTACCAAGCTGGGCGTAAAGCATTTAATGCGGCAACCAATCAAGCCAATGCACTAAAGCCCGTGGTTTGTGCTTGGTTTGATGAATTCAGTGTACAGACATCAGAACAAGACACTATCCAGAGCTTTATCAAAACCCATGATGGATTCATCCAAAAGCGCATAGCTAATCTAGGGAAAGAAAAATCAGTTTTGCGTAAAGCCAAACTACTGGAAATTCCCTTGACCAGCAATTTAACGCCACTCAATGCCATGGGCGAAATCATCCGGCAAAACCTACTAGCTTTACACCAAGACCATCACCAACAACATGCATCCGGTAAAAAAATCTCAATCGGCTTGGTACGCATCGCCAATATCAAACCTTTAGTGGCGATTGCTAGGCTGCTTTACGCAAATCCTGTACCCAGTAATTTCCGAATTCATTACTGCGTATACCACAGCCAATATCCATTGGCGCAACGGGCGTTTATCGAAAGCAAATTAGACCAAGCCCTTAACCGCAAAGACCCAGAAACCATTTGGGATTGCCCCGAAATCCAACACGCCTTAAGGCACTATCCAGAGCAGAACCAGCTTTTTGTGGTGTTGGCAACGTCGGTGGCGGAAGTGGGGCGCGACCATGATTATGATTGGGCGATAGCTGAACCCAGCTCCATGCGCTCAATCATTCAAATCGCCGGACGGATACAACGGCATCGTAAGCAAACGCCTAAAACCGAGAATTTATATATTCTGGCGAAAAACTATAGAGGGCTTGAAAACAATAATGACGATAAAGTTGCGTTCACATGTCCAGGATTTGAAGCGGAAAATCGGATGCTAAAAAAACACGATTTACATGACATTCTTGAAGCAACCCAATATTCAGCACCGAATGCCATTCCAAGTATCCAGCGACCCAAAAAATGGAAAGAAACGCCACCTTTTTCAAATCTAGTGACACTGGAGCAACTGGCCTATTATCAAAAATTATTTAATCACGCCCACGATAAAAATAATTTAGATAATCAAGGCACAGCCGATTTATGGTGGCAAAACCAAGTAACGTGGTGTGCCGAAATCCAGCGCAAGCAACGATTTAGAGAATCTTCACCTGACCAAGCGTATTGCCTTTATCTTGAAGAGGAAAATGATAATCCCATTTGGAAAATCAAAAACGAGAACGTTAACGAATATGAACCCGTGTCGGATATTACGAATATTGATGTAACGCCAGCCCAAGGCAATCAAGCTTGGTTGGTTTTCGATACTCACGACCAATATGGGTATTTAGTGGAGCAATTAGAAAAGCCTTTGAGCTATATCAGCCGTTGCTTTGGCGAAGTACGGTTACCTGACTATGAAAATCAAATAAATGAATGGTATTACTCCCCTGAACTTGGGGTTTTTAGAGAACTAAACGAGGAGCCAGTTAATGGAAAACCAACAGGTAATTGAAGCCATCGAGGCATTTTTTCAGCGAAAAAAACAGCCTGGATTGGAAAAAATACTGAAAGAAGCCTTGAAGATGTGCGGTGAAAAAATTGCCAAGTCATCCGAAAGCCAAGAGCTAAAAAATCAAGCTAAAGCATTGCTTGATTCAAAAAAGCCTAAAGAGCAAAGCGCACTGGAGCATATACAAGAAAAATACATGCAACTGCTTAACCTAAATTATCAAAATCCAGTGTTGTTGCTTGACGTAAAAAGCGACACCGCCAAAAGCATCCAGACATTAGATGAAAAATTTACCCCTAGCCAATGGCTTGCTGACGCGGCAAATAAAGCCAGTGGCGTGGTGTTAGATGTAACCCATATTGCCAAATTGACCCATTCCAGCGCAAAAGCATCCAATTTCAACGGCTTGGCATTTTGTGTACTGCAACCCAAAATGCTCTTGGTTTCTGCCAACTCAGTGGAAAAACTCCCAATCGATTTTGCTTATTCAACGGCTGAATATGCCCCTATCGCTGAATTTTTACAACTAGATTGCGCAGGTGAAATGCTGGGGAAAATAATCTGCGCTGACCCTTCGGCTTTAAAATCTTATGCCGAGGACGACACCCAGCTTCAATTATGGCAAGCACAATTTAGCTTGGCTTTTAACGAAAAGACCAAATCCAGTCATATTTTGGCTAAACAGGTTTATTTTCCTCTGCTCCCAGAAAGCGGCTATCACCTATTAACGCCGCTGATTTCATCCAGTCTGGCACAAGTGCTTGATGACCGAATTTGGGAGGCACGGCGAAAAGATACGCCCGTCAATAAAGCCAGAGCAGATAAAACGTTCAGTACAGAAGCCGCTAGAATATTTCTTAAAACCGCCGTATTAAAAACCACGCAAACCAACCACCAAAATGTTTCATATTTGAACGGCAAACGTAATGGGCAATTAACTTTATTTCCCGCCATCCCGCCGCAATGGCAAACCCAAACCAAGCCACCTGTCCATTTAAAAACCTTATTTAACAAACAGCTTGCCGCACAAGCCAGAGAGCCGCTGACAGAGCTTAAAAATTTGCTGTTAGCCATTAAGGCCAACAAGCTCAGCGTCAACCTACAGCGCAAGCAACTGATCCGTGAACACATTACTGACATTGCCGATGTGGTGTTCGATTACGCCGCCCAAATCCAAGGGCTTAAACAACATGGCTGGTCGCAAGCATCGCAATTACCAACCCATCAGAAATATTGGCTAGACCCATTAAGGCCGGATGATGACTTTCAAACCGCGAAAGCTATGGTGGACTGGCCTTCTAACTTAGTTGTCGAGTTTTCTAAGTGGATTGAAGTCAATATTAAACATAAACAACTAACAAAAAGCACTGCACGAGAAAAACAATGGCAAAAATGGTTTACGCCCTTACTGCGTGAATTTAACGCCCTTGCCGAAGCCGATTTAGAAACCAGCACATTGGAGGAACCAGCATGAGCAATGCCTACATTATTTTTGAGCGACTCAGCGTCCAAGATGCCAATTGCATTGCCGGATTTACTTATGGCTTTCCGGCGATTACCCATTTTTTAGGCTTTGGTCATGCCTTATCAAGAAAACTATCCGTCAGCCAAAACTTGAGCTTGCAAGGTTGTGCGGTCATTTGCCATCAGCATCAAATACACGCCTATCAGCCAAAAGGTTTTGGTGATTATGTGTTTGCCCAAAGCAAAAACCCGCCGACAACCAGAGCCAAAGCTAAAGAAACGCCGCCTATTATCGAAGAAGGCAAAATGAATATGACAGTTTCTTTAGTCATGGCCTGTCCTGATTTGAATATAAGCCGAACCGCTGAAATTAATGCCCTAAAGCAAACGCTTCATGATTTGGCCCTCCAACATCGATTGGCGGGCGGTTCCATCGAAAAAATGACCGCCATTCATATCCTCAATAAAGACGAGCAGAAATTGTTGAGAATAGTCAAACGCTTGCTGCTGCCTGGATTTGTACTAATGGATCGCACCGATTTATTAGCCAGCCATTACCACGCCTTAAAACAACAGCAAGCCGATGTCGATTTACTGGATGCCTGGCTAGATTTTTCCGCCCTTAAATACCAAGCACAACCCAAACTTAAGGAAGGCGAACTGGCCCCTTCCGATACCACCGAAGCCGAATGGCTACGCATGGACAAACCCGCCAAAGGCTGGCTTGTCCCCATCACCAACGGTTATAAAGCGATAAGCCCAGTTTATCCGGCAGGTGAAGTCGCAAATACCCGGGATTCCGCCACCCCTGTTTGCTTTGTTGAAGCCGCGCACAGCATAGGCGAGTGGCGCAGCTTGCACCGTATTCAACAGGTTTCAGACATGCTATGGCATTACCGTCACGAACAAGATTGGTATTTATGCCAACAAGGCCAACAGGTTCAACCTGAACCAGCAGCGAATGAATTCGAAGAGACTGCCGATGATGATTTTGAAGATGATTTTTTAAGCTCACTTAACTAAGGAGAAACACAATGGCTACAAAACCAACGAAAACAACTGCATTTAAACTGCCATCGGTGCTGGCATTTAGCCGCAAACTGGAAGTTTCAGATGCCCTAATGGCATCCGGCTTATGGTCAAATATCAACGAGTCCGATGCGTGGCAACCCATTGCTTTGCATGAAAAAAGAAACCGCGCTACCCATAGCCAATTTGGCGCAAAAGATGATGATAAATCAAAGCCCAATCTTTCTTGGGGCGACGATGCCACCCTGCCACATGATGCCGATACCTTGCGAATCAGTTTCACTTTAAAAACCTTAGGCCGGCTTGAAGAACCAACAGCCTGCAATGAGCCTGAGTTTGAGGGAAAAGTGAATCAAGTCGTGAAGGCTTACCGTACCGAATACCAATTCAAAGAACTGGCTACCCGCTACGCCAATAACATCGCCAATGGTCGGTTTTTATGGCGTAACCGTGTTGGCTCAGAATCGGTTTGTATCAAAGTAAAGCATGGTAAAGAAATCTGGACATTTAATGCTTACGACTATTCGCTTAATGAATTTAGTTTGTCGCCCAATGACAGTAATCATGCTTTCGCGCAACTGGTTGCTGTGATTCAAAACGGCTTACAAGGAGACGGCTTTGAGTATTTAGAAATCACTGCATTCGCCAAACTCGGATTAGGGCAACATGTTTGGCCTTCGCAAGAAATGGTGCTTGGAATTCCAAAAGGCGAAAAATCAAAAATATTATTTAAGCTAAAACAGGGTGAAAATGATTGTGCCGCCATGCACTCGGAAAAAATCGGCAATGCCTTACGGACTATTGACACTTGGTATACCGAAGAAGGAAACCCAAAAGCCATTGCTATCGAGCCTTACGGATCGGTTACATCTCGCGGTGAAGCCTACCGCATTTCAAAAAATGATTTTTATACCTTGTTTCATAAATGGCTTAAAGATGGCGAAATTGCCGTTGAACAACAGCATTACGTTATTGCCACACTGATTCGCGGGGGTGTTTTTGGGGGTAATGAGTAAATGCTGAATTTTTATCAGGAACTAAAGTTATTACCTGAAGAAGAAATCCCTATCCACTTCCTCTGGTCAAAAGTCTACCAACAAATCCACCTAGGCTTAGTAGAAATGCAAGACGATCAAGGCCGTGTGCCGATGGGCGTGGCGTTTCCTGAGTATGTGCAGGGCGACAAGTACGGCGTGTTAGGCGGCAAGTTGCGTTTGTTTGCCGAACACGAAGCCACGCTCAGCCAATTTAACGCCAGCCACTGGTTGGCGCGGCTGAGTGACTATGTGCATTGCACCAGCATCCGGCCTGTGCCGGAAAAGCTCAGCGGTTACGCCATTTATCAACGCGAGCAACCCAAAACCAACAAAGTACGCCTAGCCAGACGGTATGCCAAGCGGCACGGCATGGATTTGGCAACGGCTTTGTCCGGCGAGATTAGCCTGACCGTTGAGCCTCCTTCTAACAAGGATTACAAAACCCAGTTCCGCTATTGTGATATGCCGCAAAAAACCGTTACCACCCCGTTTATCCGCTTGCAAAGTCTGAGCGGTGGGCAGACGTTTTGTTTGTGGATCAAAAAAACTATGGTCGCCGAGCCGTCGGGGGCGACATTCAGCCGATATGGCCTAAGTACCGTCTCCACCGTCCCTGAATTTTGACCCATTTTTTTTGCGCTTTTTAAAAATATAGAAAAATCAGTTGGTTGTGTAGCAGTGTTTTGGCGATGGTTAACATTGCTAAAAACTTCTGTATACTGCTACACGACTGGCTTTCAGAGGTTTTGAAGTCTGTTCACTGCCGCACAGGCAGCTTAGAAAGTGATTCAATCGCGCTTTCGTTGCTGATAGTTGTTCACTGCCGCACAGGCAGCTTAGAAATTGCTGGTGTATGGCTCGGCAAATCCGGTAATGTTCACTGCCGCACAGGCAGCTTAGAAATGGCCGGATAAGATGATGGTTTCCGGTTCGGCGTTCACTGCCGCACAGGCAGCTTAGAAAAATTAAAAGAGCAAGGCAAAATAGGGATTACTGTTCACTGCCGCACAGGCAGCTTAGAAAGGTTACTGTGGCTAGACTGTTAGCTGGGAAGGGTTCACTGCCGCACAGGCAGCTTAGAAATCCCGCGTTTCCAGCATTTGAATATTTAGCGTGTTCACTGCCGCACAGGCAGCTTAGAAAAAGCGTAGTGTCAATAATCGACCAGTTCGCCGGTTCACTGCCGCACAGGCAGCTTAGAAATCCCCCTGCTTCACCGGCTTGCGCCCCTGGCCGTTCACTGCCGCACAGGCAGCTTAGAAAAGTTCAGTTGTTCCAACCCCCTCAGTTGACGAGTTCACTGCCGCACAGGCAGCTTAGAAAAATCTGGTGCGGGTTTCACGCCTCAAGAATTCGTTCACTGCCGCACAGGCAGCTTAGAAAAATGGGTGAACGAATGAGCGCGTTAGACGATTGTTCACTGCCGCACAGGCAGCTTAGAAAAGCAGAAAAACGAGCCGCCATTTTGTTGGCGGGTTCACTGCCGCACAGGCAGCTTAGAAATTAACTAGGCTCAAGCACCATTCCATTAACCGGTTCACTGCCGCACAGGCAGCTTAGAAAAACTATCTGGGGCTTAGGTCAGAGGAGATAGCCGTTCACTGCCGCACAGGCAGCTTGTCGAGCGTGTCTTGATGGGGGCGCAGTTTTCAAAATATACAAAAAAAGCCGGAAAGGTTCATCCCCGTCCGGCTTTTTCATCACTTAAGCGATTACCCGCTTATTGCTGTTCCAACAAATAATCCAACCAAAGATTGGATAATTTTTCCTGCACGGTATTTTGCCGCAGCCTTGCATTCAAGTGCGGGAAGTCCACCTTGTCCAGATCTTGGTCTTGGTTGTAGCAAGAATAGACAAAGTATTCGTCGCCGTTGGGGTCGACGTGTTTGCATAGGCATTGGGCGCAGATGCCTTTCATCATGCACTGCATCGGCGAGTTGATGGAGCCGATAGCGTGCTGGACTTTGGTCAAATAGGGTTTCAGCACGTTGAAACGGGCGTCTTTGACCGCCGCCATCATGCGGTCGGAGCCAATGACAATCAAGTGGTCGGCATCGGCCAGTGGGATGGGTTGCTCGCCTAAGTCGCCATTGCCATACGCCAGCATACATTCGAGGATATTGCCGACGAAGGTCTTGTCCTGCGGACGGGTTGGGGTAATGGGGGTTGCGCCCGGGGTGTTGTCAACCGACCAGACAATCACATCGGAAGCGGCTTCGATGTCTTCCACCTTAAAAATGTCACGGTTGAATTTGTAACCGGCAAAATAAATCACCTTGTTGCCAGCCGCACGCATGGCCTTGCCGATGGAGAACAGCACCGCGTTGCCCAAGCCGCCGCCGATCAGCAACACGGTTTGGCCGGTCGGGATTTCGGTCGGGGTGCCGGTCACGCCCATCAGCACCACTTTATCGCCGATGTTCCAAGTGGCGCACAAGCGGGATGATGAACCCATTTCCAAGGCAATCAACGATACCGTGCCTTGCTCAGGGTAAACTTCGGCACCGGTCAGCGCCAAACCTTCGGCGGCCAGCACGGTGTTTTCAACGGTCGGCGCAAAGGCTTCAAAGTTTTGTACGCGGTAAAATTGGCCTGGCTGGAATTTGGCCGCCGCCATCGGGGCTTTGACGACCACTTCGATAATCGTCGGCGTCAGACGGTTGATGGCGACAATCGTTGCTGTGAACGCTTCATCCAGACGCTTGAACAGGGCGGTTAATGCCGCATCGCGCTCCGGTTGCAGGGCAGGGTCAAGCGCCGCCAATTCCTTCTCGAACAGCTTGGCGACATACGGGTAACCGTTTTTCGCGCTCGCCATTGCCTTAACGACGTTGCCTGCATAAACAGGGTGGTTGTCGCCGTAAAAGCTGATGAATTTACCGTCTTTTTGGTACGAAGTGAGCGGCGCGGGTTTACCAAGCTTAGGCGCGGCTTCATCGTGCATCGGCACCAATTCCAATTTGCCGTCAGTCCATTCGGGTTGGTGGCGTTGGAAGAAGTGCTTGTCCATTTCAAAGGTTTTTGGATATTCACTTTGGTAGATGGTGTTGGGTGATGTCCCTGCGGCAATGTATAAATTACGCAACGGGACGGTGACATTTTTGCCTGCGCTTTTCCAGCGGCCTTCTTCCAAGACCTGCTTGTCAAATTCCACGGCCTGCAAATGACCGAACTCATCGGCGATTGCTTCTAATGGGCTCATGCCTTCCGCCAGCGCAATGCCTTCTTCCAAAGCTTCGGCGATTTCTTCGTGGTTTTGGCGATACGCAGGCGCATCGGTCATGCCTTTGCGGTAGAACAAGGTCACGCCACCCCAACTTTCCACTAACGGCTGGAAGTTCGGCAACTCGCCGGTGGCGGCAGCCCGTCCGCGTTCGGCGCGGATGGCTGAGCCATGCGCCAAGAACTCATCGAGGATCAAGCCCTCTTCTTTATCATAACGGGCCAGGACTTTTTCTTCGCCGTAACGGGCGGCCAGCGTTTCATAGCGGTGCAGGATTTTTTCCACTTGCACCGGATAGTACGCCATCAATTCAGTGGCGGTGTCTATCGCCGTCAAACCGCCGCCGATAACGCCCGCAGGCAGACGCACTTGCAAGTTAGCCAAAGACGACATTTTTGCCGCGCCGGTCAATTGCAAGGCCATTAAAAAGTCCGAGGCTTTGCGGATACCGCGCAGCAGGTTGTTTTTCAGGTTGATGATGGTTGGCTTGCCCGCGCCGGAAGCGATGCAGATATGGTCGAAACCCATGTCCCACGCGTCATCAATCGTAATCGTGCCGCCAAAGCGCACACCGCCATAAGCACGGAAGGCTTTGCGCCGCGCCAAGGTCAGGTAGATGACTTTTAAGAAATTTTTATCCCAGCGCACGGTGATACCGTATTCGGCGACACCGCCAAAGCCCGCCAAGATACGTTTGTCGAGGTCTTCGTAGAGTTCGTTGAAATCGACTATCGGTAACGGCAGATTGTTTTCGTCGCCCGTCAATTCAAGGGGTAACGGTTCAATTTTAAGCCCGTCGATACCGGCAACAGCAAAGCCTTCGTTCAACAAATAATGGCTCATTGTGTAACCGGCAGGGCCTAAACCCACCACCAAGGCGTTTTTGCCGTTGTACGCTTGCATCACCGGACGCTTGACATTAAGCGGGTTCCAGCGCGTCAACAGGCTGTAGATTTCAAAGCCGTAAGGCATAAACAGCACGTCGGTGAGCACATTGGTTTCAATTTGCGGGATGTTGACCGGATCGGTTTTTTGGTAAATGCAGCCTTTCATGCACTCGTTGCAAATCCGGTGGCCAGTGCCAGGGCACATCGGGTTATCGACAATGATAATTGCCAACGCACCGATATTGTCGCCACGGCGTTTGACCAGGTGCATTTCGGAGATTTTCTCATCCAACGGGCAACCGATGGTGGTCACGCCCAGCGGATCGACTTTAAAGGTGTTGGTTTTTTTGTTGCGCATGCCCTTCGAGCAAGAATCGGTGTCGCGCTCGTGGCAATAAATGCAGTGATTGACTTCGGACAACACTTCCCGACCGTTAAATCGCGGGTCGGTCAGCTTAAAGCCGTCGCGGCGGCGGCGGTTTTCTAACCCGCCCATCCAGGCGGTGAATTCGCCACGGTCTACAGTGTCGTGCTCGACCAGATTGTCAAAATCACGTTTTTCGGGCAATTTGAAGCTCAACCAATTGGCGACGACATCATTATCCTGTTGGGCGACAAAGCTCCAGCGTTGCACGATGTCCATCAGATAAGCGACGAACCCATCATTTTGGCGTTCAAAACAGGTCTTGAATTCCTCTGACGCCAGCTCATGCGCAGCCAGTTTGGCACGCAACTCTGCAACTTTTTCATCGGCACCGTCATAGCTACTGTCTTTGCTTTTGGCAAGCAATTTGTAATGGGCGGACAACAACCCAATCGCCGCACCGACGCGGGCAACCCGGTGTTCAGGGTCATTGTCGGAATTGGCTTCGGGAAAACCTGCGGCAATCAGCAAATCAAAACGGTTTAATATTTCGGGGATATTCCAGTCGCTGGTGTCCTGGCCTTTAAAAACGACCCCCAATTTTTCCACCACTTCATTTTTATAGGTAAAAACGGTGTCGATTTCTTCTTTTATCTTTGCCGCCTGGGCTTGGTGCTGTCTGGTCACATTAAACAGCTTTGCAACGAACTGGCCGACATAAGGCCCCATATTGACCAGCAATTCAGAGACTTGCTCTGCTGTCAAACCTTCGCCCTGAGAATCCCGATAAGCGGCATACTGGTCAAAAAGGTCGGCATCATGGTGTTTGACCGAAGCATCAAACACGGCCAGCAAATCGTTAAGACGCGCTGCATCATATAAATCGGCGTAAGTGAAATCGGTGATACCCAGCGTAAAATTGTTTTGTTGCATAATGTTTATGTTGGCTTAGCCCGACAGTGCGCCAACCTTGTTGGCGCACTGCGATGGCAGAAAAAAGAAGGGGGTTTAACGATTCATTGTAAGTAAATATGGCGTTTTTTGCCATAGATAATCGGGAGGGAAGCCCAAGAAATTAAGCGTTTCGCTTTACAAAAGACTGCTTGGGTTGACGGCTGCCAGTCTTTTAAAGGGTTAGCAGCCGTGCCGTTTTTCTGTGATGCGGATGATTCAAAAACGGTTCCGGTTTGGCCATTACCGTAAAAATCAAGGGGGGCTTTAAGGAAGCCGCCCAGCCGCTGATTTAGTCCGCTTGACGCCTCAAAAAGGCGGGGATGTCGAGATAATCCAAATCCGCTTCTTTTTTAGGCTGTGCACCGAAACGTTTTTCTCTGCTTTCAGTTTTAGTCTCGGTTTTAATTTCGCCTTTATCGCGGCGAATTATCGTCGGCTTGTCGAAATCATCGTAATTGGTCCCGCCAGGGCGCTGCATAACCTTGACGGTTGCTTTAGCCACCGCTGGTGCCCCCATACCAGTCGCCACCACGGTGACTTTAATTTCATCCCCTAGCGATGGGTCAATGGCGGTGCCAATTTTGATGATGGCGTCTTCCGATGCAAATTCATGGACAATATTACCCACTTCGTCAAACTCGGCAATACCCATATCCGCAGCGGAAATGTTGACCAATATGCCACGTGCGCCTTGCAGGTTGATGTCTTCCAGCAAGGGGCATTTGATCGCTTCTTCAGCGGCAAGCCGGGCACGGTTTTCGCCTGACGCAGAGCCAATGCCCATAATGGCGGCACCCATGCCGGACATTACCGTCCTGACATCGGCAAAGTCGACGTTGATCATGCCAGGATGGACAATCAGCTCGGTTATGCCTTGCACCGCATCCAGCAGGACATCGTTAGCGGCCTTAAACGCATTCATCAATGACACGTTATTACCTAACACCGGCAACAATTTCTGGTTAGGGATTGTAATCAATGAGTCCACATATTTTTCTAACTCGGCAATACCTTGTTCAGCAACCAGCTGTTTCTTTTTGCCTTCAAACAAAAACGGCTTGGTGACTACGGCAACGGTCAGGATGCCCATTTCGCGGGCAATTTCGGCAATCACCGGAATCGCCCCCGTGCCGGTGCCACCCCCCATGCCCGCTGTTAAGAAAACCATATCCGCACCCTGTAACGCTTCTTTGATGCGGTCTTTGTTTTCCTGCGCGGCCTGCCTGCCAATTTCTGGATTAGTGCCCGCCCCCAAGCCTTTAGTCAACTCGACGCCTAATTGGATAATCGTGCTGACCTGAAGTTTTCTTAACGCCTGCGCGTCAGTGTTTGCACAGATGAATTCAACGCCTTCAATATGGCTGTCAGCCATATGATTGACCGCATTACCACCCCCCCCGCCCACACCAATAACTTTGATGACGGCAGTTTCGCTATTATCCACCAATTCATATTTCATTTTACTGCCCCTTAAAATTTAGACACACAATATAAAGCCATTAAAAATTACCCTGAAACCAATTTTTCACCTGTGCAATCCATCCGCCATTTTCTGCATCGCTGCTTCTGCCTATCCCTTGATGCTCCCTGCCATACATCAATAAACCGACGCCTGTTGAATAAATCGGATTTTTCACCACTTCAGTT
The DNA here is from genome assembly GCA_002422395.1 of Methylococcaceae bacterium UBA6146. Classification (GTDB taxonomy): domain Bacteria; phylum Pseudomonadota; class Gammaproteobacteria; order Methylococcales; family Methylomonadaceae; genus Methylovulum. The sequence goes on along the minus strand of DIUY01000011.1, from coordinate 76,138 downwards.
AGACCCGCCACATTTTCCGGCCCGCCCATACGCACCGGCATATGAAAAATTTCTTCCGCCAACTCGATCAGACCCATCACTTTTGAGCTACCCCCCGTCAGCACGATGCCGGCTGCTATCAGTTCTTCGTTACCACTGCGCCTTAGCTCAGATTGCACCAATAGCATCAGCTCTTCATAGCGCGGTTCAATTATTTCCGCCAGATTTTGCCTAGAAATCTTACGCGGCGCCCGGTCACCAATGCTTGGCACATCAATGGTCCCTTCCGCATCGGCCAGCTGTGTTAATGCGCAGGCATATTTTTGTTTAATTTCTTCAGCGTTCACCGTCGGCGTGCGTAACGCGACCGCAATATCATTGGTCACCTGATCGCCCGCTATCGGAATGACTGCGGTATGCTTGATAGCGCCATCGACAAAAATGGCGATATCCGTTGTGCCTCCGCCCATGTCTATCAAGCAGACACCCAGTTCTTTTTCATCTTCGGTAAGCACCGAATTACAGGATGCCAACTGCTCCAACACAATGTCATCAACTTCAAGCCCACAGCGGCGGATACATTTGATGATGTTTTGCGAGGCGCTGACGCTGCCAGTGACCATATGCACCCGCGCTTCCAAGCGGATACCGGACATCCCGATAGGCTCTTTAATGCCGTCTTGGAGGTCAATGACAAATTCCTGCGGCAAAATATGCAGAAGTTTTTGATCAGCCGGTATCGCCATTGCCTTAGCCGAGTCAATCACCCGGTCAACATCGTATTGGGTCACTTCCTTATCTTTGATAGCAACTACCCCGTGTGAGTTCAGACTTCTGATATGGCTGCCGGCAATCCCGGCAAAAACGGACTTGATTTGACAGCCCGCCATCAGTTCGGCTTCTTCAATCGCCCGCTGTATAGATTGCACAGTCGATTCCAGATTAACCACCACACCCTTTTTAAGGCCGCGCGAGGGGGCCTTACCGATGCCGATGATTTCTATCCCGCCATCACTGGTAAGCTCACCAACAATAGCCGCAACTTTAGATGTGCCTATATCCAATCCGACTATTAAATTACGCTCTGTTCTGTTTCTAGCCATTTTGCCTACTCTGTCGCTTTTTTTGTGTGCTCATCTGTTTTATTGTCCGGGTTTGCGATACTTTCCCAATCGATTTGTGCAGTGCCTGATTTCCATGAGACCGCAAAACCGTTGGGATAGCGTAAATCGGCGATTACCATTGCATCCACCTGTTCTTGTCTTAACACTGACAGGGATTTTAAAAACCGCTGTAATTTTTTTAACTGCTCATCGCGTCCCAGCAATATTTCCAAGCCTGTTGTCAATTTGATTTTCCATGCCCAGCGTTCATTAACGCTAAACTCCGCCAGCGTCATCGCCTGGTCCGCCAGAGCCGTTTTAATGCCCTTCATAATTTCCAAAACTTTCAATTGCTGCTGCGCCGGCCCCGTCAGAACAACCATGTCCCGCTGTGGGTCTATAGTGTCGGGCGTAAAGATAATGCCCTGTTCCGTTATTAAGCTATGCCGTCCCCAGCGGGCGAACGCTTTCTTTTCCCGCACTTTTATCTCAATGGCATCGGGCCATACCCGCTTTACCGCCACCGCGCCAACCCAAGGCAAATTGGCTACGGCCTGCTGTATTGCCTGCATGTCCGCATCAAAAAATCCAGTGGTCACCAAAGGCAACAACACCGCTTGCAGCTCCTCTTTGCTAAGGTATTGAAAAACACCTTCAACCCTCACATATTTGACCGGCAATGACGCCATTTTAACGGTCGACAAACGCGTTTCCATGCTTTTGTGCCCAAACCACCAAACCAAACCCGCTAAAAGCAGTAGCGCCAGCAGCAAATTGTTCGCACTTACCTTGTTGTCCATTAAGCGAGGCTGGTTGCCAATATCCGCCAGACCAATTCCTCAAACCCAATGCCCGCCTGCCTAGCCGCCATCGGCACCAAGCTATGGTCGGTCATGCCGGGTACAGTATTCACTTCTATCAACTGGTACTGTCCGGCGTCGTCAATAAACACATCAACCCGCGCCCAACCTTTAATGCCGATGACTTCACAGGCAGTGACCGCCAGCCCCTTTAGCCGCAACTCCTGCGCTTCCACCAAGCCACAGGGGCAATGGTACTGCGTGGTCGTGGCGTTATATTTGGCTTCGTAATCATAAAAACTACGCGGCGTTTCCAAACGGATGACCGGTAACGCCACGCCGTCTAAGACGCCAACCGTATATTCTTTGCCAGTCACCCAACTTTCGGCATAGACATCACAATTAAATTCTGCCGCCACGGCGAGGGCGTCAAGCAATTCTTCGCGGTTATGCGCTTTGCTCATGCCAATGCTTGACCCTTCTTGGGCGGGTTTGACGATGACCGGAAAACCCAGTTTGGCAATGCAGCCATCAACATCATCAGCCGTTTTCAATACCGCCCATTTCGGGGTGACCAACCCATAACCTTGCCAACACAGCTTGGTCCTTAATTTGTCCATCGCCAAGGCCGAGGCCATGACACCGCTACCCGTGTAAGGGATGCCCAGCACTTGCAAAACGGCCTGCAACACGCCATCTTCGCCACCTCTGCCATGGATAATGTTAAACACCCTGTCCACTTTTATCCCTGCGAGGGCGTCAATTGGACTGCCGGTGACATCGACGGCAATAACATCTACACCTTGGTTTTTTAACGCGTCATAAACAGCGGCGCCGCTTCTTAGGGACACTGCACGTTCCGCCGCACTGCCGCCCATCATTACCGCAACACGGCCAAATTGTTGGGGATCATTAACCATCATCCACCTCCACTTCACCTACCATGCACACCTCTGTATGTAACACAACACCCTGTTTTTCCTCCACTTTAATCTGAACCATTTTAATAAGCGCTTCTATCTCAGCCGCCGTAGCATTACCGGTGTTAACGATAAAATTGGCGTGTTTTTCTGACACGCAAGCACCGCCCAGCGCATAACCTTTTAAACCGGTTTGTTCTATTAACCGTGCCGCATGGTCGCCTTCCGGATTTTTAAACACCGAACCACAACTTGGCTGGTTGGTCGGCTGTGTTTTTGCCCGTTTTTCCAGCAACTCCCTGATTTTCTGTTGGCTGGCGGCGGTGTCGCCGTGCGCCAAGATTAACAGGGCGGACAGAAACCATTCGCCCTCACACCCTTTTACCGACCGGTAAGCAACCGTAAAATCCTCAGGATTGCGTCGTGCCACTTCGCCTGCGGCGTTGAGCATGTCAACATGCTTGACAATGCCCCAGGTTTCGCCACCAAACGCACCGGCGTTCATTTTTAAAGCGCCGCCCATCGTGCCCGGAATGCCTGCCAGAAACTCGGCGCCAACCAGACCCTGCTCGCAGCAAAACCGCGCGACATGTGCGCAGGGCACACCTGCCTCAACATAAACCGTGCCGTCTTCAAGTAAAGACATTGCCCTCAAACGCCCTTTAGTGTTGATCACTGTGCCGCGTATGCCGCCATCCCTGACCAATAAATTACTGCCTAGACCCATCCAGAACACCGGTTCGCCCGCAGGCAAGCCTTTAACAAATTCAATCAAATCGGCGCGGTCATGTGGGATATAAAGCCGTTCAGCCGGCCCGCCCACGCGCCAGCTGGTATATTTCGCGAGCTTTTCATGGTGCAATAAGCGGCCTTTCACGCCGATTGCCCGCCCAACGCGTCAACTAATAGCTGCGGAAGCTGGGCGGCAATCTGCCCGACATTACCTGCACCCATCGTTAAAATCACATCGTTGGGCTTGATTATCCCCGCCACTATCGTCGGCAATTCCTCAAAAACATCGACAAATACCGGATCAACCTGTCCTCGCACACGAATGGCGCGGCTTAATGCGCGGCCATCGGCACTGGCTATGACAGTCTCCCCCGCCGAGTAAACATCCAGCAAAATCAACACATCCACGCTAGAAAGGACATGGACAAAGTCTTCAAACAAGTCCCGTGTACGGGTATAGCGGTGCGGCTGGAAAATGACCACTGACCGGCGCTGCGGCCAAGCTTGGCGCAAGGCCTCTAGCGTGGCGGCAATTTCCCTTGGATGATGGCCATAATCATCAACCAACGGTAACTCGCCTATGGTCGGTAAGTTAATGGTCGTGTGTTGGAAACGTCGGCCCACGCCTTTAAAAGCACCCAAGCTTTTGATGATCGCGGCATCATCCACGTCCAATTTGCTGGCAATACAAATTGCCGCCAGTGCGTTGAGCATGTTGTGCCAACCGGGCATGTTCAAGGTGATTTCCAAGGCGGGATAATCGCCGCGACGCAACACGCCAAATGACGTGTGCATACCATCCTGCTTGATGTTGACCGCACGGACATCGGCGTTTTCATCGACGCCATAGGTGATGACTGGTTTGGATATTTGCGGCAGGATTTCCCGAACGCCTTCATCATCGAGGCACAAAACCGCCAAGCCATAAAAAGGCAAATGGTGCAAAAATTCGACAAATGTGTCTTTTAAACGCTGGTAACTGTTCTGATAAGTTTCCATGTGGTCTTGGTCAATGTTGGTGACCACGGCTATCATCGGTTGCAAATACAGGAATGACGCATCGCTTTCATCAGCTTCGGCGACCAAATAATGGCCTAAACCTAGCTTAGCATTGCTGCCCGCGCTGTTTAAGCGCCCGCCAATCACAAAAGTGGGGTCAAGGCCGCCTTCCGCCAGTATGCTTGCGGTCAAACTGGTGGTCGTGGTCTTGCCGTGGGTACCGGCAACCGCTATCCCAAAACGGAAGCGCATCAATTCAGCGAGCATTTCTGCGCGGGGAATAACCGGTATCCTGTTTAAGTAAGCCTCATCAATTTCTTCATTGCTCCGGTCTATCGCGCTTGATGCGACGACCACATCAGCCTGCGCGACATTTTCGCGTTTATGGCCGATATTGATGGTTATGCCTAGCCCTGCCAACCGCTGTGTGACCGGACTTTCTTTTATATCGGAGCCGGAAACCTGATAGCCCAAGTTGCACAGCACTTCGGCAATGCCGCTCATCCCTGTGCCACCGACACCGACAAAATGTATCCGGTCGATATTGCCGACGACCCGTTGAGACATCAATACCTCGGTCAGCATTTGCGTGTTAGGGAAATTCATAATCCTGCCTCAGCTTTACAATAATTGGCGACGGCTTCAGTTGCATCCAAACGGGCACAGCGCTTGGCGGCTTGCCCCATGCCATCCAACTGTTTGCTAACCTGATTGATTTTTTCTGCCAGCGTGTCGGCGTCAAGGTCTTTTTGCAACAGCAACACGCCCGCCCCGGCATCTGTCAAATAACGGGCATTAGCGGTTTGGTGGTCGTCAATCGCACTGGGCAAGGGAATAAAAATTGCCGGTTTACCCAGGGCGGCAACCTCACTGACAGTCATCGCACCTGCCCGACAAATCACCATATCCGCCCATTGGTACGCGGCAACCATGTCGTCAATAAAAGCGCTCGCTTCGGCCTTAACGCCGAGTGTTTTATAGTGTTCAGTAACTTGCCCAAGCATAGCCTCACCGGTTTGGTGTTTGATTTCAACGTCGGTCAATTGGGCGGCGGCCAACGGCACGGTTTGATTCAATATCTGTGCGCCTTGGCTGCCACCCACGACCAATATCCTTGTTGCTTGGCCTGGTGAGCGGGCATTCTCCTGCACATTTAAAAATGCTTTTCTTAAAGGGTTGCCTGTGCATTTAGCGTTGGTTTTTTTATTAAAACTGTCTGGAAACGCCTCTAGCACCTGATTGGCGAAACGCGCCAACAGCCGGTTAGTCGTGCCGGGCACACGGTTTTGCTCATGGATAACCAAGGGGATACCCGCCAGTTTCGCCATCAGCCCGCCCGGCCCTGCAACAAAGCCACCCATGCCCAACACGACATCCGGTTTGCGCTGCCGCACTATTTTCGCTGCCTGTAGGCAGGCCTTGATTAAATTGAACGCGCCGGCAACTTTGGTCAGCAAGCCTTTACCCCGCACACCGGTAACCGATAACCAGTCTATGTCGATGCCCTGCTCTGGAATCACCCTGCTTTCCAAACCTTTTTTTGTACCTAGCCAGCTTACTTGCCAACCTTGCCCTTGCAATAATTGTGCGACCGCCAAGGCCGGAAAAACATGCCCGCCAGTGCCGCCCGCCATAATAATGATGCGCTTAGCCATTTTTAGCCTTTACCCTTACACGTGGTGCGGGGACATCACTGGCATTTTTTTCTGTTATTTCACTATGGACGCGAAATAACAGACCAACCGCGCAGCACATGACTATCACACTGCCACCGCCATAACTCATAAGTGGCAAGGTCAAGCCCTTAGTCGGCAAAACACCCATATTGACGCCCATATTGACAAACGCCTGAAAACCAAACCAGATGCCAAGCCCATAAGCAAGGTAAGCGGCAAAACGTTCGCCTGACTCTTCAGCAATCTTTGCGATAGTGAAACTACGCCATATCAGCACCGAAAACAGGCCGATAACCACCAGAACACCGAGCAAACCCAATTCTTCAGCAATCACCGAAAACAGGAAATCGGTGTGCGCTTCAGGCAAGTAGAATAGTTTTTGGATGCCATTCCCTAAGCCAACCCCTAACACCTCACCGCGCCCAAAGGCAATCAGCGCCTGCACCAACTGAAAGCCGGTGTCTAAGGCGTCCGCCCAAGGATTGACAAAGCTGGTCACCCGTTTCATGCGGTAAGGTTCATAAATCACCAGCAAGGCAGCGGCTACGGCCACTACCGCCAATAACATAATAAATAACGACAATCTGGCACCCGCCAAAAACATCATACCCATGGCGATAATCAAAATAACCACCGTCGAGCCAAAATCAGGTTCAAGCAACAACAAAAAACCCGCCACGCAAAATAGGATCAACGGCTTAAACATCCCCAACATAGATTCGCGCAAACCTTGCTGATGGCGGTCGATATAACCTGCCATATAAACCACGGCGGCAAACTTGACCAGCTCGGACACCTGGATATTGATGCCGCCTAGCGACAACCAACGGGTACTACCATTAACTGCATGTCCGGCACCCGGTATCATGACGACAACAAGCAACAACAAGCTCAAAATAAATAACCACGGGCCTATCTTTTCCCAGCTTCTTACGGGGATATTAGTGATGCATTTGCCTAAAACCATTCCCAAGGTGATATGCGCCAATTGCTTGACCGGATAATTCCAAAGGTTATCAGCTATTTTTCCATCCAGATGTAAGGACGATGACGTCACCATGACATAGCCTATCAGCAGCAATCCGAGACAACTGGTGGCCAAGGGGGTGTCATAATGAAACCGGCCAATCCGGGATGTTTTGACTTTTCTGTTCATGTCGCTAACGCCAACACGGCTTTTGTAAATTTATTGCCCCTATCCTGATAATTCTTATATTGGTCGAGACTGGCACAAGCGGGCGACAGCAACACACTGTCACCGCTGCCAGCAAGGCTGGCGGCAATCTTAACGGCTTGTATCATGTTTGCAGCGGCATAAACCGGCACGGCGGAATCCTTTAAGGCTTGTTCTATTAGCGGCGCATCTTTACCCATCAGCACGACCCCCTTAGCTTTTTCCTTAATAACGGGCGCCAATTCATTCATGTCTGCGCCTTTGGCATCACCGCCAGCAATAAGGATAACCTTGCGGGCATAGCCTTCCAGGCCAGCAATACAAGCGCCAATATTAGTTGCTTTGGAATCATTAACCCAAGTGACACCACGGATTTTAGCAACCCGCTGCATCCGATGCTCCAACCCTTTAAAATTCCGCAACGCCTCGCACATAGCCGGCACATCGAGCCCGACCGCCACACCTAAAGCCAGCGCCGCCAAAGCATTCCCCGCATTATGGCGGCCTTCCAGGGGCAACTCTGCCAGCGGCATGAGGGGCTGGCCTTGGTGCATCAGATATTCAGCAGCGTCCGCTTGTGACCCCAAAGGCATACTGTCATCGGCAGATTGTCGGGCAAGATAAAAATCAGCCGGTCTTTTAATCGAAAAGGTCAGTGTCTTCCGGTCTTTGTCAGTCATAGCGTCAACGACCGGATCATCAACATTAATGACCATGACCCCGTCACCCCTAAAAACACATTGTTTTTCTTGTGCGTATTCGGCTATATCGGCATGGCGGTCCAAGTGGTCGGCACTAACATTAAGCACAGTCGCAGCCGCCGCATTAAGGACTGATGTCCGCTCCAATTGAAAACTAGATAGCTCCAGCACATACAGCTCAGCCTTTTGGGCCAATAGATCCAGCGCAGGTATGCCCAGATTGCCGCCAACGGCAACCCGTTTTCCGGCCGCTTTCGCCATATCGCCAACCATTGTTGTTACGGTGCTTTTGCCGTTGGAACCGGTGATTGCAATAATCGGAGCATCCACAGAACAAGCGAACAGGTCAATGTCACTGACTATTTTCGAGCCATTGGCAATGGCTTTCATAATCGGTTTTTCATTAAGCGACAGACCGGGGCTGACGATCAGATGGGTTGCCACTTTGAATGCGGCATCATCAAAACCGCCGGTGAAGACTGGCGTGTCAGGCATAAGCTCAAGAAACTCATCGATTAAGGGCGGTTTTACGCGGCTATCAATAATTGCGAATTTAAAGCCTTTGTCCTGCAAATAACGCGCCACCGAGATCCCTGTGCTGCCAAGCCCCACCACCAACACTTTGGCGTTTTGCGGGTCTAGGGCAAAATGTTTTTTTAATAAATCTAAAACCGTTGCCGTTTCCATTGTTATCTCAACTTTAATGTCGCCAAGCCAACCAGCACCAAGATAACGGTGATGATCCAAAAACGCACGATAACCCGTGGTTCAGGCCAGCCTTTCAATTCAAAATGATGATGTATGGGCGCCATGCGGAAAACCCGTTTGCCGGTCATTTTGAATGACGCGACTTGGATGATGACCGAAAGCGTTTCCATAACGAAAACCCCGCCCATAATAACCAGCACGATTTCCTGTCTGACCAGCACCGCCAAAACGCCCAATGCCGCACCTAACGCCAGCGCACCGACATCCCCCATGAAGACCATGGCCGGGTAGGTGTTAAACCATAAGAATCCTAGCCCCGCACCGATTAAAGCGCCACAAAAGACAATCAGCTCGCCTGCGTTCGGTAAGAAAGGAATCGCCAGATATTCAGAAAAGGTCAAATGTCCGGAAAGATAAGCAAACACGCCTAAACCTGCGGCCACCATCACCGTTGGCATAATCGCCAAACCATCCAAGCCGTCCGTTAAATTGACCGCGTTGCTAGTCCCGACAATGACGAAATAGGTCAACACAATATATGCCCACCCCATATCCAGCATAACGTCTTTAAAAAAGGGCAAGATAAACTGTGTTTCGGCCGGCAACACGGCTGTCGTATATAAAAAAATAGCGGCTGCCAGGCCGATAATGGATTGCCCCAAATATTTGGCTTTTGCAGATAACCCATCGCTGTTGCGTTTGATCACTTTCCTATAATCATCAATAAAGCCAATAATCCCGTAGCCTAGGGTGACCAGCAAAATCACCCAGATGTAGCGGTTACCTAAGTCCGCCCATAACAAGGTGCTAATGGCGACCGCCACTAAAATTAAAGTGCCGCCCATCGTTGGAGTGCCGGCTTTTTCGTAATGCGATTGCGGGCCTAACTCGCGGATACTTTGGCCAATCTTGTTGCCCCGTAATTTCCTTATCATTACCGGGCCGATAATGAATGAGATAATTAATGAGGTCAGCACGCCAAGGATGGCGCGGAACGTCAGGTAATGGAACACCCTGAAGCCACTATCGAAACTCATTAAATAATCTGCCAAATAAAGTAACATCGTTTAATTCCTAAAATTCTCAACCAGAGCGGCTGCCACATTTTCCATGCGTTGCGATCTTGAGCCCTTAATCAAAATCGTTTCATCGCCTTTAAGCTCCTGTTTCAGGGCGCTTATCAAATCGTCTTGCGTATCAAAAAAAGCCGCACCAGCGCCAAAAGCCTGCACGGTATGCTTGGCATCACTACCCGTCGCCAACACTCTGGCCACCCCGCAGGCTTTAATCAATCTGCCCATTTCTTGATGTATTTTCGGGCTATCCGGCCCCAATTCACCAAACGCGCCCAACACTAGCCACGGTTGGCCTGGGCAATCGGCCAGCACATCCAGCCCTGCTTTTAACGACATCGCATTGGCGTTATAGCTGTCATCGATGACGATATTGCCTAACTGTCCAGCCAATAATTGCAAGCGCCCCGTGACCGGTTTTACGCGAGCCAATCCTTGGGCAATTTGCGCCAAGCTGATGTTGAGCGCCAAACTGGCGGCGGCGGCGGCCAAAGCATTAACCACGTTGTGCCGACCTGCCAACTTTAGCTCACAGGCTACCGTCCCCTGTGCAGTGGCCAGCTCAAACGTAGTCACAAACGCATTGTTGCGGATCTCGGTGTTAATCGCTTTAGCGGTCACATCGGCTGGGTTGTCCAAACCGAACGACAGCACTTTTCTGATACCTGCAAGCCCTTTCCAGTAATCAAAATAAGCATCGTCGCTATTAAGCACGGCGACACCTGCTGGGTTAAGTGCCTCGATTATTTCGCCTTTTGCCCTTGCAACACCATCAAGACTGCCGAATCCTTCGATATGGGCGGCCCCCGCATTATTCAGAATCGCCACGTCAACCTGCGCATAACGGCTGGTATAGGCAATCTCTCCGGGATGGTTCGCCCCCATTTCAATAACTGCGTACTGTTGTTGTCCATCCAAACGCAACAACGTTAACGGCACGCCAATGTCATTATTAAAATTACCTTGGGTAAACAAGACGTTACCTTGAACGCCCAATATAGCTGCCGTCATTTCCTTGACCGTTGTCTTGCCATTGCTTCCTGTTATACCGACGACCGCCAAGGAGGGTGGAAGTGCCGCAATCGGTATGGAACCGATGCGGCCTACCGACACTGCAGCTTTTTGCCGCCACGCACCCGCCAATTCAGCCAATGCCAGGCGGGTGTCTTCGACAATGATATGCGGCACAGTGGGCGCAACACCCGGATGCACGATTGCCGCAACCGCACCCGCTTGCTCGGCTAAGCCGACCAACTCGTTGCCGTCAAAACGGTCTCCCTTAATTGCCACGTAAAGCTGGCCCGGCACTATTGAGCGCGTGTCTATGCTCACTGACGTGATGGCCACATCTAAACCTACTTGCTGGCCGTGCACATGCTTGGCAATTTCGCTTAGCATCATTTTCATGGGTTTCCGGCTCTCATTAATGTGGACGCAAAATTTAATGCCTCTATGATTCTATCCCTGTCGCTAAACGGGAGCTTCACACCGTCTATTTCCTGATAATCTTCATGGCCTTTTCCGGCAATCACAATACAGTCATTTTTTGCCGCGCGGGCAATCACGCTTTGTATTGCCCGCGCCCTGTCCTGGATCACTTCAGTTTTAGTTGTCCGGCAACCGGCCAAAATGTCGTTGATAATGGCCCTGCTATCTTCAAAACGTGGATTGTCATCAGTAATAATCACATGATCCGCCCACTGTTCCGCTCCGGCCCCCATCAATGGCCGCTTGCCTGTGTCACGGTTGCCGCCACAACCAAAAACCACCCACAAAGCCTGCGGGCAATGTTTACGCACACTGGATAACACCTTTTCGAGCGCGTCTGGCGTATGCGCATAATCAACAAAAACCAGAGGCTGGCCGCCAACGCCACCAAACCGCTCCATGCGTCCGGCAACTGGTTTTATTTGCGCCAAGCGTTTAACGGCTGGCGCAAAGCCAACCCCCATAGCCAGCATAACCGCCAACACAACCAGCACATTTTCAATATTAAAATCACCGTACAGCGGCACCGTCACCTGTTGCCGCCCAGCCCGCCAACACACCTCAAACCCGATACCGTCGGGCTTATGCTCAATGTGCCTTGCAATAAGGCTTTCGCCGCCAAAAGTTAAATCCTTACCGCTGGCACTGATTCCCCAAACCACCGCCGTTTTTGGCGCGGCGGCAATAATCCGGCCGCAGGCGGCATCGTCTAAATTAACAACGACAAAAGCTAAGCCGGGCATGTCCAACAATGCCAACTTAGCTTGTAAATAAGCATCCATCGTGCCGTGATAATCCAAATGGTCACGGCTAATATTGGTAAATGCTGCGCCTTTAAAAGTAACGCCATTGACCCTGCCTTGTTCCAACCCATGCGATGACACCTCCATTGCGACCGCTTGTTTTTTGTCATCCACCAACGCCGCGAGCATCCGCTGCACTGACAGCGCATCAGGTGTGGTATTGAGGGTTTTGCTTAACGTCCCCCACGCGCCCCAGCCTAACGTCCCGATAATGCCGCAATCATCCAACAGCTGCCCCAAAAACTGGCTACATGAGGTTTTGCCGTTCGTTCCGGTAATGCCTACCACATCAATAAACTGCGAAGGGTTGCCATAAAAGCGGGCGGCTATCACGCCGATAACCCGCCCCAAATTAGCTATGGCAATCATCGGGGGCATGGTTTCTTTTGTTGCAGATGACATGTAGTCTTCGGCCAACTGTAAGCCATTGCCTGCCGGATCAAACACAACCGCACAAGCGCCGTTATTGATAGCTTGTGCGGCATGGCTCAAGCCATGCTGCGCCGCACCTGCCAAGGCAACAAACACATTACCGCCAACAATCTTGCGGCTGTCCAGCTCTATCCCGCTGACCGGCCTGTCATCTGCCTCAATGCTGACCAAACCGGCCAATAACTCATGCAATGTCATCGAGGGCCTTGCTGAGTCAACAAGATTGGCATGGACTCTTCCTGATCAGGGCTTATTTCCAAAATACGCAAAGCACCTGCCATGACTTTAGAAAATACCGGCGCCGACACTAGGCCTCCGTAATATTGGCCGTCTGAGGGTTCGTCAATCATCACCACCATAACTAAGCGGGGATTTTTTGCCGGCGCAATCCCCGCAAACACCGAAAAATACTTTTTGGCGACATAACCGCTTCTGCCGCCCGATTTTTTTACGGTGCCGGTTTTGCCTGCCACGCTATAACCATCAACCCTGGCTTCATAAGCGGTGCCGTCTTTCATGACCACCGTTTCCATCATCGCCCTGACGCGCCGGACTGTTTTGGCGGAAAAAACCCGTACCGCATCAATGTCTTCATCCCGCTTCAGTAAGCTGACAGAATGCAGGACACCATCATCCGCCAACGCAGTGTAAGCCCTGGCCAACTGTAATGCGGAGGCATTCAGGCTATAGCCAAAAGACAGTGTTGCCCGTTCAAAATCGTGCCAGCGACGGAGATCCAGCAGACTGCCCTTGGCTTCCCCCGGAAAACCGGCGCCTGCCGAAACCCCAAACCCCAGTTGGCGGTAAACATTCCAAAAGTACTTAGGCGGCATCTTCAAGGCCATCTGGCTTACGGCGATATTGCTGGATTTTTTTATCACATGCGTCAGATCAAGCGTGCCATAATTATGGACATCCCTAACTACGTGATGCCCGACTGGGAAAACGCCTTGCGTATAAAACAGATCATTAAGGCGCACATAGCCGCCATCCAAGCTAGCGGCAACCACAAATGGCTTTACGGTTGAACCAGGTTCAAACACTTCGGTAAACGCCCTGTTTCTATACAGGCTTTCTTTCAAGCCCCTTCTGGTGTTCGGATTGAACGTCGGTTGGTTAGCAACCGCAAGGATTTCACCATTTTTGGCGTCCAACATCACCAAGGTGCCGGACTTAGCCTTATGGCTGTCAACCGCCAGCCCCAATTCCCGATAGGCAAGGTATTGCAACCGCTGATCGATGCTTAACTCCAAGTCTTTACCATTAACCGGTTCTTGGATGTTTTCAACATCGGCAATAACTTGGTGTGTGCCATCCCTGATAACCCGTTTGCGCCCTGGAACACCTTTTAAAGTTTCCTCATAAGCCGCTTCCAGCCCTTCCTGCCCGTTATCCTCCAAATCGGTGAAACCTATTAAATGCGCCGATATTTCACTTGCAGGATAAAAGCGTTTGAATTCACGCTCAAAGTTAACGCCATTTAGTTTTAACGCTTTTACTTGGTCGGCAACCCCAGGATCTATTTGACGGGCGACATAAACAAACTGCTTAAGTTTTTTTTCTTTAAGCAAGCCGCTTATTTTGCCGGGGGGCAACCCCAGCACGGCTTCCATTTGCTGGATTTTGTGTTTTTTGTCTTTTTGATAATCGCTCAGCACCTGAATCTTGTCATCTTCGCTAAGCTTGGCTGCGTTCCGCGCTTTCTTAAATGCTTTCAGCCATTGTTTTATTTGGCTTTTATCATCTTCCTTAAGTTGTTTGGCATTGACTGAAATGGTGTCGACAGGTGTGCTGATTGCCAATGGCGCGCCATTCCGGTCTTTAATCGTACCCCGATAGGCAGGCATAACAACTTCAGCAATTTGCCTGTCATTACCCTGATTCTGAAGAAACTCTTTGTTGAACACTTGCAGATAAACCGCACGCCCAACTAATAGCCCCATGCAACCCATCATAAAAATCAGCAAAAACTTTCTTCTGCGGGAAAAGTCTTTGATAGGTGCACGAACATTGCGCTTAACTCGAAAATCCATCATTTTTTACGGTTCTATATAGATAATTTTTTCCCGTAATGGCATGACCAGCTTCAACTGTTCGCGTGCCACTGTTTCCACATGGTTTTGGCCTAGCAACATGGTCAACTCCACCTGCATTTGCCCCCACTCGACTTCGTATTGGGCCAGTGTCTTTTCTTGCTGCTGTATTTCAATAAAAATGAGCCGGGAATAATATTTACTGTAAATCACCGCCATCGCTGACAATAAAAATGTCACTAGCAGCACCCCCATGCCCCAAAACCGCAAGATTGGCATCTAAATTTTCTCTGCGACGCGCATAACCGCACTACGTGACCGTGGATTTTGTGCCATCTCTGCATCATCCGCCTTTAATGCTTTGCCTATTTTTTTTAATAACCCTTTCGCTATATCGGCATCCTTGACAGGGAGTTTTCCAGGGTTATATTTAAATCCCGACTCATCCTTAATAAATCGTTTGACAATCCGGTCTTCCAAGGAATGGAAAGAAATAACAACTAATCGGCCTTCTGGCTTTAAAATCGACACCGACTGTTTTAAAACTGCTTTCAGCTGTTCGAGTTCGCCGTTAATTTCAATACGTATCGCCTGAAAACTGCGCGTCGCCGGATGTTTATGGCGCTCTTTGATAGGGACGGCATCAGCAATCAATTCAGCCAATTGCTTAGTTGTGGTAATCGGTGATTGCATCCGCACGGTAACAATCGCCCGTGCAATGCGTCGCGCAAACCGTTCCTCGCCGTAGTCAAACAACACTTTAACTAAGTCTTTTTCGTCAACAATTGCCAGCCATTGCGCTGCCGATATGCCAGTGGTGGTGTCCATGCGCATATCTAACGGGCCATTGCGCAAAAAACTGAACCCCCTTTCAGGATTGTCCAACTGTGGCGACGACACGCCCAGATCCAGCAAAATGCCGTCAACTTTTCCACTTATGCCAGCTTGCCCAGCAATGTTCTCCAAGCCTGAAAAGCTGCTGTGCTTAAGCTCAAAACGCCCGTCTTCGCGCATTTTTTGTGCATATTCAGAATCAATTGCTTCCCTATCCCGATCCAAGGCCAGTAACCGCCCTGATGCGCCCAACCCGGACAATATCGCACGGCTATGGCCACCGCGGCCAAATGTGCAATCCAGATAAATACCCTCTTTTTTAATGGCTAACTGTTGCAAAGCTTCTGCAAGCATCACAGGCAAATGTTCCACTCTCACTTCTCCTGCCTGCTTAAAAAGATAAAGGCCCTAGTTCTTCCAACCCTTCCGTATCACTGCTATCAAGCCATTCGTTTTCTTTAGCCACCCAAGCCTCTTCGTTCCAAATTTCGAACTTATTAAGCTGGCCGACCAGCACAACTTTTTTATCCATGCCCGCAAATTTTCTAAGCTTTTCCGGCAATAACAATCGGCCCTGCCCGTCCATTTCGCACTCAGTCGCATTACCGATGACAAAACGCCTCAGCTTACCGGCCATTTTGTTGAGCGTGGATAGCTTGCTGATGGTTTGCTCAAGGGTCTCCCATTCTGGCAACGGATAAAGCCATAAACAGCCGTTTTCCCCCATACACCGTTCATTTACTGCAACAGTCAACACCAGTTGACTTTCGCAACAATTACGCAATTCCTCCCGATAGCGAGTAGGTATCGCAAGACGGCCCTTGTCGTCCAGGTTAATTGAACTGATGCCCCGAAACAAAACCAACCCCACACATTGAGAAAACCATTTTGCAGCAATTTTAACCCACTTTTCGCCACTTTCTACCCACTATAGATTTCAAATATCACTTAGTCAAGAGCGATTTCACCTTAAATCTTTCTTTTTTGACAATGACTTACAGGGTCAATTCAGGCATGTGGAGACGCTTGGGATGTCAAAAAACAAATCTCAAGATTTATCAATAAAGTGGGTGATTTTTGAGGGGAAGAGGGATGGCCGGAAGAAGCTAATGGCCAACAACTTAGGCCTTGCCAATCAATCAACAAGAAAGCCCCCCGTTTGGCCATGATGCCTACGGGTTGGTTGTGCATTTGTTAGGGGAAGGGGAAGGAAATTAGGCTGTAGCCGAAAAAAACCTGGCGAAAGGGAAAGCGACATGAGAATTTAAAGGCGTATTTAAAGCGGGGTGCTGCGGGCGTATCTGGAGGCAAGCCACTCAGTGGCTTTTAAAAGACGTCTTAATTAATAAGAAGAAAGAGTCGACCTGTAAGCCGGGTTCTGTCGAGAACAGCCATTCATCTAGGCTGCAAGTCACCTTGCAGCTCAAGCAATCTACCCAGGAACCGCGCGGGCCACGCGTCTGTCCCTCTATTTGATCTTGCTCCGGGTGGGGTTTACCATGCCACTTCTGTTACCAGTTGCGCGGTGCGCTCTTACCGCACCTTTTCACCCTTACCTGACACCATGGTGCCGGGCGGTATATTTTCTGCGGCACTTTCCGTAGGCTCACGCCTCCCAGGCGTTACCTGGCACCCTGCCCAATGGAGCCCGGACTTTCCTCCATTTTACCGTAACGATAAAACAGCGGCTGCTCAGTCAACTCTTTCAGCAAGTAGTGTACCATAGTCGGCCAGCTAACCGCTTAACTTGATTGTTGCGCAGCAAGCTTAGATATTGTGTGCCGGTATCGGTAAAATGTGTACTTTTTACCGGTACACCCTAATATTTTTTGGGCAATGTTATTTTGGCTAAAGCAATAATATGCCTAATTTATTACCTGCCATGCAATTTACAGAACCCTGAGGACACTGGTTTGATAGCAGCAGGGACTTTCTTTTTTATTTATAGGAAATGTGACGTTGAAACCCTTTATAACTGAGCTGCAAGCCCATCAGGCCATGATGGACAAGCTCGCCGAATGTGCCGGAACAATTGAAACCGCCGGCGCGTTGTTGGCGGACACCTTAAAACAAGGCGGCAAATTATTGCTTTGCGGTAATGGCGGGAGTGCGGCTGATTGCCAACATATCGCTGCCGAATGTGTCGTGCGTTATGAAAAAAAACGCCGTGGGCTACCGGCTATCGCCTTGACCACAGACACCTCCATTTTAACCGCCCACAGCAATGACTACGATTTTGAAACCGTATTTTCCCGCCAGATTGAAGCGCTAGGCAATAGTAAAGACTGCCTAATCGCGCTATCGACTTCTGGGCGCAGCAAAAACATCATCAAAGCCGCATTAGAAGCAAAAGCAAAAGGCATGACAGTCATTGCCCTAACTGGCGGTGACGGTGGAGAACTGGCCCGGCACGCCACGTTGTCCGTTATTGTGCCCGCAACGGTGACCGCACGGATCCAAGAGGCGCATATTCTCATCGGCCACTGGTGGTGCGGATTGCTGGAAGACCAATTAAGCGATGAAACCTTAGAGGAGACAGCCGATGTTAGCCGCCACGCCTGAATTCGACACAGCCCGGATCATTGTCATTGGCGATGTTATGCTGGACCGTTACTGGTCCGGGCAAGCCGCACGCATCTCCCCGGAAGCGCCCGTACCCGTCGTGCGGGTAAAAACCATTGAAGACCGCATTGGCGGGGCCGGCAACGTTGCGCTTAATATTGCCCGTTTAGGCGGCAAGGTGACCTTGCTGGGGGTGATCGGTGACGATGCGGAAGGCCAAACCCTAAGGCAACTGCTGGAAGCGGAAAATGTGGCCTGCGATTTTGTGGTCGCACCGGCCGTGCGCAGCATTTGCAAATTACGCATCATGGCGCAGCACCAGCAATTGATTCGGGTTGATTTTGAAGAATCACCGCTCGATTTTGAACACGCAACTTTGCAAGCGCGGCTGGCAAGCCATTTATCCGCGCACGATGTGATTGTTTTTTCGGATTATGGCAAGGGCACGCTGGCGCGTGTTGCCGACCATATCAGCGCTGCCAAACACGCCGGGCTAAAAGTGTTGGTCGACCCTAAAGGCACCGACTACCGGCGCTATGCCCATGCCGACATCATCACCCCTAATCTGGCGGAATTCCAAGCCGTGGCCGGTGCCTGCACAACCGAACAGCAGCTGCTTGATAAGGGCTGTGACCTATTGCAACAGCAACAAATCCAAACGTTATTGCTGACGCGCGGCGAAACGGGCATGACCCTGATCCAGGCTTTGCAAACCCACAGCCTGCCCGCCCAAGCCAAAGATGTGTTTGATGTCACGGGGGCGGGCGACACCGTTATTGCGGTCATGGCGCTTGGCGTGGCGCTGGACATGCCTTTGCCGGAAGCGATGTATCTGGCCAATCTTGCCGCCGGCATTGTGGTCGGCAAACTGGGCACCTCGACCGTTTCCAGGCAGGAACTGACCCGGGCCATGCACGGTGACCGCGACTCATCCTATGGCATCGTCTCGGAAAACGAACTGGTCAAGCTCATTGCCGGTGCCAAGGCCCATGACGAAAAAGTCATTATGACAAATGGCTGTTTCGATTTGCTGCATGCGGGCCATGTGACGTATCTGGAACAGGCCAAAGCCTTGGGTGACCGCTTGATAGTCGCGGTCAACTCAGACGCTTCCGTCAAACGGCTCAAAGGCGAATCACGGCCCATTAACGGTTTGCAACAACGCATGACCGTTCTGGCCGCATTGGCTTGCGTGGATTGGGTGGTCGCCTTTGAAGAAGAGACGCCGGAGCGCTTGTACTGCAACACGCTGCCCGATGTGATCGTCAAAGGCGGCGATTATCTCCCCGAACAGGTTGCAGGCGGCGATTGCGTGATTAAAGCGGGCGGCGAGGTAAAAATCTTGCAGTTTGTCGAAGGCCAATCGACCACAACGATGATTAACAAAGCACGGGGGAGCGCATGATTATTGTCACGGGCGGCGCCGGTTTTATCGGCAGCAATTTGATTGCCGCGTTAAATGCACGCGGCGAACGCAATATTCTGCTGGTCGACAATTTGGCCAATGGCCAGAAAATGCACAATATTGCTGACCTTGATATTGCCGATTACATGGACAAAACGGAATTTAAAGCGTGGATTGAGTCAGCGCATTCTTTACCTCGCATCCGCGCCATTTTTCATCAGGGCGCTTGTTCGGCAACCACTGAATGGGACGGGGAATATGTCATGCGCAACAATTACGCGTATTCCAAATGCTTGCTGCACTATTGCATCACCCATAATATCCCGTTTATCTACGCCTCTTCGGCGTCGGTTTATGGCTGCGGTAAGCACGGTTTTAAGGTCGAACGCAGCTGCGAACGCCCTATTAACATGTACGCCTATTCAAAATTTCAATTCGACCAATATGTCCGCCAGCTGTTGCCGGACGCTAAAAGCCCTATCGTGGGCTTCCGTTATTTCAATGTGTACGGCCCAAGGGAGCAGCACAAAGGCAGCATGAGCAGCACTGCTTATCATTTCAACCAACAGATAATTGCCCAAAAAACCGCCCGCTTGTTTGCCGGTTGTGACGGCTACGCAGATGGCGAACAACGCCGCGATTTTGTTCATGTTGATGATGTCGTCGATGTCAACTTATGGTTTCTGGATCACCCGGAGCAACGCGGCATCTACAATGTTGGCACCGGCAAAGCGGAAACGTTTAACGCCGTCGCGCAAGCCGTGATCGCTTGGCATAAGCAAGGCCTCATTGAATACATCCCTTTTCCCGTGCATTTAAAAGGCGCATACCAAAGCTATACCCAGGCCGATATTTCCGGGTTAAGGCAGGCCGGTTATGGCAAGGAATTTTTATCCATAAGCCAAGGCGTTAGCCGCTATTTGGATTGGCTCAATAGCGCCGATTGATTATGTTAATCGCGCTAAAAAATTGGGTAGTCGGTTAAATGTGGTGGTTGTACTAAGGCAAACCAAGGTTTGCACACCAGCTTATCAACGTGCATCTACAGATTTAACCCACCACCCAACTATTGCCGCCAACAAAGCGGCATTCACAAAAAAAACCAAAACGTCACCATTCAAGCCCTAACTTTACAAACCTTCAGCAAACCACAACACCTGCGTGATATCACCTAGCCACTAGGTGATATGCCCCAGTTTATGGCTGACACACATCAACTATAAGCCTTACAGCCCTTGTTTTACGTGGCTTTACAGCAATCAAAACCAAGTTATTAAGCACTGTTTATGCCAATAACAGCGACATTTTGCCGCGCGGCGATATGCCGCATTTTCACCCCCTGCGCAAGCCACTAAACTTCCGTCCGCAGTTGTTGTTACTGTTTACCCCCGTAACAACTGCATCCTTCCTCTCGATAATGCGGGTCGCCTCAACTTTATGGCCCGCATTTTTTTTCAAGCCGGAGCCATTATGAACCGCAGCTATCTGACCCAAACAGCATTTAATGAAAGCAGTTTCAAAGAACTTAGCCGCAAAACAGCTATCCACGAAGCAGGCCATGCGGCGGCCATTTACTTGGGCAACAAACAAAAACAACTGCCCCCCGTGTTTTTTCAGATTTTTATTGCCGGAAAAGAACCTGGGCTGCAAACCGCCAAAATCCGCAGACCGTGGATTGCCAGCGTACAAGGAGGCCGTTTAATCCACACCTTGCCCAGTTCTGTTACGGAAGCCACCGACAACTTTTCCCCCGCACAAAAACAAGCCTACCTCAATGCTTTTGAAGCAGACATGGTCAACTTGCTAGTGGGGCCATTAGCCGAAGCCAACTATGTCGCCTTGCGTGATGATGAAATCATCAACGCAAGCCTGGTGAACTTAAACGCCCTGCACAATTATGGCGGCACTGCCGACCTGCAAGTGATCCAAGACTATCTTGACTGCTGGGATGGCGACGAGACGCTACGGCAGCAAAAAATAACGGCTTTATTTGCCCAAGCTTTTGAGTTTATCAACCA
This sequence comes from Methylococcaceae bacterium UBA6146, assembly GCA_002422395.1. Taxonomy (GTDB): domain Bacteria; phylum Pseudomonadota; class Gammaproteobacteria; order Methylococcales; family Methylomonadaceae; genus Methylovulum. The sequence goes on along the minus strand of DIUY01000011.1, from coordinate 54,698 downwards.
CCGGGCAAATTGGCGGGCAATTAATGCCCTCGCAAACGCTCTTTTGGCAAACGACAAACAAGTTTTTGACTGTGAAGAAATCATGACCGTGCTTGACGCCCATTTTTTTGGCAGCAAAAAGGCGGCTTAAGGATGATCCGACCAAAATTAGGCGCGTAAACGCTAACCAACACCACCCGGCAACACAACCTAAGGGACTGTTCACTTCTATGTGTTCCATGAAAATGCGCTTAAACTCATGGGGCACAAAAACATGTTTTTGTGCCCCCATGCTTGGCCAACAAGGCTAGTCTGATTGATAGGCCTACAAAACATAAGCAGACCCCTCAATAAAGCTCCTCGATATTGAACCGCGTCTTAACCATTCCCACTGGCAATCAACGCCGTTATCTCTTCCCTGTTGATGACTTCTTTCTCTTGCAATAAATCGGCTATTTTTTCCAATACCGGACGGTTTGCCATGATAACCATACGGGCACGGCTTTCGCCTTCTTCAATCAACGCGCTAATTTCGGTGTCAAGCAGGCGGGCAGTGGCATCACTGTAATTACGGTATTCGGACACTTCAGTTTCCAAAAACTGCAATTGTTGGCGCTTGCCATACGTTAATGCACCCATTTTTTTGCTCATACCCAAAACACAAACCATGTTGCGGGCTATTTCACTGGCTTTTTCCAAGTCATTCTGGGCGCCAGTGGAAATGCTGCCCAGCACACTTTCTTCGGCAATGCGCCCGCCCATCAAGATGGCGATCTGGTCTTTCAGCTCGTTTTCCGTCGATAAAAACCGCTCTTCAACCGGCAATTGCAGCGTAAAGCCCAAGGCCGACACGCCACGCGGAATGATGGAAATCTTATGCACGGGCTGGCCGGTCGGAACATGCTCGGCAACTAGGGCATGGCCCGCTTCATGGTAGGCCACTCGGCGTTTTTCTTCCTTGTTCAGGGCGCGGTTTTTCTTTTCCGGCCCGGCCAAAACGCGGTCTATCGCCGCTTCAAAATCATTCATTTCCACGGTTTCATGATCCAAGCGGGTCGCGATAATTGCCGCTTCATTGGCGATATTGGCCAAATCGGCCCCCACCAGGCCAGGTGTGCGGCGGGCGACAACCGTTAAGTCGATATTGTCGGCTAGGGGCATTTTTTTAATGTGCAGCCTGAGTATCTCGATGCGATCCTGCAAATCGGGCTTGTCGACGATAATCTGCCGGTCAAAGCGCCCTGCCCGCAACAACGCCTTATCGAGAATTTCCGGCCTGTTGCTTGCCGCCATTACGGCCACGCCCGAAGAAGGGTCGAAACCATCCATTTCCGTCAGCAGTTGATTTAAGGTTTGCTCGCGCTCGTCATGCCCGCCCATAACGACGGGCCCGCTGCGCGAGCGGCCTATGGCGTCCAATTCATCGATAAAGATGATGCAAGGGGCTTTGTTTCGCGCTTGCTCGAAAAGCTCGCGCACTCTTGCCGCACCGACACCCACAAACAGCTCGATAAATTCCGAACCGCTGATGTTGAAGAAAGGCACGCCGGCCTCACCGGCAACGGCACGCGCCAACAAAGTCTTGCCAGTGCCTGGCAGGCCGACTAACAACACGCCCTTGGGCATGCGGCCACCCAGCCGATGGATTTTGTCCGGCGCTTTTAAAAACTCGATGATTTCTTTAAGCTCCTGCTTGGCACTATCGGCACCGGCAACTTCATCGAAGGTTATTTTAGGCAACGAATCAGGATGGATGCGGATTTTATTGCCCAGATTTAAAAACCCCTGTTGCGCCCCCGCCATGCGCCGGGCCATCCAAGACCAGAGCGCCAACAAGATTAAAATCGGGATGACCCAGTTGAACAAAAGATTGCCTAGCCAGCTTTCGCCGCTCCTGACCACATAATCAACCTTATTTTTTTGCAGCAACTGCGCCAAATCGTTTTGCCACAAGGGTACGGTCACAAAGTTTTGGCCGGTTTTTTCTGCGTCTTCAGGCTTTAGTGTGCCGCTAATAAAGCGCTCGGTGACCACCGCCTTATCTATTTTTTCTTCTGCCACCAGGTTAAGAAATTGGCTATAGGGAATTTCATCACGTTGCACTCCGCTTAGGTTATTGAAAACCGAAACCGCCACCATAAACAACAATGCGAAAGCCGCTATCCGCCATAATTTGGAAGGTTTTTCTTGGGTTGGTTTGTTAAGCTCAAGCTCAGGTTCTTGCCGTTCTGGAACACCGGATATTTTTGCCAGGCTGCTTTTTAGGAAGCCGAAAGTATTGCTTAACATCAGGGCAATATAATCAATAATATTGTTGTTGTTTTGCTTAGCCATTGTCCTTACACCTTATATGAATGAAAGAAAACGGTTTGAACATGGCAAACCCAATTAGTTTAGAATCCGCCCATCTTTGTGGCGGCAAGGCCGAAAAGGCAAGGCAGGGGGATTTAAGAACCTGCCCAAGCCAACCGAAAAAATGCCTAAGATTAAACAGCTCCAAAAAACGCGGCAATATAATCGCTTTGAATAGCGGGCTTGTTTACTGTAGATACCGGGCCTAAACCGCCTTTGTCGGATGATTGTTTGTCTCTGAACAGTGTCTACAGTAACATTTAGGGTTCATTCAACCACAAACCCTATTTTTTGCGCCCCCTTTTCCGACCATGAACCTTTTACTCAAATACCTTTCCCTTTGTTGGTTCCGAAACAACCCCGTTGATTTAGTGCCTTCCCGATCATTTATGTGGAAAGCGGTCGCTTTCTACCTTGTCTCGGGCATTATCGTTGAAAGTCTGATTGCCGATCCTGCCGACGGCACGTTGGAAGTGTTGCTCCGGACTGTCATGGCTTTTTCCAGCATTGCCACGCTATTGCTGTTTACGAAAAAATGGCATTATTTTTATCGCCTGTTTACGGCCATTTTTATCTGCGAAAACTTTATCATGACGTTGGCGATAGGCGCCGAAGTGTTGGATTTTTGGATGGTGATGGAACAAGCTGAACTCCGCGAAGAAATATCCATCACCTTGGCAGTGGTATTGGTATTTTGGTACATCGCTATCGTCAGTTATATTTTCCGGCAGTTTTTCTCTTTCAGGACGCTTTATAGCGTAATTGCCGCATTCAGCTATTTTGTCTTAACTTACGGCTTGCCCATGATGTTTATGGATATTTAAACCCAACCAATCCCAGCCAAAAATTTAAGTGGATACGCAAAAGTTTTAGGGCTACAACTGCCCGTCCTCAAAGGACGGGCAGTCATTTTGTACCGAAAAACTTATTCATAATTACTTAGTGGGTCAAACCTTTTAGCCTTGTAGGCTATGCACCGCAATTCCAAACCCTTAACAATTGCCTCAAAAGGTATGCGGTGCATACAGGCTGTCATTTGATTCCATAAGTATCAATTTAAGCAGGAAAATACCCCACCCCTGTTCGGCAAAAAATACCTAGAGTTTTATCCGCCCAGTTTTGTCACGCAAGCGTAATATGAATAGAAATTCTGTGCTTTATAATCCGCTTAAATAAAACTTCTGGGGAAAATTATGATTGAACGGATGGTCAGGCACCACACAATCATTTCCATAGTCGGGAATATCATCACGGTAAGTGTCGCCAATAGTGCGCAAAACCAGGGGATTAGTACGCGGTTTGGCGATTTGGCCAGTATTCAGGACAGCAATGGCGCAGAATCTTTGGCACAAGTGATAAAAATTGACGGTGACCAAGTGTCTTTGCAGGTTTTTTCAGGCACTCAGGGCATTTCTACAGCGGCCTCGGTGTGTTTTTTAGGTCAGGCGATGCGGGTAACTTATTCGGCGAATATCCTGGGGCGTATTTTTAGCGGTACAGGCCAGCCTATCGATGGCGGGTCTAATTTGGAATTTGACCCCAAAGCCGCTATTGCCGGGCCGTCTGTTAATCCTATGCAGCGTATTTTGGCATCTAGGATGATCCGCACCAATGTGCCGATGATCGATGTGTTCAACACGCTGGTGGTCAGTCAAAAAGTGCCGATATTTTCAATATCCGGCGAACCCTATAACCCGTTTCTGGCACGCATAGGCATACAGGCCGATGCGGACATCGTCGTGTTTGCCGGGATGGGACTGATTTTTGATGATTTTCATTTTTTTCGGACCCAGTTTGAGCAGGCGGGCGTATTCGCCAGAACGGTCATGTATTGCAATATGGCTTCTGACCCTATTGTTGAGCGTTTGCTGGTGCCTGACATGGCGCTGGCGGTTGCCGAACGTTTTGCAGTAGAAGAAAGCAAGCGGGTACTGGTGCTGATGACCGATATGACAGCTTTCGCCGATGCCTTGAAAGAAGTCGGCGTATCCATGGAGCATGTACCGTCAAACCGGGGTTATACCGGCGATTTGTATTCACAACTGGCCCGACGTTATGAAAAAGCCTGTGATTACAAAGGCGCAGGCTCAGTAACTATATTAACGGTAACCACCATGCCGGGCGACGATGTGACGCATCCGGTGCCGGATAACACCGGCTATATCACTGAAGGCCAGTTTTATCTGCATGATTCGATGCTCGATCCATTCGGCTCGCTGTCCAGGCTAAAACAGCATGTGATAGGCAAGGTAACCCGTGAAGATCATGCCCAGATCATGAATACGATGATCCGCTTTTATTCGGCGGCGGTTGAGGCCGAACAAAAACAGACTATGGCTTTTGAGCTGTCCGCCTATGATGACAAGTTGATTAAATTCGGCCAATTGTTCAGGACGCGCTTCATGGACCTTAATGTTTCCATTGCGCTTGAAGATGCACTTGACCTGAGCTGGCAAACGCTAGCCGAATGCTTTTCTGAGGAACAATTGCTGATGAAACAGTCACTTATTGACACCTATTTTCCCAAGAATTTTCATGGTCAAACAGCCCTTCAGTAAAGCCGCTCTGCATAAAGAAATTGCCCAGCTCAAAGGTTATCAGCAATTTTTGTCTTTTGAACAATGGCGGCTAGACCTTTTAAACACGGTTGTTAAAACGATAGCTAAACAGAAGGTTTTTTCGACAAGATTCTAATTCCCATAATGGAATAAACAATGAAAAAAATAACTCGTAACCCCCTCAAACTGGGCTTAATCCTTTTATTGGTTCCTGTAATCGCACTCGCCTGGTGGAATAACGACTGGTCATCGCGCAAGCTCTTTACGTTGGATGCCGGCGCGGACATTCAGGAAACTCTCAGCGATTTCCCGCTGCTGCTGCGTCTGCATACCGGGAATTTCGACCATTTCTTAGAGCTCGCCGAAAATGGCAAAGACCTGCGTTTTTTGCTCGATGACAACACACCGTTAATGCATTATGTTGACAATATGGATGTGTTGGACGAACTGGGTTTGGTCTGGGTCAAATTGCCGACGGTGCGCGGCGGCATCAGCACCGACAAATTCGCCATGTATTACGGCAATGCCAATGCCGCCGATGCCTCTGACCCGAAAGGCATTTACGATGCCAATCAGGTGCTGGTGTTCCATTTCAGAGAAAACCAAGCCCTGCCGCAGGATGTCACCGCTTATGCTACCCATGCCGCCGCGTCTAAAGCCGTCATTGACCCAGCCGGCTGGATAGGCGCAGCGGCAAAATTTGACGGCCAGAGCGGCATTACCGTCAATGCCGCGCCTGCACTTTCGATTAATCCTGACGACGGCTGGACCTTCAGCGCTTGGGTAAAACTTGATCAGGCCCAGCAAAACGCAACGCTGATCCAGGCCAAAGACACCACTAGCCAGCTTGAACTGGTCGTGCAAGGCTCAACAGTTAGCGCACGTTGGCGACAATTAGACCCCCCCGTGAAGTCGGGGAATAAACGGCGCGTGAAAGGCGCTGCGGCTAATGCCCGCAATCCGGATACAGACGGCGCTTTCGTCCAAACCGCGCCAGCCAATCTCAGTTTGGGCCGATGGCAACATATCGCCCTTGTCGCCGAGAAAGATAAGCTTGTGCTTTATCTGGATGGACAGCGCGTTGCTGATACGGCGATCCAGCTGGCGACGATGAACCCGTCATTAACCATCGGCAGCGCCGATGCCGGTCAGGGCTTTATCGGCCTGCTTGATGAAGTGCAGATAGCAAAAAAGGCACGTAGCGCCGACTGGATCAAACTTCAGTTCCGCAGCCAAAGCGAAAGCCCTGATTTCACCGTCGTCCACTTTGACCAGGATGAATCCGGCGACGCTGCTGAAGGCCCGGATTATTACACCGTCATCCTGCAAAGCATATCGGTAGACGGCTGGGTCATCATCGGGCTATGCGGAGTGCTGTTTTTCATCAGCATACTGACCATGCTAGGCAAGGGCTTGTCACTGAAACGTGCGCGTACGAGTAACTCGGCATTCCTTGAACAATACCGCAATGTCGATGCCGAACATCTGGGCGCATTGGACAGGGACAAAAGCCAAGACGAGGACGAGGACGAAAGGGAAATTAACGACTCCGACTTTCTCGCCGCTTTCATCGGTAAACACGACCATTTCCAAGGTTCGACGATTTACAATGTTTACCATGCTGGCATGCATGAGTTGAAAATCAATGTGGGCGACAGCGACGTGCTGACGCCCGAAACCTTAAATCTGATGCGCTCGCGCCTCGATGCCGCCGGAAACCTTGCCTTCATGGGTAGTGAGTTAAATGTGGTGGTTGGAATACAAGCCTTGGCTTGTACTGAGGCAAACCCAGGTTTGCACTCCAGCTTATCAACGTGCAGCTACAGATTTAACCCACCACCCATGAAGGCAAGGTTTCCGGCAGCATCAACATTGCGCCGATGCGGGATTTGGTTTGTAAGCCATCCACGACGGTTTCTTACACACAGCTGGGCAGAAAAGCTTTGTCCGTCCCGGTTTTAGTTGTCAATAGCCACACATATTTCCCTCAAAATTCGCATGGCCACTCAGTCCTTTAGTAAAGCTACCTTACATAAACAAGTCGCCCAGCTCAAACGTTATCAGCAGTTTTTACCTTCGCTGGACTTAAAGCGGCAACTGCTTATCGGTGAGCGTTACAAAGCAGCTACCCGCCTTGCAAAAATTGAAGGACAAATACGGGAATGCCGGGCTATCGTCACCGAACATCTGCCGATGATTTCAAATTACCACATCGTTTTGAATGATCTGGCGATGGTCTCGGCTATTAGCGTGGGTCATGAAAATAGTGTCGGCGTAAATTTGCCTGTGCTAGAGGCGATTGACATTGCCACCCAACCCTATTCAACCTATGCCAAACCGCACTGGGTCGATCAAACAGCCATTCAGCTAAAATACATGCTGGAGCTTAAAGTCCGGCTACGAATTGAACAGCGACGGCTAGAGATTTTAAACATCGCTGTGAAAAAAGTGACGCAGCGGGTGAATTTTTTCGACAAGATACTGATTCCCAGAACGCAACAAACGATAAAAAAAATCAGTATTTTTATCTCGGACACAGAACGGGCAGCTGTGGTCAGCGCTAAAATCACCAAACAAAAACGCCTTAAGAAAAGTATGCCATGTCCATAGTCGCGTTAAAAAAACTCACGTTCTGCGGTTTAAGCACCGACAAAACAATTGTACTGGAAGCACTACAGAAGCTGGGCGGCACGCATCTTATCGCCGTCAGCAATCAATCCGCCTTACCACCGTTTGCCCCGTCTGAAAGCGCGGAACACGCCTGCAAGGCACTAAAATTTTTAAGCCAGTGCCCAAATAGGCGTCATCAGCAGAATAATGCTGACGGTTTTGATTTTGATCACGTCATTGAGCGTGTGCTGGACATCCAGTTGAATAATCGGCAATTGACGGATAAACGTGATTTGTTAAATAAACGTATTAAAGAAGTCGAACCCTGGGGTAATTTCAGTTTGCCTGAAAATGAACAATTAGCGGGGTTGCGGCTGTGGTTTTATATCGTTCCCAAACACCTGATGAAAAAAGTGCGCGGGGGTGATCTGGTCTGGCAGGTTGTCAGCACGGGTAACCTTTATGACTATGTCGTCGTTATTGCCGACCAGGAACCCGCCGTATCCCGTATGCCCGTCCCACGGACCCATACCGGTCATGTGTCTTTGGCAACATTACAAAGTGAGCTGGGGCAAGTTGAGTTGGCACTGGAAGACCTTCAGGCAGAAAGGGAATCCTTAACCCGCTGGATAGGGCTAATTGCCGCTAATCTTGGCAAAGCCGTGGATCAGTCTGATTTAACAAACGCCCATGCAATAACCCTAGATAGGGATGGTGTTTTTATTGTTCAGGCATGGGTTGCTGAAACCAATCTTGCCTGTTTTGAACAATTTGCCCGGCAATATCAGCTCGCCCTAACCGTTACCAGTCCGGGCGCAGGTGAAATTCCGCCTACCTTACTTAAAAATCCCCCCCTTTGGTCCGGCGGCCAGGATTTGGTCGGTTTTTATCAAACGCCTAGCTATTTTGGTTGGGACCCTTCGCTGGTGGTGTTTTTCTCATTTGCATTATTTTTCGCGATGATTATGTCCGATGCCGGTTACGCTGCCTTGTTAGCGGTGTTCCTAAGTTTGAAATGGCGATCTATGGGGCGGACAAATACGGGTTTGCATTTTCGCATGCTGGCGTTAACTGTCATTCTCGCATCATTGGCCTGGGGGGTGATCACCGGCGGCTATTTTGGCTATAGTTTTCCAGAGCAAAGCCTACCCGGCAGATTAAAAATAATTGATATGACGGACTTTGATGCCATGATGCGCTTGTCAATTTTTGTTGGCGTGTTGCATATCGCACTGGCGAACGCGGTTATGGCCTATCAGCGACGAACTAAAACGACGGCTTGGGCGGCGTTGGGATGGCTGGCGGTCGTCATCGGCGGATTTGTTATCTGGACTGCCTCCACTACACAAAACAGCGTTATGCAGCAAACCGGATATGCCCTGCTGATAGCGGGGTGTCTGTTATTGCTTTTATTTAGCAGTGAGCGGGCAGTCGTCAAACCAACAGACTGGTTATGGCGAATCCTGGATGGTTTCAGAACGCTGACCGATATTACTAGCCTATTTGGCAATGTCTTGAGTTATCTGCGTCTGTTTGCCTTAGGGATGGCGAGCATGTCGATGGCGTTGACCTTTAACCAACTGGCCGTTCAGGTTTATCATGCCATGCCTGGCGCAGGGCTGGTTTTGAGCGTGTTTATTCTGCTAGTCGGACATGCCTTAAACCTGCTGTTATGCGTATTAAGTGGCGTAGTTCATGGGTTACGGCTTAATTTTATTGAATTTTACAAGTGGAGTGTCTCTGATGAAGGTTACCCTTTTAAAGCATTTGAAAAAAAAGGAGCAGGTTAATGAGTGAAGCCATTGTAGTTTTGGGCTGGATAGGCTTATACGCGCCAATGGCGTTAGGTGCGCTAGGCAGCACTATTGGTTGTGCTATTGCTGGTCAAGCAGCCATAGGTGCGATGCTCGATACCGAAAGCGGCTATGCCCGCTATATCGGAATCTCAGCAATGCCTTCATCGGGGGTTATTTACGGCATTGTTATTATGTTTACCCTGAACCGGACCATTACCCCCGAAGTTTCCGCCGGTGTGTTTGCGATAGGCGTATTATCCGGCCTGGTATTTCTGGTGACGCAAATTTATCAGGGACAATGTTGCGCCTGTGCGATACACGCGGCGAAAACCAAGCCCGAAATTTTCGGACTTGCCATCGTACCAGCGGCGATTGTTGAAGGTTTTGCAGTTTTTGCCTTTATTTTTGCGCTGGTTGTCAGTAACGGTATTCCAAAACCTTAACAACTGCACCATGAAAAATGAACAGGCACAAACAACCTCATCTGGTGTGGAAGCGCTGATTGAGAGGCTAAAAGAACAGGGCATAGCGGCCGGACAGGAAAAAGCTGAAAGCATAGTGCTTGATGCCCAGAAAAGAGCGGAATGGATTATTAACGAAGCTGAGCTTGAGGCGCAGATATTGGTTAAGAACGCCAAAGCCGAAGCTGAAGCGGTAAAAACCGCCGGTGAAGATGCTTTAAAACTAGCCGCTAGGGACACTTTTATGAGGTTACGGGACAAACTGTCAAGTAGTTTCAAACGGGAAGTGATGCGCGTGGTTGGCAAAAAAATGGTCGAGAAAAAGTTTCTGGAGAAACTGATTCTTGCGCTGGCAGGACAGGTTCGCGATAAAACCGGACTGGACCAGACCAAGCATATTGTGATTCAACTCCCCGAAAATGTGTTCGGCAATGATGATTTACACAGAAACACGGAAGAACTGCAAGACGGTGCTTTAAGCCATTTTGTAGGCGCACTTACCGCTGATTTGTTGCGTACGGGCGTTAAATTTGAAGTGTCCGGTGAGCTTAACAGTGGCTTACTGCTCAAGCTTAAAGATGACAATATTGTTATTGATTTTACCGATGAAGCCGTTGCAACGCTGTTACTGGAACATCTACAGCCGCGTTTTCATGCCATGATGGATGGCATTATAAAATGATGGGTAAGGGGCGTTTTAAATACACGATGTTGCTGGCAAGCTTACCCGCACATCCGCCCCAGCTTTTTTCAGTAACCCAAACACCCCTGTCCCGTATTCAGCTGAATAAACGTCTGGCTTTGCTGGACATGCACGATGCCGAAGATTTGCGGCGCATTGAAGAATTACTGCACTGGTCACAAATAACCCATGCCACCGATGAATTCATCATCAAAAAAAGCGTTGAGGTTGTTGATTCAATCAACGACCATTTTTTAAAACAAATTATCATTTGGCGGCTTGAATTACGGACATTGCTGTCCGCATTAAGAATGCGCCATGCCGGTGTTAAGAAACCACCCAAGAACACCTTTCCGGGCATAGGCAGATGGGTGGAAGCTATTGAAAAATATTGGGATAAAAACGATTTTGGTATCGGCCATCGAGTAACCTGGATTATTCCAGCCCAACAGTTGCTCATGCAAAATAAATCTTACGAACTGGAAAAATTATTGCTCGATCTGGTCTGGCACTATTATGCCGAACAATGCAGCCAGCATTATTTCGATTTTCCGGCGGTAGTTATCTATGTCTTAAGATGGGATATTGCTAATCGCTGGTCACACTATAACGCAGACGAGGCGATTAAGCGCTTTGATGGACTGGTTGATGCGGGGCTTGAAGGCTTTGTGGTGGACTTTTGATGTTAATGGCGGTCGGTCTTGGCCGATAACCAGAAAGCCGTAAACTTATGGGAAAAATGATGAATCGCGAAAAAACGCCTACCGCCCGAGTCATAGCTGTTCAGGACGATATTGTTTCTATTGAGGCAATGGATAGCATTAATCAGCCCCTGACGAAAAATGAAATCATTTACATACTGCCAAGCCGAAGCGGGGCAAAGCATAAAGAACGTCTAAAAGCAGAAATTTTGAGGATTTATGGTAAAACCGCCGATGCCCAGGTTTATGAAAGCACGGTCGGCATTGGTATAGGCGACCTGGTTGAGCAGAGCGGGGAAATGCTTTCGGTAGAACTCGGGCCGGGCTTATTAGGTCAGGTTTACGACGGCTTGCAGAATCCCCTGGATGAACTGGCTTCAGCGTATGGTTACTTTTTGCCGCGCGGTGTTGATTTTCCGGCACTGGACGTTAATTTTCCATGGCCGTTCACGCCAATTGTCCGGGCAGGCAGCCGGTTGCGGGCCGGTTCGGTGCTGGGTACTGTGAAGGAGCGCGGTATCACTCATAAAATCATGGTGCCTTTTGATGTCGCGGGTTCTGTTGAAGTTACTTGGATTCAGGCAGGGCCGGTGACCGTCAATGAACCCGTGGCAAAAATAAAACTGGACACTGGTAAAGAGCGTTCTCTCAGCTTAAAGCAACGTTGGCCGGTACGTAAGGCTTTGTCGGCCCAATTGCTGAAAGACCGGATTGCCACTCGGCAATATCCAGTGACGCCACTCATTACCCAGTTACGCCTGATTGACACTTTTTTTCCCATTGCAAAAGGAGGGACGGCCTGTATTCCAGGGCCATTCGGGGCCGGGAAAACCGTATTGCAAAATCTGATCTCCAAAAATTCAGATGTTGACATCGTTATCATTGTTGCCTGTGGGGAACGGGCCGGGGAAATTGTCGAAACGATCACTGAATTCCCGCAACTGACCGATCCTAAAAATGGCGGGTCTCTGATGGATAGGACCATCATTATCTGCAACACCTCGTCCATGCCTGTTGCCGCACGGGAAGCCTCCATTTACACCGGCATAACGTTGGGTGAATATTATCGGCAAATGGGCTTGGATGTTCTGTTACTGGCCGATTCAACCTCGCGCTGGGCGCAGGCTATGCGCGAAACTTCGGGACGTTTGGAAGAAATTCCCGGCGAAGAAGCGTTTCCCGCCTATCTTGATTCGGCGATTAAACATATTTACGAGCGTGCCGGCGTTATTTTAAACAGTGATGGCGCTATCGGCAGCTTAACGATGATAGGCACAGTGTCGCCGGCAGGCGGCAATTTTGAAGAGCCGGTGACCCAAGCCACATTAGGCACGGTAAAAACTTTTTTAGGCTTAAGCGCAGAGCGGGCTTACAAACGCTTTTACCCGGCGGTTGACCCGTTGTTATCCTGGTCACGTTATTTGGGCCAACTCCATGCCTGGTATGAGGAAAACCTAGGCCGTGGCTGGACTGCCGATGTACAGGCCATGCTGGACTTGCTGAAACGCGGCGACAGCATCTATCAGATGATCCAAGTAGCCGGAGAAGAGGGCATTACCCTTAAGGATTTTGTTTGTTATCAGGCGGCTAAATTTCTGGACATGGTGTATTTGCAACAAGATGCCTACGATGCGGTTGATGTGGCTGTGCCGATAAAACGGCAACAAGAAAATTTCAAAAAGATAGTGGGGCTGGTCAGCGCGGATTATGCGTTTGCCAATCAGGATGAAGCACGTGATTATTTCACCCGTTTAACCGGATTATTCAAGAACCTGAATTATGCCACTATCGGAACGGTAGAGTACGCCGCCGTATTGGCAAAAATAAACCAGCTTTATGAGGGCTGCGCTAAGCGCTGATAATTTTAGTCATGTAGGGTGAGCAGGTGTTTTTGCCCACCCTACTTGGCTGGAGCGTTAAGTTAGGCTTTTTATAGAAAGCCTCATTATTTTTCTTTTACCTATATGTCGCATTTGCAGGATTGTGGCGATCACACATCAAAATGTGTAAATTAATCGGCTAGTAATCACTATTCCACTTGTTTGAATTTGAAGATTCCGATAGCCCGCCCCCATCTGCAAACTTAACCTATCCGTGAAATTTGCATGCAGCTGAGGCCAAAATGAAAAATCCCAGCGGTTTCGAGTAAATGCGCTATTAGTTTCGATGCCAAGGGCCATGTTTTCGTTTAATGTGTAAAAAAAAGTAAAATTAGCTAATCCCTCTAGGCTTGCATGCTTCCCAATATCTTCATTTCTTATTCCAAGCATATTTAATGTACTCCAGCGAGCATTAAACCGATAGCCAGCGATGTATAGCATATCGGCAGAATAACTTGATTCATGCCGTGAATATCGCCCAATCATTTGCCAGCCATGGGTAAAATGATGGCTATGATCTGGCAGGGTGTCTTGGATAGCAAATTTGTAATCTTCTAATGTTGCATTGTAAAACGGCAACTCTAGCTCAATAGCTAAGCCATCGCGAATGGCGTATTCAATTTCGGGTGCCCATTCAACGCTATTCCCTTGGGTTTCATATTGGGCTAGGGTGTTGATTTCAAGTTCCCCTTGTGTGACACCTAATGGACGCACGAGGTCAAAGACCATAGGTTCTGGAATATGGGGAAATTCTGATCCCGTGCTACCGTCATCTTGATCTATGTCGTCATCAATATTTGCAATAACAGGCGTATTCATCAGCAATAAAACTAGCAGCGCAGAACCCATTAATCTATCTTTAAGATGATTAGTGTTAAGGACAATAGAATTTTCTAAAAAAATCATGCAAATTTTCCTATTTTTCAAAGATTAAAAATTTTCAGGGCATAGCGCGTAGATAACTTTAGACGGGACAGAAAGGCCGTATCAAGAACCGCCCTGCTTCTGAAAAAAACCGCTACAAAATCCCCAGTGATGCTTAAACGTCACAACTGTCCGTACAACGACAAATATTGCTGTGCGCTTTTGTGCCACGAACAGTCTGTGTGCATGGCATTACGCTGTAGCTGTTGCCAAGCTTCAGGTTGGCTATAGACAAACAGCGCCCGCTTAATCGCTTCCATTAACGCACCCGCCGAGGCGGCATTGAAGACGAAGCCGGTTGCCGTATTATCAGCCAGCGTTTCCGGTAGCGTGTCAACCACCGTGTCCGCCAAGCCGCCAGTTTTTCTGACAATCGGAAGGGTGCCGTAACGTTGGCTGTAGAGCTGGTTTAGTCCGCAAGGTTCAAACCGCGACGGCATCAGAAACATATCGGCGCCTGCTTCAGCGAGATGCGCCAGCGCTTCATCATAGCCGATAATGACGGCCATTTTGTCGGGACGGGTCTGCGCAAAACCGGACAGTTGCTGTTCAAAATTAGCGTCGCCGTCACCGATCACGACAAATTGCAACGGCAAATCCAGCATGGCGGGTAGGCACTTAAGTATCAGGTCGATGCCTTTTTGTTCGACAAGACGGCTGATAAGCGCAAAAACGGGGGTTTTGCCGTCAATGGGCAGGGCAAACCGGTGTTGCAGGCTTGTTTTATTGGCCTGTTTTTTGTCTAGCGTAAGGGCGTTAAAGTTTTCGCTGAGGTTAGGGTCGGTTTCCGGATTCCATACTTGCGTATCTATGCCATTGATAATACCGCTTAGCACTGCTTGCCGATGGGTCAACAACCCTTCCAGCCCATAACCAAAGTCTGCGGTTTGGATTTCTTCGGCATAGGTCGGGCTTACCGTTGTCAAGCGGTCCGAATAAGCCAAGCCACTTTTCAGGAATGACAACTGGTCATTAAACTCAATACCGTTTGAATGCCAAAGCGCCTTGGGCAAATTCAAGGTGGCCAGCGAGGTTTTTGGGAACAAGCCTTGATAGGCCATGTTATGTATCGTGAAAACCGTGGCGGGACGGGTGGCTTCCAACGAGAGCAGCGCCGGCACCAGGCCGCTTTGCCAATCATTGCAATGGACGATGTCCGGTTGCCAGTCCAGATAAGCGCGGTTCTTCGCCACTTCCACCGCAATCCGGCAAAACAAGGTAAAGCGTTCAGCGTTGTTCACCCTGGTTTCACCGCGCTCATCCAGATAAGGGGTGCCCGGAACGGCAAATAAAGCCGGATAATCCACCAGCCAGACAATGACATCACTATCTGGCAAACGTGTCTCTAGGATGTTCACCTCGGCATTAATCAATTGCAGTGTGCTTTTATAATAAATCGCCTCAGTGGTTTTGATGGCCTGATAGTTGGGCATGATAATACGTATGTCCGTCCCCTGCGCCGCTAAAGCCTTCGGCAGGCTGCCCGACACATCGGCCAGACCGCCAGTTTTAATCAACGGATGGGCTTCGCTGGTGACAAACAATACTTTTTTCATAAGTCAGCCTAAATCAGGATAGCTTTAAGATCATCCCACCCAATGGCGGCAATGTCAGGCTAACAGACTGGGGCAGGTTCATCCAGGCTATCGGATCGGAAGACACCGCAGTGTTGATGACATTGCTGCCGTCATACAAACCGGCATCCGAATTAAGGATTTCATGGTACGTGCCCGCTTCTGGCACGCCAATCCGATAATTTTCCCTGACCATCGGGGTAAAATTAAGCACGACAACCAGCTCATTACCGTCACCGTCCTTACGGCGGTAACTGATGACGGATTGCTCGACATCGTGGCAGTCTATCCATTCAAAGCCTTGGTAATCAAAATCATGCTTAAATAGCGGCGGATTGGATTTATAGACGCGGTTGAGGTCTTTCAACAAGTTTTGCACACCTTTATGGTGCGGGTAATCCAGCACATACCAGTCCAGTGACTGGTCAAAATTCCATTGTGTGCCTTGACCAAATTCGCAACCCATAAACAACAGCTTTTTGCCCGGATAAGTGAACATCAAAGTGTAAAGCAGGCGTAAATTGGCAAAGCGCTGCCACTCATCGCCCGGCATTTTATTAAGCAATGAACCTTTGCCGTGCACCACTTCATCATGCGAAAAAGGCAGGGTGAAGTTTTCGGTGAAAGCATACAACATGCCGAACGTCAGTTCGTCATGATGGTAACGTCTGTGGATAGGGTCTTCGCTCATGTAAGACAGGATGTCGTGCATCCAGCCCATATTCCATTTCATTGAAAAGCCCAAGCCGCCAACCCAAGTGGGGCGGGTCACTTGCGGCCAAGCGGTTGATTCTTCAGCCATCATGACAGTGCCCGGATGCTGTTCGTGGGTTACGGTGTTCAGTTCCCTGAAAAAATCAATGGCTTCAAGGTTTTCATTGCCGCCGTAGATATTAGGAAGCCAATCATCTTTTTCCCGCGAGTAATCCAAGTACAGCATCGACGCAACGGCATCGACGCGCAAGCCATCGAGATGAAACTCCCGTAGCCAGAAAACGGCGCTGGACAGCAAAAAGTTTTTCACTTCATTGCGGCCATAGTTATAAATCAATGTGCCCCAGTCGCGGTGCTCGCCTTTGCGCGGGTCTTCATGTTCGTATAATGCGCTGCCATCAAAACGCGCTAAGGCAAACGCATCTTTGGGGAAATGCGCGGGCACCCAATCGAGAATGATGCCAATATTTTGTTGGTGGCAGGCATCGACAAAGAAGCGGAAATCATCGGGTGTGCCAAAGCGGCTGGTCGGGGCGAAATAACCGGTGGTCTGATAACCCCAAGACGCATCCAGCGGATGCTCGGTGATCGGCATCAGTTCGATATGGGTAAAACCCAGGTCTTTAACATAAGGCACCAACTCATTGGCCAGCTCGCGGTAATTTAAAAAATCGCCTTGGGCATTACGTTTCCATGAACTTAAATGCACTTCATAAATTGACATGGGCTCATGCAACCAGTCATGGCCGCTTCTCGTGTCCATCCACTCTTTGTCTTGCCATTGATAGGTGTCTTCTTCTATAACCATTGCCGCAGTTTGCGGACGCAGTTCAAATTGCTGGCCATAAGGATCAGTCTTGACCATGATCTGGTTGCTTTGCCGGTTTAATATTTCGTATTTGTAATAGCAACCGGCGGCCAAGCCGGGGATAAACAATTCCCAAATGCCACTGCCGCCCAAACTGCGCATGGCATGGCAACGGCCATCCCAGCGGTTAAAGTCGCCGACCACGCTAACCCGACCGGCATTGGGCGCCCATACTGTAAACAATACGCCGCTGATGCCGTCAACCGTATGTAAATGTGCGCCCATTTTTTGGTAAACATGCCAATGTTTGCCCTCGGCAAACAAATGCCGGTCAAACTCAGGCAACTGCACGCCAAAGTCGTAAGGGTCGTATTGCGTATGCTCGCCGCCATCTTTATCAATCCAAGCCAGTTGATAATGTTTGGGCAGTTCATTGGGTTGCGCCGCATATTCAAAAAAATCAGTGCCTTCTATGCGGGGTATGTTGGCGCCGCCGTCCGCAAAACTTAGCGTTTCGGCATATGGCAGATAAACTCTTACAATGATATGGCCTTCTTGTTGATGGCGACCCAAAACCGAAAAAGGATCGTGGTGTCTTGCTTCCGTGATTTTTATTAAATCAATTCCCAGCGTGTTTGCAGATTGCTTTTTCATATTAAATCGCCTCCAATGTGATGGACAAGTATTTAGCCCAATAAACAGGGCTGTCGTGAGCCTTTAAGATTGCCAGATTACCGCCGACATTGCCACTTATAAAAAGTGGCGTTTTTCAGCTAAGCGCACCGCCTAAAATAGAGCCAATAAACTAGGCAATGTTACCGTAAGAGAGCAAGCAGAGAAGAAAACAGTGTTGAATATAATAGCTTACAGGTAGTAAGCTTGTGCATTGGGTTGGCAGGGGCTGGTTGTTGCTCGCGGCGGTGGTGCGCACTATTTCTGGTGGGCGCGGTCATTAACTGGCTTGTGCTTGGTGGACATATAACTAGGTTATTATGTTGGGTATAAACGATATGCTATTTCAATTGGGTAAAGAGATAATTATGAAGAAGCAAATGGTAGGGGTGTTATTGTTGTGCTTGCCCGTTATCAGCACTGATGCGGCAGCTTTAGTGGCGGAAAAAACGTTGGCAAACGGGTTAAAAATCTTGGTCAAAGAAGATCACCGCTCCCCCGTGGCGGTCTCGCAAGTCTGGTATAAGGTGGGTTCGAGCTACGAGCCCGGCGGCATCACCGGTATTTCCCACATGCTGGAACACATGATGTTTAAAGGCACCGACAAACACCCGCCGGGCGAGTTTTCACGCATCATTGCCGAAAATGGCGGTGATGAAAACGCCTTTACCGGACAGGATTACACGGCTTATTTCCAAACGATGGAAGCCTCACGCCTAGCCGTCAGTTTTGAGCTGGAAGCCGACCGGATGCGCCATTTGCGCCTGTTGCCCGAAGAGCTGAAAAAAGAATTGCAGGTGGTCACCGAAGAGCGCCGGATGCGCACCGATGACAATCCGCAGGCGAAAATGGCGGAACATTTTAACGCCATGGCCTACAGCAATAGCCCCTATAAGCATCCGGTGATAGGCTGGCCTGCCGATATTGCCAATTACATGGTCGATGATTTGCAGGCGTGGTACCAACGCTGGTACGCGCCCAATAACGCCACGTTAGTGGTGGTTGGCGATGTCCAGCCTAACGCCGTATTTGCGCTGGCGGAACAGTATTTTGGCGCACTCAAACCCAGCGACATCAAACCTTTAAAGCCGCAAACCGAAATTGACCAACTCGGAGTGCGGAAAATGACCGTTAAAGTCCCGGCAAAACTGCCTTCTGTGGTCATGGGTTATAAAGTGCCGTCTTTAAAAACCGCCGGACAGGAATGGGAAGCCTACGCGCTGGAAGTGCTGGCGGGCGTTCTCGATGGTGGCAGTAGCGCACGGTTGAGCAAAGAGTTGGTGCGCGGTAAGCAGATCGCCGTCTCTGCCGGCGCCGGTTATGGCCTGGCATCAAGGTTGGCGGGCTTATTTGAGCTAGAGGCGACACCGGCTGAAGGCAAAACGGTGTTTGAGCTAGAATCGGCCCTAAAAGATGAAATCGCCAAACTACAAATAAGTCTGATTAATGACGACGAATTGCAACGCATTAAAGCCCAGGTTTTGGCTGGTGCAGTTTACGAGAAAGATTCCGGTTTTTATCAGGCCATGCAGTTGGGCATGTTGGAAACGGTTGGTTTAGGCTGGCAAAAAGCCGATGAATATGTCAATAAAGTCAATCAGGTCACCGCCGCACAAGTCCGTGATGTGGCGCGTAAGTACCTGATTGAAGAACATTTGAGCGTCGCCTACCTTGATCCGCAACCGATCAGTGGGCAAAGCGCAAGCACCAAGGGAGCGAAATGATGCGTAAACTTCGCCCGCGCGTTTTAGCGTGGGGGCGATGATACGCCTGAGGAATTACACTATGTCAAAAATACGCACCCATTACGATAATTTAAAAGTCACCCGCAACGCCCCGGATATTGTGATTAAAGCCGCGCATAAAGCCCTGCTGCAATTGCACCATCCCGATAAGGCGGTCGACAAGGTTGCCGCCGAACGTATCACCCGAATCCTCAATGAAGCCCGTGAGGTTTTGTTGGATCCGGTAAAAAGAAAACAACATGACGACTGGATCAAGGAAAAAGAGCGCCACCATCACAGTCATCCTCATGCCCACCATCACGATGGCAAATCAGCGCATAACCCAGAAAAAAGCGGGGCAAATCCTAAAGAAACCACCATCGGCAACTATGTTGTGTCAACCAACGGCACGGCAATAGCAACCCAAACAGGCCTAATGTGGTGCCGGTTCGCGCAAGGGCAGGGCTGGCATAATAACAAGGTACAAGACCAAGCCCAAATATACACGTGGCAGGCAGCCCTCGACGCCGCCAAGGCGCTTAACCGGCAAGGCGGTTATGTGGGTTTTACGGACTGGCGGGTACCCACAATTGATGAACTAAAAACCCTACTTGACAAACAAACTGGGAACAAAGCCGCTGGGGTCTTGTTTATCAACAACCAAGTGTTTCCTGACAGCCCGTCTTGGCTTTGGTCATCTTCCCCTTATGCCGGTTATGGCGGCGGCGCGTGGTTTGTCCACCTCAAAGAAGGCGAAGCCATTAATGATGATGTCAATTTTGCCCGTGCCGTGCGATTGGTGCGTGACAACAAACCCCGCTAATTTTTCGGCTTAGGACTTGTCAGATTTTAAAACCTGCGAAGTTTAATATACAAGTTCGGATATTTTTTGCTATTTGACTTTAACAGACAAGACCATGACGAAAATCACCCAATTGTCACAACTCGATTTAGATGGTTATTATAGTTACGCCGATTATCTGACTTGGCAATTTGACGAAACTGTCGAGCTGATTAAGGGCAAAATTTTTGCCATGTCACCCGCGCCGAATTTAAGGCATCAACGTATTTCGCGAAAATTGTCCTCGGCTATTGATGTTTTTTTAACGGGGAAATCCTGCGAATTATTTGTTGTCCCGTTTGATGTGCGCTTATACGACCGCAGAAAGTCGCTGTTGGCGAATCAAGAAATCCATACCGTAGTGCAGCCGGATTTGTGCGTGGTCTGTGACAAAACCAAGCTTGATGAACAAGGCTGCAATGGCGCACCGGACTGGATTATTGAAATCCTCTCCAAAGGCAACACTAAAAAAGAGGTCACCCTTAAGCACCGGCTTTATCAGGACAGCGGCGTTAAGGAATATTGGCTTATTTTCCCTTATGAAGAAGTCGTCCAGCAATTTTTCTTAAACGAACAAACGCAAACTTATCAGCTGGTCAAAAACTATGCGGCGGATGAACTGGCAGTCCCGCAGTTATTTCCAGATTTGGCAATTGATTTGGCCGCACTATTTGTTGAAGAAGCATAAACAATATCTATTCAGGAACAATCCCCATGCGATTATTTTTATACAGTTTTATTTTATTGCTATGCAGCAGCCAATCATTAAATGCGGCGGCAAAAATTGACCACTGGCAAACGCCGCAAGGCAGCCGCGTTTACTATGTCCGCACCGAAGGCTTGCCGATGGCCGACATCCAAGTGCTATTTGATGCCGGCAGTGCGCGGGATGGCCAACAGTTTGGCTTGGCGGCACTGACGGCGGGCTTGCTTGACACCGGCGCCGGACAGTGGGACGCTAATGCAATCGCCGACCGTTTTGAAAGCGTTGGCGCTATTTTTGGCGCGGCCAGTTCTATCGACAGCGCATCATTGTCGTTGCGCACCCTGACAGACAAGCCATTGTTTGATAAAGCCGTGGACACTATGCAGGTCATCCTGGCCCGGCCGCGTTTTAATGAGGCCGACTTCCAGCGCGAAAAGAACCGCACCTTGGCGGGGTTGAAACAACAGGAAGAATCCCCTTCCGACCTTGCCAGCATTGCTTTTTACAAGACGTTATACTATGGCCATCCTTATGCCCATCCCAGCTCAGGCAACCTTAAAACGGTAGCTGCTTTGACGGCAGATGATTTGCGGCGTTTTTATCAAAAATATTATGTTGCAACCAATGCCATAATCGTCATTGTCGGTGACTTGACCAAACAACAAGCCGAGCAGACCGCAGAAAAGCTGGTTGCAGGCTTGCCGACCGGGCAAAGACCGGGCGCCTTGCCAGATGTGACCATGCCGGTAAAAAGCACCCAACAACACATCGAATTCCCATCCACCCAAACGCATGTGCTGGTGGGGTTGCCAGGCACTTACCGCAAAGATGCCGATTATTTTAATCTGTATGTGGGCAACCACATTCTGGGCGGCAGCGGTCTGGTGTCCAAGTTGTTTGAAGAAGTCAGGGAAAAGCGCGGCTTGGCTTATAGCGCGTCCAGCGCGTTTATCACGATGCTGAAACCCGGGCCGTTTTTGGTGAGCCTGCAAACCCGCAACGACCAAACACCGCAAGCTTTGCAAGTGCTTAACAAAACCTTGGCCGATTTTATCGCCAACGGGCCTAGCGAAGCTGAACTGGCCGCCGCCAAGAAAAATATCACCGGTGGTTTTGCCATGCGCTTTGACACCAATAAAGAACTGGCAAGCTATGTCGGCATGATCGGTTTTTACGGCTTGCCGCTGGATTACTTGAACAACTTCCAACAAAAAATTGAGCAAGTCACCGTCGCATCAATCTCCGATGCGTTCAAACGCCGGGTCAATCCACAGCTGTTACAAACGGTCACTGTAGGGAAAAGTGCAAAATAAGCTACGGATTATCGGTGGGCAGTGGCGCAGCCGCCAGATACGTTTTGTTGATGCGCCCGGCTTAAGGCCGACGCCCGCCCGTGTGCGCGAAACCTTGTTCAACTGGTTGCAGTACGACATCATTGGCCGCCGCTGTTTGGATTGTTATGCCGGCAGCGGCGCGTTAGGCTTTGAAGCGGCTTCTAGGGGCGCAAAATCCATCGTGCTGGTCGAAAACAACCCGCTTGCTTGCCGCGCCTTAAAAGAAAACACCGACACCCTGTCCGCCCCGCAAATCAAAATAGTGCAAGCCGATGTGTTCCGTTATTTAGCGGGCGATGCGCAGCCGTTCGATGTGGTTTTTATGGATCCGCCTTTCGCAATGGGCTTGGCTGTGCAAACCTGCCAATGGCTGGAAGACAAAGGCTGGCTTGCCCCGCAGGCAAAGGTTTATGTGGAAACGGAAAGCGGTTTAAACCTTGACGGCCTGCCTGAAAGCTGGCAACTATTAAAGAGCAAGGTGGCGGGCGGGGTAGCCTACCGATTGTTTACGAAGATTGCTTAAACGCATGTGAACCCCGATTCTGTACATTTATTGTCAAAGTATTGTAAAGCTTGTGTTAGTATAACCATTTGCACAGTTTGCGCCTCATGCCTGCATTTTTAGGTACAGGCATCCGGCGTGTGGAATATATTTTAATATGGCAATACTATGACCAAGCTTAAGGACAACTCAGCAAATTATTTAATCAGTACCGTTGCCAAACGATCTGGCGTCAAATCAGATTTGGTCAGGGCATGGGAACGGCGTTATCAGGCGGTCACCCCATCACGCACGGCCGGCGGGCATCGGGTTTATACCGACCAGGACATTGCCCGTTTGAAGCTCCTCAACGAGGCAACCAACCATGGCCACAGCATTGGCCAAATAGCCAGGCTGTCCTTGGACGAGCTGAACGCGCTCTTAAAAAAAGAGTCTGATAATGCGCTGCAAATCCCCGTCAACCTTACCCGACCAACCGCTGACAGGCGTTATTTGGCAGAAGATTATCTTGAAAAATGTTATGCCGCCGTCTTGATTTTCGATGCCACCGCCTTGGAGTCCCATTTTGAAAACGCCATTGTTGAACTGGGCACCGAAACCTTTATTGAATATTTGCTGACGCCCTTGTTGACCCTGATTGGCGACCGCTGGCGGACCGGTGAGCTGCGTCCCGTCCACGAACACATGACCTCATCCATCATCCGCTCCCTAACCTACATTTTGCGCAACAACAACCCTTGCGACGCCGATGCGCCCACCATGATAGTGACCACCCCGATAGGGCAATTGCACGAACTTGGCGCCTTGCTTGCATCAATTATTGCTGAACTAAAAGGCTGGAAGGTGACTTATTTGGGAGCTAATTTGCCAGCCGAAGAAATTGCCGCAGCGGTTAAGTTCACCAATGCACGGGCTGTGACGCTGAGCATCAGTTTTAGCACCGATGACCATATTGTCGCCAAAGAACTGAGGCGTCTGAAAAAACTGATTGGCCTTCAGGTGGCACTGATTGTCGGCGGCAGGTCCGCAGGGCATTATCAAGCTGTTTTGGATGAAGTCGGGGTGACGCATGTAAAGGATTACGACCATTTCAGGCGGCTTCTCGACCAACTTGGCAACTCCGGGCGCTATCAAGACGCCATTGTTTAAACCCACAATTTAGGCGTGGCTATGCCCTTTTGGAAAACTAAAAAACTGGCGGAAATGACGACTGAAGAATGGGAGTCGCTCTGTGATAACTGCGGACAGTGTTGCCTGCACAAGCTTGAAGATGAAGACACAGGGCAAATCGCCTTCACCCGCGTGGTTTGTAATCTCATTGATCTGGACACCTGCCGCTGCACCCGTTACAGCGAGCGCACCTGGCTTGTACCCGAATGTCTTGACCTAAAACAGCATGACTTTGCGGCCTACAATTGGTTGCCGCCCACCTGCGCTTACCGCTTGCTAAGCGACGGTGAAGCGTTGCCGTCATGGCATCCGCTCATTTCAAAAAATACCGCGAGTATTAAAAAGGCGGGCGCATCAATCAGCAGCTACGCCATAAAAGAAGCTGATGTCGATGATTTAGAAGACCATATTATTGGCTGGACAGATTAATAGCCGCATTTTAGGGTTTAACATTAATAAAAATACCCGCGCCGTCAACAGACTTGCTTTTTTCCACTTCGGGTTCCGGCGACATCAACAAACCACCCTTTAACTGCAAGGGTTGGGTTTCTTTTTCCGGTTCAGGGGCAAACAGATTAGTTATGCCTTTTTGAACTGTTTTCTCACCCTGGATTTTTATAGGGGCATTTTCGGCACTTTTAATAGCCTTAAACGGCACGGACAAATCCAGTGGCTTCATCTGATTGTCATCGTTTCGCTGGGCTTTTAGGGGTTCGGCAGCGGTTTTTTGTTTAGCCGTGCCGTTTGCCACGGGGTTTGTAAAGCCCGTTAGAAAAAGCCATGAAATAGCCACAAAACCAACTATAAACAGCAGATAATTTTTCATATTCTTCGCCTCTTCAGTTATTAATTAAGGCCTTGCACGCAAGCAATTTATAGCATAAAAAACCGTTTGTCGGGCGGATCTGACCATCGGTTATATGCGCTAGCCGACACCCCCCGCTTTCCGGCGAACCGGCAGGGCAATCCGTCCCCACCCAAGTTTCTTCCCCACACACTCAACAATGGCGTCAAGCCACCGCACATCGGCAGCTTCCCATTCATGCCAGCCCTGCGCCTAAAAATCATTTATTTACTATATAATCAATATGTTACAAACATAATGACCTCCTATTTAAGTAATTGTACCTATATTATTTTGCCGGTTTGTATTGTTCAATACAGCTTCAAATTTTTGCCATGTGATTTTGTTTGACGCGTGTTGCCGCAGGCAAAAATTATGAAATTAAGCTCAATTCTTGACAGCCCAATCATACCGTCGTGTTGATTGCCAGGTTTGGCGTAGTACGGTGATTGACGGACAAAATTGGCTAATCCTTTGCTTTACAAGTACGCAAAAAAATAAATTGACAATGATTAGAGACCGTTATGAGCACTAAAAAAATCCCCAAAAAAAATGTGGCCGCCATACCCAGAGCATTAACAGGCGGTTTATTTTCATCCGATGAATTTGATGAATTTTTTGATAATTTTCATTCCACAAAGGCGAATTCAGAAGTTTTGCACAGGACAATGAGAAAAGAAAACTGGCTTGAGGCAGAGCGTAAATTAACCAATAAAAGAAATTAAGCCTTAGCTATAGGGGGCGGCAGTTAACCGGTGCCTGCCCGATGTGCTGGGCACGGGGCGTATGCCGCGCCCAGCACATGCTGCCCGTGAAGATAACTCTAAGAAAAACGCCATCTTTATCCCTTTTAAGTGCATACTCAAAAGCTTTAGGGTTACGACTGCCCGTCCTCACTTGCGCTCCAGAAAGGGAAGTAAGCGCAGTCGTTTTGTGGCAAAAAACTTATTCATAATTACTTAAAAACAACCATACCCTTCCCTGAGTGCGCCCGTTCGTGCCGGGCCTGTCGAAGCATAGGCGGGTGAGCGCATCATCCGGAAATTTTCCGTCCGTCCTAAGCTTGTCGAAGGACAAGAAGTTATTCATGCCCCTATCCTTAACCATCCATCGGCACTAAAAACCATTATTCACAAGCGACTTTCAATGACCGGATTTTTTTATGGAAATTAAAATCGCTAAGGTCATGGATCATGGAATTGGCAACAAAAATCAGCTCCGAATCCTCTAATGCATCCTTTTCTGTCAAGCCCAAAGAAAGGAGCAATTCGGGGTATTTTGCCATTTCTTTTAATGTTAGCTTGTAATTAAAGTTTTCAAAAAGCATCACCTTTGCCTTGGGCCCGACCTTAAGGCTGTCGATGCGTAAATCCCAGTTTTCGCCTTGGACATTATGCAAATTGACCAGTTGGGCAGGCCCTTCAAGGCGAAAATGTGCGCCCGCATATTGGCTTTCATCAAAAAATTCCGCCCAACACCCGCTCTCTTCCGCATAAGCCGCCGATGCGGCCCCTAAAAGCACGACTGTTGCAGCCATTGTTTTGATGCCACGAAATATTAATTGTGTATGATTCATTGCTGTTCTCCGCCTTGCTGAGTAATTGGATTTACGGTGGTGGTTAAGCCGCAACAGCCCGGGCTTAACCACGCCATGCCACATTGTCTACGACTGGCTTTCTTCCGTGAATGTTTCATCATTAACAAAAATAGGCGGCCATTGGTTAGGCAGTCGTCAATAAACCGTCACAAATTAATGGGCTTGATAGCCAATCACAATTCCCGCAACACCTTCAGCGGCGCTTTGTCCAGCACATCCCGCAAGCCCCACCAACCCCCCAAACCCACGCATAAACTGCCCACGGTAGGGACGATAAGCCATAGATAAGCGTTAGGGTGATAGTCCATCAGCATCACGCGGGTGTACAACGCATAGGTGATTGCTTCCGCCATCACCACGGCAAGAATGCCTGCGATAAAGCCTAAGCTGCCGAATTCAATGAGGTGGGCCGTGGTCAATAAACGCCGGTTCGCACCTAGCGTCCGCATCAGTGCGCTTTCATGGATGCGGGTGTCCAAGCTGGCATAAACGGCGGCGAACAGTACGGTGAAGCCGGCGAGCAAGGCAAAGTACAGCAGATAATTGATGGCTTGGGTCAGTTGCAACAGGATGGTTTTAAATTGTTGTAAAATAGCATCGACTTCCAAGACAGTCAGGTTAGGGAACTGTTTCACCAGTCCGTTCAAAATGTTTTTTTGTTCTTTAGGCAGGTAAAAACTGGTCAGATAAGTGCTGGGGAATTGCGCCAAAGTGCCGGGCGAGAAGACCATGTAAAAATTCGGTTTCATGCTGTCCCAGCGCAGGGCGCGGATGCTGGCCACCTTGGCCTTTAAGGGCTGGCTGCCGACCGTAAAGTCCAGTTCATCTCCGAGCTTTATTTTCAGGTTATCGGCCAGTTTTTGTTCGACCGACACCAAATTGGTCCGTTTATCCGTCCACCAATCGCCGGTTACGATTTTGTTGCCGTCCGGCAATTGCTCCGTCCAGGTCAGGCTTAATTCGCGGTGTGTGGCGCTTTCGCCTTGGCTGTCCTTGCTGACAATTTTTTGCACCGGCGTGTTGTTGACGGCAATCAGACGGCCTCTGACCACCGGATAAAAGCGGCTACCGACAATCGCTTGTTGTTGTAGTTCTTGTTGAAAATCAGCCAGTTGTTCGGGAAATATGTTCAGCGCGAACTGGTTGGGCGCATTGGCGGGCAATTGCTGTTGCCAATCATTGAGCAAGTCGTTACGCACCGTAAAACTTAAGATCATCGCCACCAAGGTCATGCTGAAGGCCACTATCTGGCTGACGCTGCCGCGCCGGTTTCTCGTTAAGCCTTGCAATCCGAAACGCCAGCCCAAGTGCATAAACGGGAGCAATTTGCGGATAAGCCCCAACACGCCGTAAACCAAAATGCCCAGCACCAAGACACTCAGCAAGCCTGAAACTAAGAGCGTGGCGGTCATTTTCAAGTCGTCGGTATATTGCCAGACCAACACACCGACAATACCCAAAGCCAAGCCATAAACCAGCCAGCCGCTGACCGGCACCGGCGCCAATTCGCGCCGCAACACCCGCAGCGGCGAGACATGCTTCAGCCGTAGCAAAGGCGGCAAGGCGAAACCTAACAACATCGCCAAGCCGATCACAAAACCAAACAGCAGGGCGAGGAGGCCCGGTTTGGCAACGGTTTGCGGCAACAAGTCTTTTAGCAACAGGAACAAACCGAATTGGGCGAACCAGCCCAGCAAGCAGCCGACGGCACTGCCCAACAAGCCCAGGACGATAAACTGGCTGCCATATAGCCAAAGCATTTCATTTTGTTTGCAGCCCAAACAGCGCAATAGGGCGATATTGTCAAAATGGCGTTCGCTGTAGCGGCGGGCGGTCATGGCGATGGCGACACCGGCAATGACAATCACCAAGATGCTGGACAACCCTAAATAGCGTTGCGCCCGATCCAAGGCCGAACCCAGTTCCGGGCGGTCGTCATGGATGTCCATGATCCGTTGCGCCGGGGTCAATTGTGGCTTTAGCCATTGCTTGAATTCAGCCAACGCATCGTTTGCCCCGATAAACTGGAAAAAATAATGCACATGGCTGCCTGGCTGGATGACTTGGGTGGCGGCAAGATCGGCGTCGTTCATCATCACCCGTGGCGAAAAGCTGTAAAAATCGCCTTGTTTATCGGGTTCGTAAGTGAGCAGTCGCGTGACCGTGAACGCCTTTTCGCCGACGGTCAGCTTATCGCCCAGTGCCAGTTTTAACGCCGACAACACCCGCTTTTCCACCCAAACTGTGCCGGGCTGCGGGCCTTGGTGGCTGATGGTTTCGCTGGCGTAATTCTGGGTTGCCGTTTTCAACTGCCCCCGCAACGGGTAGCCGGGGCTGACGGCCTTGATGCTGGCTAACAGCAATTCGTCATGTTCCATCAGCACGCTAGAAAACTCCACCGTCCGCGCTTGGGTCAACGGTAAGGTTTGGGCTTTAGCCAACCAGTTTTCGGGGATGGGATGGGCGGTGGCGATAACCAAATCGGCGGCGAGAAATTCGGCAGTTTGCATCGTCATTGTCCGTTGTAGGCGGTCTGAAAATAACGCAATCGCCGATGAACTGGTGACTGCGATAATCAACGCGGCCAACAGCAGCGTCAATTCGCCGGAACGCCGGTCACGCCATAACATCCGCAAAGCCAGGTTAAACCGTTTCATAACATTCCCCCCGCCGCCAATTCGATGGTGCGTTGGCAACGGGTGGCCAAGCCGTGGTCATGGGTCACCAACACGAGGGTGGTGTTGTTTTCTTGGTTGAGTTCAAACAACAAGTCAATGATATGCGCCCCGGTTTTACGGTCCAGATTGCCGGTAGGCTCATCGGCAAACAGAATGGCGGGCCTCGTCACAAATGCCCGCGCCAAAGCCACGCGCTGTTGTTCGCCGCCGGACAATTGCTTGGGCGTATGGTGCAAGCGGTGCGCCAGGCCAACCCTTTCCAGCAAGGCTTCGGCTGAAGCTTTAGCCTGTTTGTTGCCGCTCAGTTCTAACGGCAACATGACATTTTCCAATGCGGTCAGCCCTTGTAACAATTGGAATGACTGGAACACGAAACCGATGGCTTGGTTGCGGATCGCCGCCCTGCCGTCTTCGTCCATCGCCGTCAACAATTCACCGTTCAGATGGATAGTGCCGGACGTGGGCGTGTCCAGTCCCGCCAGCAATCCGATTAAGGTCGATTTGCCGGAACCGGACTCGCCGACGATGGCGATACTTTCTCCTGATTGGATAGTCAGGTTTATCGCTGACAGAATCTGCAAAGTGCCTTCCGAAGTTGTGACGGCTTTGCCGAGGTTTTCGGCTAAGATAACCGTGTTTGATAAATTTGTTTGAGGATTCATGATGTTGAAAATTTTAGTTGCATTGGTGATGGCTTTAATGTCCATGACCATCCAGGCAAAGTCAATAGTTGTGTTGGGCGATAGCATCAGCGCCGGATATGGGCTTGAAGCGGGGCAAGGCTGGGTGGGCTTGTTACAGGAAAAACTGGCCGGCCACCAAATCCATAATGAAAGCATCAGTGGCGATACCAGCGCAGGCGGTCTGGCGCGTATCGACCGTGCGCTTGAGGCGCATAAACCGGATTTGGTGTTGCTGGAGCTAGGGGCGAATGATGGCTTGCGCGGCTTGTCGCCCGTGGTGATGAAGGCCAATCTGACGGAAATAATCCGCCGTGTCCGTAGCACCGGGGCGCAGGTGCTGATATTGGGTATGAAAATACCGCCCAATTATGGCAAACGGTATATCGATCTGTTTTACAACATTTATCCGCAACTGGCAGACGAATTGAAAGTGCCGTTAGTGCCGTTCATCCTTGAGGACGTGGCCCTAAATAAAGACATGATGCAGGCGGACGGTTTGCATCCCAATGTTAAAGGGCAGCCGCTTATCGCCGACAAAATAGCCGCTTATGTGTTGCCGTTGTTGAAATAGCAGGGTTATGCGCTTAGGTTTTGCAGACGGAAATATTCGCCTTCAGAAACAATATCACGGTTAGTTTCCACCCTGTCCAAATAGACCATGCCTTCTAAGTGGTCGAATTCATGCTGGAAAACCCTTGCCACAAAACCTTCAAAATGTTGGCTTACCGGTTCACCCTGTTGGCTGGTGTAGGTAACGTCAATTGCTTGATAGCGCGGGACTAAAGCGCGGATAGACGGGATGCTTAAACAGCCTTCCCAGTCTTTGGCCTTAGCGTTTGAGCAGGGCGCATAACTTGGGTTAATCATCACCACGGGTTCCATCAGCGGCGCATCAGGGTAGCGGGCGGTCGGCCTGGAAGCCACAATGATGATGCGTTTGGACACGCTGATTTGCGGTGCCGCCAAGCCGACGCCCTGCGAGCCTGCCAACGTGGCCTGCATGGCGGCTATGGTTTCTTGGATAAATGGGGCGTGGATGTCGTCAACCGGCCCGGCCTGCTGGCGCAACACACTCGCCCCTAATTGGGCGATGGCACAAGGGTTAGGCATTGTAGTTTCTGTTGTCATAGGTGGTTAGCAAGTTAATGTTATCATTATAAAAAATTGTGAAGCTTGGGGTTCTGCGTCACCCCAAACTCATTTAAATTGCTTTTAAACCCATCAGGCACTTTTATAAGCCGATAGAGTCTGATTTTTGCTGTTTTAAACAAGGGGCGGACAATGAAAACAAACACAATACTCCCATTGCTGCTGGCGTTGCTGTGTGGTTTATGCAGCGCTTCCAGTTGGGCGCGTGAAAACCGAAGTACGGCTCGCGGGCATTCGGGGCTTGACCACAGCCCCCAGAACCGTCCTAGTTTTGGCGGCAGCTATCGTGGGCATCCTAGTTTTGGTGACCGCCCCCATCATCATTATAGCAACACCCGTTTTGGTTTTTATTTCGGCGCACCTTTTTACCGTTATCCCTACCCTTATTACCGCCCTTTTTATCGGCCTTACTACAGCTACCCTTATTATTATCCGCCGGCCGTGATTACCGTGCCAGTAACGCCACCGGTTTATATCCAGCAATCACCGCCGACAACCCAAAGCTATCCGGCGGGTTACTGGTATTACTGTAACAACCCTGAAGGTTATTACCCTTACATCAAAGAATGTCCAGGCGGTTGGCAACAAGTTCAACCCAATCCCCCTGCACCCCGTTAAGGAGCCAAATATGTCAAGATTTTCCAAATTATTTCCCCTCACGGCATTACTGGCTGCAAGCGGTTGTGCAAGTTTGCCCAGCGGCCCCAGCGTTATGGTGCTGCCCGGCGCGGGTATGTCTTTTGACCAATTCCGTAACGACGATGTGATTTGTCGGCAATACGCTTATTTTCAGGTAGGCGGCACAACCCCCAGACAAACGGCGGTAGAAAGCGGGGTGACCAGCGCGGCAGTCGGCACAGCGTTAGGTGCGGCAACGGGTGCGGCGTTGGGCGGGGGGCGCGGTGCTGCCATTGGCGCGGGTACGGGCTTATTGGCCGGCAGTGTGGTGGGTAGCGGCGTCGCCAGCAGTTCCATGTATAGCCAACAAGAGCGCTACAACATCGCTTATATCCAATGCATGTATGCCAAAGGCCATCAAGTGCCGGTGTCTGGGCAATTTGTGAATGAAGCGCCGCCACAAGCCGCCCCCTCGGCCACTAATGTGCCGCCTCCTCCAGACGGTTATCCACCGCCGCCGCCATTGCAATGACCGTACACTAGTGCACGGCCTGAATCCATAGCGCCGGGGCAGTGACTCGCTAGATGATGCTGTTGACGAAATCCTAGCCCGCCACTTAGAAAATTCGGCTTAAACCAACCGCTAGCCCCGATGCGACGCCTAACAGCCGAATCACGGGCATCCAGGTCATCGACGATTAGCACCCGACTTTTGCGCCTTGTTTGCCCATTTTCTTCATGGTATGTTGAGCCGATAACGCTATCGGGAGTGCATCATGCAATATTTAGTCTGCTTACTGTTTTCAGGTGTCTTGTTATTTTCATCCATCACGCAGGCCAAACCGCTCGCCCCAGAGCAAGTGCCTGAGCCACTCAAGCCGTGGATTAGCTGGGTGCAAGAAGAGCATCCCGAACTGGCCTGCCCGTTTATGTACAACAGCTATGATCAAAAGCGCTGTAGCTGGCCGACTGAAACCCGGCTCGATTTAACAACCCCAAAAGGTCTGTTTTCCACCCATTGGCAGGTGTATGCAGAAAGTTGGGTGGCCTTGCCGGGCGACAGCACACATTGGCCGCTTAACGTGACTGTTAACGACAAGCCTGCGTTGGTGATGGATAGGAACGGCATCCCTTCCATCAAGTTGGCGGCAGACGCCAAGCCACCATTAAATTATCAGATTAAGGGGGAGTTTTTATGGGACGCGGTTCCCGATAACTTAGCCGTGCCCGCAGACACCGGCTTGATTAGCTTGACCATTAACGGCGTGGCAATACCGGCGCCAGCCCTAAGAGGCGGGCAAATTTGGTTGAAAGAA
This sequence comes from Methylococcaceae bacterium UBA6146, assembly GCA_002422395.1. GTDB lineage: Bacteria > Pseudomonadota > Gammaproteobacteria > Methylococcales > Methylomonadaceae > Methylovulum. Next base: position 21,825 of record DIUY01000011.1, on the reverse strand, counting down.
AGTGAAGTGGGCTTAAAAAAGCCTGAAAACGTCCAAAACAGCCTGGACATCCAAGTCTTCAGAAAAATCACCGATGATGTGCCGATACACGTTTTGACCCGCCTGGTGATTGATGTTTCCGGCGGGCAACGGGAGCTAAAACTGCCTAGGCCGCTACTGGAAGGCTTTATCCCGCTAAGTTTGCAAAGCCCGCTACCAGCGCGCCTCGAACCGGACGGGCAATTGTTGGTGCAGGTGCGCCCTGGCCGCTGGGCAATTGACATCATGGCACGGAACACCAGCGAGATGGCCGCCCTCCCCTTCCCCAACGCCCCTACGGCACAAACTGAAGACTGGCCGCAAACAGAAATCTGGGTTTTTGAAGCCCGCCCCGATTTGCGCGTCGTGGAAATTGAGCAAGTCAGTGCGCTGGACACCAGCCAAACCAATTTGCCGGAGGAATGGAAAATGCTCCCCGCGTATGGCATCAGCCAAGGCGAGGCAATGGGCTTTAAGGTCATCCGCCGTGGCGATCCCGAACCGGAACCCAATCAACTTAACCTGACCCGTAAATTGTGGCTGGATTTTGACGGCGCAGGCTATACCGTCAATGATCTGATAACCGGCAAAATGACCCGTGGCTGGCGGTTGAACGCTTTGCCGCAAACGCAGACCGGCAAAGTCACGTTAGACGGCAACAACCAACTGGTCACCCGCCAACCTGGCACTGACAAACAGGGGATTGAAGTGCGCAAAGGCCAGATAACCCTAGATGCCGATAGCCGTATCATAGGCCCCATCGGCAGGTTAAGCGCGGTCGGCTGGGAACAGAACTTCCATCAGGTCAGCGCCGAACTTAACCTGCCGCCCGGTTGGCGTTTGCTGGCCGCCGCCGGTGTCGATAATGTGCCCACTAGCTGGATTTCGCGCTGGTCGTTGCTGGATTTGTTTTTGGTGCTGATTGCCGGATTGGCAACCGGGCGGCTCTGGAACAAAACGTGGGGCGCGTTTGCCTTGGTGACTTTAATACTCATCTGGCATGAGCCTGGCTCGCCGCATTTTGTCTGGCTGGTCATTTTGGCGACGACCGCGTTAATCAATCTCGTGCCACCGGGCCGGTTCCTTAAATTGTTGGCGCTATGCCGAACGGTGTCCTGGTTGGCCTTAATCCTAATCGCCATCCCGTTTATGGTCGATCAGGTGCGCACGGGGCTTTATCCGCAATTGGAAAGGCATTTGCAAGCGGCTTATCCAATGTCCCCAGCCGTGCCGCCGATGGAAATGGAGATGTCAGACGAAACCGCCGATTTGCCTGGGGACTCTAGCGGCGCATCACTGGGAAAAGCACGCGAATACGCCTACAACATTGCCGAGCAAATGGCCTCGCTTCCTGAAAAAAAGGCGAAACTTGACCGCGTTGACGCCAGTGCGCACATCCAAACCGGCCCTGGATTGCCGCAATGGCAGTGGCATAAAGTCAGGCTGTCATGGAATGGTTCGGTGGATAGCCAACAACAACTGCGCTTATGGTATTTGTCGCCGACGATGACCCTGCTGCTAAATTTTATCCGCGTGCTGTTTATCGCGGTGTTGGCGTTGCTGATGTTTGGCGTGGCGGAAAAGTTCAGGCCAGACTTTTCCAAATTTAAAACCGCAACTCCGCTATGGCTTGGGTTGTTGTTAGTGCCCATGCTGCTGGCAATGCCCACCCAAAAAAGCTATGCCGATTACCCCAGCGACGCCCTGCTGGAGCAGTTAAAAAACCGGTTGCAGGAAATTGACGTGCCCGACTGCTTGCCCGCCTGTGCACAAATCCAGCAAATGGCGATGGTGATCACTGACAAAACCATCGACATCACATTGCTGATCCACACACAGGAAACGGTGACCCTGCCGTTGCCCGCCGATTACAGCCAATGGTTCCCTAATCAAGTCCTAGATAACGGCACACCGGCCACCGCGCTGTATCGGGAAAACAATGGGTTGTGGATTACGCTGAAAGCGGGCGGACACCGCATTATCTTGCGTGGCGTGACGCCGTTGTTAAGCAAATTCACCCTCCCTTTGCCATTAAAACCCAAACACGTCATGGTCGAAAAAAATGGCTGGGAAGTCGTCGGCATACAAAATGACGGCTTGGCAGACGAGCAATTGCAGTTCATCCGCGCCAATCAAGTCCGCGACAACAACGCCAAAACCACGTTGGAACCTGGTACACTGCCTGCGTTTGCGCGGATTGAACGCACCTTGCAATTGGGCTTGGACTGGCGGGTGACCACGCAAGTCATTCGGGTCTCACCGCCGGAATCCGCCGTGGTGTTAAGTGTGCCGTTACTGCCTGGGGAAGCGGTCACTAGCCCTGGGGTCAGGGTTAAAGACGGCCGGGTTGAGGTTAATATCCCCGCACAGCAATACGTCATGCAGTGGGAATCAACCCTGGCAAAAGCGGACAAAATCGACTTGGCCGCACCCCAAACCGACCAGTGGGTTGAAGTCTGGAAAGCCGATGTCAGCCCTATCTGGCACATTGAAACCACTGGCATTGCAATGATCCAACTTAACAATACGGCGCAATGGCTACCTGAATGGCATCCTTGGCCAGGCGAAACCATCACCCTGCAAATAACCCGCCCCGTCGCAGTCGAAGGACAAACGTTAACCATTGACAGCAGCAGGCTACGGGTCAAACCTGGGCAACGCATCACCGACACCGAGCTATCTTTCGATTTGCGCAGTTCGCAAGGTGGCCAGCATGTGCTCACGCTGCCTGAAAATGCGCTGTTGCAATCGGTGACAATTGACGGCCAAAACCGCCCCATCCGGCAGCAAGGCCGAAAACTGACCTTGCCAATCAACCCTGGCAAACAAAACATTGGGGTCAATTGGCAAGAAACCGTCCCCCTGACAATGGTCTTCAGCACCCCCCAAATTGATTTGGGGCAAGCCAGCGTCAACACCAACCTGACCATCAATTTAGGTCAAGATCGCTGGGTATTGTTTGCGCTAGGGCCACGGCTAGGGCCGGCGGTTTTATTTTGGGGCATGTTAATTGTCATTTTCATGTTGTCTGTGGGCTTGGGCAAAGTCCATCTCACGCCATTAAAGCATTGGCAATGGTTTTTGTTGTTGGTGGGGCTTAGCCAAATACCCATGATGTCGGCCGGGCTTGTTATCGCATGGCTGATGTTGCTGGGTTGGCGGGCGCGGCAGACAGCCGAAGCACGTTACTTTAACGGGCTGCAAACCTTTATAGGCGGCCTGACGCTGATTTCCCTAGGCATTTTATTTTCTGCCGTCGCCCAAGGCCTGCTCAGCTCGCCGGATATGCGCATCACCGGCAACCAGTCCTCCGCTTTTAACTTAAATTGGTATCAAGACAGGAGCTTGGCGGCCTTACCTACGGCAACCTTGGTCTCTGTGCCGCTAATGGTGTACCGGTTATTGATGTTAGCTTGGTCATTGTGGCTGGCGGTTTCTTTGCTTGACTGGCTGAAGTGGGGCTGGGGATGTTTTTCAAGCAATGGCCTGTGGAAGAAAAAAGCGCCTGTAGGACAACCTGAACAGCCAAAAGAGGTGAAACCCACGAAAAAAGGTGCTGAAGAAGACCCTTGGGTTTAACCAGACGGGCATAACCGCCCCAGCCTACGCCCTGGCACACACCCAAACATCGACCCGGCCAACCCCAGCTTTTTTTAATGCTACCGCCAGCGCTTGCGCCGTTGAGCCGGTGGTCATGACATCATCAAGAATAGCGACGTGCTGTGCGGCGATTGGCTTAACGATGGTGAACGCGTTTTTCATATTGCTGCGCCGCTGTTTGGCGGTCAAACACGTTTGGTGCGGCGTGTCCCGCTGCCGTCGGCAACTGTCCAGATCCAGCGGGAGCTGTAATTCTTTAGCGACCGTCCGGGCAATTTCTATCGACTGGTTAAAGCCGCGTTCACGGTAGCGGGCTTTGTGCAGCGGGACGGGCAGGATAATGTCCGGCCTCTCAACGGCTGGCTCTAAATGTTCGGCCAACAATTGGCCCAGCAAGCGGGCGTTTTTGTAATCGGCCCTAAACTTTAACGACGTGACCAAATGCCGTATGACGCCATCGTGCATAAAGGGCGCGTGGGTTTCGTCAAACGCGGGGCGCAAACTTAGGCAGCGGCCGCAAAGCCTGGGCGCGGATGAGGGCAGTTCAAAAATGGCGGCGCATTGGTAGCAGCAGCAGTTGTTTTTGGGTAAATCCTGGTGACACGCCAGACACAGGTCACGGTTGTTATGGCCGGTGTTTCCGCATAACAGACAAGTAGGCGGCAGCAGGTAATCCTGTATAATGTTCAGCCAGTTGTAACCTAAATACATAATAACAAGTTGATAAGTGCCAAGTAGGACGTGCCGCCGTCAGGCGGTGCATTAATCACGAAATGCGCTTAACAGCAACTATAGCCGGAGTCGCCCCCAATGTCTGTATTACGCCACGATTGGCAGCTTGAAGAAGTCCAAGCTTTGTTCGCCCTACCGTTTAACGACCTGATTTTTCAGGCGCAAACCCTCCACCGCCAACATTTCGACCCGAACGAAGTGCAAATCAGCAGCTTGCTCAGCATCAAAACCGGCTCTTGCTCGGAAGACTGCGGCTATTGCCCACAAAGTGCGCGTTACGATTCCGGCCTAAAATCCGAAGCCCTGATGCCTATTGATGAAGTCATCCAAGCCGCACAACAAGCCAAAGACCAAGGCGCATCACGTTTTTGTATGGGCGCGGCCTGGCGGCAACCCAAAGACCGTGACATCGAGCGCGTTGTGGAAATGGTGCAAGGCGTGAAAGCATTGGGCATGGAAACCTGCATCACGTTAGGTATGTTGACCGACACCCAAACCGCGCGGCTTAAAGAAGGTGGACTCGATTACTACAACCACAATCTGGACACTTCCGAAGATTATTATTCCGAAGTCATCACCACCCGCACCTATAAAGACCGGCTGGACACCTTGGCGCGGGTGCGTGATGCCGGGATCAACGTCTGTTGCGGCGGTATCGTGGGTATGGGCGAAGACGAACAAGACCGCGCCAAGCTATTGATTGAGTTGGCCAACATGCCCAAACACCCCGAAAGCGTCCCCATCAACATGCTGGTGCAAGTCGAAGGCACACCGCTGATGGGTACGGAACCGCTGGATCCCTTAGTGTTCATCCGCACCATCGCCGTCGCCCGCATCTTAATGCCCACTTCTCGCGTGCGTTTATCCGCAGGCCGCAAAGACATGAGCGATGAAATGCAGGCTTTGTGCTTCTTGGCGGGGGCGAATTCAATTTTTTATGGCGATAAATTGCTGACTACGGATAACCCGATGACTAACCATGATGTGGCTTTGTTTGACCGTTTGGGGCTGCATTCGGGCGGGTCTAGTTATGCGGGCTAACTATTTTTGATGTAAGTTGGGCTGAAGATAGGAAGCCCCCACATTTGCCAGCACGGGTTTGCAACCCGTTCCGTAACACTTAAATGCCGAGGTGGCAGCATGACGGCTTTCCCTAGCCTGACGGGTAAGAAATTATTGTCTGTCTTGATTGCCGCTGGATTTGAATTGCTAAGCGTCAAGGGTAGTCTTCATTTTATTCAATATCCTGAGGGTCGTTTGACTGTTATCCCCGTGCATTTTAATGAAACCATTGGGCTAGGATTGATTGCCAAGATTCTTCGTGACTACGATTTGACCCGCGAGCAACTGCAAAAACTGCTGCAAATATGCCCTTTTCTCATCTAACCGATAACCTCGACATACAGGCAAAACAAGGCCTCTACCGCTCCCGCCGCGTCATAGACTCGCCCCAAAGCGTCCACCTGCAATTAAACGGCAAAGCCGTCATTAATTTTTGCAGCAATGATTATTTAGGCTTGGCGAACCATCCCGCTATCGTACAAGCCTTTAAAAATGCCGCTGACCGTTACGGCGTGGGCAGCGGTTCCGCGCATTTGATTTGCGGGCACAGCACCGCGCACCACGCGCTGGAAGACGAGTTGGCGGCGTTTACCGGACGCGAGCGGGCGCTGTTATTTTCCACCGGCTATATGGCGAACATCGGCGTGATTAATGCCTTGGTCGGGCGCGGCGATAGCGTGTTTGAAGACCGTCTTAACCACGCGTCATTGCTGGATGGTGGTTTGTCGTCGGGGGCAAAATTCAAGCGTTATGCCCATGCCAATAACACGCATTTGGATGCGCTACTGAGCCAAGCCACGGGCAACAAGCTGATTGTGACCGACGGCATTTTTAGCATGGATGGTGATTGTGCGCCGTTACCGGAATTGGTGGCGGTGGCAAAAAACCAGGGTGCGTGGCTGATGGTGGATGATGCCCACGGCTTAGGGGTGATGGGCAAACAGGGCGGCGGTTTGCTGGACCATTACGGCTTAAGCCAAGATGACGTGCCGGTGCTGATGGGCACGCTGGGCAAAGGTTTCGGCACGTTTGGCGCATTTGTCGCGGGTTCTGAGGTGTTGATTGAAACCTTAATCCAAGCCGCCCGGACTTATATCTACACCACAGCCTTGCCGCCCGCCATTGCCGAAGCCACCCGTGCCAGCCTGCAAATCATCAAGACCGAAAATTGGCGTAGGGAGAAACTCAACACCTTGGCGGCGCATTTCCGCTTCAGTGCAGAACAACTGGGTCTGCACCTGCTGCCCTCGTCTTCGCCTATCCAACCGATACTGATTGGTGACAGCCAGCACACAGTTGCCATCAGCAATGCCTTATTAGCGGCAGGATTTTTGGTTAGCGCGATACGCCCGCCGACCGTGCCACAAGGCAGTGCGCGGCTGCGGGTGACGTTTTCGGCGTCACATGAAGAATGGCACGTCGATGGGCTGTTGGCCGCACTGGAAAAATTAAGCTGAGGGAGTCTTCCAAAAATAAATTAAGAGTGGTGGTAAAAATGATATTTTGGAATCAAAAAACATGTTTTTTGATTCCGCTATCACTTAAGCATTTGCATGTTCACCACTTAAATTAAGTTCGTGCTGAGCTTGTAGAAGCACTGCTATTTAGAGGTTACCTAATGATAAAACTCCATCAACACACTTTCGGCACCGGCAAACCGATAACGCTAGTCCACGGCTGGGCGATGCACAGCGGTATTTGGCGGGATTTTGCCCGGCAACTGGCCCGGCATTATCAGGTTACGTGTATTGATCTGCCCGGACACGGGCGCAGCGACAAACTCACGCCTTTTGCGCTGGAACAAATTGTTGATGTGCTGGCCAATAACGTGGTGGATAAGCGCAGTTGTTGGCTGGGCTGGTCACTGGGTGCAACCGTGGTGCTGGAACTGGCCCGACGCTTCCCTGAGCGTGTCAATGGCTTGATTTTACTGGCGGGTAATCCGCATTTTACCGGCACTGGGCAATGGCCGGGCACTAAGCCGCAGTTGCTCGATCAGTTTGCCGACAATTTGGCGGCGGACTGCCAAGCGACATTGGGCCGCTTTTTGGCCTTGCAAGTGAACAGTTTGCCGAACGGCAAAACCTTGCTGAAAACCTTAAAAGCGGCGGTGGCTGAATGTGCGCCGCCGGACACCGAAACCCTGCACGGCGGTTTGGAAATCCTAAAAAACGCTGATTTACGCCCCGTTTTGGCGGCGATTAAAGTGCCCGTGCTAGCCGTTGCGGGCAACCGCGATACGCTGGTGCCTAGCGGTGTTGCCCAGCATCTGCAACAACTTTCCCCACATATTCAAACACATATTATCGACAAGGCCGGACACTTGCCATTTTTGTCGCACCCGCAAGAATTGCTGGCGGTTATTACCAGTTTTACGGACACCCATTTTATGGACAAAAGAACAATGCCAGAAAAAATCAGGGTAAAGCAGTCATTTTCGGCAGCGGCGCACAGCTATGACAACGTTGCCCGATTGCAGCGGGATGTCGGCAGCCAACTATTACAGATTACCGATTCCGCCGGACTGGCCGGCACTTTACTGGATTTAGGCTGCGGCACCGGATTTTTAACGGGCGAATTGACCCGCTTGTCCCGTAGCGGGCAAGTCATTGCGCTGGATCTGGCTTTTGCCATGCTAAAAACCGCACAGGCCAAACTGCCCGTTGATGCCCCCGTGCATTATGTCTGCGCCGATGCCGAATGCTTGCCGTTTGCCGACCATAGCGTGGACGCGGTGTTTTCAAACCTTGCGTTGCAATGGTGCAGCCAGCTTGACAAGGTCTTTGCCGATATTAAACGGGTGCTAAAACCCGGCGGACAGTTGGTTTTTTCAACCTTTGGCACCGACACCTTGCAGGAGCTGAAAACCGCTTGGGCCAGCGTTGACAACTACGCCCACGTCAATGAATTTTATGCCAAAACAGCGTTGCAACAGCACTTGCAACAGGCCGGTTTCCAACATGCACAACTGGACAGCTCATTGTATTTGTCACGTTATGACAGCGTGCTGGCATTGATGCAGGAACTGAAACAGCTGGGCGCACATAATGTGCTGTCAGGGCGCAACCAGCGGCTGACCACCAAAACCAGTATGCAACGGATGATTGTCGCGTACCAAAACCTATGCGGGTACGATGGGATTTCGGCAAGCTTTGAAGTCATCAGCGGCGTGGCGGTCGCATAACATGGCAAAAGGCTATTTCATCACCGGCACCGACACCGATGTCGGCAAGACCTGTGCAACAGTCGCGCTGATGCGCCGATTCCGGCGGGACGGCACAACGGTAGTCGGCATGAAGCCGGTGGCGGCGGGTTGCGTGATGCGGCACGGGCAACTAAAAAATGCCGACGCCCTGCTGCTACAAGCCAATGCCTCGGTTGCCGCCGACTACGGCTTAATCAACCCTTACGCCTATCAACAACCCGTCTCGCCGCATATCGCCGGCAGCCATAACCCCGTGGAGAGCGCAACCGTGCTGGCCGGTTTTAGCAAGCTGCAAACATTGGCAGACTTGGTTTTGGTGGAAGGTGCGGGCGGTTGGTTATCGCCCATCAATGCCCAAGAAGACAACAGCGATTTGGCTAAGGCACTGGGCTTGCCCGTTATCCTGGTCGTGGCAATCCGGCTTGGCTGTATCAACCACGCTAAGTTGACCTATCAAGCGATCCGGCACACAGGTTTACCCTGCGCAGGTTGGATAGCAAACTGCACAGACCCTGAAATGCTCTGCCAGAATGAAAATATCGACACCTTAAAAATTGCTTTGCCTGCCCCGCTGCTGGGGGTGTTGCCTTATCAAGACATCGTTGATTTTGACCTGTTAGCCGAGGCGTTGGCATGGCCTAATTAGGCTAACTAGCCGTTAATAAACATAAAGGTGGGGGTAAAAAGGGTAATGATATTTTGTGGTGGGTTAAATCTGTAGCTGCATGTTGATAAGCTGGAGTGCAAACCTTGGTTTGCCTCAGTACAAGCCAACCACCACATTTAACCCAATACCATATTTTGGAATCAAAAAACATGTTTTTTGACTCCGCTATCACTTAAGCATTTGAATGTTTACCACTACCAACATAAAAATATGTTTTGCGCTTGCACCCTTGAGCCTTTTTATTGCCCTGGTATATAGTTGGGGCAAATGCTTACCCCCACAGCACCCCACCGAGGAAAAATAATGGCCAATTATATTATCCGCAACATGACCCGCCCCGAACTGGACACGGCTATTGCTTGGGCAAAACAGGAAGGCTGGCGGCCTGGGCTGCATGATGCCGACCATTATTATCAAACCGACCCGAACGGGTTTTTTATCGGTTTGCTTGATGGCGAACCCATCGGCTGCATCTCCGCCGTTAAATATACGGACGATTTCGGTTTTATCGGCTTTTATATCGTCAAACCGGAATGGCGCAACCAAGGCTTTGGGATGCGTTTGTGGCAAACGGCAATGGCTTATCTGCAAGGATGCAATATTGGCCTTGATGGCGTGGTGGAGCAACAGCACAACTATCAAAAATCAGGCTTCCACAGCGCTTACCGTCAAGTGCGCTATCAAGGCCGCACTAATAGCCACGCCAAACCTACGGCCAACCCGAATATTGCCGCGATAAACACCATCCCTTTTAACGAGTTGCTACGCTACGACAACCGCCATTTCCCCGCACCTAGGGCTGGGTTTTTAAAGTCTTGGATCAAACAACAACAAGGGGCGGCGTTGGCAGTGCTTACTGAAAACAAGCTCAGCGGTTACGGCGTTGTCCGCGCCTGTGACGGCGGCTACCGGATAGGCCCGCTGTTTGCCGACAGTCACCGTGATGCCGCGCAATTGTTAAGCGCGTTGTTAAGCCATGTCCCGGATAACGCCGATTTTTTTATTGATATTCCAGAACCTAACCGAGAGGCCTTAAAGCTCGTCGCCAGCTATGGCATGCAGCCGGTTTTTGAAGCGGCAAGAATGTACACGCAAAAAAATCCGACCATTACTTTGCAAGGGGTGTTCGGGGTGACCAGTCTGGAATTGGGCTAAGACACGACAGTTTAGGGACGGGCATGAAATAATTTCGGCGACATAACGGCCACCCGTCCTTCAAGGACGGGTGGCCGTTATGTCGCCAATATTCAGGCAGCCTTTTGAAAAGGGGGGACGGGCTGTTTTGAGTGGCTTAGGATTTGATCAATATTATCTTCCTGATTTTAAGGCCCGCAAGCCCCGGTGATAGCAGTTCGGGAAGTTAGTTTTAGCCAAACCCTTACCCAACTGTTATCGCCCGACAAATCTCATCCGTTTTAAAACCTAGCGCCATCGGTTGCCTTACGGCGGGCAAGGCCACAACATCATATAACTCATGGACTAACCCGCCAAAACGTAGCCAGTGCACACAATCACCGGTGCGCAAGTCGATAATTTGTAGGCCACAACGTGGTTCAGCCTTGCGGCTTTGCAACTGCGCATCAAGCGCCAGCCCCGTAAATGTCTTATTTTCACGCGGTTTAGACAGCCCGACCAACGCAAAATCCCCATGAAAACTTAAGCCACGCAGGTAACCTGGGCAAAAACACACGGCCTCGAAACGTCCGGCATTTAAATCCACATAACCAAACTCGCCCGTGCCGGAATTAAGCAGCCACAATTTGCCGTTATGCCAACGTGGCGAATGCGGCATGGACAAACCCGCCAAGACAACCTCGTTGCTGTTGACGTCCATGACCAAGCCGCCGTTGTTGCGGTGGTCACGCCAGCCATCGGCCACATCTGCTTGGCTGACCGCCGTGACATAAGCGGGACAGCCCTCTCGCATTGCCAAGCCGTTTAAATGGCAACGGTCTTCCGCGGCCAATTTGCTGATAAACGGCGGTTGCCATAACGGTTTAAAACTGTGCTTGGCGCTTAAGGTTGCCAAACAACTGAACAAGGTGTTGACAAACACCAATTGTCCGTCGGCATCGACCGCCATATCGTGGGCATCCAAATCCCCCGTAGTATAGGCCACTTGCGGGACATATAACTTGTCATACCCATCCTGATATTGCCCAGTTTCCAGACTATTTTCAAACCGCCAAATCTGGTACAAGCTGCTCATATACAGGCCATCGTCAGCGGCGCACAACCCCATACAGCGGCTAAAACTCCGCTCGAACACCGATAATTTGCTGTCCGGGCTGACGCCAATGAAAAACAACTTGCCAATTTGGTAGGTTGTCAAGGCAATGGCAAGCCGTTGTTCCACCAACCAAGGCAGCATCTGCCGTGAACAAGTTACAGCCAATGCTGATTCGGACTCCGTTTTGGGTGTTTCCATAAAATTCCTGATAAAAAGAGGGGGGGGTAAAATTGAACTGTTTTAACTCGCTTGCCCTGATGAGGAGGCATGAAGGCCAGTCCTCACAGGATTGGCAGTCATTAACCAAAACAGCGGTCAGACAGGTTTTTAAAACCTGCCTGGCCCTACGCTGCTCTGAACGGTTAGGTTTTGGAATTTTTAGATAGTCGTAGGGTATGCATCGCGTACCTTTATAAAATGGTGGTGGGTTAAATGTGTAGCTGCACGTTGATAAGCTGGAGTGCAAACCTTGGTTTGCCTCAGTACAAGCCAAGGTTTGTACTCCAACCACCCCATTTAACCCATTACCATGAAATTATTATAAAAATCAACATAAAAGGTACGCGATGCGTACCCTACAGAAAAAAACCGAAAACTTGGCCGATTAAAGTGCAGATAATTTTGACGGGATAGGGGGCAACCAAGTGGTGTGCCCCCATCCTAAAACAATGCCGAAGTGCTTAAACCAGCCACACCCCGCCGTCGGCCAAGCCGTTCGTGTCCAAGCCGCTGGCAGTGACGCCGACCAACTGCACCACGGTGTCCGTAGCGCCGCCATCTTGGTACAGATAGGTGTTGCCTAGCGCATTGAAGGCGACGGTTTCGCTATTGCTGATGTTGCCTTGCAAATACTGGATGGCATTCTTCAAATTGACCGCTGTCAGCGCCAAGGCTTCCGTATAACTGTTGGCATTGTCAAAACTGACAATGCCATTGCTTATGGCATGGCTTCTAATGATTCCGGCATTGACGCCATCCACTGCCGGTACGTCGGCGGCAATCACGGTGCTGTCCAAGTCCAGCCGGTCAACCCCGTTAGTATCCACGCCATTGCCCAAAGCAAAACTTCTCACAATGTCATAGGCAGAGGCCAAGCTATCGCCAGCGGCAATTGTCACGGTGTCGGTCGCTGCGGTAGATTCGGTCAGGATGATTTTGTCCTTGCCTAAACCGCCAATTAAGGTGTCGCTGCCCCCAGCACCCGTCAACGTGTCAACACCCACCCCGCCAGCTAAGGTATTAGCCGCCGCATTGCCGCTAAGCGTGTTATTTAAACCGTTGCCTGTACCCTCAATCGCTTTGTTGCCCACTAATTTCAGATTTTCCACATAGTCGCCCAGTGTATAGCTGACCGAACTGTTGACCTGATCCACCCCGCCGAGATTCAATTCGGTAATGGTGTCGCCGCTATTGTCCACGATATAAAGGTCGTTACCCTTGCCGCCTGCCATACTGTCCGCCCCGATGCCACCGTCCAACGTATTGGCGGCAGTGTTGCCGATGAGGGTGTTGTCCAAGCCGTTGCCCGTGGCGTTAATTTTGGTGGTGCCAATCAGGGTGAGTTGCTCCACATTGTCGGGTAGCGTGTAGCTGATAGAACTGGACACGCTGTCTATGCCCTCACCTGCCAATTCGGTGATTGTGTCCCCTGCCTCATCCACGGTATAGCTGTCATTGCCATTGCCGCCGCCCAAAATATCCGCACCTGCACCACCGTTCAGTTGGTCGTTGCCGTCACCGCCGGACAGCGTGTCATCGCCATTGCCGCCATTCAACACATCATCGCCGTCACCGCCGGACAGGGTGTCATTGCCGTTGCCGCCACCGAGCACATCATTACCTGCCAAGCCATTTAAGGTGTTGGCGGCATTATTGCCCGTCAAGACGTTGTCCAGCTCATTGCCTGAACCAATTTGGGCCGTACCCAACAACGCCAAGTTTTCAACGTTTTCGGCCAGCGTATGGCTCACGGAACTGAGCACCGTGTCATTACCCGCAGCTAAGGCTTCAGTCACCGTGTCGCCACTATTGTCAACCAGATACACATCATCGCCTGCGCCGCCACTCAGAGTGTCCGCACCTTTCAGGCCCGCCAAGGCGTCGTTGGCATTCGTGCCGTTGAGCGTGTCGCTGGCGACCGTGCCGATGACAAAATTAGTCAGCAATCCGCCGCCAGCAAACTTGAATTGGTTGATTTTGTAGTCTGCACTGTAGAAGTGGTTTTGGACGGCCAATTGGTTGCTGCCCATAGTGATGAGCAAATCATCGCTTGCACGGGTGATCGCGGTGAGGTCAATTAACGCGGCATTAGTGAATTTGACAGCATCCTTGCTATTGTCGTAGTCGTAATTATTAATGATGTCTTGACCGTCACCTTTGGCAAACAGGTAGGTGTCCGCACCGAGGCCGCCGTGCAAATAATCATTGCCGTTGCCGCCGTCCAAGGTGTCGTTGCCAGCATCACCATGGAGGCTATCAACCACGTCCCCGCCCAGCAAGATGTCATCACCACCCCCCGAATCGTACAGGGTGTCATTGCCCGCGCCGCCGTCCAGGGTGTCGTTGCCCACCCAACTGCGGATAGTGTCGTCCCCATCCCCGCCGCGCACGATGTCGTTGCCGTCCGAGTAGGCGTAAACCCTGTCGTTGCCCGCGCCGCCGTCCAGGGTGTCGTCGCCTGCGTAGCTGCTGATGTAGTCGTCCCCGTCCCCGCCCAGCACGGTGTCGTTGCCGTTCGAGTAGGCGTTAACCCTGTCGTTGCCCGCACCGCCTTCCAGGATATCGTTGCCGCCGTTGTAGCTGTTATTGTAGAGGTAGTCGTCCCCGTCCCCACCCAGCAGGATGTCATCGGTGCCCGTATAGTCATAGTCCCGGAGGATGTCGTTGTCCGCGCCGCCGTCCAGATAGTCCGCACCGTCGCCGCCCAGCAACACGTCATCGCCCGCTTCGCCGTATAGCCAATCGTCGCCCGTGCCGCCATACAATGTGTCCGCATCGTCGCCGCCCAGCAGGGTGTCGTCGCCCGATTCGCCGTATAGCCAATCGTCGCCCGTGCCGCCATCTAAGCTGTCGTTGCCGTCGCCGCCATACAAGGTGTCCGCATCGTCGCCGCCCAGCAGCACGTCGTCGCCCGCATAGCCGGTCAGGGTGTCGTTGCCGGTGCCGCCGTCCAGGGTGTCGGCAAGGTTGCCGCCATAAATCTGGTCGTTGCCGCCCAAGCCGGAGATGGTGTTCTGCGTGCCGTCATAGCCGTACAGCGCGTCGTCGCCTTCGGTCGGCTTGAGCAGTTGCTGGCGGATGTCATCGTAGCCCCAGACCACCCCGTCGCTGAACTGGAACTGGTCAATGCGGTAGTTCGCGCCATAAAAATAATTGCCCAGCGTGAGCTGTTGGCCGACGCCATACGCCAGCAACAGGTCATCGCCATAATAAAAATAGCCACGGCTCACCGCCGTGATGTCGGTCGAGGCGATGCCGCTGAACTTGACCACGTCAAAATCGCCGCCGTCATAATCGTCAATGGTGTCCGCCCCGTCACCCTTGGCGATCAGGTAGGTGTCCGAACCCGCAGAGTCGTACAGGGTGTCATTGCCCGCGCCACCGTCCAGGGTGTCGTTGCCTGGGCCGCTGCCGATGTAGTCGTCCCCGTCGCCACCCCGCACGATGTCGTTGCCGTTTGACCAGGCGTAAACCCTGTCATTGCCCGCGCCGCCGTCCAGTGTGTCCGCGCCGTCGCCGCCGTCAAGATAGTCCGCGCCGTCGCCGCCCAGCAGCACGTCGTCGCCCGCTTCGCCGTATAGCCGGTCGTCGCCCAAGCCGCCATTCAAGCTATCGTTGCCATCGCCGCCGTATATGTAGTCATTGCCGCCCAGTCCCTTTAGCGCATCGTCACCGCCGTAACCATAAATGTAGTCTGTAAAGTCTGTTCCGTTATAGATGTTATTTTTATCATTGCCGTTATACGTCGCCATAGTAAAATCCGATTTATGAGTGATTAATGGTGTTGCCAAACGGACTGGGATTGTAGTGCCCAGTAAGCTGGACACAAAAAATTATTTTTTGTGCCCAGCTTGTTTTTCATAACACTAGTTTTTCATAACATCCACTAAGATAAGCGTTTTGCAATGCGCTGGTAAGTGTCCTTAAGCTCTTCACCGACTATTTTGGCTTTCGCAATGAATTCTTCTGAGGTTTCAATCGAGTCGTCAGCAATTTCAGAGGCTTTATGTTTTACCTGATCCCACTGTTTCTCGGCTTCTTCGAATTCATCCTTCGCTTCCATGCCGGCAAGGTGCAGTTTCAATTGCAGTTCTTCGCGCTCCACATTTAATTTGGACAGTAAATTTTCAAACTCGCTTTTTAATGACATGCTCCACCTCGTTGTTGGATTATGATTAATTAATAACCTAATGAAGACGACCGTCTTCGGCTCAAGTTTAATCTTTTCTTAACTTGCCACCTATTATTTTTAGGTGATGTGCAATAAGGTAAGCGGGCGAGGCCGAACTTCATGGATTTTTGTAAAAAGATAGAGGTGGGCGTGTTGCAGGAAAATGTGCACAATAAAACTCTAACGGTAAAGTTTATGGGGCGCGTCTATTCGCACGGTGCCAAGGGACATGAGTAACCATCCGATAAGTTTTCGGGTGGCGGCTGGACAGGTTCTAAAGCAGATTTTCATTTTTGGTGGTGGGTTAAATCTGTAGCTGCACGCTGATAAGCTGTGGAGTGCAAACCTTGGTTTGCCTCAGTACAAGCCAAGACTTGTACTCCAACCACCACATTTAACCCACTACCTTAATTTTTTATCAACAGGTTGTTATTATGAATCCAAAATTTATCGCTAAGAAAATCCTATTTCTTTTTATCGCTCTCATGGTCATTGTTACGGGCTGTAGGTTTCAAAAACCGGACTATCTGAAAGAGATAAGCGCGTCCGAGTTAAAACAGATCATGCAAAATGAGGACATTTTTTTGGTTGATGTCCATACGCCGGTGCAAACCCATATAAAAGGTACAGATCTGGTTATCCCTTACAATGAAATCGAGAAATTCCAGGACAAGCTTCCCAAAGATAAAAATGCGGTTATCTATTTGTATTGTGAGGGCGGCCCTATGGGCCATGCGGCGGCAAAGTCCCTTTATGAACTGGGTTACCGTAACTTGGCCAACTTAAGTGGGGGGGCTAAGGCTTGGCGAGAAAATGGCTTTGATTTTGAATAAGGGTTTGGTGGTAGTGGGGTAAATGTGGTGGTTGGCTTGTACTGAGGCAAACCAAGGTTTGCACGCCAGCTTACCAATGTGCAGCTATAGATTTAACCCACCACCGGTTTGGTCAATATTAACTTCCCGATTGTAAGGCCGGTCAGGTTTGGCTTCGGGACGTTATTTTTAGCCAAATGCTAAGTGGCCGCACCATTTCCCTTATGAGGCGGGCGGTTCAAAAACCGTTTGGGCTTAACCATTACTTAAGTATGGCAATAGGCGGGTAAACCACGCCTGTCATCGGATGCCAGAACTGTTTCAAGGCGTCGGCAAACTGTTCAATGGGCGCCGGCTTGCCAAACAGGTAACCTTGGCAGAAAGCGCAGCCGTTGGCGGATAAAAATTGGCGTTGCTCTTGCGTTTCCACACCCTTGGCAATAACGCTCAGATTTAGGTTTGCGGCAATGGCAATGATGGCCCGCACAATCGCTTGGTCGTTACTGTCCTGGGCAATATCCTGAATAAAAGAGGGGTCGATTTTGAGCTGGTTTAACGGTAATTTTTTCAGGTATTGCAAAGAAGAGTACCCCGTGCCGAAGTCATCCAATGAAAATTGGACACCCATTTCCCCTAAGGCATTCATAATGGCGATGGTGTCTTCTATATCATTAATCAAGATGCTTTCGGTCAGTTCCAGTTTGAGCAGGTTTGGATTGATTGAGTGTTGCCGGATGGCGGTTTGCACTTGGGTAACGAAGTCTGTTTGAAAAAACTGTTTGGCACTGACGTTTACCGATACGACTAGCTCTCTGGCCACAGGGTCTTGTTGCCACGCTTGGATTTGGGCGCACGTTGTGTCCAGCACCCAATGACCGATGGCTAAAATCATGCCGTTTTCTTCAGCCAGTGGGAGGAAATCAACAGGCGCCACTAAACCGCGCTCAGGGTGCAACCAGCGGATCAAAACCTCCACACCGACAGGGTGATTAGGCAGTGCCACCTGGATTTGGTAATACAATTGAAATTGGCGCTGGGTGAGCGCTTTATGCAGTTCGTTTTGCAAGAGGGCTTTGGCGTCGACCGCACGTTGCATTTGCGGGTCGAAAAAACGTAAGGTGTTGCGGCCTGAAGTTTTGGCTTGATACATGGCAATATCGGCATGCTTTAGCAGTTCTTCCACCGATTGTTCTTGGCCTTTAAACAAGGCCGTCCCTATGCTGGGGGTGCTGATGTATTCGTGTGAGGCCAGAGTGAAGGGCTGGTTGATGATGTTAAGGATTTTATTGCCTATGGCTTCGGCCTGTTCTGCTGCAACATGCCGCTCGTTGCTCAAATCCACTAACATCACAACAAATTCATCACCCCCCAACCTTGAAACCGTGTCATTTTCGCGCACACAAGACAGCAAGCGCCCGGCAACCTGTTGTAACAGCAAATCACCCATGTCGTGGCCGAGGGTGTCGTTAAGCGTTTTAAAATTATCCAAGTCAATGAACAACAAAGCGCCATAGCGCTCCGTGCGGTTACTGGTGGCCAGCGCGGGCTTTAAGCGGTCCTGTAGCAAGCGCCGGTTCGGCAAGCCAGTCAGCGGATCGTAGAAGGCGAGCCGTTCAATTTCACCAGCCGCCGCTTTTCTCAAAGTAATATCGGTTAGCGTACCCACATAATGCGTCACCCTCCCTTCTTCGTCTATCACCGCCTTAATAGTGAGATAGCCCGGATAAATCACGCCGTCTTTGCGCCGGTTCCAGATTTCGCCTTCCCATGTGCCGGTATTGCCGATGCACTCCCACATTTTGCAATAAAAAGCGCCGTTATGGTGGCCCGATTGCAGTATTTTAGGGTTTTTGCCGATAACTTCGTCCGCGCAATAACCCGTGATTTCGGTGAAAGCGCTGTTGACCCGCAGGATGATATTGTTGGCATTGGTCACCATCATCCCTTGCTGGGATTCAAACACCGTGGCGGCGATGCGCAGTTGATGTTCGGCTTGCTTACGCTCGCTAATGTCCCGGGTCACGGCCAATTGCACCACTTGGCCAGAGGCTTCTTTCATCGGTACGGCATGGGTTTCTAACCAACGGCGGCCACCTTTGATGCCTATGATTTCATATTCCAGCTGAAGGGTTTCGCCAGCCAACACGCGTTGGTGCAAATCGGCAAACGCTTTATGGTATTCGGGGGCTACTAAACTCAGCGCCGGATTGCCGATCACTTGTTCGACGCAATCCGCCTCCAGCATGGTTAAGCCGGCCGGGTTCATCTGGGTGATATTGCCTTTGCCGTCAATAATTTTGATGCATTCCGGTTCGCTTTCGACAATGGCCCGCAGATGCGATTCGCTTTTGGCCAGCCTGGTTTCAATCTGTTTGCGTTCAGTAATATCGCGGGCGGCGGCAAACACACCCAGCACCAGGCCATTGCTGTCATGGTAGACACTGGCGTTATAGAGCACGTCAGTGAGCCGTCCTGACGTATGCCGGATGGTTAGCGGATAATCAGTGACAAAACCTTGGGTAAACACTTGTTCAAAACCGGCCCGCGCCTTTTCCGGGCTGGTGGCATAAGTGGTGAAATCACTACCGATTAGTTGGCTACGTGTCATGCCGGTCATCTGTTCGGTAGCCGCATTGACGTCGGTGATTTTGCCCGCTGTGTTGATGGTGACCAAAGGGTCCAAGCTGGCTTCAATCAGGCTACGGGCATATTGTGCGGCTTGCTGGACGGTGGCTTCGGCTTTTTTGCGCTCGCTAATATCAATAAAAGTGGCAATCGCACCGGTCAGGACGCCATCGGTAATGATGGGTTGTGACCAATATTCCACCGGTATCGCCACGCCGTCCTTACGCCAGAAGACTTCATCGGTGACATGGTTTTCTTCATGGCTAAGGTAAGCCCGATACATCTTGCATTCTGAAGCGGGGTAATGGCTGCCATCAACATGCGAATGATGGATCAGCTCATGGATATGTTTGCCGATGATTTCATCGGCAGTTTCATAACCGAGGGTTTGCAGGAAGGAACGGTTGACAAACTGGCAATTGCCCTCAGTGTCGACCCCGTACACACCTTCTGCCATGGAGTTGAGCAAAGAATGCATTTGCTGATGTGAGTTATGCAGCGCATTTTCGGCAAACTTACGTTCAGTGATGTCATGGAACACCCCTAGCACATGCTGGCCGTTGTCGTCATGGGCGCAATAAGTGGTATGGATACTGACGGTGCGTTGTTGGCCGTCTTTACGGGTGAGCGTCCATTCCTCCCCTTGGATATGCTCGCCTTGGCGCATCCGCTCCATGCGCTGTTTTGCTTGTTCTTGGTCTGCCATATCCCTATAAACCGTCTGATACCAGCCCAGCCGGTTGATCTCATCTAGCGTGTAGCCCGTTAGCGCTTGCATGCTGGGGTTCCAAACCGTGAAACGGACATAAGGCGCTTCGGCGATGCTATGGCAAACGGCAATGCCGTCCACTTCCGCTTCAATAATCGCCTGGGTGAAGGCTAATTGGTCTGACAGATTGCGTTCGAGTTGTTTGCGTTCGGTAATGTCATCTTTAATGTCCAGATAATGCGTGATGCGTCCATCCGCCTGCCGCACCGGCGAAATAAGCGCCAATTCGATATATTCAGTGCCGTCTTTACGTTTATTGACAAACTCGCCCTTCCATGTGTCCCCACGGCTTAGCGTATCCCACATCAGCCCATAGGTTTCTTTGGGTGTTTTGCCGGATTTTAGGATTCTGGGGTTATGTCCTATAACTTCAGCCCGGCTGTAACCGGTAGACTTTAAGAAAGCCTCATTAACAAATTCGATAGTGGCGCCAAGATCGGTGATGACGATTGAACTGGAGCATTGTTCGAGCGCCAATGACAATTTCCGCAGGGATTCCTCGTCATGCTTGCGCTTGGCAAGCTCACGCATCAGGTGCAAAGTATTGGTGGAAAGGTTTTCGTAAATGGAAAGGATTATGTCGATCAGCACCCGCGTAGTGCCGCTCATTTTTTCGCTGGCATGTTGTTTGGCAGCGTCTAATGGCAAGCCGGATTGCACTGCCAGCACCACCATGGCGAGATGCCGGTCGCTTTCCAGAATATGCGCGGCCAACCAGCGGGTAAGGAAAGCCAGTATGTCTTCAAGCACGTCATTGGCGGGTTTGCTCGCTTGCACGGCTTTTATCCGTAGGACAGTCTCAATGAGACTGTCATGCGCTTGTTTGTGCTGGGATTCGAGCAAGTCTTCTGGCAAGTAGCGGCGCCAAATGGCTTCTTCGGTCTGGAAATGATAAACCGCATAATCAGCCAGTTCATCAAAAATGACATTTAAAGCCGGCAGGTCAGACTGAAAAGCCACATGGCTGGCCAGTAAGTTAAGTAATTGCACCAAGCGCTGATGCTGCTCATCAATCTTAGGCACGCCGGTATTGAAATTTTCATTCCATGGGAAAATATCAACCGAATTCAATGTGCTCATAAAATGTTCTAATACCTCTTAAAATATCAATTTTAGTCGTGCCAAGTACATGATCAAAAGTTTTAGGGCTACGACTGCCTGTCCTCAAAGGATGCGCAGTCGTTTTATACCGAAAAACTTATTCATAATTACTTAACGCCACCTGCCAATGTTTCAGCACGGAAGAATATATTAAAGTGTTTACAGACGCCAATCTGTGTTTAGAGCCTATCCATGGCCTTCTAAGCACCTATTTTAAGCAGTAAGGCCAAGGAATGCCAAATGGACAAAGTGCAGGCCGATGCTGGGCTTGTGTCCGCAGTTTTTCCACAAAAATCGGCACGTTGCATTTGACGACACAATGTCCCTAGCGGCCAAAGCCCCTTTTTGGCCAGTCACATCCGCTGTAGTTGCCGCGATTGCATGTGGTAATCCTTGGCTGTCCACCGCAATATGACGTTTGATGCCGGACACCTTAATCACCACCACGTTATTGACAGTTAAAAAAACCCCCTGTACCTTAGCGTTACTTGCGCCTATTCAGCTGACGCCCTCAACGCCTACAAAGACACCCTACCGAAATGACCACACCAAGCAAACCCACGGCCAAGCGCGGCGGCCTCCGGCGGCGCCCGATATTGGGCGGCGCGGCGGTG
>DIUY01000018.1 GCA_002422395.1 Methylococcaceae bacterium UBA6146 | reverse complement strand
CGTTCGTCCCTGTACTACCAGCCAACGGGTGAAAGCCAGGAAAACCTGGCGCTGATGCGGCTTCTGGACGAACAATACACCCGGACACCCTGTTATGGCGTATTAAAAATGGTGGCGCATTTGCGCAACTTGGGGCATGGGGTGAATGCCAAGCAAGTCAGGCGATTGCTGCGGACAATGGGGCTGGAGGCGGTGTACCAGAAACCCAACACCAGCCAGCGGAACCCGGAACATAAGGTCTACCCCTACCTGTTGCGCGGACTGGTGATTGACCGTTGCGACCAAGTGTGGAGCACCGACATCACCTATATCCGTCTGGCATCGGGCTTCGTGTACCTAATGGCGGTGGTTGACTGGTACAGCCGTTACGTCCTGGGCTGGGCGTTGAGCACCACCTTGGATGCGGATTTCTGCATTGAAGCCGTCGGCACTATAACCGAACGCCAGCAATGCGAAATCTTCAACACCGACCAGGGTTCGCAGTTCACCACGCCCCGCTTTACCCAGCCGCTGCTGGACAAAGGCATCAAAATCAGTATGGACGGGCGCGGGCGGGCACTGGACAATATTTTTGTCGAGCGGTTGTGGCGCACGGTCAAGTATGAGCATGTGTATTTGCAGGATAGGCACACCGTCCAGGAAACCTGGTTAGGACTGAAGGATTTCTTCCACTTTTACAACCATGAACGGCTACATCAATCATTGGGCTATCGGACACCCGCTGACGTGTATTTAGCCAGGCGTTATGAAAAGGATGAAACAACCCATTTTTATCAACCGGCTTCTATCTGTGTTTATGAGATTTTGGTCTAGACAATGGGGAGTACCTTATTCCTTTGCCGATTATGACCGCGCTGATGGTGATGAGCCTGGTGGGCAGGCTGTTTTGCCCGCTTTTTGTGGTACGGATGGTGGGCAGAAAAGCGCTACCTCCCCTTGGCTATTTAAGAGTAATCGACAAAATTTAACAATTATCACTTTATTTTTCAGGATAGAAACATGGATTCAAAAGCTATTGCTTTAAAAAATATATCGAATTATGGAGATACAGATATTTTTCCCTTTCCAGTGGAAAATATGATATTTCACGATTGTTTTGATAAATCAAAAGATTTACTAAATAAGATTGAAAATGAATTTTCTAATTTTATTCAAAAATATCCTGTTGATAAGGAATCGTTATGTATCCCTGTTGGCTTAGGTGGTTTTAGATGGGCAACTCAAATAGATCCTATCTGGAATGCATATTTTTTGAGTCTTGTTTTAGATTTGTCAGGTTCTATTGAGAAAAAGCGAATTTCAGCAGATAAAGACACCATTTATTCTTATAGATTATCAATAGACGAATCTACAGGAAAGTTGTTTTCAAAAGAAATTAGCTGGAGAAAATTTATTAGTGACAGCATTAATATTGCTGGCTCTGGGAAATATTCTCATGTAGTTAAATTTGATATATCAGACTTTTATACAAGGATATACCATCATCGTCTTGAAAATGCTTTGATTCGTACTGAGGGGGATAGAGAAAAAATAAAGCGAGTAATGACTATTTTACAGAATCTGTCTTCGAATGCTTCTTATGGACTTCCTATTGGAGGAAACGCTTCAAGATTACTTGCAGAGGCTTTACTACACTCAATAGATCAATATCTATTTAACAAAAAAATTAGGTTTTGTAGGTTTGTTGATGATTTTGTTTTGTTTGCGGAATCAAAAGAGGATGCTTTCAGATTTTTAAATACAAGTGCTGAATTTCTTCTTAGAAATGAAGGTCTGGCTATTCAAAAAACAAAAACACAATTATTAAGCGTCACAGAATATATTAGTCAAACTAAACATTTGTTGTTTGGGGAGGAGGATGAGCTTACATCTTTAAGAGCAAGTTTTTTAAATTTACATATTTATTACGACCCTTATTCTATAACTGCGGAAGATGACTATAAGTCATTAAAATCAAAAATATTATCTTTTGATGTAATTGGTTTGCTCCAAGAAGAAATGCGTAAAAGCCGTATTCATCAAGCTATAGGCAAACAAATATTGAATGCAATTTCATATTTAGATGATGAAAAAATAGGGCTTTCTTTCAAAACAATATCATCCAATTACGATATATTTTATCCAATTTTTCCTTCCGTCTTACAAGTTGCATCTAAATCTATTACCAAGGCCCCAATAGAGTATCAAAATGATTTCATGAAAAGCTTATGTGATCTTGTAGATAAAGATTCCTATATTGTTCAAAGTGATAATACTTTGGCTTATCTAGTTCGTGTATTGTCTAGAAGTGAGCTCGAAGAATCATCACAAACTATTGATTCAATTTTCAATAAAACATCGTCACCCATGGTTAAGGCTAATTGCATTTATGCAATGACAAATAAACGCATGGATTTTTGGCTATCTGATAAAAAATCTAATTTTGTTACTATGAGCCGTCAAGAAAAACGTGCTTTTATTATTGCATCCTATTTTCTTGGAGATGAAGGAACTCATTGGAGAAATCACACTAAAAATCAATTCTTAGATTTGGAAGTTTTAACTAGAGATTGGGTATCTAATAAAATCACTAATAAACATTGGAAATTACCAATATGATTACTGCAACGTATTTATCTCGTGGATTCTCTTCATTTTGGTTACAACTTACTCCATGGTTAAACAACTATGTTAACTATCTAAATAAGGGTGGATTACAAAGGATTGATACCCCATTATTTTCAAATGATTCACCTTCGTTTAGGGCAATTAATAACACAGTGGCTTTTTATAAATTTATTGAGCTGCATTTAACCCCCGACTGTTCCGAAGACCTAAGCAATGCAATGAATAAAGCATTTCTTTTTTTAAAAAAATTGCCAAGAAATAATTTAGATGATTACAAATTAACTAATGAGAATATAGAAATAATCACTCAACAAGCAAGACGAATATTTTATAAATATAGAAATGTAAATATAATTGCAAATCCAATATTCCCAGGATGCGGACTTATATTAAATGCTGAGGGAGATTTTTATTATCAAGATACTTTAGTTGAAATAAAAGCAGGTGAGAGAAATTTGTATCCATCGGATATAAAGCAACTAATAGTTTATGGCGCGCTTAACTATATAAACAAGAATGGTTACCCTATTAAAAAATTTGAACTTTTTAATCCTCGACAAGGAATTTTCTATTCTGAAAGTATAGAAAATATTGGGCTTTCGGTTTCTGACAAATCTATTGAGGAAATATTTACTGAGGTTTGTGTGTTTGCAGATAATTATGGCTTACTTAGCAATTAACCTGTAAGCAGCAAGGTGGCAACGCTTTTCTGCCTACCAGAGAAAACAGAGCAAAACAAGAAACACGGAACAAGAAAGGGGGACAGACCACGTTTTACTTAATATTGCGCGGTAACGACAACGTTGCCAATGGTCGCTTACTGGAGAGCGTCCTCATCCTCAGCGAAAAATGCATAGACATCGACATTAGCGCCTATCCCGTATGCTTGCGCTGAAGTTGTTTGTACGGTCGATTTAGCGCTTGTTGTGGCGCTGCTGCTTGACGTTTGTTGTGTGCGGAGCGTCGCTATCCTTACTTCGAGCGCGGTAATTTGTTGCTGGATCAGATTGAGCTTTACCGTCTTCGTTTCCTGATCGTCTTTGCTTTTAGTCACCTCGTCCATTTGGGCGCGAAGTTTGATAACTTGGGCATTTAACGCGCGTATTTGATTATCGGATGACGTGCTGCTTAACGCCTGTACCGCAGCCAGTGAAGCCGTGCCACCTATTCCACTATAAGGCATTGAAATTTGTTTATCGTGCTTGTTTACAGAGCAAGAAAAGGATTTAGCAGAACACGGTGCTTATTGGCAGAGAGCAATAGAGTGGTTACTGGCAAATCAGGTTGTCGAATAAACTAACTCATCTACGATTTAACCATTCACTTACTATATTTTCCATACCCATTCGGTCTCATAAACTGGATAATGTTTTCTGTTTACCATAAATTCATTGGGGAGAATAACCTACATGCCCACTTTATCCATTCACGGCGATGTCCACATCCCTGACAGTCTCATTCATGCACTGGGCTTAAAACCCGGTGCTGAACTGTCTTTTGAACGCCAAGGTGATGCTATTGTTATGCGCCCGGTTAGAAAAAATAAAACCTCACAGATTGAAGAAGGCCCCAAGATTTTAGGTTATACCGGGCGCACAGTTACGCTGGAAGAAATGGATGCTGCCATTGCCAAAGGCGCGGTGCAATCGTTGTGAAGTCGGTCGATACCAATATCCTGGTGCGCTACTATGCGCAAGATGACGTTCTGCAATCGCCCATTGCCTTGCGCCTGTTCAGGGATGAACCCGAGTTGTTTGTGACAAAAACGGTATTGCTTGAGTTTTTCTGGGTGCTGACCCAGGCCGAAAAATTTCGCTTTCCGCCTGAACAAGTCATGGCCGTTTTCGAACATCTTAAAGGCTTGCCGAATGTTGTTATCGAAGATGAGCTTTCGCTCCGAACAGCCATTACAGGGTGTCGTGCTGGTCTTGAATTTCCAGATGCCCTGCATTTGGCTGCATCTGGGGCTTGCAGTGCATTTTTGACTTTCGATGACCGTAAGTTCGCACGTCGCGCCCAACGTCTTAATCTGGTTCCTGTTTGTGAAATCCCTGCGTAATCTTGTTATTCAACAGTCAGCGATGATTTTATGCGTAAACCTGCCGACCAGCAGTAAAGCGAACGCTACAGTTTAGAGTTTTCGTTGGCCGCCCAACACTGGTCGATTATGGTCTGTGATGAAGCGCAAAAAATTAAAAACCCTAACGCATTGGTTACGCGTTCAGCCAAAAAACAGAATGTCCGGCTAAAAATTGCGTGTACCGGAACGCCAGTTGAAAATTCATTGGCTGATTTATGGTGTTTGTTTGACTTCATACAGCCTGGACTTTTGGGGGCATTAAATGACTTCGGGTCACGTTACCGCCGTCCGATTGAAGCTAAATCCGACGAAGAAAACGCGCGTGTAAATGAACTACAGGCTTTGATTGAACCGCAAACGCTACGCCGCACCAAAGCGCAAGTCGCCAAAGACCTGCCGAATAAAATCGAGGTTGAAAGTTGTCGAAATATACCGTTGTCTGCTTATCAGCGGGATTTATATCGGCAGGCCATTCAAGCCCATCAGGAAAAACAAGCAGAAAGTGCCGTAAATAACCATTTGTGGCTGATTCAGTATTTGCGGCAACTCTGTACAAACCCTTATCCCGTCGGCGATAAAGCCAAACCTGATGAACCGCTAACAGAAAGAGAAACAAAATCGCCGAAACTAAAGTGGCTTTTGTGCATGTTGGCCGATATTCAGCGGCGAAACGAAAAAGTCATCGTGTTTGTTGAGTTCCTTGACCTGCAACGCCAACTTCAGCGCTACATTACCGAACGCTTGTCGATACTGCCGGACATCATCAATGGCTCTACGTCTGCTGCGGCTTCTGCAACTCATAGCCGACAAAAACGGATCAAAGCCTTTCAGGAAAAACCGGGCTTTGGCGTTATTATCCTCTCCCCGCTAGCCGTTGGCTTTGGCGTCAATATCCAGGCTGCCAATCATGTGGTTCATTTCACCCGTACCTGGAACCCCGCTAAAGAAGATCAAGCGACTGACAGGGCGTATCGGATTGGCCAAACTAGGGATGTTTATGTCTATTACCCCGTGATAACCGCAGATTTTGTCACCTTTGATATGAAATTGGACAAACTGTTAAATTGGAAAAGAAGCCTTTCCGATAATATGCTCAATGGTTATGGTGACTTATCAGGTTCTGATTTTGATGATTTATATGTAGATATTCAGGCTTAATCTGTATGCCTAATTCACTTAAGCTTGAAACGGAATTACATTTTACGCAATTTATCCATGGCATCGGCCAAACATTCAGCGCCGGAAATTGGATTGTTATCAAACACCATCATGTACTTAAACTCAGCCTCCGCTTTGGCTTCCCAGAGTTTACCCAATTTCAGTTTTAATTCTGAATCCGAATTGTCCCTATCGTCGCCCTTGGTTTCAAGGACAACCACATTGCCCTTGTTGGTTTTAACAATAAAATCGGGGTAGTGATTAAGAAAGCCATTAATCCTAAAGCCTTTGCCTCTGGAAAGGTTACGGTGCCACCAGATAATATTATCGAGATTGGCAATATCGTTAATGATTCGGGATTCAAAATTTCCCATTGATGCTTCGGTTGCATAAAGGCTTTTCGGCAGTGCGGGTGCATTGCCAGACGGGGTAATCATCTCAGAAAAACTGAAACTGGGTTGTAGCCAAATTTTATCGACATCCAGAAAATCGCTGAATGTTTTCTGTGCATGGACATCCGCTAGCGTGGTGATTTTTTGTTTTATCTTACCGATATATGACACGTCACGCTCAAGGCAATCGCGTATCTGATCCTCACTAAAGTCTTCAACAATCCGACTGATATATTTTTTCACTTCCCGGTCATCAATCGGATACATATTGCCAATTAATTGAACTAAGCGAGCCGTTACGTTCATGATTTGACTGGCTTTGTCGCCCTTTAAAATAAGCGTGTTAAATTTTTCCCGCGCTTGGGCGTTCACTTTAAACGGCGTGGCTTTATAATTTTCATCACCGATTTCTTCAAGGTCAACGCGGTACATTTCTGTTGCCACATCTTCAAAATTGATAGCCGAATCCGCTTGCGACAATTTAAACGCTTTTAACAAATAATCCCGCTCAAAAAGCTGAGTTGTTTCTATCCAGCCCCCATTTTCAACCTCAGTAAAAAATTGCGGCAGCTTCAGCGTTAAGGCTTGCTCTTTAAAAATATCCTTCAACTTGTGTTTGTTCATTTTATTTTCCAATGCGGCGGGAATATCGGCATTAACGGCGGCTTTGGCTTGCGCTTCGTAGTCTTTGTTTTGTGTGGTCGCTTGTTGGGTGAGTTCCTTAACAAAATCCTCACCAGCCGAAACAGGTGTAGGGTACGCATTTATGCCCCAGAGGGTAGTGCGTACCATTACTGTAGTCAGTGTGTCCAAATTATCACCCGCTGTCATCACATTATACGCACCAGAATCGTCTGTTGTCGGTGTAACTACACCAGCGTTCACAACAAATAAATCCAGCGTTTCGTTAGGTGACGGTTGCGCTATCGGCTCTACTTGCGGCGTTAAATCCCGATAATCCCTGTCCGAAAATCCCGCTTTGTTTAACGCTTTAACCACGCTTTGCAAGGTATTCATAAACAAATTGGACGCGGTGAACACATAACTCAAATTTAACAAATCATGCCCATGTTGCTGCACATGAGGCATACGCAAAATGCGCCCTAAAATCTGCTCCACATCCACCGCCGATGATTTATCAGCCAACGACACCAAAATATAGGCAAACGGACAATCCCAACCTTCTTTGAGCGCGTTCACGGTAATAATGTAGCGCACAGGACAATCGCAGCTCATTAAATCAACGCCTTTCAGCTCATTTATATCAGCGGTTTTAATTTTAATTTGTTCGACAGGAATGCCCAATTCCACCAACTTGGCTTTAGTTTTTTCAAAGGTAGTTTTATCGTCTCCCGTCCGCGCTTCGGCTTGCAATAACACAATCGGGCGGATGTATTTACCGCCTTTCGCTTGTTCATCCAGCGCGATAGCTTCCAGTTTTTGGCGCAAAATCAACGCGGCTTCAATCGCTTCAGTGCGGCTGGTTCGATTGGCAACAATGACAGGCAGTTTAACCATGTGTTGCTTTTTCAACGCCATAGCATCGACATAACTGATAATGTTGCTGTTATTGCGCGGCGTGGCGGTTAAATCAAAAATAAAATGCGGATTTAGGTTTTTCAACATTTCCACCGATAACGCGGTTTCGGCATTATGGCTTTCATCGACAATCACAATCGGCTTCAAGCGGCGGATCACATTGATTAACGCCGACGCATCATAGTCTGGCAGTAACACCGCTTCATCATCGTCAATCAAAAACGAAGCCAAATAGCCGTTATCCTGAAAAATCTTGCGGTCTTCTTTATTTTTGGCGCGTAAGCTATCAAAACTCATCACCACAATAGACAATTGTTCCTGCACACTGTCCGCAGAAAACCCCGCGCCCATCAGCAAATCGCGTTTTTCATACACCACCACCCGATTACCAAACAACTGATTTAAACGTTGTCGATATGGGTGTTCACAATCGCTTAAATTCTTTACCGTCTGTTCCAGAATGGTCAATGATGGCACTAACCAAATCACCAACTTGCTACGTTTGGGATTTCGCACTGCAAACACATCAAAAATAGTTTTAATCGCATTCACCGCGATAAAGGTTTTACCGCCCGCTGTTGGGACTTTAGCGCAGACGTGCGGCACGCCGAACACATTGTTTTTATACGCCTCCATGCCTGTCACGCCTTTATTCTGCCAATAGCTTTTGAACGCATTGCCTAAGTGTGAGGTGTTTTCAAATTCCAGCAAATAGTCCGCAAGATTATCGATAACGCGCTGTTGGTGGTCTTTTAGTTCCATGGGTTACAACCAAAATGTTTTACTGTAATGCGCATGAATCATGTCATCTTTGCTGATTAAATAAGTGGTGTTTTCCATTCTTCAGACCAGTCTAGGTGTATTAAATTTTCCGAATCGCCAATCACGCAATTGCGATTTTTCAAACGGCTTAATTTCTTAAACTTGTTATTTTTTTCGACCAGTTGCTTTAGTTCAGTGTCAGAAATGTCGATAATTTGCAAAATCTGCTCTAAGGTTAACGTGTATTTTTCTAATAAAAACAAACTGAATTCTTGTTTAATTTTTTGACTGGACAGTTGATTTTTTTCCAGCCATTCATCGGGAATGGTGAGATTCATATTTATTACCTCAAGGTGTTAATCCGTTCAAAATTGTTACCAATAATTTATTTAAAGCAACAAAGCGTTAAACCCTGCTTGTTTAAAATGATTATCTGCTGTTAATGCTTGGGTGATTTTTAACGTTTGCATAATAACGAAAGAGGTGCAATCGGTTAATCCCCATTCTTTATCAGAACGCGCCTTGAATAAATCCCACGCGGTTTGCGTTATTTCAGAGGAAGCAGGAACAATTTCAAAACTTTGATCTTGCTTTAACAAACCAATTAATTGAATTGCAAATTCTCGATAATGCAACTTAGCCAAACCGTCGCAAAGTTCAAGCAGAATGTAATCGCTGGTTATTTTTTGCGTGGTTTGTGAAGAAAGTTGTTGCTGAAATTTAACCGCCATTGTGTGGTCAATATCACGGCTATTCATTAACGCGATAAAAAAGGACGTATCAACAAAAACCTTATTATCAAGCGGCATCATTTAAAGTTTTGTCCTGTGTAATCGCTAAAATTGCGTGACAAATCGGCAGCTCCTAAAGGTTGCGCCATATCGGCAATGATTTTAAGTGCATCCAAATTAGTATTTGCTGATTTTTCAATAGGGCTTTCCAAACTAATTTGCTCTTCACGCGCAAATTCACCAATTAGAAATTGCATCAAGCGTAATTTATCAGCATGAGGTAGCAATTGCACTTGTGGGTATAATTCAGTAATAGTCATGGTTTGTTCTCCAGTCGTCATTAAAAACGGGTAATATCACGCGGAATTTTTTTAAAAATAAGTCCGTGTTTGCTTAGGAATTCTTTGTTAAATAGGCATTTGTCGGCGTAGATAATCGCGGTGGCGGGTTTATTTGCCCCGAATTTTAATGTACCGAGAAAATCCAAATCTAGGCAGGTGACGGCATCGGCTTCGTAGTAGAAAATCCACGCAGTTTCGCTGTTTAAGCCCAGTAAATAGGGTGTGTAAGCGTTATCTTGATTGGTGCGATGTTCGGCGGCTATGCCTTCGGAGTAACTGACATAATCGCGGATGACTGCAACGCCTACCGTTTCGTTCAGCGTGTCATCGGGGTTAAAAATCGCCGCGCCAACGGTGTAATAATCGAAACTGCCGCCTAATCCTGCGGTTTGTTTGTTGCCTTCGCCATAGCCCGACATAACGCGGCGCACCCGTTCAGCGGTGATGGTGTCCGCGTAGTCTTCCATTTCAATAAGAATGAAGCGGCGATTGCCTTGGTCTTGGGTGTTGAGTTTTAAGACGGCGTGGGCGGTTGTGCCTGAGCCTGCGAAGGAGTCTAGGATGATTGAATTTTTGTTAGTGGCAAGTTCCAATATTCGAGTAATTAAGCGAGTGGGTTTTGGTGTTTCAAAAGAATCATGCCCGATTAAAGAAATTACTTCTTTTGTTGCTTCTTGATTATGTCCAACTTCTGTATTTAGCCACCAAGTCCATACTGTAGAACCTTCGGATTCTGATAAAAATTTTTTTAAACGTGGTCTAGTATTTCCATCTTTACCAAACCAAATTCTTCCATCTTCGAGAAGACTTATAAATTTGTTTTCCATCAAAGCCCAACACCGTCCCTTTGGTGGTAAATATCTTTTTCCATTAGGCGAAACGATTTCATAAAATTGGTTAGGCGTTGCGTGTCCAGTTTGACCAGTTAAATCAACAGATGCCCAAACACCACGCGGGTCATTATCGGGATTTTTGTATGCCGCACTTCTAACGTCATTTAAAGCTATTTTATTTAACTGCAAGTTGTAACTAGATTTTGCATACACAAGAATATGGTCATGAGCTGCACCCAAATTTAATCTTGCATCTGGCGATGTTCTTTTTTGCCACACCACATTTGCGATGAAATGCCCACCACCAAAAATTTCATCCATTAATAACCGCAAGTGAGCCACTTCATTATCATCAATCGAGATAAAAATCACCCCATCCTTAGCCAACAACCGATGCAGCAACTTCAAGCGCGGATACATCATGCACAACCATTTATCATGCCGTGATAAATCCTCGCCTTCTTTGCCCACCACTTGCCCTAGCCATTTTTTGATTTTTGGGTCGTTCACTGCATCGTTATACACCCAGCTTTCATTGCCTGTGTTATACGGCGGGTCGATATAAATGCAGTTAATTTTGCCTTCAAATTCAGGCAATAAACTTTTCAAGGCGGCAAGATTATCGCCGTGAATAATGCGGTTATCGGTGCTGTTGGCAGGTGTGCCGTCAGGCGCGGCAAAATGACTTTCGTGTTGCAAAACCCGAAATGATACGTCCAAGTGATGATTGACAACTTTGTCTTTCCCGACCCAAGTCAGTGTGGGCATGGCAGGTTTTTCCTTAAAAATTGGTTGGTTTAAACAATCGACGGGGCGGCCTGTCGGGCGACGCTAACATCAACCGCTGTCAATACCGCGTATTTTTGCATAACTGGGTAAGTAAAAGATATGTGACCTTGTTCGTGGGAACGATAACTTGCCTTGTCGTAGGTTGGGGTTCGCACACTGACCCCAACCTACGGCCCTGTTGACTTAAGCTCAGCCAACGGCCTAAGTCAACAGTAATTTAATGGACCAAAAATAAGCTCGCCAAGCCTAAAAAAATAAAAAAGCCCATTGAATCGGTGATGGATGTCAAGATAACGCTGGTGCCAACGGCGGGGTCTTTGCCGTATTTATGGCGTAACAAGGGGATGCTAAGCCCTGCTACGACAGCAACCAGCAGATTGCTGAACATGGCTGCGGCCATGACTGCGGCAAGCGCGGTGTCCCTATACAACAGAAACCCTAATGCGCCCATAATAAAGCCAATAAAACAGCCGTTCACTATTGCCAGCGTCAGTTCTTTTTTAATCAGCCGCCGCACATTTGTCGGGGTGATTTGCCCTAAAGCCAGTGACCGGATAATCAACATGCTGGTTTGGTTACCGGTGTTGCCACCCATGGCGGCGACTATGGGCATGAGCGATGCGAGCGCGACCAGCTGTAAAATGACGTCTTCAAACAAGCCGATGATGCGCGTGGAAACGAAGGCGGTGGTGATGTTTATCAATAGCCAGCCCCAGCGGTTTTTGGCGCTTTTCCAGACACTTGAAAATAAGTCTTCCTCTTCCGTGACACCGGCTTGGGTCAGCAAATCTTCGTTAGTTTTCTCACGGATAAAATCCAGAATGCTGTCCACGCAAAGCCGCCCTTGCAGTTCACCGTTTTGGTTGACGACCGGCGCGGAGATCAGGTTATAACGCTCAAAGGCACGGGCGGCCTCGGCGGTGTCTTGGTCTGCTTGGAACATGACATAATCGGTGACCATGACATTGGCGACATGTTGCGTTGGGGCATGGGTCAGTAAGCGTTGCAGTGGCAATATGCCTTTGACCCGATTGCGCTGGTCAACAACAAACAGCTTGTCGGTGTGGCTAGGCAATTTACCCAGTTTGCGGATATAAGTTGAAATGGCTTTAAGGCTGATGTCATCCCGGATGGTGATCATACCGAAATCCATCAGGGCGCCAACTTGGTTGTCCTGATAGGCCAGCAGGGTGTTCAGGTGGGTGCGTTCGGTGCTGTTTAACGAACGCAAGATTTTCAGCATCGCCCGCTTTGGCAAGTCTGCGGCAAGGTCCGCCAGTTCGTCTGCATCCAAACTGCCTGCCACGCTAGCAAGCTCTTCGACGGCCATGCCGGAAATAAGGGTTTGCCTGACGGCATCGGACACTTCCAATAAAACCTGGCCTTCATGGTCGGTTTTAATGGCGTCCCAGGCGGTTTTACGCTGGTCTAGCGGCAGGGATTCGAGAATGTAAGCAATGTCGGCAGGATGTAAGGGCGCGAATTTTTCCTGAAGGCGAGTTTGTTGCTGTTTATGGAGGACCGCTTCGACCAGTTCGTGGTTAGTTACAGGCCCTCTTTCGACCAGCGATTTTTCCAGTTGCTGTTTTTGCAGCAGATTAATGACTTCCTGTAACTGATGTTGCAAGAACTGTGCGGTATCGAGCTTGTCAGAAAATTCCATAATCTACGGAGAATTTATTAATGTGTTAACACGATTGGGTAGTGGGTTAAATGTGGTGGTTGGCGTACAAGCCTTGGCTTGTACTGAGGCAAACCCAGGTTTGCACTCCAGCTTATCAAGGATTTGGCTAAAAATAACTTCCCAAAGTCAAACTAGACCTGGCAGGTTTTAAAAACCTGCTAGGTCTTGCAATCAGGAAGTTAATATTGACCACATCCTAAGGGTATTTGACCGGCCTAGGTTCTAATTTCCAAATTTCCCGGTTGTATTCGCCAATCGTCCTGTCCGTGGAAAATTTGCCGCTGTTGGCGCAATTTAAGATACTCATCCGGGTCCAGTGTTCCTTATCCTGATAGGCGGCCTCCACCTGTTTTTGGGCGTCAATGTAGCTGCGGAAATCGGCGAGAGTCATCCACGGGTCATTAGGGCTTTTAATGGAAGCAATCAAGCCATCAAAAATACCGGGTTCAAACTGGTTAAAATGCCCCGCTTCCAAAAGCTGCATGACCCGCTGCAAATCATCGTCTTGGTCGATAATGGCAAGCGGGTTGTAATGGCTCCGTCTTGTTTCGATTTCTTGTTCCGTCAAACCAAACAGGAAGAAGTTCTCCTTCCCCACTTCTTCGCGGATCTCAATATTGGCGCCATCCAATGTGCCAATGGTCAAAGCGCCGTTCATCATCAGCTTCATATTGCCGGTGCCAGACGCTTCTTTGCCGGCGGTGGAAATCTGTTCGGAAAGGTCGGCGCCCGGACAGATTTTTTCCATCGCCGACACACGGTAATCGGTCAAAAACAGCAAGGCTAATTTGTCTTGCACATCGGGGTCTGAATTAAGCACATTGGCGACATTGTTGATGAATTTGATGGTCTTTTTGGCCATCACATAACCGGGTGCGGCCTTGCCGCCTATCAGGACACAGCGGGGCACCCAATTTTTGGTGTCGCCACGTTTGATGCGGTCATACAAGTGGATGACGTGCAGGACATTCAATATTTGCCGTTTGTATTCGTGAATGCGTTTAACTTGCACGTCAAACAATGCGTCATTACCTAAATAAATGGTGTGGTACTGTTTTTTATAGTCAATTAACCGTTGTTTTGCGTGTTGTTTGATAGCCCGCCACCGCGCCCTAAACTGCGCATCTTCCGTGTAAGGCTCAAGTTTTTTTAATTCCGACAAGTTTGTCACCCAACCGTCGCCAATGGCTTCGGTGATTAATTCGGCAAGCTCAGGGTTACAACCGGCCAACCAGCGGCGCGGCGTTACGCCATTGGTTTTATTATTAAACTTATGTGGCCATAATTGGTAGAAATCGCTGAACAAGCCTTGTTGCAACAGTTCCGAATGCAATTGGGCAACACCGTTAATGGAAAAGCTGCCGACAATGGCAAGATAAGCCATGCGCACTTGTTGCACAGCACCTTCTTCTATAATTGACATGCGCCGTAAACGTTCAATGTCCCCGGGCCAATGTGCCGCCACTTCCGATAAAAAATGGGCATTGATTTCAAAAATAATTTCCATCAACCGCGGAAGCAGTTTTTTCATCAAGTGGACAGGCCATTTTTCTAACGCTTCAGGGAGTAAGGTATGGTTGGTATAAGCCATGGTTTGTTTGGTGATGCCCCAAGCTTGGTCCCAAGACAGCTCGTGGATGTCCATTAGCAGGCGCATAAGTTCAGGGATGGCAATGCTAGGATGGGTGTCGTTCAGCTGGAAACAATTCTTGTCGGCGAATTCGGTAAAATCTTCCCCATGCCGTTTAACCCAATGTGAAATGACGTCCTGCAAACTGGCGGAAGCCAAAAAATACTGTTGGCGCAGACGTAATTCCTTGCCGTTTTCGTTGGCATCATTGGGGTACAACACCATCGTGATGTGTTCGGCAGTAATTTTAGCGGCCACTGATTCGGCATAATCACCGGCATTAAATTCGCTAAGGTTAAACTCTTCAGTGGCGACCGCTTTCCATAACCGCAAGGTGTTGACGGTATTGTTCTGGTAGCCTGGGACTGGCGTGTCAAAAGGCACGGCCAGGACATCGTCGGTGCTGATCCAACACATCCGCTGGCGGCCTTGTTCATCGGTCTGGATTTCAGTATGGCCGCCGAATTTGACGGGCAAGGTATATTCTAAACGTTCAATTTCCCAAACATTGCCGTGCCGCAGCCAGTGGTCGGGTTTTTCAACCTGTTCACCATTGACTAGGGTTTGCGTGAACATGCCGTATTCATAACGTAAACCATAACCAATCACCGGCAACTGTAGGGTCGCGCAACTGTCAATAAAACACGCCGCTAACCGGCCTAAGCCGCCGTTGCCAAGCCCCGCATCCAATTCACTGTCAATCAGCTCTTCGATTTCAATGCCCAAATCGTACATGGCTTGGCTGACCGTGCAGGTCACGCCAAGATTGAGCATGGCGTTGCTGAGTGTCCGCCCCATCAGAAACTCCATCGACAAATAAAACATGCGGCGGCTGTTGGTCTGTTTGTAGACCGCATGGGTCGCTTTCCAGCGTTCCATCAGACGGTCCCGGATTGTCTGCGACAAGGCTTCTCCCGCATAAAAAGGCGACCGGCAGTCTTCATCCCGCCCTAACACATGGATGTAATATTGTTTGAAATCGTTAATAAAATCTTCTTTTGACAGGCCAAAATGAGGCATTTGCATGATTGATGTATTGGGCTTACTCAAAACAAATCGTTTATAAGGCATGACGTGGTCCTGATAGGTTGATTGGAATAGGGTTTATCGCACATTATTTTCTGGCATATGCGCCAGAATTTCTTGCCAAAGCGCTTGGTAGGCAAGCGTTGACGGGCTTTTTTTAACGTAGGCTGGCAAGGGCATCCGCTCCAAGCCCATGCGTTCAATATCACTGGCGTAGGGTATGGCGGCGGTCAGCATGTCTGCATGGCTGTCTTTAAGGTGTTCCATGATATCCCGGTGCATTTTTTTTCGGCGGTCCGCCATCGAAAAAAACGGCATCAGCACCAGTTTTTTCAAGTCATTGTCTTTAATGAATTTTTTTAATTGTTCCAGCGTTCTTAATGATAATGTGGTGGGGATAATCGGTGATAATAAAATGTCGGCGGTGGCAAAAACCGCTTCTGACAGTAAGGATATGTTCGGCGGGCAATCCAAAAACACAAAATCGTATTCGTCCGCTAAAGGTTTGAGGCATTTTTTTAGTTGTTGGGTGGGCTTTTTCTTATCGTCGAGCACCAAGTCAAAGTTTCTGAATGAGAAATCTGACGGCAGCAGATCCAGGTTATCAAAATCGGTGCCTTTAATCAGATCGTCCAACTCGTGTTTGCCGGCAATCAAGTCTTTACTGCCGCCTTTTACTTTAGGTTTGATCCGAAAATAAAAACTGCTCGCACCTTGGGGGTCAAGGTCCCACACTAAGGTCTTAAAACCGCTACGGGCCGCTAAAAATGCCAGATTAACCGCACTTGAGGTTTTACCTACGCCACCCTTGATACTGTATAAAGCCAATACCTTCATTGCCTGTTCCTGTCCGTTTATCTATGTTGCCGCTTGCCTGACCACACATTTTATTGTTACACGTTTATGTTACAGCCATTCGGACTACATAAGCGCCAGAACCTGATCCAGAATTTTGCCGTTGGTCGCCAAAATTTGCTTAGGGAAAACACCGGGATTACCTTGAAAGTCGGTGACGGTGCCCCCGGCTTCTTGGGCAATCAAAGCGCCTGCCGCAACATCATATAAATTAAGTTCCTGCTCCCAGAAAGCATCGACTTGACCATCGGCAACCAGGCATAAATCCATTGCCGCCGAACCAAAACGCCGTTGTCCGGTGGTTTTTTGGGCAATTCTGGCAAAGCGTTCCAGGTTGTTTTCTGTCAGATAAGAGCGCAGACAGGCAAAACCTGTGGCTACCATGCTGCTTTCTAAGCTGGTTTCTGATGAAACGGCAATAGGCTCGCCATTTTTAAAAGCGCCTTTGCCCTTTTCGGCGCAATAATAGTCGTTCAGCGCCGGTGCGTAGACTGCGCCCATTATCAGTTGCCCGTCAATTTCCAAAGCAACGCTAATGGCCCAAAAATACTGGCCTTTGGAAAACGAATGGGTGCCGTCAATCGGATCGACAATCCAACGCGCCGCCTGATTAGCGCTTTGCCCGCTTTCTTCACCCCAAAACCCATACTCAGGGCATTGGCGGGCCAATGTCTCTTTTAAAAACGCCTCAACCTCAACATCGGCTTCGGTGACCAGGTCACGCGGGCTTTTTTTAATAACTTCCAACTGCTTTAGGTTTTTAAAATGAGCCAAGGCAATTGAGCCTGCTTGCCGGACCACCTGCTCAAGGACTGTTAGGGAAATGGACATGGGTAATCCTTTGTCAGTAAAAAGCCTGATTATACTACATGACCATTAAGCTATGGCCTTGCTGCGGTTATAAGTTGGTGCTGTAGGGGGCTCCGATACGATGGTTAGGGTTTGGTTGACAATAACTTCCGGCATCAAGACCCGGCAGGTTTTTGAAGCCTGCCGGGTCTTAAATAGTGGCGCCCACCTTCCGGGGAGTTATTTTTAAGGAACGGGCATGAAATGATTTTGGTGACATGACGACTGCCAGTCCTTGAAGGACTGGCAGTCGTCGGATCTTACCTCTTGTAAAAAACATACTTGACTCAGTTGTTTTGCATGCGTCCCTAAGGCAGGATGCTATGGCTGTTTTTCTTCCAGCAATTGAATTTTTTCTTCCAGTAGTTTTACGGTTTTTATTAACTCAGGTAGTTTGCTGATCGCCACTTGTTCTTTGTAGGCCACCCGCTTTTCTTTCGCGGGGCTGCCAAAAACTTGGCTGCCCGCTTTTATGTCGCCTGCCACGCCGGCCCGCGCCATGACCACTGCGCCTTGTCCGATGGTGACATGGTCGGCGATGCCTGCGCTACCGGCCAAAACGGCATAATCTTGGATATCGCAAGAGCCGGACACCCCGACTTGGCCGCACATAATGACATGGTTGCCGATTTTGTTGTTGTGGCCAATTTGCACCAGATTGTCTATTTTGCTGCCCGCGCCGATGCTTGTGCTGCCTAATGCGCCCCGGTCGATACAGGCGTTGGCGCCGATTTCGACGTTATCGCCAATGACCACATTGCCGACTTGCGGGACTTTAACATGCTGATGGTTGCGGAATTTATAGCCAAACCCATCGGCACCGATAATTGCGCCGGAATGGATGATGACGTTATCGCCAATGACTGCATCATCATAAATGACGGCATAAGGGTAAATCCGGCAGTTTTTGCCGATTTGGACGTTGTTGCCAATATAGGCGCCAGCCAGTATTTCGCTGTTATCGCCTATGCGGACGTTTTCGCCGATAACCGCATAAGGCCCGACATAAACAGTATCGGCGAGCGCGGCAGTGTCTGAAAGAACGGCTTGGGGGGCGATTTGGGGAGGGTGGGCAGGTTGTGGATGCAGCAATTCGACGGCTTTGATAAAGCTCATTTCAGGATCGGCACAGACCAGTAGCGCCACGTTTTCCGGCACATTTTCAACCGGAAACCCTTCGGCAATAAAACAGGCCGAAGCATTCGAGGTTTGGAGGTGTTTGCTGTAACGGCTACTGGTCAATTGTGTGACTTGCCCCGCTTGTGCCGTGACAATATCGGCGGCGGAACCAATAACTGACGAGGGGTCGCCGCCTTTAATTTGGGCGGCACATAAATTGGCAAGTTCTGTTAGGGTGATTGACATAGTTTTAGGTGTTGGTTGGATTATTTTTATTGGATTAAGTGGACAAGTTTAACGTGCCAACAATTCCTCATCACAGATGGTTTCTACCAGCTTGTCCATTTCAGCTAGGGCAGCAAGCTCTTCCGGTGTGAGATTTTCGCTTTCGTCAGGGATGCCCTGATGTGGCGTGGTTTGTCGGCCGATGTGTGCCATGAACACACGCATGACGTGGGCGACACCCTGCGCGGTCACTGAACGGCGGTCCGGGCTAAAGTAGCTGGAGCCGGCATGGTTCCCGGTAATGATTTCATAGGACGGGAAGTAGCACACCTGGGGGTGGCTTGCGGCAATTTCTTCTGCGGCAACGCGCAGCACGGCTTTGGAATAGGTGGTCGAAACCAGCACATGACGTTGGGCTGCGGTGGCGACTAGCGGCACTGGCGATACGGTAAGAATGACTTTGGCTTTAGGGTTCACTAACTGTAATTTTTGCAAGAAAGTGCGCAAATCAGCCGCCACGTCACCAACGGAAAAGTTTGCGAAAACATGTTGTGACGGCTCAAATTGCCCACCGGCCACGCCCGGCGCCAATGGGTAAACCGCGCCGTCCAAACGCGATAGGTAGCATTCGGTCAGTCCGAGGGTGAAGATAAAGACGTCCAGTTCGAGGAACATTTTTTTTACGGCGCTTAAATGCAGGCGGACGTCGCGGCGTAAATCAGCTTCGGTGCGGAAGCCATCGGGTTCGATGCGGGGCCGGAACGGGTCACAAAAGCTACCGTCATGGCGATTCCAGGCCTTATCTAGCGGTTGGAAATAGCCGAAGGCGCGGTCGAAAAGTTGCAGCAATTGCCTGGCGGTATAGATGTTGCCGTAACGGGCGCTAAAGTCATAAAAACCGCGTGCTTCGGCATCTTGTCCGGTGTTGCCGGGTTGTTCAGTGACTAAGAACTTAAAACCTTGTTCCCGCAGGTGTTTGGAAATGTGTTGGGCAAAACAACTGCCTGCGGTGGCGATTTTATCGCTTTTGCTAATGGTGAAGGGAAGGGTGGTGACCGGATCGATGTCCGCACAAGGCAGGTCAGCGACGGCCTGTTTCCAGAATGCGTAGTCGGGCAGCTTTTGGTAAGGATGTGCCGGCTTAGGCGCCGGTTTGGTTAAAATGGCTTCAGCGAGCTTGGTGAGCACCCGTTGGCCGTATTCAGCATTGCCATGCAGCAGATCGTTACCGTAACAGTCCGGTACGCGGAAACCATTTGCCTTGAAGACGGAGTCGGGCAAATCAATAAATTCGATGTCGTATCGGGCGCACAGGTTTTTGACTGTTTCACAGTAGTGTCGCCAAGCTGACAGCCTGAATTCAAACGGTTCAAATTGATGCCCTTTATAACGCCCGATGCGGTCTTCAGAGAATAAGCCGGACAGGTGATCGGTGTCTATGGGCGGCGGCGAAGGGTAAAAAATAATCCGCTCAGGCAATAAAGGCGTCAGAAAATTTAGCCATTCTGTTAGTTTTTTGTTGATGATCCCCGCCATTCTGTCCAGTTTGGTCGCTTGGCTAATGGCGGCTGAATGGATCATGCCAACACCGGAATGTTCATTGCCATTGATGCACAATAGGGCGGTGTCGGGGTTGGCTTGAGTTATCCGCTTTGCTATGAGGACTTTGTCCACGCCTTCCACCGATGAAGTCCGCATTCTGCGCTGTTCGGCAGACAGTGTTTTAGTGGTTTCTGAATGGTATTTTTTGTCCCGCAATAAGAGGAAGTCAAAACTGACTGGTTCGGGATTTTGGCTGCTTTGTTTAAGGGCAGCCCGTAAGCACAGGATATGGCTATGGCCAATAATTAAAGCATTATTCATTTTCGTGGCCTTCGTTTGGCGGGTAGTGGCTTAGCGTATAGCTGAATTAAATTTGCCAGTTCTTCTTTTGCCCATTGGCGTTTTTCGGTAAGCAGTGTGGTGTCTTCTTGCTCCGGATACATAGAGAAGTCGTCATTAAAAAGAGGCGAAAAGGCATCAGGCAGTTGCTCTTGCAGGGCTTTGTTGGAGGCTGCAAAGCTTTGGTAAAAACGCAGGGCGGCTTGTCTGTCCGGATAGTGTGCAGGGCCGGTAAAGTTTTTTCTAAATTGGGCAATTAGACGCTTTCGCTCAGGGTTTGCCATTACGAGATGGCCATTTTTAATTTGTTGGTTCAACTCAAAAGCCAGGCATTCAGCCGTTAAAGAAAACGCTTCATTTTTTCGTTCGGGTATCAGCAAGCCGTTAGTTTCAGAAATTCCTGCCGAGGCGCAAAAATCGTTCAGCAGGCTGCCGTTTATAAAGTGTTCTTTAGCAAAAATACGGACCTTAACGTTGTCCTTACCAAAACAATTGAGCCAATTTTGGTAGATGGAAAAAAAGTTAAAATAATAATTCGTTGGCTCAAAATTAAAATGGCCGGAGGGGATGAAGCCAGCTTCCAGCATGGTGGAGTGGAATGACACGGCCATTAAGTCTTGTCTTCTAAAATAAACCAGGACATTGATGGCTGAGAAATGCTTTTCCATTTGGCTTTTTAAAAACTGGATTTGTTCCGGCTTTGTTGTTTGCGAATGCAGATGTTCGTTAGAAATGATGGTGTGCTGGCAATCATTGGCGTCTAGCTCTTCTTGAAATTGTTGCTCAAGGCCATTACGGAATAAGTGGTGTTTTTCCTCGGAATCAATGCCGAATAGGTTGCGGGCTAGGCGCCACGGCGGGGTGTCTGCGTAAGCGGCAATTTTTATATGGTTTTTGGCACCCAAAGAAGCTGGATAGAATACGTTGCTAGATTTTAATTGCCCCCGGTTCAACGCCAAAAACTCCTGTATTGACGTGGTCCCGGTCT
Organism: Methylococcaceae bacterium UBA6146; assembly: GCA_002422395.1. Classification (GTDB taxonomy): domain Bacteria; phylum Pseudomonadota; class Gammaproteobacteria; order Methylococcales; family Methylomonadaceae; genus Methylovulum. Next base: position 13,803 of record DIUY01000018.1, on the reverse strand, counting down.
TTTCAGTGCCAATATGCAACAGCAACATCTTTTTTTTTGTTTTATGTGCCAGAGGCCGTTGCATGGCCGGTTCGGGTTGTGCTGAAATTAATTTGCCAAATTGGCCAATTTTAAGCTCAGCTTGCCACGATTCGGGCAGTTCCATCCTGAAATTGGGGTCTTGCCTTTGATTAAGCCCTGATTTGTTATTTTTTTTAGGGAAAGGTAACAGAGGGATGTGGTCATCAGGTAAATCAAGGTAATTGGCGATGGTGTGCCACTTATCGTTGCTGCCCAGTGTGGGATCGGTGATGTCAATTTTAAGTAGCCGGGCTTCAGGGTGCGAGGAAAAAAAACGCTCGACGCGGCGTTCATGTTGTTTATAGGCCTCAGACCAGGAGGAGCAATTGGCGTACAAAGTCAGATGGATCATGCGCCATAGTGGGGAATCCACCACGCCGCCTTTGCCATTGCCATTCAGGCATAGTTGCTTGAATGACTCAAAGCCTTTTAGCCAATGGAAATGCGAGGTGATTGAATGGTCCCATTTTTCAATGTCCCTGTAGGTGTAAATGAAGTGGCTGTTTGGGAATGCGTAGTGCAGCAATTCGAACATAAACGAGACAGGGGTGTCAGATAAGGCATCATGCGAAAGCAATTCTGTCCAGTCGATAATTTTATTTTCCGCCGCCGAATTCATCCAGTGGGCGGTGTTATAGCCGAGCATTTCCAGGCTTTCGTTAAGCGATGAGGTGGCGGTTCTGGATAGGCCGATGCCAAATATTTTTCTGGCGGGCGGTAAGTTGAGCTGGTTGACGAGGGCGGGGTTTAAATCCCCCGCCGTCTCCAAGCGCTTTTTTAACCCCCCATTGTTCGGGTAAACAGTGTGGCCTGCCCGCAAAACCTGTAAGGCCAGCAAGGGCTGCCTTTCAATTGCGGCTTTGTTGGCAAGCAGCGCATAACTGGAAGCGGACGTGAGGATTTTTTCACGCAGTGCTTTTTTTACTAGGTTGCTGTCGAACATGCAGGATACCTTGCTTGTTTGCGCCGGTTGGGGTGACTAAGCTTTCAAGGTCACTCTAATAGCGCCATTTTTGATTTAAGTTACAGTAGCCGGGTGGTGGGTTAAATCTGTAGCTGCACGTTGATAAGCTGGAGTGCAAACCTTGGTTTGCCTCAGTACAAGCCTTAGCTTGTACTCCAACCACCACCACATTTAACCCACTACCCAGTAGCCGTTGCAAAAGTTTTTGCATTGGACTAACGATTATCGGAGCGAAAGACATGTTTTTTTACTCCAGTCAACGCGGCAACTCAGGGGGCGATTCATGTATACCGACCACCATCAATTTTGGCGACATTTTTAAATTGCGTTAAGTTGCCGATGGCCCAATTTTCATTGATGCGCCGCTCTTGCATGAAGGTTTCGCTGCATTGCTGCAAAATGCCAAATAATGTATTGATATAATTGCCTATATAGACCGATGTGCAGCCATAACGGGTGTGCACATAGTGGCAAATGGGCATCCCATAACAGCCGCAGGAAGCAAAGAAGATTGAAAAGGTGTTGGCGGCGAATGCGCGGTCAATTTCTGCTATCAAGTGCTGGAATGTTTCATTCCAAGACCCGTGGGGACGGTTCGGGTAGGTCGAAATATAGGCCGGCACAGCCGTTAGTGAAAAGTCCGGGACTGCTATATCGGTATACAAGTTGAACAGGCGTTTGCTGCTATAAAGGCCGTTGACTTCATTATAAAAGGGTGTCATCAGCAAGATGTCATGGCCTTTAAGCGTGGCATAGAATTTTTCCGGCTCAGGGAAAGCGACATAGTCTTTAATAACGCCTTGTTGCCTAAAGAGATGGTCTTGCGGCACGAAAAAATTCGGGTAACAGGTAGGATAGGGGAATAAAAAATGTGTTCCGGCTAGTGCGTCCAAGTATTTCTTAGCCCAGAAACACAGTGCTTCGCCGTCAGTTTCTGCCGGATTGTCGGACAGGTAAAAGCCTGCATTAGTCATCAATCTGCGCAGATTGAAATTGACATCCGCGGCGCTAAGCCAGTGCACACTGCCACTCCCCTGATACATATAGTTTTCGTCGGCTAGATGGTGCTGTATTTCAGCTAATTTGACCCCAATCTTACTTTGGTTGCGCAAATAACTGTCGATCACACGCAGTTCAACATTCCCGTAGCGGCCATAAAATTTCGGTTCCCATTGTCTGATTTGTTGTGCTTGGGAGGCAATCCAATGCTTTTTCCGAAAGGGTTTTTGACGAAAATAAAGGCCAAACACGGTGATTAATTTGCTGATACGGTCGTAATCTTCCGGCGAAAAGGCTTTTTTTCGGGTTAACGCTGCGCGGAGGTCAGAATTGAGCGGCTCAAATGAAGTGACAATAATGTCCCCTTCGTTAAGGCGGTTTTGTTCGAGTGTGGACAAGGCCAAACGCAAATGCCTGACACTTTCGCGCTCCTTGGCAAATGGTAGGAACGGTGCCAGGTTAATGCGAATGAAAGGACTTTCATCCATTATCAGCTCCGGCATCAACTCGTTATAACCAAGTGAATATAAAGGCATCAGGGAGTTCCTAGTTGTTTTGATGGTTGCGTAAGCAGCGCTGTTGCTTGGCGGCTATTGCTAAGCCGGTTCCGTGCCTTTTCGTACATTTGGTAAGATGAACAGACCAGTTGTCCAAGCTCCATGAATTTTCCCCCCATCGCGTCGGGTTGCTTAAAAACCATAGGCATCCGATAATTTAAACCATGCGCTTGCGCGACTTCATCATAGATTGGCCACCAGGTTGAATGGGCCAAATAATTCGGCAGCACGGCTGTCGGTTGCCTCCATGCTTTCAATCCTAAATATTGTGCTATAACCAAAACATACTCCTGAAAGACAATCGGGGTAGGGTGGTTTAGCGTATAAAGGCAGGGGCTTTCTTTTAGTAAGGCAATAAAGTGTTCAGCAAATTGAATATCCAGTTGGCTATCCCTGCCACGCAATTCCGTTGCCGACTTTTCAAATTCATGGTAATAGCCCAGCCGTTCGTATTCATCCCCAGAAAAACGCCGCAGACAATCTGCTTGGGAATACCCGGCCAAAAAACTGTGCAGGATTATTTTGCTGTGATAATCCCCCAGAGGGGACTGTATCCGTCCGCCCTGATCGCCAACGTAAGTAATGTCAGGATGCAGTCCTGAAAAGTGGATGTTAGTCAGCGTATGGCATTGTGGTATCCGCTGTTTTAAGGTCTGGGTTGCGTAATCATTAAACCTAAGCTCATGGGCATAGCTTAAGACAATCGCGTCAGGGTCTTGAATAAGGTCTTTAAATGTTTCTTCGGATTTTTCAAACTGTTTTGTGCCGAATAGGTGCGTGGGTACCGCGACGACGGTTTCTACGCCATTAAGTGCTGACAAGAGCTTTGTTAAGGGCTGCACCTGGCAGTTGGCGACAATTCCGATTTTCATGTTGTTAATTAAGGGGAAAAAACGGTTAAGGTTTAGGGTGCGCTGATGATAGCCATGGCTGCTGGGGCATTATCATGGAAGTGCTAGGCGTATCTTTTTTGTATCGCGTGAAACACCGCCAAATCAGCTTCGTTTGCTGTGAGCAGCTCGTCATAACAGCCAGGCCCTATTTCGGCACGGATCTGTTCGAGCTTTTGGTCAAGCGGGATGGTGTTGCTTCGGGTGACGTTTCGGGTGACGATAACCGGCTTAAAATTCGGAAAATGCGGCAAAAGCCATTCGGTAAGCCGGTCGATGGACTTGTCATAGTTGTCCACCAAGCCAACAAACGGCAAGCTGTCCAATGCCTTGATCGCCAGTGTGGCGGGGGTGCCAGGCTCGCCTATAAACAGGTGCGTCAGCTTGGAGATATGGAAGTTGCGGCACTGGCTGTGGTGCCCAAGCGCTAGGTTCACTTCAATGTAACCCGCAAGTGTGGTGTGGCGGGCAAGCACGGAACCGAAGGTGGAACTCCCTTGGGTGCGCTCGAAAGCGTATGCCGAAGCGATGCGGTCAATTGGATGGCGGATAAAAATAATGGGGAATAGCTGGACATCCGGTAGGTCAGGCGTGAGCAAGAGGGCGGTGTGGGAAGAAAATGCCACGGCATTTTCTTCTTCTTGTATCCATTGCTTCACTTGGGTGGCGTTAATGGCATATTGCCCGTTAAATTCTTTGGTCACCCAGTGCCGCGGAAAGTTGGCTTTTAACAACGCATCCACGGAAGTCCCTGCGTTTTTAAAGAAATGATAATGAAAAATGATTTTCCTCAAAATATAACCCTATTTAAAAATTGGCAGCGCGGCAACTTGTTTGTTTGCCGATGTAAGAGCGATTAAAAAAACATCAGTAAAGTTCGGGTCTCGTTTGCTTGACCACCAATGCCTGATTATCCATCGGCGTAAACACGTCTGCCGCCTGAAGGGCTTTTAACATTAATTTCCGGCCATTTTCAAAAGAATAATGTTGGCGGGCAAATTCACCCGCGGCCGCTGACATTTTTTCCCACAACGCTTGCTCAGTGTATAAGCGGGTCACCGCATCAGCCCACTCTTGCGCGGTTTCAGCGATCATCACTTCCAAACCATGCCTGAGCGGTGTGCCTTCTGCGGCGATTGGCGTCAATACGGATGGCGTCCCGTGTGCCAAGGCGTCAATCACTTTGCCTTTAATGCCTGCCCCTGCCAGTAGCGGCGCGACAAACACACGGCAACTATCATAAACATCAGCGACATCTTCGATATAACCTTCGACAATGACATTGTCAGATTGCAGCTTTTCAATGTCTTCGGGGATGTTACTGCCATAAATACGAAATTTTGCTTCAGGCAATTGGTGTTGCAAAATTGGCATGACGTGATTGACGAAAAATTGCACTGCCGCCTTGTTGGGCGGGTGGCCAAAACCGCCAAGGAAGGCAATATCTGAGCGTTCAGCAAATTTAGGTTGGTTATCGGTGACATCAACAACCCATGGGCAGGTCACCACATTGGAGGTGTTCAAGTTATGCGAAATAATAACCGAATGCTCAATTGCATTATAAGACAGCGTCACGTCAACAAGACGCATGATAGCCAATTCTTCATCACGGATGGTGCAGGCGCGGTCAATCATGTCTTGGTTATTCTGCTCGATACCGTCACGCAGTTCCCTTAAAAAATGCAGGTCGGCATTGCAGAACAATACTTTTGCCTGGGGAGCGTACTGGCGCACTAAGTTTAAGTTATTTTTGGCGACATAATAACGGGTGATATACACCACATCGAATTCAGTGCCGCGTTTTTCCAAAAACGCTTGTATCGAGGAAGCGAACGGTGCGTAGATGGTTTCAATGCCAAGCCGTTGTAGGTACTCTGTGTACTGGCCAAGATAGGCCAAATTTTCTGGCACGAAAGTGACTTTAAAACCTAAAGATTGTAACAGGCGCATTTCTTGGATGGCGGCATAACTGCCTGCATCTATATCAGGGCGCGGGGTCTGGTAATCAATGATGAGGGCGCGGCGGGTGATGCCCCGGTCTTTGTTAAGATCAACGTCTTTGCCTTCTTCACCATTGAATTGGCAGTCATGTATCCATTTCTGCTTAAATTTTGGCCGGTTGATTTCTTGATAGCGTTTTGTGCCAGTGGTCACGTTGGTGCCGCTGCTGATTCCTTCAAAGTGGTAGACAACTGAGAGCGGGGCATAAATGGTTTTATAGCCGGCGGCACGCACTTTAAAAGCCAAATCGGTATCTTCAAAATAAGCGGGGCAATACGTCTCACTAAAACCGCCGACTTTATCCCACAGCGTTTTGGGAAGCATAATAGCCGCGCCAGACAAATAATCGGCTTGCCGCGTGTAATTAAAACGTGGTTCGTGTGGATTGCCGCCACGGCCATAGTTCCAAGGATTGCCGCTGTTCCAGACGATACCGCCCGCTTCTTGCAGTTTGCCGTCAGGATACAGAAGCTTGGAGCCTGCCAAACCTACATTGGCAAATTGCTCAAAGGTAAATATCAACTCATCAAGCCAGCGGGTGGTAGGTTCTGTGTCATTATTAAGCATGACGACATATTGCCCACGGGCGGCACTTGCACCGCGATTACAGCTGCGGATAAAGCCTTGCGAGGTTTCGTTGCGCAAATAAACAATGCCGTCAACCAGATCCAGAATATCCAAGGTTTCATCGCTGGAGCCGTCATCGACAAGAATCACTTCAAAACTTGCGCGGTTGTAGGCAAATAATAAGGCGGTCAGGCAATAATAGGTGACGGCAAATTTATTATGCACGGGGACAATAATACTGACGTCGGGCGCATCCACAAAAGGGAAGGTTAGCGGCTCATAGTGACGAATTTTTTCAAAACCGGCGACTAATTGCTCATGCAGTGTGCCCAAACGGGTAATCCGCCCGATAATGTTTGCAAGGTCGTTGCCTGTTTTATGTTTGGCGGCTTCCGATAGTGCCAGTAAGGAAGCACGCATCGAATCGTAGCGGTAAGCGGCGGCAGGTGATAGTTTTGCTGGCAATGGTTTGCCGGCAAATTTTTGCAGCACATCCCAAGCCACTATCTGATAAGGCAAGATTTCAGCAAGTTCGCCAATGGGCTTGCCGGATGGATAGGCACGGGCTTCAATGCGGTGTGGCCGACCGTCAAAGAATTGGCTGGGCAACGGTATGGAAAAACGGAAGTGTCCGTCATTGTTGCTTGCCGTTGCCGAGTCAGTGCCCGCAACAAACTGGTCGTCTATGTATAAGTTGATCCGTAGGGTTGATTCCGAAACCCAACCGATAACCCGCGAGTCGCTCAGGCATTCTAATTGCCCCTTGATATTCAGTTCGTATAAAAATGTTTTTGGCGAGCCTTGCGCCGCCAGGCCGCTGTCGCGTTCAGCCAGCCCAATTGTGTGGGTTTGGCCATTGTAAGCTTGTCTGGGCAGTTCAAACTCCACATTTGTAAATTGGCTTAAATCCAATGTGCGCAGGAGTTTCCATTCCTCGATTCCAAGCGGTGATTTTTCCCATTTTAACAAGCTTGCGGTCACTGATGGCAGTTGGGCGAAAAGCGGGCAGGTGAAAAATAAAAAGCTGTCGGTTTCACCTGCTTTGGCGGGGAATTTTTTTACCAATAGCCGGGCAAAGGCAGCATTGGCAGGTGTTTCGACGATATCTGAGATAGTTAAGTAATCCTCTAACACTTGACCGCCTAATTTCCCTTCAAACAAGTTTTTTTCATAACGATGCAATAGTTTTCGTTGCTTATCATAAAACTCAGCAATAAAAACGCTGTGACACCTATGGTGGCCAAAACTGCCCATAATTTGGTAGCATTCCTTACCCTTAACGGGGAGGAATTCACCAACCACAGGATCGTGGTAAATGAGTTCAACGGGGATATTGAACCCCGCATTTTGGTGTAGGTAAAAGGTATGCCCATTATACAAAGACCATTTGTCGTTTAAATCGACGCCAGAGCTGGCTCCGTTTTCTTGGTCTTTATGGTACAACCAGCAGGGGGATGGCAATTCAAAGCCTGCATCGCAGATTTGATTGATATGGGTCAGCAGAGGCAGCCCATTAACTGACGAAGCGTCAAGTGTCCGGAAAAAATCGCCGTCAATTGATAGGTCGAGACCATTGCCTTCGCCAAGCCATTTTTTCTGCACCACCGCTGTATTGAAAAACCCACTACACGATAAAAAAAAACTTCTCATTTCAAAACCGCCAACTGTTTAATTTTCTTGGTTAAGTTAGGCTTAAAGCCGATCAAAATATGCAAATGGCAATAGCACCCATTTGCACAAAGCAGGCGCATCATACCACAACCTATGGGCTTATGCTGTTACAGGCGGTAGCTCATTGTGGGCATAGCAATCCTGCCGGTTTGCCATGTTTTTTTTACGGCGACCCCGAACGTTTCCATTACGCTGTAACGCTGTTCTGAAAAAGCGTCCGGCCAAATTGTTTTATGTTAAGGTTTCGTATGAGACACATTTGGCAGTTTTGCAAAAAGACATGGACGGATAGCCTATTTATTATAATAATGAAAAAGTTTGTCGGTATGCGCGTAGGGTGTGGACAAACGCAGGTGGCGGCATTAGCCAATAAGAAAATCACTTGGGAAAAATTGTGGTCTGACAAACTATGGTGCATCCAGTACTGGGGATTGCCATAATAGGGATTGCCCCGCTACAATTTTCATAATTGTCATTTATATTGTTATTTTAGTTAAATGAATCATATTGATAAAGGCAAAAGCTAGCGTCACTGCGATGCGATAGGGGAGTTAGATGGTTTTTAATAGGCTGGTTAGAATGGGCAACGTTTTTTTTCTAAAGAATAAAAAAATTGTTTTCGTCATATCATTAGCATTGCTTTTTCCAATGGGATGCGACAAGGAAAATGATGCGAGGGAGCATTTACAAAAGGGCGTGAAATATCTTAATAAAGGGGAATATGAGAAAGCAGCGCTGGAATTAAAAACATCCGGCCAGTCGAACAAGGAAATTGCTGAAACTTATTACTATCTTGCTTTAGTGGAGGAAAAAAAGCGCAATTTCAGGGCAATGAAAGAGAATTTGGTGAAAGTTGTCGAGTTAGCGCCAACTAATACTGAAGCAAGATTAAAATTGGCCCGGGTGCTTCTTTTGTTAAACGAGGTAGATGCGGCGGATGAGCAAATCAAAATCATTGCAAAAGATTCAGGCAATGACCCGGATGTGGAGGCATTAAAAGCATCTGTTTTGCTCAGACAAAAAAAGCAACCAGAAGCAATGGTGATTATAGATAATGCCTTAAAAGAAAACCCGGACCATGCACGTCTTTTAGCATTAAAGGCTTTGGTTTTGTTGGAAAAAGGCGATTTCGATAAGGCGCTGCCTTTAGTGGACGCAGCTATAAAAGTCGACCCTAAAAATATAGCCATGCATCTTTCTAGAATTGGTTTGCACACCAAGCTAAAAGATAAAAGTGCTGTTGTTGGCGATTATCAGGCATTAATTTCTCAATACCCTGATAACGATGCGTTTAAAGTTCTGCTGGTTGGAGAATATAGTAAGGTCGGCAAAAACAAGGAAGCTGAAGAGTTGCTTCGGGCAATGCTTGTTAAGACACCTGATGAGGTGACGCCAAAACTATTGCTGCTGGATTTTCTTGAGTCCACAAATAAAGAAAAAGCGCTGGAAGAATTCCATCGCTTTATAGAGCAGTATAAGGATAAGCCTGGTATGTTGCTTGATCTTGCAAACTGGATAGCCAAAAAAATGAATTTTAAGGAATCCAATGCAATTCTTAATCAAATTATAAGATTGGAGAAAAATTCAAATATAGGTTTAGCGGCAAAAACACTTTTGGCAAAGAATGCATTTGACAACAAAGACTTTGATAATGCTGACAAACTTATCAATGAAACTTTAGAGGCAAACCCAGCCTATGTTGATGCAAAAATTGTGCGGGCTAAGCTTTTTTGGGTTAAAAAACAGTATGATGAGGCAATTAAGCTATTAAGTGAAATAAGCTGGAGTAATCCGGATTCTGATAATGTGCTGTTTCTGTTAGGGCGGGTCTTTTTGGATAAGGGTGATAAAGTCGAGGCTGATAAGTATTTTACAAAAGCGTTGGCCGCAAATCCTGCTAATTTGGATGCACTGCCGTACGTTTATCAAAAAGCTTTAAAAGCAAACGATGTTCAATATGCCAAGCAAATAATAGAAAAGGGTTTAAAGCGGGAGCCTACAAATATAGTTTTGTTGCAGCAGCTAGCCAAAATTGACTTGTCCACTCAAAATTGGGTTCAAGCAGAAACAGTTTCAGAAACAATCGCGAGTGTCGCGAACCCACTGGCCGAAGATTTAGCTACTCATATACAAGCACAAATTTTTCAAGGCAAGGGGGAATATGCTAAGGCAATTGCGATTTATAAAAAATTACTGTCAAAGTATCCTCAAAACCGTGATGTGTTAGTTGGCTTGATAGAATGTTACGAGCGCACAAACAAGCGGGATGAGATGGTTGTTATTCTTAATGATTTGTTGCTTAAAGACCCTAAAAACGTATCAGCGGGGATGCTTTTGGCCAATCTTCATCTTTTGGACAAAAAATATGAGAAAGCGTCCATATTGCTGGCAAGTTTAGTTAAAAGGTCACCGGATAACGCGCAAGCCCATCTTTTACTGGCCAAAGCCAAATTAGCCCAAAGTGACAGCAAAGCGGCTATTGATGTCCTTAAAGAGGCGCTTAAACAAAATCCATACGATATTAACTTATCTTTGTTACTGGCTTCTTTGTACGAAGCGCAAAAAGATTATGATTCTGCTTTGCCAATATACGACGGATTAGTCACTAAATATCCGGACTTGGATGTTGCCGCCAATAATATGGCATCGCTGTTAACAGACCACTATGATAGCAAAGATAAGTTGGATAAAGCGGTTAAGTTGACTGAAAAATTCAAAGATTCAAATCAGCCTTATTTTAAAGACACCTATGCTTGGGCCTTAATTAAACAAGGCCGGGTGAGTGAAGGGTTAGGGGTATTGGCAAAAGTAGTCGCCGACGCTCCTGATGTTGCGATATTTGCCTACCATTTAGGGGTGGCCCATCATAAAAATGGTGATGACATTTCGGCAATTTCAGCGCTTAAACAAGCTGTCCAGCTAGCAAAACAAAAAGGATTGGCTGCTGACCAAAAAGCGGCTGAAACTTTATTAAAGGAGATTTTTGATAAAAGATCAAACCATTAATGTCCAAAATGAGTGGCAATATTTTTATTAGTAGCGTTGGGAGAAAGTTTTGAAGGTATTGGTTACAGGTGCCGCAGGATTTATAGGATCAACACTTAGCGTCAGGTTGTTGGAGCGCGGTGACGAAGTTGTCGGGATAGATAATCTTAACGATTATTATGACGTTAATTTGAAGCTGGCAAGATTAGAACGGCTAAAAAACTATCAGAACTTCAGGTTTGTTAAGCTTGAAATTGCCGACAGACAAGGAATGGAGGATTTGTTTGAAAAAGAGCGGTTTGTAAAGGTTATGCATCTTGCGGCGCAGGCTGGGGTCAGATATTCGATAACTAATCCACATGCCTATATTGACTCAAATATTGTCGGCTTCATCAATGTGTTGGAAGGGTGCCGCCATAGTGGCGTTGGGCATTTAGCTTATGCTTCTTCCAGTTCAGTTTATGGCGCTAATACAAATATGCCATTTTCTGTCCATGACAATGTTGATCACCCCGTGTCGCTTTATGCCGCAAGTAAAAAAGCAAATGAACTGATGGCACATACTTACAGCCATCTTTACCGCCTGCCAACGACTGGCTTGAGGTTTTTTACGGTTTACGGGCCTTGGGGTAGGCCCGATATGTCATTGTTTATGTTTACCCGTAATATTCTTGAAGGCAGGCCAATAGATGTTTTTAATTATGGCAATCACCGTCGTGACTTCACTTATATAGATGATATTGTCGAAGGTATTGTCAGGGTTATTGATCAACCAGCTTCGCCCAATCAAAGTTGGTCGGGCGATAATCCTGACCCTGGCACCAGTCAGGCGCCTTATCGTGTTTATAATATAGGCAACAATAACCCAGTGCATTTATTGACCTTTATTGAAACGATAGAAAATTGTCTAGGTAAAAAAGCGATAAAAAATTTACTCCCTTTGCAGGCGGGTGATGTGCCTGATACCTATGCTGATGTTGTGGATTTGGTTAATGACTTGGGTTATAAGCCATCTATGCCACTAGAAGACGGTATTAAGAATTTTGTTAAATGGTATAAAGATTTTTATAAGGTTGCTTGATGAGAACACATAATAGAAAAATTTCGGTTATAGGGTTAGGTTATGTCGGATTGCCAGTTGCAGTGGAATTCGGAAAAACCCAGAGAGTGATAGGGTTTGACATTAATTTGCTTCGAATTAATGAGTTGAAGCAGGGCATAGAACGGACAAACGAAGTTTCTGCTGATGAATTGGCCACAGCCGATATTTTATACACCTGTGATGCGGATGAATTAAAAAAAGCTGATTTTCATATTATTGCCGTACCGACACCGGTTAACCACGCTAAGCAACCGGATTTGTCACCTGTTATCAATGCCTCAAAAACGGTTGGGCGGCAACTTAAAAAAGGGGATATTGTTGTATATGAATCAACGGTTTATCCAGGAGCTACTGAAGAAGATTGCATTCCTGTTCTGGAACGTGAGTCGGGTTTGAAGTGGAGGGTGGATTTTAATGTTGGCTATTCGCCAGAGAGAATCAATCCTGGTGATAAAGTCCATACGTTTAAAACGATCACTAAGGTTGTGTCGGGTGATACGGAAGAGACGCTAGCGTGTGTCGCCGCTGTCTATGAATCCGTAGTGACTGCCGGCGTACATAAAGCGGCGACTATTAAAGTCGCCGAAGCGGCTAAAGTGATTGAAAACACACAAAGGGATTTAAATATTTCACTAATGAATGAGTTGGCGTTGATTTTTAATAAAATGGATATAGATACACGGGATGTATTATCAGCGGCATCATCAAAATGGAATTTTTTACCTTTTGAACCCGGCCTAGTTGGCGGTCATTGCATAGGTGTTGACCCATATTATCTTACTTATAAAGCCACAACATTAGGGTATACGCCCCAAGTTATTTTGTCAGGCCGTAGCATTAATGACAGCATGGGGGAGTTTATTGCCACTCAGACAGTAAAAGAGCTTATCAAAGCGGGATGCTGTGTAAAAGGTAGCGTAGTGACTATTTTGGGCTTTACTTTTAAAGAAAATGTGCCTGATACTAGAAATACCCGTGTTATTGATATAGTCAAGGAATTGCAAGACTATGGCGTTCATGTGCAGGTGTTTGAGCCGATGTCCGATGTGCATGAAATACAAGAAGAATATGCAATCCATGTGCTGACCGATGAAGCTTTGCTAAAGCCAGCCCACGCGCTGATATTGGCGGTGCCGCATCAGTGCTTTATAGACAAAGGTTGGTCTTATGTGACAAGTTTGCTGGACAATGAATCAGGTATTGTCCTTGATGTTAAGTCTAAACTGGACAGAAACAAAGTCCCAGAAAACATTAAATTATGGCGGCTTTAATGTTTTATTGGGGGGCAATTATCTAAATGGTTTTAAAAAACGGTTTTTAGGTAAAGGGTTTGCCGAATGATGGAGCGGCTCTTGTCCCTTTAGGTATAAGAGCCGCATCTTTTTCTTGCCAAGGCATAAAAAGAAAAAACCTGTTAACCCAAACTGCCCGCTGGATATTTGTAGGGGGGCTTCCCTTAGGCAAAAAATAGAAAATATAACGGCTTAGCTTGAAAATAGTGTCATCTTTGCCCGTCATATATTTTTTTAAAGAAAACTTGCGGCTTTCTTTTGGCAATGTTCAGGTGATTGATTTGAAACTCATAAAAAAAATGAAGTGGGCACTGCTTGTGTTTATCTTACTGATTTCAGGCTGCAGTCACCCACAGCTGGATGACGATGAGCTAGCGGTTTCTTCTGACTATACCTACATTATTGGCCCAGGTGATAGCCTGAATATTTTTGTTTGGGGAAACCCTGACTTGTCCACTTCAGCTACAGTCAGACCTGATGGGAAAATTACTATCCCTTTAGCCGAAGATTTGCTGGCAACAGGGAGAACGCCTTCCCAATTGGCCAGGACTATGGAAAAAGTCCTCGCTAAATATGTAAGGGACCCCCAGATTGTTATTATGGTCCAAGGCTTCCAAGGGGTTTATAGCCAACAAGTTAGGGTCGTGGGGCAGTTAAATGGTGGGGGCGGCGGCTTTTCGGGTGGTGGGAGCGGCGGCGGCTTTTCGGGCGGTGG
>DIUY01000030.1:139473-322799 GCA_002422395.1 Methylococcaceae bacterium UBA6146 | reverse complement strand
CTTTTCGGGCGGTGGGGGCGGCGGCTTTTCGGGCGGTGGGGGCGGCGGTTCAGGTTCCACGGCAAAAGCTTTCCCTTATAAAAAAGGCATGACATTGTTGGATTTGATGGTGGAAATTGGTGGGCTAGGGATTTATGCCGATGGCAATAGAGCCAGTATTATCCGTACCATTAATGGGGAACAACAACGGTTTGGCATCAGAATTGATGACCTTATTGAGGACGCCGATTTATCGGCTAATGTAAAAATTATGCCGGGGGATATTGTTATCATCCCCCAAGCGTTTTTTTAATTGCTAGATATTGCTTTGTTAGTTCACGGATAAAACACCGCCCTTAAAAAGCAGCCTACGATTGTGTGCTGGCCAACTATAACAGAACCAAACTTTATGATGATTGCTGTTTCTGGCATATACCTCGAATAGCTATGTTTCCGATTGGAGTGTTTGTTGGCGCGTCCTACACAAAATAAATAAATTTTCTGCCCTAACTTTTAGTAAGACAAAAACGTATGCAAGAAAAAATGACAGAATTCCTTTTCTATTTAAAAGGGATTTTAAAATATAAATGGATTGCTATTACTTTAGCTTGGTTACTTTGTTTAAGTGGCTGGTTAATTGTTTTTGTTATGCCAAATAGATATACCTCAGAGGCAAAAGTCCACGTTGAAACAAGGACTATGTTGCGGCCTTTGCTTCATGGAATGGCAATGCAACCGGACGTAAGGGCTTTGCTTCGTGTCATGCAGAGCTTGATGTATACCAAAGACAATCTCGAACAAATTATAAAACTGGCCGGACTCGATAAAGGGATAAGCAATTCTTTTGATTTGTTAGAAATAATGGGGGATTTAAAGAAAAATATTCAAATCATAGGCGGGGCGAACGACGTCTTCACCATAAAATATGATTCGGACAATCCAGACGAGGCTAAAAATGTAGTACAAGCCGTCCTGACGGTTTTTTCTGAGAAGACCCAGTTGTCCACGCTTTCCGGTGTGGACGAGGCGCATCATTTTATTGAAGCGCAAATTCAGGAATATGAAACTCGCTTGCGTAATAGCGAAAGGGCAAGGGAAAACTTTAAGCGCGTTAACTTAGGTTTACTGCCCGGCCAAAATAGCAACCAGATTGGCGAAATACAACAAATATCATCAGCATTAGAGGATGCAAAGCTTCAATTAAATGAGGCCATGTCAAGAAAGGCCGCGTTGAAAACCCAATTGGATGAGGCGTTGGCGGGGGATGACTGGGGCATTTTAGCTGACGAAAAAGTTGAGGCGGAAGACTCTCGAATCACAGAGCTTAAACAAAAAAAAGACAATCTCCTTATTAAATATACGGTCAAGCATCCTGAAATAGTCTATATCGAAAAGACCATTAAAAAACTGGAAAAAGAAAGTGCCGAAAAAAAAGCTAAGTTGTCGCCGTCAAATGATCTATGGGTTGAATCGGCGGCAATGGCCAACCCCTATATACAGACCATCAAGGTTGCCATAAATGATACGGATGCTAATATCGCTTCCATTCGTTCGCGCGTTGAGATGTTTGAAGCGCGTTTAAAAACAGCGCAAGATGAATTAAATTCGCGGCTTTCAGTAGAGACAGAGATGCAGAACTTAAACCGCGATTATCAGACCATAAAACATAACTATGAGCAGTTGCTCCTCAGCAGAGAGCAGGCAAGCATGTCCAAAAAAGTTGACGACCAAGCTGATGCCTTAAAATTTAGAATTGCCGATGCGCCAAATCTGCCATTGGAACCCTCTTTCCCTCAACGAAAATTATTTTATTCGGCTGTATTAGGTTTAGGCAGTGTGTTTGGATTAGGTGTTGCCTTTTTAATTTATTTGATTAGGCCGACTTTCATAACACTTACGCAAGTAAGCCAAATAACAGGGCTTCCTGTTTTGGGGGCTATCTCATTTAAATCAAGCCCCGAGGAAATAAAAAGGAATAAAAGAGACACCTTGATATCCAACGCTGCAATATTCGGGCTTGTTTTGGTGTATATAGGGTTTATGGTTTTTGATGTCTTATCGTTAAAAGGCAAATTTTGATAAATTTGCAGGGGCATAAATGAGTATCATTGAAAAAGTGTTAAACAAAGCTAAAAGTGAAGGGCAAAAATTAATCGACGCATCTAATGTGTCGGCTGAAATTACTAGGGAAAACAGGCAGGATAATCATCTTAACCAACCATTTGAAAGTGTTGATTTGACCGTTGCAGAGCAAGGGGAAAAATCCATTGAGCATCGGCAACTGGTATGTCTTGATTTGGAAAGATTGGCTGAATTAGGCTTTATTGTATCCAGTGATGACCAAACCCAAACGATAGAGGAATACAGAAATATTAAACGGCGGCTAGTGGATAATGCTTTTGGCCCAGCCAGCGCCGGGATTACCAAGCCCAATGTGATATTAGTGACCAGCAGTGTGGAAGGGGAGGGGAAAACATATACGGCACTAAACCTTGCTTTAAGCATTGCTAATGAACGCGACAAAAAAGTGTTGTTGATCGATGCTGATGTGGCTCGTCCGTCCCTTGCAAAAACGCTGGGGATTGATGTCAAGTATGGTTTGATAGATTATCTTGAAAATGATTGGCTTTCTTATACGGATATAGAATTTAAAACAAATATGCCAGGGCTATCTTTGATCCTATCAGGGAAGCAGCATAAGCATTCTACGGAATTGTTGGCCAGCAATAAAATGACTTTGTTCGCTGAGGAATTAAGTAACAGGTACAGCGACAGAATAGTTATATTTGACTCACCGCCGTTGCTTGCGGCCACGCAAGGTGTTGTTTTAGCTAAGTTAGTGGGGCAGGTTGTTCTGGTTATAGAAGCCGAACAAACTTTGCAAAGTTTTGTGACGGCATCAGTTGAAAAATTATCTTCTTGTGATGTTGTTTTGGCTGTGCTCAACAAAAGTAAGGCGGGTTTGCTTGATAAATACTATTATGGGCAGTATGGGCAGTATGGGCAGTATGGGCAGTATGGGCACAAATGATGTGTTAATGCCCTTCTCCAGTGCCATACACTTATAACCGTTCTTAGCACAATGCTATGAAAATTTATCCTGCCGCCTTGCTTGTCGGCACTATGGGCGTTAATTTTTATTGCGGCCTCTCCCATGCAGTTAATTGGTCGGTCAACCCTTTTGTCAATGCAGAGGAAATTTACTCCGATAACATCACCTTGGCGCCAACAGCAAGCCAAAAAAGTGCGTTTGTTACGGCCGTGACGCCGGGTGTTTCCATTATTGGCCGCTCAGCAAGCACTATGCTGAACTTAAATTACCGGATGCAGAATATATATAATGCACGTGATGACAACCAACTGACGACATTTCACCAGTTAAGGGCTAACGGGAATGTTGTGTTGGTCCCAAACCGTTTTTTTTTAAACTTACGAAGTGGCATTACGCAGCAAAACACTGACAATAATCAGATAGCCAATGACAACATATCAGGTGCAGGCAATAGGACGAATGTCAGCACTTTTGGTTTGGCGCCCACTTGGACACCGAGGTTTGGCAATTATGCCAATGGCAGTGCCACCGTCAATTTTGATGCGTTGGCAACAGATTCCGTATCGTCTATAAATAATAGCGCCTTTTCAGATACCTTGAATGTCAGCGAGTTTGTTCAATTAAATAGCGGTAATGAATTCAAGCGGGTTAAATGGGGCTTATCTTTTAATAATTCCGAAAACAACAGGACGTCCGGGAATAATGTCAGCTTCCAAAACACTAGCGCAATACTAAGGGCATCCATCAGCAAGCATTTTAATATCTTTGCCCAAGGCGGATATAGCAATAATAATTTCCAATCCATCACTAATGGCAACAGTAACGGCCTTTACTATACGGTGGGCGGGCAATGGATGCCTAGCCGCTTTTACAACGTTGAAGCGGGTTACGGCAACAACCGGCATGTGACTGTCAATATAACGCCTATGCAGCGGTTGAGCTGGACTACAACTTACCGGGAAAATGAAATTGGCTTAAACAATGGCAATACTTGGCAAACGGCATTGAATTACCGCACAAGACGCTCAAATTGGATGTTGAGGCATTTAAATGACACCACGACCACGCAGGCGATTTTGTTGCAACAACAGACCTTTACGGTTGACATAAACCCCGATCCGTTAATTGAGGAGTTCGGGCAGTTCACCGTTATTATCCCTACTTTAACTAATGATGTGATAGTCAGAAAAATATGGAATCTTTCCAGTTCGTACAATTCTGCTATGGGTATGTTAGGGGCGAATGTGTTCAATGAAGACAGAGTGTTTCAGCAGACCAATAATAGGGAAAAAGTTAGCGGGGCCAGTGCCAATTGGAGCCGGCGCCTTACGGCGCGGACTAGCGCTTATATCAGCCCAAGGTGGCAGCAAATTGATCGGGGTGATGCTGCAAAAGACAACCGCTATGAATTTGTTGTCGGTTTAAGCCGTTCAATCACCAACCATATCAATAGCAAAATAGAGTTTTTGCATGTAGATCAAATTTCATCTACGGCTACTAATAGTTTTCAAGAAAACCGTGCCACAGCTAGTTTATTTATGAGATTTTAAAGATGTATGACGGTTTTTATAGTTTAAATAAAAAGCCTTTTCAGTTAAATCCTGACAGTGATTTCTTTTTTAATAGTGAGATTCACAGAAGGGCGTTGACTTATATGAACTATGGGCTGACTCAGGGCGAGGGGTTTATTGTCATCACCGGAAAACCTGGCACCGGTAAGACCATGTTAGTCAAGCAATTGGTCAACAGTTTGGATAAAAACAAAATAACACTAGGCATTATGGTGTCGTCACAAGTCGGTGCGGATGAGTTGTTAAAAGTGATTGCCGCCACTTTTAGGCTACCTTATGAAGGGGAAGACAAGGCGGTTCTATTGACTAGGATAGAACGGTTTTTTATTGACCAATCGATGATAGGTAAAAGGGTGCTTATGATAGTTGATGAGGCGCAAAATTTGCCTAAAGAGTCGCTAGAAGAATTACGCATGTTGTCGAATTTTGAGATGTCGGGGAAGCCATTGTTCCAGACTTTTCTGATAGGCCAGAAACAACTGGGCGAGACACTTTTTTTACCGGAAATGGAGCAATTAAGGCAACGGATTGTGGCGACTTGCCAACTAAAGCCCCTTGATGAAGGGGAAACAAAAAGTTATATTTTGTTCCGCCTTCAAAAGGCCGGATGGCAGCATATGCCGCAATTTGAAGAAGACGTGTTTGCTGTCATTTGCGGTTACACCGAAGGGATTCCAAGAAAGATCAATGCGTTATGCAATAGGGTCTTGCTGTTTGGGTATCTTGAAGAGCTGCAACTTATCAATTTAGACGTAATTCATCAAGTCATTGCAGATATTGAAGATGACTCGTCTGATGACTTCCATGATAATTCAGAAACTTCCAGTGGTCCGTTAGAACAGCGTGTCGCGGCGCTTGAACAAATAGTCGCCACATTACGTCAGGCTTTAGCCCGTCATTAAAACAGTAAAAAATAATATCAACTCTGCTCATGCAACAGCGGGCGTTGTTACGCAAAAACATTCATTTGTAACCTTGGAATTTAGTGTGTCCATAAAAAATGCCATGACGGTCGATGTCGAAGATTATTTCCAGGTATCGGCATTTGAACCTTATATCAATAAAAATCAATGGGATAAACTCCCTCATAGAGTCGAAGCCAACACCTATAAAATCCTCGATTTATTTGCCGGAAAAGATGTAAAGGCCACTTTTTTTACTTTAGGCTGGGTTGCCGAGCGTTATCCTGAGCTAGTTAAGCGCATCGTCAGGGACGGGCACGAATTAGCCTGTCATGGCTACGGGCACATCAGGGTGACTGAGCAGACGCCCGCGCAGTTTAGGGATGATGTGGCCAGAGCCAAACAAATTCTGCAAGATTTAAGCGGCAAAGCGGTGAAGGGTTACCGTGCGGCCAGTTACTCAATTGGTGCGGCTAATCTCTGGGCGCTTGATGTTTTGCAGGAAGAAGGCTTTGCTTACAGTTCAAGCATTTACCCCGTAAAACATGACTTATACGGCATGCCCGATGCGCCGCGCTTTATCTATGAGCCAATAGCCAACGCCGATTTTAAAGAAATCCCTATCACCACACTGCGCTTTGGCAGCAAAAATATGCCCTGTGGTGGTGGTGGTTTTTTCAGGTTTTATCCTTATGCCCTGTCCAAATGGGCATTTGACCGAGTCAATAAAAACGAACAGCAAGCCGCCATTTTTTATTTTCATCCTTGGGAAATAGACCCAGAGCAGCCAAAGCAAACCGGTTTAAGTTTAAAAACCCGCACCCGGCATTATCTTAATCTCAATAAAATGGAAAACAGAATTAAGCAACTGTTGGCTGATTTTGACTGGGATACGATGGAAAATGTGTTTCTAAAAGCCCACTAGGTAAAACCATGATTAAAACACTGGATGCAGCAAATTATGAGCATTGGGATGATTTTGTCCAAAATAATAGCGAAGCCACTTTTTTCCATTTGTCCGGTTGGAAAACCGTCATTGAACGGGCATTTGGCCATAAAACCCACTTCCTTTATGCCGAAAACGACGGTGTCATAACGGGGATTTTGCCGTTAGTGCATGTCAAAAGCTTGTTATTCGGCAACAGCTTGGTGTCTACGGCGTTTTGTGTTTACGGCGGCATTGTGGCTAACAATGATGAAGCCTATGTCGCGTTGGATAAAGAAGCCTGCCGGTTGGCGCAAGAACTTGGTGTGGATGCTTTAGAAATGCGCCACCGCGAGCAAAAACACCCCGAACGCCCCTACAAAGAGCTTTATGTGACGTTCCGCAAAACGCTCGACCCTGATGTGGAAAGGAACATGCTCGCGATTCCCCGAAAACAGCGGGCTATGGTTAGAAAAGGTATCGAGGCGGGATTAGTCAGTGTCATTGATGACAGCGTCGAACGCCTGCATCAGGCATATTCTGAAAGTGTCAGAAATCTGGGTACGCCGGTGTTTTCAAAAAAATACTTCCAGCTTTTAAAAGAAGTCTTTGGTGAGCAATGCGAAGTGTTAAGCGTTGAACATAACGGGCAACTCATTGCGAGCGTCATGAATTTTTATTTTAAAGATGAGGTGTTGCCTTATTATGGCGGCGGTACTGAGCTGGCGCGTGATCTAAAAGGCAATGATTTTATGTACTGGGAAGTCATGCGCCGCGCCGTAGAAAAAGGCGTAAAAATATTCGATTTTGGGCGCAGTAAGGTGGGCACTGGCTCATACAGCTTTAAAAAGAACTGGGGATTTGTGCCTGAACCGCTGTTTTATGAATTTTATTTAGTCAAAGCGACCGAATTGCCCGACATTAATCCGCTCAACCCCAAATACCAGTTATTTATCGCGGCCTGGAAACGGTTACCTTTACTGGTTAGCCAATTTATCGGCCCGTTCCTATCGAAAGATTTAGGATAAAAGCACATGGAAAACCTGCTTTTTCTTGCCCACCGAATACCGTACCCGCCCAATAAAGGTGACAAGATACGTTCTTATCATTTTTTAAAATATTTGGCGGCCGATTTCAACGTGTACTTGGGTACGTTTATTGATGATCCAAATGACTGGCAATATACCGATAATCTGAATGCACTGTGTGCGGACACCTATTATCAGGGATTAAATCCGCGCCATGCCAAAATTAAAAGCCTACAAGGTTTATTGACGGGCGTACCATTAAGTTTGCCTTATTATAAAAACGCGGCGATGCAGGCGTGGGTGGACAACACAATAAAAACCCACGCGATAAAAAAAGTGCTGGTATTTTCCTCGGTGATGGCGCAGTTCATTAATGAACCGCACGTTGTTGACATGATTGTTGACTTTGTCGATGTGGATTCCGACAAATGGCGGCAATATGCGGAAAAAAAGCAGGGGCTGGGCCGTTGGGTCTATCAGCGCGAAGCCACAACGTTGTTGCGCTATGAGCAACAACTTGCCAGCCGTGCAAAAATTAGCCTGTTTGTTTCCGAGCAGGAAGCGGCGTTGTTTAAAACACTCTCCCCCTTCTTAGCTGACAAAATTGGCGCTATTAACAACGGCGTCGACACCGATTATTTTTCGCCTGATATTGTTTTTAGCTCGCCTTATCAAGCGGATGAAGACGTGCTAGTTTTCACTGGTGCGATGGATTACTGGGCGAATATTGATGCCGTTGTTTGGTTTGCCAAAAACGTTTTTCCAAGGTTAGAAAAAAACCATCCTCAGGCAAAGTTTTATATTGTCGGCGGCAAACCCACTAAAGACGTGCAAGCCCTGGCCGAAAACAACAACATTATCGTCACTGGTCGGGTTGATGATGTCAGGCCCTACGTTGCCCATGCCAGACTTGTGGTCGCCCCATTACGGATCGCCAGAGGCATACAAAATAAAGTTTTGGAAGCCATGGCAATGGGTAAATATATTGTCGCAACGGGCGCAGCGATGGAAGGTATCCCTCGCAATGAAAAGATTGCCGTATCGGTGGCGGATGATGCTGATGACATGGTTAAACAATTGGACGGGTTATTGGCAACGCCAACTACAGCCAGTGCCAACCGGGATTTTGTTAAAACGTTGTTCAGTTGGGAGCAAAATGTACAGCAGCTTTCGGCTTTATTACAGGCTTAATCGTTCCCTAAGGGATAAGCGGTTCAACAACAGTTATGGCTTTACCATCACTTATTTTTTCAACGGGAATAAACTATGTGCGGCATTGTCGGCATCTTTGATTTAAAAGAAAAACGCGAAATCAATCGGGATTTGCTGTCATGTATGAACGAAAGCCAATACCATCGCGGGCCTGATGAAGGGGGGTTGCATATCGAGCAGGGTTTAGGTTTTGGTCATCGCCGCTTGTCGATTATTGATTTAAGCAGCGGTCAGCAGCCCATGGTCAGCCGCGATAAAAACGTGGTGTTGACCTACAATGGCGAAGTTTACAACTTCATGGAGCTGCGCAAAGAACTGGAAGCTTTAGGTTATGTGTTCCAAAGCCACTGTGACACTGAAGTTATTTTATATGGCTGGCAAGCATGGGGGGAAGGCTGTGTTGACCGGTTTCGCGGCATGTTTGCGTTTGCCGTGTGGGACAGAGACCGGCAAACTTTATTCTTGGCGCGGGATCGCTTAGGCGTAAAACCCTTGTTTTATGCGGAACTGGCAAATGGCCTGTTTATCTTTGGCTCCGAATTAAAAGCGTTGAAGCAACATCCAGACTTGCCTAAAGAATTGGATCCGACGGCGATTGAAGAATACTTTGGCTTCGGCTATGTGCCTGAACCTAAAAGCATTTATAAGAATGTCTATAAATTGGAACCGGGTTATTGTTTGACCTTAAAACACGGGCAAACTAATTATCAGCCGCGCCAGTATTGGGATGTAAAATTTGATGTGTGCCCCCCAAAGAGCGAGGAAGCTATCGGTGAAGAGCTGATCGAACGTTTCCGTGAGGCCGTTAAAATAAGGATGGTCGCCGATGTGCCGTTGGGGGCGTTCCTATCAGGTGGTGTCGATTCCAGTGGGGTGGTGGCGATGATGGCGGGCTTATCGCCCAACCCCGTTAATACCTGCTCCATTTCCTTTGGCGATCCTGCGTTTAATGAATCTAAATTTGCCGCCCAAGTGGCCGGGCGCTATCACACGGCGCATCGCGTTGAACAAGTTGATCCCGACGATTTCAGCTTGATAGACCAGTTGGCCGGACTTTACGACGAACCTTATGCCGATAGCTCTGCCTTGCCGACGTATCGGGTCTGTGAATTGGCGAAAAAACAAGTCACGGTGGTGCTGTCTGGAGATGGTGGGGATGAAAACTTGGCGGGGTATAGCCGTTATCGCTGGCATATCTCCGAAGACCGGATGCGCTCTTGGTTGCCAGATAGCATTAGAAAACCTCTTTTTGGGACGTTAGGCAATGCTTTTCCAAAAGCTGACTGGGCACCGAAAATATTCAGGGCAAAAGCCGCCAAGGCAACCCTTGAATCTATTGGTCGAGATTCTCTGGAGGGTTATTTCTATAGTGTTTCCATTTTGCCTAATGAAATGCGTGGTAAGCTGTTCAGTGACCAATTAAGGCGTGATTTACAGGGCTATCAGGCCGTCGAAGTATTTCGGCGACATACCCGCAACGCACCCACCGACAGCCCGTTATCGTTAGTGCAATATCTGGATATAAAAACCTATCTGGTGGGCGATATTTTAACCAAAGTCGACCGCGCCAGCATGGCGCACGCCTTAGAAGTCCGTGTCCCGTTGCTCGATCATCAATTAGTGGAATGGATGGCGGGATTGCCACCTGATCTGAAATTGCGTGGACGGGAAGGGAAATACATCTTTAAAAAATCATTGGAAAAGTATCTGCCTGACGATATTCTATATCGCCCTAAAATGGGCTTTGCCGTGCCGTTGAATGCTTGGTTTAAAGGCCCTTTAAAAGACAAAGTGCGTGATGCTTTATTGGGCGAAACCATGATGCAATGCGGCTTGTTTAATCAGGCATTTTTACAGCATATAGTCAATCAGCATCAAAGCGGCCTACGTGATTATAGTGCCCCTATCTGGTCGTTATTAATGTTTGAGGCGTTCTTAAGGGCGGACGGCGGTTAATAATCAGTTGGTAGCCCCAAGCCAAGTTTGGTAACAGTGAACTTTTGCCAGCAATCAAGGCTCCCTTAACTGCTTTTAGCCAAGTTAGCGTGTTGCCGTATCGTTTCATATAGTCCAATCTGTGCAGCATAGCCTATCGCTTTGGCAATCATTCGATGAGGCAGCAATGACCGATTAAGAGGAGACGGACATGACGCTAGAATTCTTTCGTGCAGCGCTCGGATGGGGCGCGGTTATAAACATGGCTTTATTGTTGTGGTGGTTTTTAATCATCATGTATGCCCGTGACTGGGTCTATGAGTTGCACAGCAAGTTTTATGATATAACCAAAGAACATTTCAACATACTGCATTATGCGGGGATTATGTTCTATAAAATAGCGATATGGCTGTTCTTTATTGTGCCTTACATAGCCTTGCGGGTCGCAGGGTGACACAATAAGCCATAACGCTAAAGTTGGGTATGTGCAGGGCTTGTCATCGGGGGCTGTTGTCTGAGGGCGGTAGCCCTGAGCCGCAAATACGGCAATAATTGGCTTCTGCACTGTGTCCGGGCTTCTGGCATCTAGGACAAACCCTTTTGTCAAAACGATTGTTTTGCCTTTTCATTTCTTGCGAGAGTTCAGCTGTGAATATCCCTGTTGGCACAGCAATAATGGCATAGCCAATTATCATAACCACCGCTGAGGCCGCGCGGCCTAGTTCGGTTTTCGGGGTGATGTCGCCGAAGCCTACGGTGGTTAAAGTGACTACTGCCCAATAAATGCTTACAGGTATATTAGTGAAGCCATTTTCCGGCCCTTCGATCAAATACATGGTCGAGCCAAAAATCACCAGTAACGTAGAAATGGTGAACAGGAAAATTGTAATTTTGAGCCTGCTGGCCTTCAAGGCATTCATCAGTAGGTTGGCTTGATTGATGAAGCGGACTAATTTCAGCACCCGAAATATCCGCAAAACCCGTAGGACGCGGATTATTTGCAGATAATGGGAGCCTGGGATAAAAAGGCTGATGTAGGAAGGTAAAATGGCTAACAGGTCAATAAAGCCATAAAAACTGGCTATATAGAGCATTGGTCTGCGTAAGCAAAATATTCGCAGGATGTATTCAAGGGTAAATAAGACTGTGAAAATCCATTCTACGGTAAAGAGGGCTTCCTTATACTGCCCGCTGATTTCAGCCACACTGTCCAGCATGATGACCAACACACTTGCCAAAATTAATGCAATCAGCGCAATATCAAACCCTTTCCCTGCGGGCGTGTGGGCTTGATAAATGATTTGGTATAACTTGAGCTGCAATTTTGTTATGTTTTTTCGCATAAATTAAAGTTTCTTTTTGATTGTTGATTAAATCCCTAGTGGCTGCCAAGCTTAAATTAACAAATCATGTGCCATGACTTTTGTTTTTTTCCCCCTAAAATTAAAAGGGGGAAAGCTAATTCCACCAACTGTTAAATTTTTCAATAGCCACCTTATTGCAATTGCCCTGCATCAATAGACTAATCCCCCAGTATTTTGGTATAGTTATAAAGATTTTTCGAAATTTTTGTACCACACCCGCGTAATTTTTATCTCACAACTCTGGAGAAATTCAATGCCCATTAAAGTTGCTATCAATGGTTATGGTCGTATTGGACGTAATATCGTCCGCGCCTTATACGAATCAGGCCGTACCAATGAAATCCAAATTGTTGCCATCAACGATTTAGGAGACACCAACACTAACGCCCATTTGACCCAATACGATTCAGTCCACGGCAAGTTCCCATTTGCAGTGAGTGTCGATGGCGATTGCATGGTCATCAACGGCGACAGAATTAAAGTTTTCTCTGAGCGCGATCCATCCAAATTGCCTTGGGGTGATCTCGAAATTGATGTTGTCCATGAATGTACTGGTCTGTTCACCAGCAAAGCCAAGGCGTCTGCACACATCACCGCAGGTGCAAAAAAAGTCATTATTTCTGCGCCCGGTGGCGATGATGTCGATGCCACTATCGTTTATGGTGTTAACCACAACATTCTAAAAGCATCAGACACCGTTATTTCTAATGCTTCTTGCACCACCAACTGTTTGGCGCCATTGGTTAAGCCTTTACATGACGCGATAGGCGTTGTCCACGGCTTGATGACCACTATCCATTCTTACACCAATGACCAAGTGTTGACTGACGTTTATCACAGCGATTTACGCCGTGCCCGCTCTGCAACGCAATCCATGATACCTACTAAAACAGGTGCCGCCGCCGCTGTGGGTTTGGTATTGCCTGAATTGGCCGGCAAATTGGATGGTTTCGCAATGCGCGTCCCAACAATCAACGTGTCAGTTGTTGATTTAACCTTTAAAGCTGCCAGAAGCACCAGCAAAACTGAAATAGATGACATATTAAAAGCGGCAGCCGCTGGCCCATTGAAAGGCATTTTGGATATTAACGAAAAGCCACTGGTTTCAGTTGATTTTAACCACAATCCGGCGTCTTCCATTTACGAACAACCTTTGACTAAAGTGGTCGACGGTGATTTTGTGAAAGTTCTGTCTTGGTACGATAACGAGTGGGGTTTCTCAAACCGTATGCTGGACACTTCTATTGCTTTAGTCAACGCGGAATAACAACTGATGTTAAGAAGAACTAAAATTTTAGCCACATTAGGGCCTGCCACCGATAAGCCTGGCGTCCTTGAAGGGCTATTTGAGGCGGGTGTTGACGTTGTGCGGATGAATTTTTCGCATGGCTCGGCACAAGACCACATTAACCGGGCTAATGCCATTCGTGAACTCAGCAAAAAGACCGGGCGGCGTGTTGGTATTCTGGCAGATTTGCAAGGGCCTAAAATCCGTATCGCCCGTTTTAAAGACACCAAAGTGTTTTTAAACGAAGGCCAAGATTTTGCGCTGGACATTAACTTTGACCCCTTAGCCGGAGATAACACCCAGGTTGGCATCACTTACGAACCTTTAGCATTAGAAGTTAAGCCGGGCAGCCGGTTATTGCTTGATGATGGCCGGGTTGTGCTGGACGTGGTCAATGTTGACAATATGCGCGTCAATTGCAAAGTGGTGGTTGGTGGCGATTTGTCCAACAACAAAGGTATTAACTTGATGGGCGGAGGTCTTTCGGCAGCGGCGTTGACTGAAAAAGATAAGGAAGACATTAAAACAGTCGCTGTTATGGATTGTGATTATGTCGCTATTTCCTTTCCGCGCTGTGCTGAAGACTTGCATGAAGCGCGTCGGTTATTGCTGGCTGAAGGCTGTCATGCAGGCATTGTCGCCAAAGTCGAGCGTGCAGAAGCCATTGTTGATGGGGTGATGGATGAAATTATCCTCGCATCCGATGCAGTGATGGTTGCACGGGGTGATTTGGGTGTTGAAATAGGTGATGCTAACCTGCCTGCAATCCAAAAAAAGCTGATTAAACGTACCCGTGAGCTTAACCGTGTGGCAATTACGGCCACTCAAATGATGGAATCGATGATTGAAAATGCGATTCCTACCCGGGCGGAAGTGTTTGACGTTGCCAATGCAGTCTATGATGGTACTGATGCGATTATGTTATCGGCTGAAACTGCTTCAGGAAAATATCCGATAAAAGCCGTTGAAGCGATGCACCGTGTCTGCATAGAAGCTGAAAAGCAACGTGTGGTGCGTGTTTCAGATCACCGTATCGATATTGAGTTTCAGCGTGATGATGAAGCCATTGCGATGTCTGCCATGTATATGGCGAACCATACCAAGATCAAAGGCATTGTCGCGCTGACCGAGTCGGGTTCTACGCCGTTATGGATGTCCAGAATTAGTTCCGGCATCCCTATTTTTGCTTTTAGTGGCCAAGAAAAAACCCTTGGTAAAGTCACCTTGTTTCGAGGGGTTTTCCCGATTTATTTCAAGATTGAAGAAAATCAGGATCATGCTGAAGTCAATAGAAATATAGTGAAACAACTCAGGCAATGGAACATAGCTAAAGACGGCGATAGGTTTATCATCACTAAAGGTGATTTGAACGGCGTCGAAGGCGGTACCAACGCATTGAAAGTTATTATTGTAGGACAAGGCTTGACACCTTAATGGCAGAATAATGCCAATTGCACTCGGCATATTAGTCGGGTGCATCTTTACGGACGCATCTTCGGCGGCTCAGGTTTATCCTGAGCCGCTTTTTTTATATTCACCCCACAACCGCTTTGGGTATATTGGCTTAGAATAAAATCCAAATAGGGAAGCGATGAAAACAAAATAATCGGATTTAGAACATTTTTCCAAATATTGTCATTCCAATTTCAAAAGCAATCAGCCCGATAATGATTAACTCCAATATTGATGAATGGCGATGTTTTTGTTCATCGGCCAACATTTCAAACAACTCGTGGATAGTTTCCAATTTTTTGGACAATACATTGGTGCGCTGCACTATTTCTAAGTATTTTGCGGTGATACTGTAAAAATCTTCATATTCGGGATATTCCCAAAAGAATTCGGGGGTATCGAGCAAGTCATAATTTAAAATGATGTCACTTTTTGTTAAAAATAATTGGCCACGAATTTTTGCTATGTTATGGCGGCTTAGCTTTATGCGCCCAGTTTCAGCCAGTGATTTGGGGATGTAATTGGTGTTGTTGATAGTTGTGATCGCATTGGTTTCAAACGATGCCAATTTAATTGATTGCCCCATGCCTTGGGATAAGGAAAACAGCAAGATCGGATCGGATGATTCAATCTCAATGTGATCTTCAACAATGCGTGTCCCTGGGAAATCAACCGCAAAGGTAAAATGATCCTCTTCTATAATTGCGAGTGGATTTTCGGCATGGGCTAACAATAATTGGTGGAGTTTGGCTTGCTGTTCGGCACTGACGTTCCAGTGCACAACAGCGCCGTAAGCAAAGATGATTGACCAAGTCTGTTGGTCTTCTATCATTAATGCACCTTTAATGATTCGTATCAGCATCGAATCGGACAGGTGTTTTGCTAACGCGCTAATGTCAAAGCGTTGCGCGAGGCAATACGCAACACATTGTTGGATGGTAGGTTTTTCAGACATAAACAATTCTCAAAGGCTTGGTTTCGTCAAAAATAACTTCCTTGAAGCGCCCCCCCGTTCATGCTTTGACAAAATGAGCACGAACGGAAAATTTTATCGGGAAGTTATTTATGACCCTATCCTTAGGGTCACTATGATTAGTCTCCCTAGTGGGGGGAGTCGGGCAAGGTTATTAGGGTTCCCAATAACCGGTCATTGCTAAACCGTTCAATACTAGACCTTTGGGTATGCCAAGAGGTGCTGATGATTTATCAGTTTATGGTGTTTTTTTGTATCCCCGCCATTTTTTCAAGCGGCTCGGATACCGGTGGCATCGGTTGAAGGGCAATGCCACCTATTACGCAGTTTTTTGCAAATCAAAGGTGATGCCGGTTAGTTTGCAACGGGCTATTGGCGGACCCGCACTACGCCTTATTTTTTTCCTGTGATTTTTACCAGCCAGCCTTTTTCATTTTCACAATGCGGTGATTTTGCACTGACGTTAATATTGATGCGGGCGAACGTGTCAGATAGGGTGGCGGGTAACTTACCTTTCACCAGATAAAAAGGGTCTTTATATTCCGTAGTGATTTCAACAGGTATATTTTTTACAGTGACCGAAATTTGTTCCGGATTATCAATATTTAATGCAATAAAAGAAAATTCCGCCTCAGGTGCTATGGTTGCCAAATGGGCGGGGATAAATTTGCTTAGGTGGGGTTTTACACAATTCCCACCCCCACCGCTCCGGCCATTGCCGCCACCATGACCGCTGTGATGCTCCGCAGCATTGCCTGTGCTTGTGGCGACTAATAAAAAAAGAACCGATAAGATGTTTTTTTTCATGGACTTATGCTCTTATTATAGTTATATGTTTTTTTCAATGATTGGCTTTAAGGCTTGCTTAACCCTTGGGGCAGGTGTTGTCCAACCCCTCCCTGTGCGTTTTATGCCCAAACCGGCACACGGCACTTTTACACAAAACCCACCCTAAGTCGACTAATCCAGATTTTTTTCTGCAAAAAGCAAATGAGCCATTTTTTCAGCCTTAGTTTTTAAGTAGCTTATGTTGTCGTCGTGCGCGGTGGCTTCAACAGGAATACGGCCTGCCACGCTAATGCCCAAGTTTTTTAGGCCAGCTATTTTTATGGGGTTATTAGTCATTAGGCGAATAGATTTCACTTGTAAGCTTTGCAATATCAGGGCGGCAATATCGTATTCCCGCTCATCAGCAAGATGCCCTAAATGTATGTTCGCTTCAACAGTATCCATCCCTTGGTCTTGCAAATTATAAGCCTGCAACTTTTTTAACAGGCCGATACCACGCCCTTCTTGGCGCAGATAAATCAGAATGCCTACGCCTGCTTCACTAATAAGCCGCATTGCCATTTGCAATTGCTCGCCACAGTCACAGCGTCTTGAGCCTAACACATCGCCCGTAAAGCATTCGGAATGGATACGTACCGGCACATTTTCCTGGCCTGCAACCAACCCTTTAACTAGGGCGATATGTTCTTTATTGTCAAGGCTATTGCTATATAAATGCAAAATAAAATCACCATGCCGAGTGGGGATGGGGGTTTGTACTAAATCGTTTAATTGTGGGTTCACGTCAATGACTGGTTTAAAGTTGCCAATTGTCCTATCTAAAATGCGCTAAAATCAAATTTAGAATATTTTCTGGCGCCGATTAATTTATCAGGCCAGTTTTATAGGTACGGATTATGCCCATGGACAATTTTTAGCAGGATGTTAAAAGTTTAAAAAAATAAAGCCAATAATGTAGACGGCACAAAATGCCAGCAGTTTTATCCGCCCATTTAAAGTTAGCCCCCGCCAGTAAAGGTAGGCGCGTATTTTGTTATATTCCCAAAAAGCTATCAGATAGCTTTGCATGCGCAGGAAAGCGCCGGGCACTAGGCGGCAGAAGCGGTAGATTCCATAACCGATAACCGCAAACAAAATATAAAAAACAATGACCTGTGTATCATGAAGCCCTGTTTCAAAAAGCAGCTCAATGATATTGTCAAGTGTTGCCTCTGCCGATTCAAACAGAAGATGTGCCAGTTCGAGCAACATTTCCAAAATAAAATGGAACAGTTCCCACAATAAGCCCCCAACCTCATAGGGCATGATAAAAATCAGAAACAAGCCAAGCACAGTCAATCCATTGACGATTTTTTTATAAGTCATTGAAGTTTTTGTGGTTAGGCGTTAAAAAAATAGTTTGACACAGTTTTACAGGGTTTGAAATGGTTGGCGTTTTCAACCCTGTGCATTTCATTCTGTTTTAGGCCACTTTCAACCCACCCATAGCCGAGCATTTCTAAATATCCGCATCCATGCGCCATATTCATCCCAGCTATCGGGATGCCAAGAATTTTGCAAGGTCCTAAAGCAACGCTCAGGGTGCGGCATCATAATAGTAAAGCGCCCGTCTGTGGTTGTCAGGCCAGTGATGCCTAGTGGAGAGCCGTTGGGATTAGCCGGAAATCCGGTGGTTTTAGCGCCATAATTGTCGATATAGCACAATGCCACATGCCCGGCATCAACCGCACGTTGTGGGTCATCAGAAAATTCGGCACAGCCTTCACCATGCGCCACTACAACGGGGATTTTTGAGCCTGCCATGTCTTTGAAAAAAATCGACGCGGAGGGCTGCACTTCAACCATTGCCACGCGGGCTTCAAATTGTTCGGAATTATTGCGCATAAAACGTGGCCAATGTTCGGCGCCGGGGATAATTTCTTTTAACCCCGACAACATCTGGCAACCGTTACAAACACCTAAGCCGAATGTGTCCGTACGGGCAAAAAACGCCGCAAATTCATCTCTTGCGTGAGGATTGAACAAAATTGACTTTGCCCAACCGCCGCCCGCACCCAACACATCGCCATAAGAAAAACCGCCACATGCAACCAGACCGCTAAAATCGCCTAAGCTGATGCGTCCATTAATAATGTCACTCATGTGCACGTCGATGCTGGCAAATCCGGCCCGATCAAAAGCCGCCGCCATTTCGACATGGCCATTGACGCCCTGCTCGCGCAAAATGGCGACTTTAGGCCGTTCAGCCGAAACCAAATGTTTTGCCACATCCTCATTAATGGCGAAACTTAAAGCCACATGCAAGCCGGGATCGTTATCATCGGCGATACGTTCAAATTGCTGCAAAGCACAATCGGGATTATCACGCAACGCCTGCATCCGATAGCTGACTTCAGACCAAGCGGTTTGTAGTTCAGCGCGGCTTGCGGAATAAATGACGCTGCCTGCGTGGTTTATAGTCAGTTGCTGGCCGCTGACAACATGGCCAATTTTATGTATGCAATCGACCAAACCCGCATGGGTCAGCAAAGTGGTGATCGCGTCATAATCTTTGGCACGCACTTGCAGGACAGCCCCAAGTTCCTCGTTAAACAAGGCGGCTAGGGCATCATTGCCTAAACTGTCCAGTGTCAAGTCGATGCCTTGTCGGCCAGCGAACAACATTTCTGCAACCGTTGCCAGCAAACCGCCGTCGGAACGGTCATGGTACGCCAGTATTTGGTTGTGATGATTGAGGGTTTGAATGGTTTCGAAAAAGGCTTTTAATAACGCCGGATTGTCCAGGTCAGGACAATCGTTACCCAGTTGTCCGTAGACTTGCGCCAGTACCGAGCCGCCTAAGCGGTTTTTACCCGCTCCTAAGTCAATTAGCAGTAAGACGCTATGGGCAACGGGGCGCAATTGCGGGGTCAGCGTTTTGGCGATGTCCAGCACGGGGGCAAAGGCTGTGACAATCAGCGACAATGGCGCCGTCATGGTTTTTTGCCCAGCTTCGTTATCGGGTTCTTGCCAGACTGTTTTCATTGATAACGAGTCTTTGCCGACCGGTATCGCAATGCCCAAGGCGGGGCACAACTCCATGCCCACTGCCTTGACGGTATCAAACAGCGCGGCGTCTTCGCCCGGAAAACCAGCCGCCGCCATCCAGTTGGCGGACAATTTGATGTCCCGCAACGAGTCGATACGCGCAGCGGCCAGGTTAGTGACCGCTTCAGCTATCGCGATGCGCCCAGAGGCGGGCGCGTCAATCACCGCGAGCGGTGTGCGTTCACCCATAGCCATAGCTTCACCAGTGCGTGCATAAAAACCTGATGCAGTGACGGCAACATCGGCGACCGGGACTTGCCAAGGGCCGACCATTTGATCGCGTGTGACCAGGCCGGTGACGGAACGGTCACCGATATGGATCAGAAAGCTTTTGTCGGCAACGGCCGGAAATGCCAGCACCTGTTTAACAGCGTCCGCCACCGTCATCGGACTGATGTCTAAAGACTGAAGGGTGGGGCTGACATGCTCAACGGCGCGGTGCATCTTAGGGGGTTTGCCAAATAACACCGACATGGGGATGTCAACCGGCTTATCGCCTAGTAGGCTGTCATTCAGCAACAGATGCTCGGTTTCGGTGGCCTCGCCAATGACGGCAAAAAGGCAATGCTCACGCTCGCAAAATGCCGTAAACAGCGGCAATGATTCGGGTTTGATAGCGACCACATAACGTTCTTGCGCTTCATTGCACCAGATTTGCATCGGTGACATGCCCAAATCGGCATTGTGTACGTTACGCAGTTCAAAACGGCCGCCGCGCTTGCAGTCGTGGATAATTTCAGGCACCGCATTGGATAAGCCGCCCGCGCCTATGTCATGGATGGAAATGATCGGTGTGTCATCGCCTAGCGCATTGCAATGGTTGATGACTTCTTGGCAACGGCGTTCCATTTCGGGGTTTTCGCGCTGGACTGAGGCAAAGTCCAAGGCTTCAGAACCCGTGCCTGAGGCTTGCGAAGAGGCCGCGCCACCGCCTAAACCAATCAACATCGCCGGACCGCCGAGGATAATAATCAGTGATCCGGCAGGGATAGGGTGTTTTTCAACCAACATCGGGCGGATATTGCCCATGCCGCCGGCTATCATGATGGGTTTGTGATAGCCCCTGAATTCATGGGTGCTGCCAGGTACGGCTTGTTCAAAGCTGCGGAAATAACCGGCAATATTCGGGCGGCCAAATTCGTTATTAAAGGCCGCGCCGCCTAAAGGGCCTTCAAGCATAATATCCAGCGCGGAAGCGATACGTTCAGGCTTGCCGTTATCAACTTCCCACGGTTGCGGGAAACCGGGGATTTTTAAATGTGACACAGAAAAACCGGTCAGGCCGGCTTTTGTCGCCGAGCCGCGTCCAGTCGCGCCTTCATCCCGTATTTCACCGCCCGAACCTGTTGCCGCGCCCGGATAGGGCGAGATGGCGGTAGGGTGATTATGGGTTTCGACCTTCATCAATAAATGCGCATCTTCTTCAACATAGCCATATTCGCCCGTTTGCGGATGGCGAATGAACACTTGAGCCTTCGAGCCGGTGACAACGGCGGCATTATCGCTGTAGGCCGACAAAATGCCGGCCGGGCTTTGTTCGGCGGTGTTGCGGATCATGCCAAACAATGACTGGGTTTGTGCGACACCATCAATCGTCCAGTTGGCGTTAAAAATCTTATGGCGGCAATGTTCCGAATTGGCTTGGGCAAACATCATCAATTCAACATCGGTGGGGTTTCGGTTTAAGAAGAGAAAGCCCGTGGTCAAATAATCGATTTCGTCGGCGGATAACGCCAGCCCCAAGTCGGTATTGGCCTGCACCAGCGCATCACGGCCTTGTTCAATGATCGCTACCGTTTGCAACGGCTTAGGCGTATGTTGGCCGAATAAGTCGGGGGTTGTGCCGCCGATAATCACTGTTTGGGTCATACGGTCATGCAGTAATCCGGTGACTGCGGGGGTAAGCGCCGCAGTGGATGCTAACCGGTATTCTATCCCGCGTTCAATGCGCTTAACCGTTGACAGGCCACAGTGCTGGGCAATTTCTGTCGCTTTGCTCGACCACGGTGTTTGTGTGCCAGGACGGGGCACGACCAAGAGGTGTCCGTCTTGTGCCAGTAGGCCGGTATGTCCTGAGCCGTAAGAGAGCAGGCGATTTAGCAAATTGAGCTGTCCGTCATCGAGCATAACGTCAATGTCGATAAAATGAATAAATTGCGCTGAAACGGCGGTGATGTCGGGATCTAATGCTTGTAGCCTAGCCAGCAGGCTGTTGATGCGAAAGTGGGATAGGGCGGAGGGTCCGGGGATTTTTAACATAAGGACTAAGGTGGTGGTGTTTAGTTGGGGTTAGCGTTCCCCGGCGCTTTATAATTGAGTTTGCCGAGCTTACGCCGTGTTTATAATAATCGGCAATAATCCGTTAAAGCCACTGCCCCGTTATTTGGCAAAATCAGTTTTGATAGTTTCCTGCAAAAGATTCAGCAGATTCAACGCACCCGCATCACTAGACTGTTGCTGTGTTTTATCGAGGATGACAACATCAGTTTGTTGCTTGGTCTCTGTTGATTTGTCTATTAGCTTAACAAAAAACTCTTTTTCATCCCCTTGAAACCCGCTGAATATAAAAAGCGCCTCGTCCCATAATGAGCCATCTTCAAGTTTTTTTTCGTTGGGGTCATAATGGATGTTGAAGGTGTTTTCTTGCTTGTCACGGTTAGTGACTTCAACGCCTTTGCGGCTTAAGGCTTTGTCAATAGTGCGCCATGCTTTATCGGGCGGTACGCCAAGACGTAGGTGGGCATTGCCATCAGCCACTTTAATCAGCTCAACTGGAATGGCTTCAGGCTTTGCCGTTGGGGCTATGGCATCGGTTGCGCCATTGACATTATCGATAGGTGTCTCAACTATGGTCGGTTCGTCTGGAAATGCTGTTATGGCTATCGCGGAATCAGCGGGTTGGTTATTGGCAACAGCGGTTGAATCGGAGACAGGGTTTTCATTGGGCGTGTTGTCAGTCGCCGTTCCGATGGGCGTATCAGTTTTCTTATCGGTAGCAGGCGAGGGCGCAGCTACAGTTGCCGGTGTTTTTAATCCCGCGTTTTTACCTAAATTGGCGGGCAAAACTAGCGCAGGAATTTCGGTGGTGAATTGGTAGTCTTTTTCTTTATCAGGAAATAGGTTCTTGATATAAGTGCAGGCCGTCAAGTTGAGTAATACGGCAGCCCCAACTAAAGTTATAAGCGGATTGTTTTTTTTCATAGTGTTAAATGACATCCGCTTGGCGCATTGCATCACGCACCGCATCAAAGCAATCTTCAGTCAACCAGGTTAAGGGTAAGCGGATGCCTTTGCCCATCAAGCCCATTTCAGCGAGGGCCCATTTAACTGGAATAGGGTTTGATTGGATAAATAGCATGTTATGTAGCGCCGTTAATTTGCTGTCAATTGCCAAGGCAGTTTCGTTGTCGCCACCCATGGCGGCGGCGATCATGTCATGGACTAATTTGGGGGCCACATTACCGGTGACGGTAATTGAGCCGTTTCCGCCTAAAAGACAAAACTCGCGGCTGCTTGCATCATCTCCGGTATATATCGCAAAATCAGCCCCCGTTAAGTCACGGATTTGCTTGATTCGGGACAGGTCTCCTGTCGCTTCTTTAATGCCGACAATATTAGTTAATTGCGCCAGGCGGCCTACGGTTTCAGGCAACATGTCGCAGGCGGTGCGTCCGGGCACATTGTATAAAATCTGTGGAATATCAACCGTATCGTTAATGGCTTTATGATGCAGGTACAAGCCTTGTTGTGTAGGCTTATTGTAATAAGGTGTGACGATTAAACAGGCGTTTGCGCCAGCTTCTTTGGCACACCGCGTCAAATTAATCGCTTCAGTGGTTGAATTGGCGCCGGTGCCAGCAATAACCGGTATTTTGCCAGCGGCATATTTGACAACGGCTTTGATAACATCGCAGTGTTCTTCTTCATCTAGCGTTGCTGATTCGCCGGTTGTGCCGACGGCGACTAGGGCATCAGTGCCTTGCCCAATATGGAAGTGGACCAGTTTTTCCAGGCTTTCCTGATCGACTGCACCGCTTTCATCCATCGGTGTCACTAATGCTACGATACTACCTTGAATCATGAAATCTCTCGAAACAGAATTGATACGGTTATAAAACCTCAGCATTATAACAAGCAAATACTGAAAACTTCAGCCTGATAGATAATTTATTGTGGTGGGGCTTGTAAAAGCGAAGGGTAAAAATCCAAAAATTTAAGGGTTTTTTGAGTTTTTAAATGGGTGGCGGTTATTTGGCAATGATGGACGGGGGTAGCATTCGTATAAACAGACACTGCGGTGATAAGACTGCCAGATTAGACATTAAGGACACTGCCTGCATCCAGAATAAGATGAAGGCGGCAAAGGGGGGGGGCAAAGCGGAGTTATTTTACTTGGAAGCCAGTGATTTTGATCAAATCATCAGTGGCTAGTGACTGGTGTGACGCCGTCCCAAGGTGTAGTTGGTACGAATTTGAATAATGCGCCGCCGCTACGTGAATAGATTATTACAGTGCCTTGGCGTCCGGGTAGCTAATCAGGCCTGGTTTATAAAAGGTATTGAAGCAACACATGCTGGGTTAGAGGCCTTTTGATAGGTCTTTTTTAATGTCATCAATGTCTTCCAAGCCTACAGAAACTCTGACCAAGCCATCCTTGATGCCCGCATCAGCCCTAGCTTCAGGCGTTAACCGGCCATGCGTCGTGGTGGCTGGGTGGGTGATGGTGGTTTTTACATCGCCTAGGTTTGCGGTGATCGAGAGCATTTCAGTCGCATCTATTAACCGCCACGCGTGATCTTTGCCACCAGTCAATTCGAAGCTGACGATGCCGCCAAAGTGGCTTTGTTGGTGCTTTGCCAATTCGTGCTGGGCATGGGATGACAGGCCGGGATAATGGACTTTGGCTATGCCAGATTGCTGCTCCAGCCATTTGGCCAGTTCAAACGCATTCTCACAATGTGCTTTCATCCTGATCGCCAAGGTTTCCAGACCGGATAAAAATACCCAAGCGTTAAAAGGGCTCATCGTCGCGCCGCCGGTGCGTAGATAAGGGTAAATCTGCTTTTCTATGATCTCTTCGTTGGCGACAACGGCACCGCCGACACAACGGCCTTGCCCATCAATGTATTTGGTCGCCGAATGCACAACAATATCGGCGCCTAATACCAATGGTTTTTGCAGCACGGGCGTGCAAAAGCAATTGTCGACGATAAGCAGGCAACCGTGCTGGTGGGCAAGATCGGCAAGCGCGGCAATGTCGGCAATGTCGGTCAACGGGTTAGACGGCGTTTCCAGAAACAAAAACCGCGTAGACGGTTTAATTGCTGAGGCCCACGCCGCCATATCGGTCAAATCGACAAAATCGGTGGTGACGCCGAATTTGCCGAAATAGTTCTGGAACATCAAAACGGTATTGCCGAACACGCCGCGCGAACAAACGATATGGTCGCCCGCCCTAAGCAACCCCATCCCAACCGCCATAATTGCCGCCATGCCGGATGCAAACGCCAGACAGCGTTCGCCTTTCTCCATTAGCGCCAGCCGTTCCTGAAACGCGCTGACGGTAGGGTTGGTGAAACGCGAATAGATATTGCCCGGTTTTTGTCCGGTAAAGCGCAACGCCGCTTCTTCGGCGCTTTTAAAGACATAACTGGACGTCGTAAAAATTGGGATGCTGTGCTCGTCTTCATGAGTACGGTGGTGTCCTGCCCTGATTGCCTGAGTTTCCAAGCTATAATCGTTCCAATTAATATCGTTCATGGCTTATTTAAAAGAAGGTCCGTTTAAAGAAAATAATTTTAACATTGTTTTTTAACAGCCATTAAAGAAGACGGTAAAAGTTATGTGTCGGCAAGGTAAAGTAAAATTAAATCAACCGCTGCAAAGCCAGCAATATTCCATCATCATTGGTTTCGACAGTTGCCATTTAGTTTACTCGGTTTCTGGAGGCTTATTTTTTTGCCGATCATCAAATTCTTTCTGATATTCAGGCGTATTACACAAACCACTACGGATTATTCCTGATGTTTCATCGATCAGTTTTTTTAAAAACTGCTCAGGATCAATCGGGGAATTTTTTTGTATACTCATCGTTAATCACCTTAGCTACTGCACGCGCAAAATGGCATGGATTTGGGTTGTTTTAAAATTCAGACCAACATTCAGCAATAAATTCATCTATGCTATCCCCCACATATTCAGGCACTTGTGATTTTATGCCCGCGTTTCGTTTAGTGCATCATCATCGAGAGAAATAACCGGTGCCAGTTTTTTTATCCCCAGCAATTCATCCAATTGATGGGCAAACTCATGGTCGATTAGACTTTTAACCGTATTGCAGCCAACGGGATGAAAGTTAACGTCAACATTCATCCGCAAAGCCTTGTTGACAGCCGCCAAATCTTTTCCCCATACTTCATTAATACCCATACCCGAATAATTCAGTTGAGCCCATGAGTGCATCGATGTATTAAAAGACATTCGCGGTTACCTTATAGACAGATGCCATGGTTGGCATGAAACTCTTGATATATCCAGCAATTAGAATGGCCAAGTAATTCCCTAGCACGTTGGCTTCTGGTATATTCCGAAGCTTAGAAGCGGGTTAAAAACATTGCGGGTCTGGGTCGATACACGGCATAAAAAGCGTGGGAAATCGGCCTGTACAGGATGCATATGAGGGTTTTGGGCGATTTTTCATGCCGGGCTTGGTTTTTAGTGGCTTCTTAGTAATTTGTTTTGCTGCTTTCACGCGTGGAAATAGGTTCTGCGGTGATAATAATAAAAATTAATTTATGGGGTAGGGTGAGGGTTATGACTGAAGTGCTATTTATATTAACGACTATTTTTGTCGCTTATGTTGTTTATGAGATTGTCGGCGGCCAACAAACGGCAAATAAACCTACAGTTAAGCCGACAACGCCTAAAGTTGC
Organism: Methylococcaceae bacterium UBA6146; assembly: GCA_002422395.1. GTDB lineage: Bacteria > Pseudomonadota > Gammaproteobacteria > Methylococcales > Methylomonadaceae > Methylovulum. The sequence goes on along the minus strand of DIUY01000030.1, from coordinate 296,310 downwards.
GCCTGAAGTGCAGGCCATTGTCAGGACAACACCAAAGCCGAAAAATGGGCCTAAAGAGCCGCCCGTTGGGGCGGTGCCTGCCCAAATAGCTAAAAATAGTAGTAAAGGTGGGGTGCGGGATCCAAAAACCGGCGAAATAACTAAAATAGCCAATAACTACCGGTTTGTTAAGCGCTGGATAAAAGAGGCGTTAGTGGTTGAGGGGCTGCTTGAAAAGGTCTATAAAAATAGTGAATTGGATGAGCCAACAGAGGCGGCAATCAAGCAAGCGCTGATAAAGTTTGAAGCCTTGGATAAATACCGGGCTTAATCCTCCATATTAAGTTTTTTTAAGCGGTAACGGAATGATCTAAAAGACAGCCCTAGTTGTTTCGCTGCGGCTGTTTTGTTCCATTTGTTGTCTTCCAATGCATTGGCAATGGCTTTTTTTTCAATCTCTTCGAGGTAGTCTTCCAAGGTGCCTAATGCCGGATTATAACCCACAACATCAGTGGTTTGGTTGATCAGCAACGGCAAGTTCAAATCATCAAGCTCTATATGGTTGCCATCATATAACGCCAAAGCTCTCTCCAGAATGTTTTCAAGCTCGCGCACGTTGCCCGGAAAAGGGTATTGCTGTAACGCGGTAAGAGCCTGATCTGATAATTTCGGCATTGCTGTGCCATTGGCTTCGGCCAATTGGGTCAAAATGTGTTGGGTGAGCAATGGGATGTCAGAGCTGCGCTCACGCAACGGCGGGAGATGAAGGTCAATCACATTGATTCGGTAAAATAAATCCTGCCTAAAACTGCCGTTTTGCACAATTTCAGCAAGATTTTTGTGAGTGGCGCTTAACAGCCGGATGTTGACCGGAATTTCCTGGTTTTCGCCAACGGGGCGAATTTTTTTTTCTTGGATCGCCCGCAACAACTTTACTTGCAAAGATTGTGGCAGATCAGCCACTTCATCAAGAAATAAAGTGCCGCCATCAGCGGCTTGGAACAAGCCTTTTTTATCAGTGACCGCACCGGTGAAGCTGCCTTTTTTATGGCCGAAAAACTCACTTTCCATTAGCTCAGGTGGGATTGCGCCACAGTTTATGGCAATAAAAGGGTGGTCGCTACGCGGGCTTTGCTGGTGGATGAGGCGGGCGACCAGCTCTTTGCCAGACCCAGATGCGCCGCTAATGTAGACGGGCGCTTGGCTTCGGGCAAGCTTGCCAATTTTAGAACGTATTTCCCGCATAATGTCAGACTCGCCCAGCAGCAGATGCCGCATGCGCCGTTCTTTTGTGTTGATCGGGCCGGTAAGCTTGAGCGCGGTGCTGACGAGTTGCCTGAGCACCGTCAAATCGACAGGCTTGGAAATAAAATCAAACGCCCCTTTTTTCATGGCCAAAATCGCCGTGTCCATATTGCCATGGGCAGTAATTACGGCAACCGGAATGGGTTTGGCCATAAGCTGGATAAGGTCAACCAGTTCCAGGCCGTTGCCATCGGGCAGGCGCATATCAGTCAGGCAAAGATCAAAATCCGTTTTGTTTAATAATGACTTGGCGCTATGGACATTTTCAGCGCTGCAAGTTTCAATGGCCATCCGATTGAACGTGATTTCCAGCAATTCCCGGATGTCAGGTTCGTCATCGACAATCAAAATTAATGGTTTTTTCATAGGGCAATTAAGTTTCTTTCCGCATCCATCAGACAGAGTCGAAAACAGCTGTGGTTTTCAGGGGTTAAATAATAGCTCAATTTAGCTTGGTTTAGCTCGGCTAATTCCTTTGAAATATATAACCCTAAACCGGTGCCGGTTGATGAGGTTGTAAAAAAAGGTTCAAACAGGTGTTTGAGATGTTCGGGGTTGATGCCGCCGCCATTATCAATTATTTCTATACAGGGTGAGTTTTGCAACATTAAGGCCCGCACCTTTATCACCCCTAGCTCCGGTTTGCCATAACGCAACGCATTTTGGCAGAGATTATCCATAATTTGCTTCAACTGCCCAGGGTCGATAATGGCAGGCAAAGGTTGCTCAGCGGCTGAAAACACGAAAGTTTCAGCCGCTATGCTATGCGTCCGGGTAAAGTCGTGCAGATAATCATCGAGCCATATGTCCAACAGAATTTTTTCCCGTCTCGAATCAGTCCTTCTGGAGAGCTGCAAAATATCTTGGATAATATAATTCACACGCTCGCAATGGTTTTTTATGATTTCCGTCAAGCGCTGGTCTTGGCTGGACAAGTTGGGCATTTCTGACAGTAACTGCCCGGCGTGGCTTATTGCCCCTAGGGGGTTGCGTATTTCGTGGGCAATACTGGCAGTCAGGCGCCCTAGCGAAGCGAGTTTGCTTTGTTGCAACCGTTGGTTATAAAGGATGGCGTCTTCAATGGTGATCATGTAAAAGACCTCATACTGTGTTGGCAACACTTCAAAATGGGTATGGAGGGTGTTTTGGCCAGCGGTTTCAAGTTGCATAAAAGCGTGTGCCGGATTGCTTAGCCAAGCCTGGAAAGCGAACGCCAACTGTGACGAGACACTGTTAAGATTATTCGGTGTGGCCGTTAAATTGGTCAGCCGTAAGGCCGATTCATTGGCTATGTGGATTGTTTGATGCTGGTCAGTGATGATGATGCCTGATTGCAGTTGCCGAATAATATGTTGGTTAAGGTCTTCCAGTCTAATGATGGTCTGCTTTTGCTCTTTGGCAAGCAGGAGGGCTTCCTCACTGCGCTTTGCAAGAACATGAGCCAGCAAGGCTATCGTAAAAAATGCCGCACCTAACATCCCCGCATAGGTATAAGCACCGTTGTCAACATTACGGTACTGCTCGGTAACAACCTGTTCAGACAACACGGACAAGGCGGCAAGGGCGGCAAACAGCATGGCGCAACGCCCACCTATCAACAAGCCACCCGATGCGATAGAGACCGCAAGCAAAATACCTATGCCGCTTTTAATGCCACCGCAAGCATGCATCAGTAAGGTAAGGATAATAATATCAGTAAAAATAAGCAGTTGCGCTTGTATGGTATAAGAGGTTAGCCGCCATAAAATGCAGACACCTGACACCAAGGTGATGATCAGGTAACTTTGGCTACTGTAAGTATAGAGCGTGTTGTAATGGGCGCTAAAATCGGGGAATTCCACGCGCCCATAAATCAAGACCATAAACAGGCTGGCCAAGGTGAGGCGGTAAGTTAAAAATATTTTCAGCAACCACCAAGCTTGTTGGGCGGGGATACCATAGCCCTTGGAAAAAGGGCAGGGGAAAAGTGTTTCAGCGGAGTTTTTAGGCATTTGTTTTTAAGGATAGCGTTTTGTCGGGACTTGGTTAGAATATTGTCAAATTATCAATCAAAACAATCATAGCATTGATGTACGGACTTCAGAAAACACCCCCGCCGGTTTTCCGGTTAATCAGGAGCAAACAATGAATATTCATGAGTACCAGGCCAAGCAGTTATTTCAACAGTACGAAATACCTGTACCGGAAGGAAAACAGGCAACCACACCGGAACAAGCCTCGGAAATAGCCAAAGCATTAGGCGGTGACGGCTGGGTTGTCAAAGCACAAGTCCATGCCGGCGGCAGAGGTAAAGTTGGTGGCGTGAAACTGGCAAAAAATCTGGCTGAAGTTACTGATTTCAGCCGTGACCTGCTGGGCAAACGGCTGGTTACGATACAAACAGACAGCGCTGGATTACCCATTAACTCATTGTTGATAGAAAAAATTTACCCGATTAAACGCGAGTTATATCTTAGCCTATTGCTGGACAGAGCCAGCGAACGGCTGATTTTTATTGCCTCGGCAGCGGGCGGTATGGATATTGAAACCGTTGCCCATGAAACGCCTGAACGGATTATATCTGTGCAAATCCATCCCGCTGCTGGATTGCAAGGCTATCAATGCCGTAAAGTGGCTTACGCCTTAGGTCTTAAAGGCACGCAACACAAAGCTATAACGGGCATCATGCAAGGTATGTATGATTTATTTTTAGCCAAAGATGCCAGCCAGATCGAAATCAATCCCTTGATAGAAACCGATAGCGGCGATTTATTGGCGCTGGATGCGAAAATCAACTTTGATGATAACGCAGTGGTGATACACCCCGATATTCTGGCGATGAAAGATCCGGCCCAAGAAGATGACAAGGAAAACGAAGCGCAACAGTTTGGCCTGAATTACATCACGCTGGAGGGCAATATCGGTTGTATGGTCAATGGCGCAGGGCTTGCAATGGCGACAATGGATTTGGTCAAATTGAAAGGCGGACTGCCGGCCAATTTTTTGGATGTCGGCGGCGGCACCAATGTCGAAAAAGTCTGTGAAGCCTTCAAACTGATTTTGTCAGACAGCAGCGTCAAAGCGGTATTGGTCAATATTTTTGGTGGCATTGTTAAATGTGATGTGATCGCATCGGGTATTCTGGCAGCGGTAGAACAGATTCATGTGACTGTACCTGTGGTCGTTCGCCTGGAGGGTACAAATGTTGAAGAAGGCCGGGCATTATTAAGCAATACCGGTCTTAAAATTTACGCCGCCGATGATCTGGCTCACGCGGCAGAACAAGTTGTTGCGTTAGCGGAGGCGGCATGAGCATTTTAATTAACAAAGACACCAAAGTGATTTGCCAGGGTTTCACCGGCAAACAAGGCACATTTCACTCCGAGCAAGCTTTGGATTACGGCACACAATTGGTGGGCGGCGTCACACCCGAACGTGGTGGCGAGACGCATTTGGGTTTGCCCGTCTTTAATACCGTACAGGATGCTGTCAATAGCACTGGAGCAACCGCCAGCGTTATTTATGTCCCACCTTTTTACGCCGCCGATGCAATTCTCGAAGCCGTCGATGCCGGTATCAAACTCATCGTCTGCATCACCGAAGGCATACCTATTCTGCAAATGTTGCGCGTTAAAGCGGCAATGGCGGGGACCGGCGTGTTATTGGTCGGCCCCAATTGCCCCGGCGTCATCACTCCGGGCGAATGCAAAATCGGTATTATGCCCGGCAAAATCCACCTGCCCGGTTCTATCGGCATCGTGTCGCGCTCTGGCACCTTAACCTATGAATCCGTCCATCAAACCACCCAACAAGGATTAGGACAAAGCACCTGTGTCGGCATAGGCGGCGACCCTATCCACGGCATGAACTTTGTCGATGTCCTCAGTCGTTTTCAAGAAGACGGGCAAACCAAAGGTATCGTTATGGTCGGCGAAATTGGTGGCGGTGAAGAAGAAGATGCAGCCGATTACATCAAAGCCCACGTCACCAAACCCGTCGTTGCCTATATTGCCGGACAAACTGCGCCTGCGGGAAAACGCATGGGGCATGCCGGCGCGATTGTCACCGGCGGTAAAGGTACCGCAGAGGGCAAAATAGCGGCGCTTAAGGCGGCGGGGATTGAAGTGGTCAGTTCGCCTACCGATATTGGGGTGGCGATGAAGGCGTGTTTTTAATAGCCGATTAAAAATTGGCGGTGGTGAAAATGGTAATGCTATTTTGGAATCAAAAAGCATGTTTTTTGACTCCGCTGTCACTTAATCATTTGAATGTTTACCACCACCCAAAAATTAAAGGGGTAACATCCCGCTAAGGGATGTTACCCCTAATTTCAGCTAGGCTTTGACACGGGTGATTTTTAAAACAATCGTCAATTCTTTTAAACGCCGCATAATCTTGGCCAGATGTACGCGGTCCTTAGCGGTTAGCGTTATTAAATCAATGCACACCTTGTCATCTTGATCGACAACGGTGACATTTTCAATGTTTGAATCCAGTTCAGAAATTGTTGATGCAACGGTTGCCAGCGAGCCACGCTGGTTAAGTATTTCAATGCGCAACTCGGCGGAAAAATCACCCGTAACATCTTGGCTCCATTCAACATCCAACCAATTGGAGTGTTTTTTTCGGATCACAGAGCGGTTACGGCATTCATGATGATGTATTACGATGCCTTTGCCGGGGTTGAAGAAACCGATAATCGAATCGCCCGGAATTGGCCGGCAACATTTTGCCAAGGTGATAACCATGCCCTCAGTGCCCTTGATAATCAGTGGTGCACTTTTTGGGTAATCGGTGCTTTCGAGCTTAACATTGGCGTTGATGTCCATCTGGGTGATCTGCTTGGCAATCAGAAAAGGCATTTTATTACCCAAGCCAATACTTTCCAGTAATTCATCGAGCGATTGCAAGCCGGTAAGTTTTAGAAACTCCTCTAACCGCATTTGATCGATAGCGTCCAAGTGCTGGTTCATGGCCTGCAATTCTTTTTCCAACAAGCGCCGCCCTAAATTGATGGCTTCTTGCTGCTTGAAGTGCTTCAGGTAAGTGCGGATACTGGAACGGGCTTTTGCGGTGATCACATAATTTAGCCACTGCGGATTAGGCCTTGCCCAAACGGCGGTAATAACTTCGACGGTCGTGCCGTTTTCCAAGGTGCTTTGTAACGGCACGAGTTGTTTGTCTATTCGCGCCGAAACGCAGGCATTACCTATGTCGGTATGTACCGCGTAGGCAAAATCAACGATGGTTGCGCCACGCGGCAATTTAATGATGCCGCCTTTAGGGGTGAACACGAACACCTCTTGGGGAAACAGGTCGACTTTTAGGTTGTCGATAAACTCTAGGGAATCGCCGGCCGACTTTTGTATTTCCAGTAAATCTCTTAGCCATTCATTGGCACTGTCTTGAAATTTTGCCGATTTGTCGTCATCCTCGGATTTATACAGCCAGTGCGCGGCAATGCCCGAATCGGCCATGCGGTGCATGTCGTAAGTTCTTATCTGTATTTCGATGGGCAGGCCATGCGGGCCAATAAGTATGGTATGCAATGATTGGTAGCCATTGGCTTTAGGCAGGGCGATATAATCTTTAAAACGGCCGGGTATGGGTTTGTAAAGATTATGGATAACGCCTAAGACACGGTAACAGGTGTCAACATCATCACAAAAAATTCTGAACGCATGAATGTCAAAAACGGCGGATAGGGACAATTTTTTTAGGCGCATTTTTTCATAAATGCTCCAAAGATTTTTTTGTCGCCCTGAGACTTCGCAAGACAAGCCGACTTCTTTCAAACGGTTTTTTATCGAGTTTTCAATGGTGTTTATAAGTTCAAGGCGATTGCCCCTGGCTTTTTTTATGGCTTTTTTTAAGACTCGGTAACGTTGCGGGTAAATGGCTTCAAAGCATAACACTTCGAGCTTATGGCGGATCGAATTCATGCCTAGACGATTGGCAATCGGCGCGTAAATATCCAGCGTTTCGCGGGCGATACGGCGTTTTTTTTCTGGCTGCATAACCCCTAAAGTTTGCATGTTATGCAAACGGTCAGCCAATTTGACCATGATGACACGCAAATCCTTACCCATTGCCAAAAGCATTTTACGGACATTTTCCGCTTGTGCCTCGGCATGTGATTTGCCCTCAATCTTGCTTAATTTGGTGACGCCATCAACTAGCTCGGCAACTTCAGGGCTGAATATTTCCGCCAGCTGTTCTTTGGTTATATCAGTGTCTTCAATAACATCGTGCAGTATGGCGGCCATGATGCCGTTGGCATCCATACGCATTTCAGCCAGGCTAATCGCAACAGAAATGGGATGGCAAATATACGCCTCACCACTTTTGCGTACCTGGCCAATATGGGCGGCGGCGCCAAATTGATAAGCACGGAGGCAATCGTCTATCTGGGCTTGCCCCAGATAGCTTGATAAGGTCGCCTGTAAACGCTGTACCAGTTGCTCCTGGAGTGGTTCAGGTTCAGAGGGGGGCAGCGCGGCAGGCAACATGGCTGTTCGGATTTAGAACGTCGGGGTGTAATCGTGCGGCTCGCCGGTACGATGCAGCAGGTTGATGTTTTCAGTGGTGACATGGCCAGCGGCAATTTCACGGAGGGCGAGAACGGTATCTTTATCTTTACAGCGGGGTAAAAACTCTGTTGCGCCGTAACTAAGTTGGCGTGCCCTAGTGGCCGCCAATAAAACCAATTTGAAACGATTTTCTACACGATCCAAACAATCTTCGACAGTAATTCTAGCCATTTTGAAACCTTAAAATGTAGTTAAGAGATCAGCCTGTAAAACCAGGCTGATCGGGAGTATGCCATTTAGCGCAGGGGGAAGCCATTATAATGATAACGGCTTGGTTAAACCACTATTGCCTTGAATTTAATATTGCCACCGCAGGCAGTTCCTTGCCTTCAAGAAATTCAAGGAAGGCGCCGCCACCAGTGGATGTGTAAGACACGCCATCATTAATGCCAAATTGGTCAATGGCCGCCAAGGTGTCGCCACCACCCGCAATTGAAAAGGCGGGGCTTTCGGCAATGGCTTTAGCCAGTGTTTGTGTGCCGTGGCTGAATTGTTCGATTTCAAACACACCAACCGGGCCGTTCCAAACTATGGTGCCTGCAGATTTTATCAATTCGGCATACTGTTTCGCGGTCTCTGGCCCAATGTCTAAAACTAAGTCATCTTCTGCAATTTCCGCCACTTTTTTGACAGTGGCGACCGCTTTTTCTGAAAATTCTTTGGCACAAACAACGTCGACAGGTATTGGAATGTCAGAGCCGGCTTGTTTAGCTGCGGCAATCAGGCGCTGGGCTTCTTCGATCAGGTCGGGCTCATAAAGCGATTTGCCTACGGGAAACCCTGCGGCTGCAATAAACGTGTTGGCAATTCCGCCGCCGACGATTAATTGATCGACTTTTTCCGACAATGATTTCAAGACCGTTAATTTAGTCGATACCTTTGAACCGCCAACAATTGCGACCAATGGCTTGGTCGGCGTTTCCAGCGCTTTGCCTAAGGCGTCCAGTTCGCTGGCTAACAGCGGGCCAGCACAGGCGACGGGGGCAAATTTAGCGACGCTGTGTGTTGACGCTTGGGCACGGTGTGCGGTGCCAAACGCGTCCATGACAAAAATATCGCACAGGGCAGCCATTTTTTGGCCTAGTTCATCGCTATTTTTTTCTTCTCCGAGATTAAAACGCACGTTTTCACACAGCACCACTTCACCGGGCGCAATAGCCAAGCCGTTTAGCCAGTCTTTTTCCAGTCTGACGGGCTTTCCGAGCAGTGAAGACAAACGTTCGGCAACGGGTTTCAATGACGATTCCTCGTCATACTGGCCTTCAACCGGACGCCCCAAGTGCGACAGCAGCATCACTGCGGCACCTGCGGCCAAGGCATGTTGAATAGTGGGGACACTGGCTTGAATACGAATATCACTGGTGACCTGGCCATTTTTTACCGGCACATTCAGGTCTTGACGGATTAACACGCGCTTACCTGCTAAATCCAGATCAACCATTTTTTGAATCGACATATTTCACTCTCTATAAGATTTGTGGGGGGGATTAATATTAGAACGTGTTTTAAGGTGCTACGGATTGATTGCTGTATTTTGTATGACGCCCGAAACCATTGGGCGGCATCCGGCAAACACACGGGTTGTCAGTTTTGCTTCCATTTAGGTAGTGGGTTAAATCTGGTGGCTGGAGTACAAGCCTAGGCTTGTACAGGCGCAAACCCAGGTTTGCACTCCACATTACGAACTAAAATTACAGATTTAACCCACTACCCCATTTAATGGAGCAGCCAATGCTGGGTATTTGCCGTGCAGGGCCTTTGCCGGTTTGTGCAACCTGTTTCATGGCGTCAAACAAGTCGCGTATTGTATCAGCTGGCGCTGTTTCTTTGCGACTGGCATCCAAGCGTCCTCGGTATTGCAGCCCATAATCAGCGTTATAACCAAAAAAATCCGGTGTGCAGACCGCGCCGTATGCTTTAGCCACGGTTTGTGTTTCATCCAGCAAATAAGGGAAGCTATAATTGGATTGTTCCGCAATCCGTTTCATGTTCTCAAAAGAGTCCTCCGGGTATTCGGTTATATCATTAGACATGATGGCGACAGATTTTACACCTAACGCTTTCAGTTCAAGCGTGTCCCTGATAAGCCTCTCATGTATCGCTTTGACATACGGGCAATGGTTGCAGATAAACATCACCAGCAAGCCTTTTTCGCCCATACAGTGTTGTAAATTCCAATTACGGCCATCGACACCGGGTAAGTCAAAATCGGGTGCTTTTTGCCCGAAATTACAGGCGGGAGTTTCTAATGCCACCATAATTTGTTCTCCTGTTAGGTTATAAAACGATTGCATGACGATTACTGTACAACAAAATAACAGGATTTATTATTTTTTTAGGCGATTAGTTATGTCTTTGAATATGCCCGCGCTTACGCTAAAAGACAACTTGTTTTTGTCAATCTGATAATAAAAGCAAAGCGTTATTTCTAGTGCTTGTTAGTGTGTTTCATGCCAAAATATCGCCTATTTTGTCCATCCTAAACTCTAACCCATAACCCGAGAAATTATGAGAATTGCTATTTTATCGCGTAACGCTAAATTGTATTCGACCGCCCGTCTGGTTGAAGCTGCGCAGGCGCGCGGACACCAGGTGCGGGTGCTGGATGTGTTACGCTGTTATATGAATATTACCTCTCATAACCCATCTATCCATTATCGGGGCGAAGATTTAAGCGCGTTCGATGCGGTGATCCCGCGTATCGGCGCTTCAGTGACTTTTTATGGGACTGCCGTGTTAAGGCAGTTTGAAATGATGAATGTGTTCCCGTTAAATGAATCAGTCGCCATTTCCCGCTCTAGGGATAAATTGCGCTCAATCCAGTTGCTCGCCCGAAAAGGCATTGGTCTGCCGGTGACCGGTTTTGCCCACAACCCTGATGACATTGAAGATTTAATCGCTCAAGTTGGCGGCGCACCGTTAGTCATTAAGCTGTTGCAGGGCACTCAAGGTATTGGTGTGGTGTTGGCAGAGACGCACAATGCGGCGGAGAGTGTCATTCAGGCATTCATGGGCCTTAACGCCAATATTATGGTGCAGGAATTTATTAAAGAAGCAAATGGCAGCGATATCCGCTGTTTTGTCGTCGGTGATAAAGTGGTTGCGGCAATGAAACGACAAAGCGCTGAAGGCGAATTCCGTTCTAATTTACACCGGGGCGGCACTGCCAGTCTGATACGCCTAACGCCAGAGGAACGCTCCACCGCAGTCCGTGCGGCAAAAATTATGGGGCTAAATGTCTGTGGTGTGGATATGTTGCGCTCCAATCACGGCCCGGTCATTATGGAGGTTAATTCATCGCCGGGGCTTAAAGGCATTGAAGCTGCGAGCGGTAAAGATATTGCCGATTTGATTGTCCAATTTATTGAGAAACGGTTCGAAGCAATAGAAACCGCTAAAGATAGATCTCCAACCCGCACCCGTGGCAAGGGTTAAGCCGTAAGACTGATTTCTTGACCCTATCCTAATGGGTGCGATAATAGACCGGATTGTTTGTCAATCACTGCGTTGGAAACTTTACAATACGACTCGCCGCCCTTCTTTCAACCCTATTTTAACCAAGCCATCACATGATCTGGCTAATCCCTATTTATTAACCCTTAGAGTAAACACAAAGTGATTGAAAAATTAAGAAATATCGCCATTATTGCCCACGTTGACCACGGTAAGACCACCTTGGTTGATAAATTGCTGCAACAGTCAGGAACCTTTGCCGCCCATGCCAAAGTGACCGAGCGAATAATGGATTCCAACGATATTGAAAAAGAACGTGGCATCACCATTTTGGCAAAAAATACGGCGTTAGACTGGAACGGCTATCACATCAATATAGTCGACACACCAGGCCATGCTGACTTCGGGGGCGAAGTGGAGCGGGTGTTGTCGATGGTTGATTCAGTTTTATTGTTAGTCGATGCGGTTGACGGCCCGATGCCACAAACGCGTTTTGTCACACAAAAAGCCTTTGCGCTCGGTTTGAAACCGATTGTTGTCATCAATAAAATCGACCGTCCGGGCGCGCGTCCTGATTGGGTGGTCGATCAAACCTTTGATCTGTTTGACCGCCTAGGCGCCACTGATGAGCAGCTCGACTTTCCTATTGTCTTTGCTTCGGCAATCAATGGTTACGCAGGTTTGGAGCACACCATCACTGGCGGCGACATGACTCCACTGTTTGAAACTATTGTTGCCAAAGTAAACCCGCCGCCGGTTGACATGGATGGCCCTTTCCAGATGCAAGTTTCTAGTCTGGATTACAACACTTACGTCGGCGTCATTGGTGTTGGCCGTATCCAACGAGGCAGCATCAAACCTAACCAACCGTTGGTTATTGTCAATCGCGAAGGGGTTGAGCGTAAGGGACGTATGCTGCAAATTTATGGCTTTCATGGCCTGGAGCGGGTTGAAGTGCAGGAAGCGCGTGCCGGTGACATCATCGCCTTTGCCGGTATTGAAAAGCTGGAAATTTCTGACACTATCTGCAGTCCCGATGCGGTAGAGGTCATGCCGCCGCTAACGGTTGATGAACCCACTGTGACTATGACGTTTCAGGTCAACAACTCACCGTTTGCCGGTCGGGAAGGCAAGTTTGTCACTACCCGTCAGATTCGTGACCGTTTAGAAAAAGAATTGCAACACAACGTCGCGTTAAAAGTTGAAGACACAGCCGACCCTGATAAATTTAAAGTGTCAGGCCGTGGTGAATTGCATTTGTCGGTGCTGATTGAGAACATGCGCCGCGAAGGTTTTGAAATGGGCGTGTCACGTCCAGAGGTTATCATTAAAGAAATTGATGGTAAAAAGTGTGAGCCTTTCGAAATGGTGACTATCGAAGTCGAAGAAGAGCACCAAGGCACTATCATGGAAAAACTGGGGGATCGTAAAGGCGATTTGGCCAATATGGTGCCAGACGGCAAAGGCCGTATCCGTCTTGAATATATGATGCCTTCACGCGGCCTGATTGGTTTCCAGACCGAATTTATGACGGCAACATCAGGTTCTGGCCTGCTTTACCATGTGTTCGATCATTACGGCCCGATGAAACCGGGTGAAGTCGGTAATCGCCTACGCGGCGTGATGATTTCAATGGTTGCTGGCAAAGCCGTGACTTATTCATTGCATCCGCTTCAAGAACGCGGCGAACTGCTGTTAGTTAATGGTGATGAAGTTTACGAAGGCATGTTAGTCGGCCTGCATTCCCGCAGCAATGATTTATGCGTCAACCCCTGCAAACCGAAACAATTGACTAACGTCCGCGCGTCAGGCACTGATGAAAGTTTGGTGTTGGCACGGATTCAAAAATTAACCCTTGAGCAAGCGTTGGAGTTTATTGCTGAGGATGAGTTGGTGGAAGTCACGCCTAAGTCGATACGTTTGCGCAAAAAATTGTTGACAGAAAATGAGCGGAAAAGAGCCGCTAAAAGCTAAGGGTTTGGCTAACTAACTTCCCTAAATTATCACTGAAACAGTAGAGACCTGGCAGGTTTTTGAAACCTGTAAGGTCTTAATGTCGGGGGAGTTATTAATCACCAAATCCTAAACTGTTTTAGTGATATTGCCTGCATAGATATAGCGCTTAAAGTCAAACCAACACTTTTGGTTTGACTGATTGTCTTGTTGCCAAAATTTCAAAAATAGTTGTTTTTCCGAAAGGTTTGTTGCATTTTAACAAGCCTTTCGGTTTTCAATGCTGATTGTTAAGTGGCATGGTCATCAAATGCAGGGTTATAATCGGCGACCCGTTTTGGAATGGCCGCACACTATTTCGTCAATAGTAAAAAACACTCAAGGCATTCCCGATTGAAAAAGGTAAAACGCCATGTCTGCATCTACGCTCCCGCTGCACAACCTAACCGTTGAACCCAAACTTACAGTCTCTTTTCGCTTATTGCTGGGTTTATATTTTATTATCCCCCTGTGTCTGGTGTTACAGGTGGCGGATAGCTGGTTTTTGCAGGGTAGCTTGAAGCAATTATTGCCTAGCAGCCCGTCCCACTTCCTGTTGTTTCAAATCCTGTTTGGAACCCCACATATTATTGCCAGCTCATTAATACTGGTTAGCAACAGGGATTATATCCAGCGTTATCGGCGCAGTTTGCTATTAATGACGGCAGCGCTTGCCATTTTTTTTGGCCTCGGCAGCTTGCTTCTCCCTTATAAAGTGATGTATGTGATGGTTGCCGCATGGACGGTTTATCATGTCCTTAAGCAGCAGCATGGCATCGCGCGGGGCGTTTGCCGATTACCAGGGTGGGCGTTCCAATTGCTATTGTGGCTGAGTATAACGGCAGGGATTTTTATTTATGTCGGGATTTTTCTTAAGAACAGCCTAGATGTGCAACAGGCCGGACTTATCCGGTATATGGCGGGCGGGTTAAGTTTTTGCCTGGTGTGCAGTGCGGCGCTATGCCAGCGGTACTGCACCACCACCTTTAGCCGTTATTTTTTGTGGGCTAATGTGTTTCTGGTCTTAAGCAGTTTTTATCTTTATGTGCAGCAGTATTATTTTTTGGCAATCATGATTCCTCGCTTGGTACACGATGCGACGGCGTATATTTTTTATGTCACGCATGATTACAACAAGCATCACCGGCAAGCACAGAATTTTATGTACCGTTATGCGGCCTACTGCAATGTGCCTATTTTTGTTGTCTTGCCGCTATTGTCATTTGGTTTGGCGTTTGCGTTACAGGCCTATGGTGATGATGCCGTCAATCTGATAAGCACAACTTTGTTTGAAGTTGAAATCCGTAAAGCCGTTACTGTCGGGGTGTTAGGCTATTTGGCGTTAATGCATTATTTTACCGAGGCATTCACTTGGAAACAGGATTCGCCTTACCGGCAGTTCATTGGCTTTTCTAAATGACAGGGCGCATAGCGTCCTGTCGGTTTAACAGACACTCAGGGGCGACGGTTAAACTTTAACTGTAAATAATCACGGCTTAACCATCACGCATTCAAGCAAGCTGATGGGTGAAGAACCAGTTAATGCTATTTTTTGTAAACATGGTCAGGCATGGCCGATACGCTGTTGTGAGTAATAAAAATCCAGCTCTTGAAGGCGTTGCGGTGTGCCGATATCCATCCAAAAGCCAGTATGTTTTTGCCCGCTAACACGCCGTTTAGCCATAGCCTGACGTAATAGCGGCGCCAATTTGGCCTTTCCGGACGGCAGGTTGGCAAACAATTCCCTGCGATAAACGCCCACACCACTAAACGTGAACGTGTCGGTGCCGCCATCAATGACGTAGCCTGCACTGTCGAGACTAAAATCGCCAGTCGGGTGATGTTCGGGATTATTGACCAGCACCAAGTGGGCCAAATCAAACGGTTGGTTTTGGAGTTGGGCAAAAGGAAAATCGGTCGCGACATCCCCGTTGACCACTAAAAATGTCTCCGTGTCCAGCAATGGCAAAGCATTGATGATGCCGCCAGCGGTTTCCAACCCTTCTTCACCTTCAGGGGAATACCCGATGGTTGCGCCTAATGTTTTGCCATTGCCCAGATAATCGGCTATTTGTTGCCCTAAATGGGCGTAATTAATGACGATGTCGGTGAACCCGGCCGCCACTAATTGGCCGATGGTGTGTTCAATTAGTGGTTTACCGCCTGCTGGCAATAAAGGTTTGGGGGTGTGGTCGGTTAGCGGGCGCATCCGCTCGCCACGTCCTGCAGCTAGTATCATGGCTTTCATGAGGTTAATCCCCGCGCTTGTGCTACGTTTTCTTTTATAAAGTGATTAAATTCAGCCAGTTCGGGATAGCCAGAGCAAACGTCCGTGACGTAATTTAAGGTGCGCGGTATGTCGTTAAGATAATCCGGTTTGCCGTCCCTTAAATGCAGGCGGGAAAAAATCCCGATGGCTTTAAGGTGGCGCTGTAGCCCCATCAAATCGAACCAACGTTTAAACTGGTCCAGGTCACAGGTGACCAATGAGGCTTGCTGCAAGCGTTGAAAATAGGCTTCCAACCATTGCTCAACTTGTTGTTGCGGCCAAGCGATATAGCAATCACGCAGCAACGACACGAGGTCATAAGTGATCGGGCCTATCACCGCATCCTGAAAATCAATGACCCCAGGTGAGTTATGGTCTAACACCATAAGATTGCGGGAATGGTAATCCCTATGCACACATGTTACGGGTTGTGTTAATGCCGAGGCGATAAGCTCGGCTTTTACCGATGCCCACAGTGTTTCAGGTATGTCGATGTCCATTAAGCCATTGAGAAACCAGTCATCAAAAATAGTGAGTTCGCGCTCTAGCAGGGTTTCATCATAGCGGGGGAGGGGGCTGTTTTTTATCACTGTCTGGGTTTGCAATTTAAACAGGCTGTCGAAGGCGCTTTGATATAAAGCATCGGCGCTGTTTGGATTTAGTTGGTCTAAAAAGCTTTGGTTGCCAAAATCTTCCAGCAACAAAAAACCATCATCGAGATTTTGCTGAAAAATAGTCGGGACATTAATGCCTGCTTGCGCCATGAGTCCGGCAACCTTGATAAAGGGTTCCAGTTTTTCTTTGTCGGGTGGCGCATCCATGGCAATAACCGAACCCTCTGGCGTGGTCACCCGATAGTAACGCCTGAAGCTGGCGTCACTAGAAGCCGGTTGAAAAGTTTTGACTGCCAGTAAAAGATCGTTTTCAAGCCAGTCGAGTAAAGTGAGTGTTCTTAAGTCTTCAGACATAATGGTGTTGGGCAGATTAGTTATCTGGCACTAGTAAATTTAAGGTAGAATGCACCTCTGCATTTTATGCGATTTACGTTTTATTTCGCCATTAATCTTGATTTGATACCTTTATGCTTCGCCGCTTATTGCTCATTTTTTTGCCTTCAGTAACAACCTCGGTCAGCTTTGCTGATCAGGCCGCGTGGTCTTGCCAGCAGGACAAAGACAGCAACGAGTGGGTTTGCTTGGGTGGCCAAAGTGGGGCAACGCAGCAATCGGTTGATTCTGAGCCGGTTGACAATGCGCCAATTACCCCGCCAAGCGAGGAACGGCAGCCTCAGGTGGCAATAGAACCCGTTGTGGCACCTCAGCCTGTTGCGGCGCCTATAGAAGAGCCTGAACCTGTCCAGATGCCGTCGTCCAAACCGCAACAGCGAGTTCCTGTGGCAACGGCATCCACCACTGAGTTAACAAAGCCCCAAGCCGCAACAATCGAGTCTGACATCTTGGATGATTTCAATATAGGCTTGCTTGATCCGGTATTTGATCACCAGCAAGAGCAAATATTTGCCACGTTAACTTCAAAACTTAAAGCCGACCCTTGGGAAAACTGCACTGTGCAATCGGCGGGTAACGTGGTGCCGGCCGACTTTCGGGAAATCAGGCGAGAAACGCCCCTGGATGTTAAGTCGAATTACTCGGAAATATTCGACAATGAAATCGGCAATTATTCCGGGCGGGTGGAAATGAGCCGTGCCGACCAGCAGGCGTTGGCTGACAAGGCCAATTATGACAGTGTGTCAGAAACATTGGATTTGCATGGCAATGTCTATTACAGCGAAGACCAGCTGGCCTTATATAGCGAATCAGCCTCGCTTAAACTGGCGACTGACCAGGCAAAATTGCGCAACACCTTGTTTATTTCCGCAGCCACACCATTGCGCGGAAGTGCTAAAGCGGTTTATCGGGACAGTGCCTTGTTATCGCATTACACAGGGGTCACTTACACCAGTTGTCGGCCTGGAAATCATGACTGGGCTGTCCATGCGTCCGAGTTGAAATTGAATAAGCAGACCGGCAAAGGGGCCGCCAAAAATGCTTGGGTTGAATTTAAAGGTGTCCCCGTGTTTTATTCGCCTTATCTGGCGTTTCCGGTAGATAACCGTAGGCTTTCCGGATTTTTGGCACCCTCGTTTGGCAGCACCCAAAACAGCGGCTTTAATCTGTCTGTCCCGTATTACTGGAATATCGCCCCTAATTACGACGCCACGCTGACCCCCGCCTATTTCGGCGACCGGGGGGCTTTGTTGGGTGGTAGTTTCCGTTATTTGACTTCAAACACAAAGGGTCAGGCTAGTGTGCAATACATGCCTGATGACTATAAGCTAAACGAATCAAGGCATCATCTGATGCTTAAGCACAACACCCAATTCACTGAACACGTCAGCACCAGTCTTGATTTGAACACGGTGTCGGACAACAATTATTTTGCCGAGCTGGGCAATGCCCTAAGCACACCCAATTTCAGTTTCCTTAGAAGCCAGGGTGATGTCAGTTATATTGATGAAGGGGTTTCTTTGGTCACCCGTGTCGAAAGTTACCAGACCCTCGACTCGTCACTGAAAGGCAATCAAATTCCCTATAAACGCTTGCCGCAAGTTAACTTCAATTTGAACCACGCTTTTGCTTTTAACCCCATGCCGGTCGATGCGGGACTGGAAAGTGAAGCGGTCAATTTTCAGCATAGCTCGCTAATCGACGGCCAACGTTTGAACGTCAAGCCATCATTAAGCCTCCCATTGCAGACTGCGGGTTCTTATGTGACGCCTAAAATATCGCTGCAACACACCCAGTATTTCTTAAACAGCCAATTGGCAGATTCGTCCACTGACATTTCCAGGACATTGCCGATTATGTCCGTTGATAGCGGCATGTATTTGGAGCGCGATATTGGCGGCAGCGCTTTAGTGCAGACGCTGGAACCTAGGCTATTTTATTTATATATCCCCAAAATCGACCAAAGCCAAATACCGTTATTTGACACCTCCATTTATGATTTTTGGTTTGATAGCCTGTTCCGTGAAAACCGTTTCAGCGGCCCGGACAGGGTACAAGACGCCAACCAGATCAGCGTCGCGATTACCTCGCGCCTGATTGACCCCGCCACCGGTAGGGAGCGTTTAAAACTCAACATCGGCGAGATATTTTATTTCCGTAACCGTGAGGTCACCCTGAATTTGCCTGGCACTCCGGTTGAAACTGCCAGCGCCTCGCCCATCGTTGTTGAGTTGGGCAGTGAGCTGACCCAACATTTTGCCGTTGATAGCGGTGTGCAATGGGACCCCCATTCAAATGATTTTGTACGGGGCAAAGCGATGCTGCATTTTATGAATGAGCCTGACGAGCTGATCAATTTGGGCTATTTATATCGGCATGATCCGCTGGTGACAGACAAAAGCAACGATATAACCCAAACCGACATGTCATTCCGTTGGCCCATTTATAACAACTGGTACGCCGTAGGCCGCTGGCAGTATTCGTGGCTATACAACAGAACTCAGGATGGTTTTTTTGGTCTTGAGAAAGAAAACTGCTGCTGGCGTTTCCGCATTATTGGCCGCAGTTACCTTAACAGTATCAATAAGCCCATCAATGACATCAGCCAGACTGTCGAAGGCACGAACCAGACAGGAATATTCTTTCAAGTGGAACTTAAGGGGCTGACTGGCGTTGGCGCGCAACTCGATGATTTCTTTGCAACAAGTATTTATGGTTACCGGAAACCGGCAAAATGATTAAGCAAACACGTATAAAAAAAATGATCCTGCCCTTGGTGTTGTTCATCAGTTTAATGTCCGGCAGTTTTTTGGCCAGCGCACAATTGCTTGATGAGATTGTTGCTGTCGTTGAAGACGATGTCATTCTTGAAAGCGAATTGGGGAAAGAAACGGCGGCTATTGCGCAACGGATAAAAGCCAGTAATACCCAAATGCCGCCCGACTCTATCCTGCGTAAGCAAGTGCTGGAAAAAATGATCATCGACAAACTACAGCGGCAATTGGCGGAACGCGCTGGCGTTAATGTCAGTGAAGAGATGCTCAACAGTTCTGCGGCGGATATTGCCCAACGCAATAATATGAGCTTGGATGATTTCAGGGCTGAATTGGAACGCCAAGGTATCGCTTATAAAGGTTTCCTCGATAATATGCGTAATGAAATCATCATTAACCAGTTACGCGCACGGGAGATAGGCGGGCGCATTAAAGTGACCGACCGTGAAGTCGAACATTTTATGGAAACCCAGGAAAAAATCGGTGACGAAGCTATCCAATATCATTTAGGCCATATTTTGATTGCCGTTAAGGAAGGCGCTGCAGCCGCAGACATACAAAAAGCGCTTGGCAAAGCCGATGATCTGGTTAAAAAGCTACGTGCTGGGGAAGATTTCAAGCAAGTCGCAATGAGCCACTCAGATGATGACAACGCCTTGAAAGGTGGTGATTTGGGGTGGCGTGGCATCGGCGACATACCGACCCTCTTTGTTGAGGTGATTAAAAACATGGCAGAAGGCGCTGTATCTGAGCCAATCCGTAGCCCTAGCGGTTTCCATATCGTTAAAATGCTGGAACTGAAGGGACTAGGTAACCACGTCATCACAAAAACGAAAGTCCGGCATATCCTTATAAAAACCAACGAGTTAATTGATGACGCTGAAGCTAGGAAACGGCTGTTGGCATTAAAAGCGCGGATTGCCGATGGCGATGATTTTGCGGCGTTGGCACGCTCCCATTCGGATGACAAAGGCTCGGCGCTTAAAGGTGGCTCACTCGATTGGGTTAGCCCGGGTGATTTGGTGAGACCCTTTGAGGAAACCATGTCAACCTTAGAAGTTAACGAAATTAGCGAACCCGTACAAACCCAGTTTGGTTGGCATCTCATTCAGGTTTTAGGCCGCGAAAATAAAGATAACAGCGCCGAATACCGCAAAAATCTGGTCAGGGAAGCTATCCGCAAACGTAAAATTGAAGAAGAAACGGAGCTATGGATACGCCGCTTACGCGATGAAGCGTTTGTCGAAATCAACCAAAATAGGCTGTGATAGCTATTTGCCGGATAACAACAACCAGACAACACATGAACACAATGGAACGGCCTGAGCCTGATCAGGCGCAGCGGTTAAAAACCCGTTTGCAATCTATTTTGACCCATGAGGGCTTGGAGGCGCAGCGCACTTTAATAGCGGCTATAGCGGCAGAATTGGATGCCGACATTTTAGAATGTGCGGCGGCATTAGTGTATTTGGCCCAAAATAGTCAGAGCGCCCCAGTGCCAGCCCTACGAAAACCTCCTGTCCGGTCGGGCATTAAAATGGTCCGCTACCGTTTGGATGTCGGCAACCAACACCAAATCACGCTGGAAGCCCTTAAAAAAGTGCTGGTTGAAGAGTCCGGCGTCGATAAAAACAACATCACCAACGTATCCATCCGTGGCCAGTACACACTGATTGACCTCCCTGATGCCATGCCGCCCGATATATTCCAGCATTTAAAAACCGTAGAAATTAATCAGCAAAAATTGGACATTAGACGGGTAAAAATGCGCAATAAAAAACGCGGCAACATCCTTAACCAACGTGGCAAGATACGTCACCTAAAACCAGAAGCCCAACTTTCAGAGCAGGCTAATTAGTTCCTTAAGCACATACTCAAAAGTTTTAGGGTTACGACTGCCCGTCCTTACTTGCGCCCTAGGGCATAGGTATCTACACAAGTCTTGGACACCGTCATTCCGGCAATCCCTGCCGGAATGACGACCCATAAAACTTGTGTAGATACCTATGGCTCTAGGGTGAAGGACGCGCAGTCGTTTTGTACCGAAAAGCTTATTCATAATTACTTATGACCGCACCTTAGTGGTGCGGCCTCCTTTAGTGGGTGGTGGGTTAAATCTGTAGCTGCACATTGATAAGCTGGAGCTCAAACCTTGGTTTGCCTCAGTACAAACGAAGGCTTGTACGCCAACCACCACATTTAACCCACTACCCTTTATTGATTACCCATTTGACTATGACCCCCATTAATTACGTAAACACCCCTGAACAACTGAACAAGCTATGCGCACAAATAAAAATCTGCACATGGCTGGCGCTTGACACCGAATTCTTGCGCGAAAAAACGTATTACCCTAAGTTTTGCCTACTGCAAATAGCCACGCCCGATTGGGTTGCTTGTGTTGATCCGATAGTCTTGCCTGAACTGGATATGCTTTTTGAGGCGATTTACAACCCTGCCATTGTCAAAGTGTTCCATTCCAGCCGACAAGACCTGGAAATTTTTTATCAATTGACCGGTAAATTGCCCACACCTATTTTTGACACGCAAATAGCGGCGCCTTTGTTAGGTTTTCAGGATAATCCCGGCTACGCCATGCTGGTTTCCAGTTTGTTAAATGTCAATTTGACCAAAGCGCATACCCGTGCGGATTGGAGCAAACGGCCTTTAAGCTCGGCAGAAATTGATTATGCGGCTGATGATGTCATTTATTTATGCCAAATTTATCAGATGATGACCGAAAAACTCACCCAGTTAGGTCGTGCGGATTGGTTAAAACAGGATTTTGCCGAACTTTCTGAGCCGACGCATTACCAGGTTAATCCCGAAAAAGCCTGGCTTAAAATTAAAGGCAAAAACAAATTGACCGGAAAACAGCTATCAATTATCCAAACCTTGGCCGAATGGCGCGAACAGCACGCACAGGCCGAAAACCGGCCGAAAAATTGGTTGTTGCGTGATGAACTGCTGTTTGAGTTAGCCAAGTTGCAACCGGAAACGGTCGGTGAATTGGCCAATATACGGGGAATTAATGAGCGCATCGTTAACCGCTATGGCAAAGAGCTGTGCCAGTTGATCACGGCGGCTAAAAACCGTGCGCCTATCCCGTTGCATGAACATGGAAAAGCGGCAAAAAAAACCCAACAACAGGAAGCCATCCTGGATATTTTAACGGCACTGGTCCGAATAAGGGCTGAAGAAAACTCGCTGAATCCTAGCATCCTAGCTTCCCGTAAAGACTTGGAAGCGCTGTTGTCTGATGAAGATGACGAGTGTCCGCTGCTGCACGGCTGGCGTTACACCATGGCCGGCCGGGAGCTGGTCGGCCTGTTAAAAGGCGAACTGATGCTGGGGATTGAGTCAGACAGGTTGGCGATTATTGAAAAATAGGTGATGTCACGGCCACCTATCCGAGCGTTACCGTTCATACACCATCGCGTTGGGTTAATCATAAGTACATACGCAAAAATTTTAGGGCTACGACTGCCTGTCCTCAAAGGACGCGCAGTCGTTTTATGCCGAAAAACTTATTCATAATCACTTAAGTCGCTAAATTCGTCATAAACGGGCATTTCAAAATACTCTGCGCCGCTGTGCAGCCATGCCACCAAATGTTGCAAAGTTGTATCCCTGCATTTTTTCTTCAGACCGCATTCCCAAACAATCGCCGCCCGCCAACCCAACACTTTAAGTTGGTACAGCACTTTCTGGTCACGCGCCACATTGCGGGCAAATTTCAGCCCCCAAAACGCTTGCCGTGTTTTTGGCAGATGCGCCGCCTTGCAGCCTTCATGCTGATGCCAAAAACAGCCGTTAATGAATATTACCGCATGGTGCTTACGTAACACCAAATCCGGCGATCCGGGCAATTTTTTATTGTGCAGGCGAAACCGGAAGCCTTGCTTGTGTAGGGCGGAACGGACCCATTTCTCCGGTTTCGTATTTTTGCTGCGGATAGCAGCCATCGTGCGCGAACGGGTTTCAGGGTCGACGCGGTCAGTCATACGCTTGCCAATAAGTGGTGTAAATCATTGTGTCCCGCCAAAAATCATGAATATGTTGGAAATGTTGAAAGCGCTATTTTTGCTTATAAACTGGGAATATAATGCCAAACCCAGTAACTTAGCCTATGTTGATTATCTAATTGAAGGCGAAGCAAGCATCTGAATTTATTTCTACGCGCAAGGTGGCGGCCACCCTTGGGGAGCATTGTCAACCGTACAGTTGTGGGTTGAAAATGGCAAATTGCCGGCGTGGAAGACTGCGGGCGGCCGGCCATTGGCGCATCCCTAGGAACGCTGTGGAATCCCTAGTTCCCGGGCAAAAATCAGTATTGCAGGCAATCCCCCTCAACGCCTTTGTAGTTATTGACGGCAACCGAGGCTTTGATGGACTGATAAAAATTGGCCGCCATGCCCTTGATTTAGTCATTACCGACTTGCACATGCCAGAAATGGACAGTGTATGGCTGATCCGGCATTTGCGTGGCCAGGAAGACAATAACCGTTTCGATATTATCGTTGTGGCCGCTTTGGATGCAACAGAAATGGAGGATGCCCGCAAGTTATTGCGGGGCATCCCCGTTTATTCTAAACCAGTTCCATTTAGAATCTTGCGGGCACTTATTGAAAACAAGCTTCATGTCATCAACACACGGTATCTTAAAACATGAATACTGCGGCTTTAGAACAACTTGCAGCAGACATAAGCAAGCACACTGGCCGGCTTAAAAATGCCGGTTGGGATAGAGTGATAGCCACCCATTTGGCTAAGTCCTTGGCAAATGTTATTGACAAGTCTGAGGGTACGGATTGGTTTGAGGTTTCGAGCCGGGCCAAGGCGTTGGTTTCGGTCTTGGCTGATTTCTTCCAAGACGCGCCCGCGCCCGAACGGTTGGCCTCGGCCTTGCAGTCCGCACATAATCTGGCAGCCCTATTGCGTGAAGGGCCGTTGTCAGGGCAAGTCGATGCCAAAAACTTGCCCCCCCAACCGGGGGCTTGGGTTTTCTGCCTCCTTGGTGACCAGTCTGCGGAGACAATCCGGCTCAGCCGAACCCTTCAAAGCTTGGGGTTTATAGTTGAACACAAATCCGATGGCGATTTTTCTGAGGGCTACCTTTGCCAAGAACAGCTCGTGCTAGTGGCGGGATCAAGCTGGCTCACCCAACATGGGCAATGGCTTTTAGGGCAGCTCAAGCAAAGCACAGGGCAAGAGGTGATGCCGATACTGGTCGGTATGCTGGATAGTCTGGGCAGCCATGACCCAGTTTTTGTCAGCGGGCTGGGTGTCCGCCTATTTTTTGAACCCCCCGTTGATGCTTCAAAGCTGCTGTCGGAATTGGCAGGCGTTGCTTGGATGCCGCAAGCACCTTATCGTGTGCTCTTGCTCAGTGCTGACCGCCAAAAGCTGGCGCTTGGCCTGAGTGTCTTGCATGACGCCGGTATTGAGGTTGTAACTCAGTCTGAACCGTTGCAGATGCCCCATCTTCTGGCAACTTTCCCCCCCGATGCGCTGATACTGGACGCTTCACTGGCGTTGTGCCAAAGCCCTGGTTTTTTGGCGTTATGCCGATTGAAAATGGACAGTGTGCAACTGCCGGTGATTTATTGGCTAGGCCCTGATTGCCCCGATGAAATCAGACGCCATTATTTGGCCACTGGAAGCTGTTATTTGTCGGAACCCGTGCAAGGTTATGAATTATTGTCCCTAGTCATAGCAAAATCCCGTCAACATCGGTTGTTGC
This sequence comes from Methylococcaceae bacterium UBA6146, assembly GCA_002422395.1. Lineage (GTDB taxonomy): Bacteria > Pseudomonadota > Gammaproteobacteria > Methylococcales > Methylomonadaceae > Methylovulum. Next base: position 271,219 of record DIUY01000030.1, on the reverse strand, counting down.
AGGGCAGGGCGAAGGGATGGCAAGCCGTCCAAGCGCAGCAAAAATGGTTGCGCAGCACCTTGGATGCACATTCGATTGTTTCCATTGCTTCAGCCCATGGCACCATTATTGATGTCAACCAAAAGTTTTGTGACATAAGCGGTTATAGTAAAGAAGAATTGATTGGCCATAATCACCGCATTGTCAAATCCGGCCACCATCCGCACGCATTTTTTGTTGAGATGTGGAAGACCATTAGCGCCGGCAAGACTTGGCAAGGTGAAATCCAAAACCGCAGCAAAGACGGCAAGCCTTATTGGGTGCAATCCACTATTGCGCCGATTATGGATGGGCACGGAAAGCCAAAACAGTATTTTTCTGTCCGTACCGATGTGACACAGCAAAAACAGCTGCATGCCGAAGAGCGGCGGCAACAGCGGTTATTGAATTTATTGCGGGAGACCCTGCAACAATTCAATGTTGACCGTAACTTGGGCAACGCGGTTAACCGTTTGTTGGACGGCGTGTTGCTGCTGACTGAAAGTGCGTTTGGGTTTGTCGCAGAGGTGTTGTATGAGCCCATTGGCCACCCTTACCTTAGCATCAAGGCAGTCACCGACATAAGCTGGGATGAAACCAGCCGCGCCATGTATCAGAAAATGCAGGCGACCGGAGCAGGGTTTAAATCTCTGGACAGCCTGTATGGCGCTGTCATCCTTGCGGGCCGCCCGCTGATCAGCAATGACCCGCAAAATGATCCCCGTAGCCGTGGTTTGCCAACAGGGCATCCGCCGCTGACCGCGTTTATGGGAATGCCGATTTATTCTGGGGACTGCCTGCTAGGGATGCTGGGTTTGGCCAATAAGCAGGATGGCTATGACGCCGGATCCGTGGAGTTTTTGGCGCCTTTTACCGAAACTTGCGCCAATTTGATTGAAACCGCCGGGAAAAATGATCGCCAACAACAAGCGGTTGACGACCTTGCCGAATTTTTGGAAAAAGCCGAAAAGAACCGGGCTAGGCAGAGCGAACTTGTCGCCAGTGTCAGCTATGAACTGCGTACCTCGTTAAATGGCTTCTTAGGCGAGGCGCAGCTTCTGTCGATGCAAACAAACCTGGCTGCCGATGTTCTTGAATGCGCCCAAGAAATCATCAAATCCAGCGACCGGTTTAACCAATTGATTGACAAGCTGGCTAGGGCGCACGAAGAAAATCCTCTGGAAATTAAAGATTCCGCCGCATTGATCGCCCCAACTGATGGCGAGTCAGAACAACAAAAACAAGCGTACCGCATCTTAGTCGCCGAAGATAACCCCACCAACCAAACCTTACTCAAAATGCAGCTGGGTGTGTTGGGCATTGATGCCGTTATTGTTGCAGACGGCTCGGAAGCCTTGGTCGAATGGAAAAAAGGCGGCTACGACCTTATCTTAAGCGACATCAGTATGCCCCGTATGGATGGGATGCAACTTGCCCGCTCAATCCGTGCAGCAGAACAAGGCACAGAGGCCCACATGCCTATGATCGCCATTACCGCATTCACTTACCCGGAGGAACTCGAGGCTTGCTTGAACGCCGGTATGGACGACACCTTGCCCAAACCTATTGATTTGAATTACCTGCGGCAAAAGCTACAGCAATGGTTGCCCGAACAGGCAGTGGCGGCATCAAAGCCCCCATTATCGGTCTTCCCAAGCAAGCTAGCACAGTCCCCTTACGGCAAGCATGTTTTGGACACCGATTATTTACTTAAGATAACGGGTGGTTTGGATGCCCGACAAATCCAAAGCTTGGTTGACTTGTTCACCAGTTCCGCCCAAGCCGAGTTGGTTTTATGCCGTCGGGATCTTTTGGCCCAAGACATGGCGGGGCTTGCTTTGTCCATGCACAAGCTGAAGTCTTCCTCACAGGCCATAGGGGCGTTGCGTTTTGCCGAATTGGCCAAAGAGTTGGAAATTGTTGCCAAGCAAGGGGCAGTCGGCCATGCGGCGGCCTTGCTTCGGGAGCTTGAACACGCGCTCACTGATGTTGAAGAAGCCATTGTTAAAAATAGCCTGCCCGCCTTACAAAACACTAAGCCCTGTTTAGAATTGCCCAATTGCGTGTTGGTGGTTGACGATGATGCGGTGGTCCGACGGCAAACATCCTTGTTGCTGACCGCGTTAGGGGTAACTGAGGTGCTGGTGGCCGACAGTGGCATGGCAGGCTTAAAAGAGCTGGAAGCACACGGGCAGCGCGTCAATTTGCTGCTTTGTGATTTGAATATGCCGGAGATGGATGGCATTGAGTTTTTGCGGCGTATGAGCGAGATAGGCTACCAAGGCAATATCATTTTGGTGAGCGGGGTTGATGCGCGGTTGATGCAGTCCGCAGTTGAATTAGCCTGCTTGCAAGGTTTGCATTTGGTGGGTAGTTTGGGCAAACCGTTAGTCCGCGATGATTTCTTGGCTTTATTGAATGACGCTTCCCACAGACAGGTCAATACCGTCAAAAAAGCCACGGCAAAGGCGATCAAGACTGAAGATATTTTGGATGGCTTAAACAATGATGAATTTGATGTTTTCTTCCAACCGAAGGTCGATGCCTTTACCCTCAAACCAGTTGGGGTTGAGGCCTTGGCGCGTTGGCGGCGGCAAGGGGCCGCTGTGCCGGCTGAAGCCTTTATTTTGGCGGCAGAACACTGCGGTTTGGTGGGGGCATTGTCGGAAGTTTTATTGGTCAAAGCGTTTATCGGTGGCCGCCGTCTTGTTGATGCGGGCTTTCCGTTGGATATTTCCGTTAATTTGTCGGCGGCTTGGATGTCGGATGTGAACCTGCCGGATTTTATCCAAGCCAGCACCGAGACAACCGGGCTAAAAGTTGGCAACGTGATCCTTGAGGTTACTGAAACAGGGGTTATGGACGACCTGACCAAAACCTTGGATATTATGACCCGTTTGCGGCTTAAGGGCTTCAAGTTATCAATTGATGATTTTGGTACCGGCTATTCATCGCTAGAGCAATTGCAGCGTATTCCATTTAACGAACTTAAACTGGACCGCGCCTTTGTCAAAGGCGCCGCTGATAATGCCACGGCTCGCACGATACTTTCTGCCAGCGTCGGGATGGCGGCCAAACTTAACCTTGTCACCGTCGCGGAAGGGGTGGAGACCCAAGAAGACTTGGATTTGGTCAGGGGCGTAGGCTGTGATTTTGTGCAGGGCTGGCTGATAGCCAAAGCCATGCCTGTTGATGAGCTTATTGCTTGGTTGCAGGCTGATTCAGCCAAATAGTGACCTGATTATAAAGGTGCTTCAGCAACAACGTCATACCGGCATGGACTGCCGGTATCCAGATTACATGGATGTAATTATTGTAAGCCTTCCATGGCTTTTGGGTTCCGGCCAACCCTCGCTACGCTCTCCCTGCCGGAACGACGTATTCTGAGCTTTAGCTGAAGTATCTTACTAATCAGGAATAGTGATACCGCACCAATAAAGCCTGCCAAAATTGGTTGTTCCAGACATTTATTAGCAAATAACGATTACAAGAAAATGGCTTCATTACTGAAAGAACCGATTATTGAACACGATTTCCAAACGGCCCTGCACCGGTTACGGGATAATTTTGTCAGAAGCATGCCGTGCCGGTTAGTGTTGTTGGAAACCCATATTGAAGAACTCGCCGACGGTGGCCCGAAGGCAATAGAGTCGTTGCGCATTATGATCAACCAGTTGATTGAGGTGGCAGATATACACCATTTGCCAGCTATAAGCCTGCTTGTCCATGAGTTGAAGCAGGTGTTTGAAGCCAGCTGTCCGCAGGGCAACCAAAATGCCCATGACCTTGACCTGTTCCCTTTACACCAGGTGTTAAAAAAGTTGCGGGTGCAGGTGGATAAATTAAGCACCGAATGGACACTGTTTTCCCCGATAGGCCAAGGGCGCAAATTGTGGTTGGTTGCAAAAAAGAATCGGCAACTGGTTGCCCTGATTGTTCCCGCCTTGGTTCAGGCCGGTTTTGTCGTTGACTTGTTAGACGAGGACAAAGCGGTCAAGGAGGCTTGTTTGGGGCAGGAGCGGCCAGCGGCAGTGCTGATGGACATGGCCTGTTTGCAAAACGGCCACCTTACCGAAGCCACGGCCTTGGAACTAAAAAGCTTGTGCCTACAGGGCTTGCCTTTGGTGTCTTTGCTGGAGAGTGCCGATATGGCGGCCAAGCTGGCCGCTTACCGGTTCGGTGCCGCCAGTTGTCTGGCTTACCCCCTGGAGGCGGACGAGATACTGGATAAGCTCGCTGATGTCGCCTCCCCGTTCCCTGACCCGCCTTATCGGATCTTGTTGGTCGACGACAATCAGCGGCAATTGGCGGCGCGAGCCGCACTATTGGAGCAGGCCGGGTGGAAAGTCGAAGCGCTTGATGAACCGTTCCAAACAGCGGCGATTTTGTCACGTTCCCCCGTTGACTTGCTGATGTTGTCCATGAACATGGAAGCCTGTTCCGGGACTGAGTTGGCGGCTATCTTGCGTGAAGATGAAATGTGCCGGCAACTGCCTATCGTATATTTGTTGGAAGAGTGGGGGATAGGCTGGACGTTGCCGGTATCGGACTACGGGCGTGACCATTTTTTTGCAAAAACGGTTAAGCCACAGACCTTGCTCACCAAACTGGCAAACTATGCCTGGCATTTTCGGCAAACCACTAAGAGAGCCGAAGACCACCGGCTGATGCTTTATGAATGCAGGCGACAGTATCAGGCAGTCAATTATCATGCCATAGTCAGTATCACCGACAAGGAAGGCAGAATCGTTTATGTCAATGAAAAATTTTGTGAGGTCAGTGGCTATAGCCGTAGCGAACTGCTTGGCCAGAACCATCGCATCCTGAAATCGGATGAACATTCGCAAGGTTTTTTCACTGGCATCTGGCTGACGATCAGCCGTGGCAAAATTTGGCAGGGCGAAATCTGCAACCGCCGGAAAAATGGTAGTTTGTATTGGGTAAAATCCAGTATTGTGCCCTTTTTGGACAATCAGGGCATACCCTACCAGTACATTTCCATCCGTACTGACATCACTAAGATAAAAGAACATGAAATCCGCCTCAATATCCTTAGCCGGGCCGTCGAAGCCAGTTCTGGCAGCATCAGCATTGCTGACGCCACTGACCCTAAATTGCCGTTGGTTTATGTCAATCCCGCTTTTGAGCGCATCACTGGGTATAGCCGCCAAGAGGCGCTTGGCCACAATGCCCGTTTTTTATTGGCTAACGACACTGACCAACCCGAACTTGCGGAAATCCGCGCCGCCTTGCGCGAGGGCAGGGCGGGGGAAGCTTTGCTGCGCAATTACCGCAAAGATGGCGGCTTGTTTTGGAACAAAATGCGGGTTGCCCCTGTGCATGATAGCCTGGGCAAGCTTAGCCATTTTATCGGCCTCACCGAGGATGTGACCCGCCAAAAAGAAGCCGAGGCCAGTCGCCAAGAGGTATTGGAGCGCCTGCAAAAAATCGCCAGCCGGGTGCCCGGCGTGGTGTTCCAATTACGCTTGACCACCGCCGGAAATTTTTGCTTACCCTACGCCAGCGATGCGATTGCCGGATTGTTCCGGCTAAGCGCTGAAGAAGCCCGTGAAAATGTGGCCAAATTGATGCCTATTTTTCATCCGCTTGACCGCCGTGGGATATTGCTTTCCATCAAAGCTTCCGCGCGTGGCTTGACCACCTGGGAGCATGAGTTTCGGGTCAGGTTTGCCGATGGTTCGGTGCGCTGGTTATTGGCCAACGCCGCTCCAGAGCAGGAGGAAGAGGGTTCTATCCTTTGGCATGGCTATGTCAGTGACATCAGTTACCGTAAGAACACCGAACGCGCCCCTAAGGAAAGCGCCAAGCATACCCAAGCCATCTTGGACAATGTGGTCGATGGGGTCATCACTATCGACAGCCGGGGGGGCGTGTCATCGTTCAACCCCGCCGCCCAACGGATTTTTGGCTATGCCCCCCATGAGATTGTCGGCAACAATGTCAAGATGTTGATGCCGGAGCCTTATGCCAGTGAACATGACGCTTACCTGAAAAGATATGTTGAGTCAGGCGTCAAACGTATTATCGGCATAGGCCGTGAAGTGACGGGCCGCCGTAAGGATGGTGGCGTGTTTCCGATGGATTTGGCGATTTCCGAGATTCAGTTGGACAACGCAACGTTGTTTATCGGCCTGGTGCGTGACATTTCCAGCCGTAAGCGGCATGAAGCCCAATTGCTGGCCGCCAAGAACGAAGCCGAACGCGCCAATCTGGCGAAATCAAAGTTCCTTTCCAGCATGTCGCATGAATTGCGCACCCCTATGAATGCGGTGCTGGGGTTTGCCCAGTTAATGGAAATGGATGTCAGGCTGCTAAACGAACATAGGGAGGGCGCGGGCGAAATTCTTAAGGCTGGCCGCCATTTGATGCAGTTGATTGATGAAGTTTTAGACTTGGCAAAAATCGAGGGCGGCAATATCGAATTATCCATAGAAGCGGTCGTTTTAAGTGAGGTCATCGACGCTTGTTTGGCACTCGTCAAGCCAATGGCTGAAGCTAGGGGCATACAAATAATGGTCTCTGCTGATTGTTCTTCGATATTGCTAAGGGCGGATTCATTGCGCCTGAAACAGTGTTTGCTTAACTTGCTGTCCAACGCCATTAAATACAACAGACCGGGCGGTAAGGTGGAGTTAGGTTGCCGCTTGGTTAGTTCCGGGCTGATACGCATCCAAGTCAGTGACACCGGAGTGGGGATACCGAAAGAGCGGCTCGGCGAGCTGTTCAGGCCGTTTAACCGGCTAGGCGCTGAAGGCCTGAACATACAGGGCACCGGCATCGGTTTGGCCATTACCCGGCAGCTTGTCGAGTTGATGGGCGGGGCTATTGGTGTCGATAGCCTAAAGGGTGTCGGCAGCACCTTTTGGCTGGAATTGCCGCAGGAACGGCGCTCGCGCACCAAATCACGCATAGCACGGATAGCCGACAACTACACAACTATCTTATATATCGATGAAAATATTGGCAATTTCAAACATATGGTCGAATTGCTCAGGCATCTGCCGGATATTCACCTGATGACGGCACACTCCACACGAGTTGGTTTGGACTTGCTGTCAACCATGCCGTTCGAGCTGGTTTTAGTGGACATCAATATGCCACAAATGGATGGTTTCGCTTTTCTTAAACAACTGCGAAAGAGTGGCTTGTCGAACATCCCTCCCGTGATTGCGTTATCAGCAATCGCGGGTATTCTCGACCATGCCCGTGCAAGGGAAGCTGGATTTGTCGGTTACTTGGAAAAACCTATCGACGCCCGGGCTTTTTTCGCACTGTTGGATGTGTATTTAAAAATTGACCCTGAATAAACAACGCGGGCAGCGGTAAACATTTAAATGTTTAAATGATAGCTGAGCCACAAAACATGTTTTTTGACTCCAAAATATCATTACAAGAAAACGGTCATCTGCGTTTTGACACCCGTTATCGGCGTAAAGATAGCGTGGTGATTGACGTTGAGGTGAAGGTGACGATTAACCAAATAGGTGGGGAGTTGTTTTTTTATTCATTCGTCCACGACATCGCGGGGCGCAAGCGGCATGAATCTTCACTGGTATTGGCCAAGGAAGAAGCCGAGCGTGCCAATGAAGCAAAATCCCGATTCTTGTCGAGGATGAGCCATGAGCTGCGCACCCCAATGAATGCGATTATCGGCTTTGGACAATTATTGGAGGCCGACGCCAAGCATCCGTTAGCTGCCGACCAACTTGAAAGTGTCAACGAAATCGTGATTGCCGGCAAACATTTGCTAAAACTGATTAATGAGGTGCTGGATTTGGCGCACATTGAAAGCGGGCAATTTCAATTTATCCTAGAACCGGTCAAGGTATGGGAGTTAGTCAAAGAAACCGTGGCCTTGCTGCAACCGTTAATCCATAGCCGGCAAATTCAAGTCGAATTGGGTTTAGATGGGGATTGCTCGATTTTGGTGGATCGCTTCAGGATGCGGCAGATCTTGTTGAACCTATTATCCAATGCCATTAAATACAACCGTCAGGCAGGCATTATCAGAATTGGCTGCCAACATTACGATGAAAAAGTCCAAATTAATGTGCAGGATATGGGCGATGGTATTCCCGCCCATAAACTGCCCCATTTGTTCCAGCCTTTTGAGCGCTTAGGTTCGCCTTATGATGGCATTGAAGGCTCCGGCATAGGGCTTGCCATCAGTAAAAAACTGACCGAAGCAATGGCTGGGGAAATTGGCGTGGAAAGTAGCCTCGGTGAAGGTTCCTTATTTTGGGTCAGTTTTCCTAAAGCCGACAATACGCAACGGGAACCGCAGGAAAATCCCGAAAATAAAGCTCTTCCCCGCTCAACTTCCGCTTGCCACACTGTGCTGTACCTGGAAGACAACCCAGCCAACCTCCGTTTGGTGCAGAAAATCATCGCCAAATATAGCGACTTAAAGTTGCTGGACGCCCATTTGGGCAGATTGGGTTTAGAAATAGCCAGAAGCCATCTCCCCGACCTGATTTTGTTGGACATCAACTTGCCGGATATGGATGGTTTTGAAATATTCCGGCAATTGCAGGCCGACCCGTCAACACAAAACATACCCGTTGTGGCCATATCGGCCAACGCCATGGAAAGTGACCTGAGAAAAGGGCGCGAAGCTGGTTTTGTTGAGTACCTGACCAAACCCTTGGACATACCCAAGTTTCTTAAAGTTATTGATTCCTTGTTGGGCAACCGCCGGTGTTAAGTCATGAGCCGCCGCTATGGTAATCATGTTAAATGCTGGAAGTTATTCTTGGCCTGACCCTTAGATGGTAGCGGGTTAAATCTGCTGGCTGGAGTACAAGCCTAGGCTTGTACAGGCGCAAACCCAGGTTTGCACTCCACATTACGAACTAAAATTACAGATTTAACCCCCTATTCTTTAGATTTATTGGTAGTGGTAAACATTCAAATGCCTAAGTGACAGCGGAGTTTTTTGATTCAAAAATATGGTAGTGGGTTAAATGGGGTGGATGGAGTACAAGCCTTGGCTTGTACTGAGGCAAACCCAGGTTTGTACTCCCGCTTATCAACGTGCAGCCACAGATTTAACCTACCACCCAAATAACAATAAGGCGGGGCCATGATGAAAAAAAAATTGCTAAAGGCGGTTATGATGTTGTCCGCATTGCTCGCCGCAGCCGCCGCAGCCGCCGTGGTGGCCCTGCATTGTTATAGGCTATGTCAAATGCGGGATAACGTGCAATTGGTGGGACATATCTTTTTCGTCATAAGTTTTGTAGGCGTCTGTTCTAGTTGGTTTGCTTGGCGAGCCCTAAATGCTTTGGACATAAGCGTTGCCGAACGCAATCAACAGGCGTTGGAGCTTAAACGTGAACGTGATTTTGCCGCCAACTTGCTCAATGCTGCACCGGTGAGCATTTTGCTCTTGGATGAGCAGGGCAACATCAGTTATGCCAATCCTTGTTTTGAGCAACTGACCGGCTACCAATTGGAAGAAATTAAGGGCAAGGACTGGTTTTCGTCCTTTGTGCCTGAATTTTACAGAGAACACATTCGGGCTTTGTTTAATTCAATAAGCTGCACCACAGTAAAAAGCAGCCATATAAACCCGATTGTCACTCGCAATGGCGAGCAGCGGGAAATCGCCTGGCTGAACCAACCCCTTTACGATTTTAATGGCCAACTTAGCGGCGTTATTTCGATAGGCAAGGATGTCACCGAACAGCGGTTGCGTGAGCGTGAAATGGAGCGTTACACCGCCGTTGTCCGTTCTGCATCCGACTTTATCGGGCTTTTTAGTTTGGACGGTAAGGTGCAATTCATTAACCAAGCGGGGCGGCAGTTGCTCGGTGTTAGTGTTGACGGGGATTGTTCTAAGATCCCGTTAGGTGGTTTGTTAGCCGGTGGCCGTTGGCCATTGTTGGCTGACATAGCCGCAGAAGTGCTGGCCACAGGCCGTTGGCTTGGCGAACACCAGTTTTGTAATTTGCTTGATGGTGGCACGATTGCCGTGTCAATTGACTTGTTCCGCATTGATGACCCTAACACTGGGGAAGCCATTAATTTTGGGCTGGTGGCCCGGGATTTACGCCCTCAAAAAGTAGCCGAAGAACGCCTGCGCCTCAACGAGGCGCGTCTTAATGAAGCCCAACGGATCGCTAAGGTTGGGAGCTGGGAATTGGATTTAAAAACCGGCCAGCTAATTTGGACAGATGAAGTTTTCCGGCTATTTGAGCTTGACAAAGAAAATTTTGAAGCCACTTATGACGCTTTCCTCAACATCATCCATCCTGATGACAGGGAAAAAGTCAATCAGGTCTACACCAATTCTTTGCATTCCAAGACACCTTACCAAATCATCCATCGCTTGCTGATGCCCGATGGCCGCATTAAATGGGTTGAGGAATGTGGCGATACGGACTTTGATGCCGAAGACAAGCCTATAAGCTCATGGGGCACGGTGCAGGATATAACTAAAAGCCAGCTTGAAGTAGAGGCCACTTTAGCAACCCGTATTGAATTGCAGGCTGTTATTGATGCCGCCACTGAGGTGGCTATCATATCCACTGATGTTAATGGCGTCATTTCCTTGTTTAACAAAGGTGCCGAGCGGATGTTGGGGTATCAGGCGCTGGAAGTTGTCAATAAACAGGCGCCGGTGTTTTTTCATCAGGCTACAGAAATTGCCGCCCGCAGCGAGCTGCTAAGCAAGCGCTATGGGCAAGCGGTTGAAGGGTTGCCGGTGTTTTTTGAGCCGTCCTTGCGGGGTGATTTATCCCCTTGTGAATGGACTTATATCCGCAAGGATGGCTCCTTATTGCCGGTCAGCCAGACCGTTACCGCCAAACACGACGGGCAGGGGAATGTCATCGGCTTCCTTTTCGTTGCCTCGGACCTTACCGGCCACAAACGCGCCAAAGCCGCACTCATCTCCCTCAACCAAGCACTTGAGCAACGGGTGGCGGAGCGGACTGCTGAATTGGTCAACGCCAGGGATGAGGCGCAACGGGCCAGCCACGCCAAATCACAATTCCTGTCACGCATGAGCCATGAATTGCGCACGCCGCTTAATGCCATTCTGGGCTTCGGGCAACTGTTAGAAACCGATACGTTAGCCCCATTAGTTCCCGACCAACTGGACAGTGTTCGGGAAATACTGAAGGCGGGCGGGCATTTGCTGGAACTGATCAATGAAGTTTTGGATTTGGCGCGGATTGAGACTGGCCGCTTGGAGCTGGCTATGGAAGCGCTGGCTATCGGGCCATTACTGGAGGAATGTATCGGCTCACTTCAGCCGTTAATCATGGAGCGTGGAATTACGCTTAATTTTTATGCTGATTGTTCATGCACCGTGCACGCAGACCGTTTGCGGCTTAGACAAACCATCTTGAACCTATTGGCTAATGCCATTAAATACAACCGTGATTCGGGGCAAATTTGGGTCAGTTGCCGTCCGGAAGGCAAGGATAGGATGCGGATTGCATTCCGCGATACGGGCAAAGGCATCCCCGCCCATGCCTTGCCAAATTTATTCAAAAATTTTGAGCGCTTGGAGTCGGCTTACAGCGGGGTGGAAGGCAGTGGCGTGGGGCTTGCCCTCTGCAAGCAGCTGATCGAGGCGATGGGCGGCAGCATTGGTGTCCAGAGCAAACTGGGTGAGGGGTCGATTTTTTGGGTTGATTGCGTGTTGGCGGAAGCGGCGGCAACTGGTGGATAAATACGGGGGTGGTGGTAAAAATGGTAATGCTATTTTGGAGTCAAAAAACATGTTTTTTGATTCCGCTGTCAAACCACCGTCGACTGAGCGGCGTCGAAGCCGACAATGCTGGTGTTCGCTTCGGCTCCCGCTCAGCGAACGGCTTATGCAAGTGGGAGATTATTTTTTGCGAGTTGCCTAAGCAGTTGAATGTTGACCACTACCAGATACTGTAGGGCGTCCCCTAAGTTTTCGGGATTTTTAGCCGGTACAGTGCCGATATGTCCTCAGCGCCGAAGCCGTCTGCCATGAGTTGCACATAATCGGCAACCGTCATGTCGGTCAACGGAGTGGCAACCCCCGTTGGCGTCGCCATAGTTTGGCAAATTTTTAAATCTTTGTGATGCAATGCCAGCTTAAAACCGGGCGCAAAACTACCGCTGGTCATGGTTTTGCCACGATGGTCAAGAAACCAGTTGCCTGCCGCGCCGCCAGAAATGACATCAATCACTTTCTCCATCGGCAAGCCTTGCGCTTGGGCAAAAGCCAGCGCTTCGGTCACGGCCTGGTTGATGCCTGCACACATGATTTGGTTGGCCGCCTTAGTGGCCTGTCCAGAGCCGGTTGCGCCGATATGGACAATGCGCGTTGCCATGGCAGCCAACACGGGGCGGACATGTTCCAAGGCGTCAATGTCCCCACCTATCATCATCGCCAACGTGCCATTTTTGGCGCCTTCGACACCGCCTGACACGGGTGCGTCTAAAAAGTAGGCTTGTTTTTCCGCCAATATCGCCGCCGCCTGTCTGGCCGTGCCGCTACTGACCGTGGACATATCGACAACAACCGCACCGGGCCTGATGGTTGCCGCGATTGCGTTAACTACCGCCAGCACATCCGCATCGGCGGACACGCACAGTAAAACCACATCCATATCAGCGGCAAGCGTTGTGATGTCTTGATAATTTGTAACGCCCAATTCCGCCGCCAAGGTTTGGGCTTTTACAGTGGTCCGGTTGTACACACCCGCCAGCAACCCAACTTTGGCAACATTCCGCGCCATGCTTAAACCCATTGCGCCTAAGCCTATAAAACCAACTTTCATGCTATGTCCCCCCTGTATTTTTTATTATGCTAATCTATTGAATTAATATAGAAATATTGCTGCTTGCAAAAAGAGTAAATATTTATGGATAACTCAAGTTTTTGACGTTAAGCCAGCTTGTTTGAGTATGGCATTGGCGGTGGGTTTACATTTAATGGTAAAAGACGCGTAGAACAATTTCCAATATCTTCAATATGTCAGCAATAATCTATCACGAACCACATGATCCTCAAGGCTTTGCCCATCCATTTGAAAACGTTTCAACATTGAACGCCCCACATTAACGAACTCTTCGCGCTTAAATAAGCCATCAGGGATAGCAATATCACAAAGCTTGCGTCCAGAAAATTTTGTGCCGTCAATACTTAATGCGACATAAACGCCTCGTTCTTTACATGCCGCAATTGAATCAAACAGCCGCTCCAAGGAAAAGGCCTGTGCTCCGTACAGAATGGTTTGGCTATCAGAATAAGGTGGATCGCAATAAACCAAATCGCCACGCTTTGCTTGCGCCATAGCAATGGCGAAATCTAAGTGGAAAAAGTTTGCACCCTGTGTCCGCGCATACCAAACATCGACCCGTTTACCAAAACTTTCTGGCGATACTGGCGCATGGACACCAACAGGCGTACTCATGTAACCATCACTTTTCCGGAATCGGACGACACCTCCATAACACGCCCGGCATAAAAACAGCAGGTCAGCGCCATTTGGCTGGTTGTTATAGCTGGCAAGAATTTGTTCATAAGCCGTTTTTTTCCCTAGTTGTTCTATCAATTGATAGCGCTCTTCATATTGCTGCTTCAAGGCTTCTTTATCAGTATGAAGTGTTTGCCATATTTGTACTAATGGGGAAAAAGCATCACTCGCCACTGCATTTTTCGGCGCAAGTACACCCAATACACCACCGCTACCGAGAAAAGGCTCAAAATAAGTGCCAAATTGCTTGGGGAAAAAACCAATGATTGCATCAGCTTGTGTCTGTTTGTTACCTATCCATTTCAATAATTGGGTACGAAAGGGTTTAGTACCCCCTGAAACCGGTATTGGCGCGTCTTCGGTGCTAAACAATTCAAGTTGTTGTAGGCTTGCAGGCATAATCATTTTTAAGGGGGTATCTAAAGAAGTTAGGCTTTATATTCTAATTTTGAATATCCTAACATAGAATTTACAGTAGTCGGCATGAAAAAAAATCGCCTCGCCGCATTACTGCGGCAAATTCGCTTAGATAGCAACCTTACCCAATTTCAGCTTGCCGAAAAAATAGGGCAGGCACAATCGTATGTTTCGAAATATGAAAATGGCGAGCAACGGCTCGATTTAATCGAGTTAGAAGCTGTCTGTAAAGCCATGGATATTTCTTTAATTGCCTTTGTGGAACGTTATCTTGAAAGCTGACCCTCGTTTTATCTCCCAACCCAAGGAATTTTGGGCTAATGTCCGCACTATCAGCCAAGAGGTTGGTTATACCGAACGAGGCACAAAGTCCATCAAAATCCCAGCTTTATTAGCTATTCGCAAGCAATTCGAAAAGCTCGGTTTGTCTGCTGAACATATTGCTAATGGCGATAACGTGTTAACCGATTTTGGCAAAAATTTGTTTGATTATTTCACGTTCCGCGCAACCTGTCTGAATGATACCGTTCAAGGTAATTTGATGGATAAAGTTGCTGCTGAAATTGAATTTAATCGACTCAAAGTGCAGCTAAACCCTCAGTGCCCTTTACCAATGAACAAGCAAAAATCGGAAAAAAAGAACTATGCGTTTCTGACGGGCATGGTCAATATGCTGATAGAGGCTAACATCGATGGCATTCCCTGCGATTATGATCCTCGTAGCTTAACCACGATAACCCATGATGGGATGCCACTGCGGACATTGTCCCGCCGAGTGGATGGCGCGTTCCCTTCGGTAGTCAATCCTATCGCCATCTGGGAAATTAAGGAATATTACTATACGACAACATTCGGTAGCCGTGTCGCTGATGGTGTTTATGAAACACTACTAGACGGCATGGAATTGGAAGAACTTGAAATTGCATCCCAACGCAAAATACAGCATATTTTGTTCATTGATGATTATTACACTTGGTGGGTATGTGGAAGATCATATTTATGCCGCATTATTGACATGTTGCACATGGGATACGTTGATGAAGTGGTGTTTGGCAGAGAAACACTTACCCGTATTCCGGAATTGGCACAGAAATGGCTAAAGAATTACAATTAAATAGGCGATATTCTCAACCAACACCTTGAAATGCTAAGCCAAGTATAGGGCACGCATTGCGTATCTACTTGGCTTAGCCCCACCGTAGCTTGGGAATTGGCGTAAGACTTGTCGTTTTGATGGACTTCCTTACGTCACCCCATCCTACATTCCCCACCGAAGCTTTAAAGATTATTTCTCCAAATAAGTATAAGCATTCAACCCCGCCACCAATTCCTGTTCATATTCCTGACGTTGCCCGTCACTCAAGTCACTTTTCGCCAGTTTTTCCCGGTAAGCCGTTTTCAGTTCTTCACTGCTGATATGCACATAGTCAAGCAGTTCAGAGACATCTTCGCCTTCCTGCAAGTCATAAAAATGGTAGCCGTTAGCATCGAGTTTGATGTTGATGGAATGGGTGTCGCCGAACAAATTGTGCATATCACCAAGAATTTCCTGATACGCGCCGACCATAAAAAAGCCGATGAGGTAAGGCTGTTTTGTGTCAATCAGATGGACGGGCAGGGTGTTTTCAAGGTTTTGCCCGTCTATGTATTGGTCGATGCGGCCATCCGAATCACAGGTCAAGTCCTGGATCACGGCGCGGCGGGTTGGTTGCTCATCTAAACGGTGGATGGGCATAATCGGGAAAATCTGGTCGATGCCCCAGATGTCCGGCAAGGACTGGAACAGCGAGAAGTTGCAAAAAACTTTGTCAGCCAGCTTTTCGTTCAACTCTTGCAAGATGGTGGCTTCGCTCTGGTTATTAGGGTTAAGCTGGCGCTTGATTTGCTGGCACAAAATCGCGTAGTCATTTTCCGCTTGCGCCAAGCCGTTGATGCTGAGTTTGTCGCGGGCAAATTTGGCGCGGGCTTCGGAGAGCTGAAAATGCGCGTCATGATAGGCTTCGGCCAAATTAAGGTTGGCGGGTAACTCCAACGCAACCTCTTCGTTGCTGTACACCGACTCAATATCGGTGACATTGGTGATCAACACCGCGTGATGGGCGGTCAGCGCACGGCCTGATTCGGTGATGATGTCGGGTTGCGGCACTTGTTTTTCGGCGCAGATGTCGGCAAAGCTGCGGACGATGTTTTGTGCGTATTCATCTTGGCTGTAATTGATTGACGACTCGCGGCGCGAGCGGCTGCCGTCATAGTCCACGCCCAAGCCGCCGCCCGCATCGACGATCTGGATTTTGGCGCCCAACCGGTGCAGTTCCACATAAAATTGCCCGGCTTCCTTCAGTGCTATTTTAATGTCGTGGATATTGGCGATTTGCGAGCCCATGTGAAAGTGCATCAATTTTAAGGCATCCAGCATACCGGCTTGTTTCAGGCGTTCAATCAGTTGCAGCACTTCATAAGCGTGCAGGCCGAATTTGGATTTCTCGCCGCCGCTGTTTTGCCATTTGCCCGCGCTGATGCTGGACAGCCTGACCCGCAGACCTAATGACGGCTTGATATTAAGCCGCGCGGCTTCTTCGATGATCAGTTCCAACTCCAGCGGCTTTTCAATCACCAGATAAAGTTCCAAGCCCATTTGCAGGCCAATTAAGGCGAGGCGGATATAGGCGCGGTCTTTATAACCATTGCACACCACCACGCCTTGGTTCGACAACGCCATAATCGCCAGCAATTCCGGCTTGCTGCCGGCTTCCAAACCGATATTGTCCGCCGCCAGTATGCCTTCAATCACTTGGCGTTGCTGGTTGACCTTAATGGGATAAACGGGCGTGTATTTGCCACGATAAGCATTGTTGAGGCAGGCTTTTTTGAAGGCGTTGTCAAGCCGTGTCACGCGGTCTTTTAAGATGTCGGTAAAGCGCACCAACACCGGCAACGATAGTTGTTTATCGCCCAGCGAACAGGCAATTTCGTATAAATCCAGTTCTCCGGTTTTATCTGAACTGGGTTTTACGCAGACATGCCCTTCGGCATTGATGGAAAAATAACCATCACCCCATAAGTCAATGGCATACAGTTGCGCTGCTTGCTGGATAGTCCAGCTTTTTGAAGGATTTAAACTCACAGAAAACTCCGTTATGTCACTATTGCCGATTTCTAATATAATGTGGACTTATTTTAGCCGTTTATTTATCAGGAACAACAAATGAATCCTTCAGAGTGGTTTACCGAACAAGCCGCTGGCGCTGGCTCAGCCTTTTCATTAAAAATCAAACAAAAACTGCACGAGGAACAATCCGATTTCCAGTTTTTGGAAATCTACGAAACCGAAACTTTTGGTAATTTGATGGTTATTGACGGCTGCACGATGGTGTCAACCCGTGACAACTTTTTTTATCACGAAATGATGAGCCACCCCGCGCTGTTCACCCATCCCAACCCAAAACGGGTGTGGATTATCGGCGGGGGCGATTGCGGCACGTTAAGAGAAGTGTTAAAGCATGATTCAGTTGAGCAAGCTATCCAGATTGACATAGATGAACGCGTCACCCGTCTTGCCGAGATTTATTTTCCTGAACTGTGCGAGTCCAACAATGACCCGCGTGCCGAACTGAAATTTATCGACGGCATCAAATGGGTTAAAGATGCCGAGCCAAATTCAGTCGATATTATCATTGTCGATAGCACCGATCCGGTCGGCCCGGCTGAAGGCTTGTTCAGCAAGGCGTTTTACCGTGATTGCTTTAACTGCTTGTCAGAACACGGCATGGTTGTCCAACAAAGCGAATCGGCGCTGTTTCACCTGAAATTACTGGGTGAAATGCGTGATGCAATGGGTTCGGCAGGCTTTGACCATTTACAGACGCTGTTTTTTCCGCAATGCCTGTATCCTTCCGGCTGGTGGAGCGCGACAATTGCCAGCAAATCCAGCTTGGCAAAATTTAGGGAACTGGATTCGGCCAACAAGCTGTTTGACACCACTTATTACAATATTGACATCCACAGGGCCGCGTTGGCCCAGCCTGAGTTTTTTAAGAAAGCCTTTTTGTTAAGTTAAATGCACGAAGTCAATATCTTTAAACTTATTGAGCGCATCAGCAACCTGTTGCGCTCTGAAGAACGCAAAAAATACGTCACTATCGGCCTGCAACCTATTCATGTCCAAGTGCTGGAATACTTAGCAACCTGCAATCGCTTTAGTGATACCCCAGCCGCTGTCGCCGAATACTTGGGCATGACCAAAGGCACTATTTCCCAATCCATCCAAGTGCTTGAGCGCAAAGATTATGTTCAAAAAACGCAGGATAGCGAAGACGGTCGGGTTGTCCATCTGTCATTATCACCTGCCGGTGAGGCCTTGTTGGATGAGCTTAAACCGGTCGATGTTTTTGCCCAAGCACAGCTGGCAATGTCCACTAAAGCCTTCACCACGATAGAGGATGCGTTAAACGCCATGCTCTCGGAATTGCAAAAAGCCAATAACGCCAAAAGCTTTGGGGTATGCCATTCCTGCGTCAATTTCATCCAGATAGACAACCATTATCACTGTAATTTGACCCAGCTGCCGTTAAGCCGCTTCGACGCGAAAAAGATCTGCCGCGAGCATGTGGCTGTGGATAATGAGTAAAAAAGGCCAGTACCATCGAATTATCTCAATGTGGCGAGATATTGCCCTAAGCCCCGTTTATTACTTTTGGGCTGCCCACCACAAGCCCGCCTATGGGTTTTAAAAACTGGGAAGCTCTTTTGTCGTGGGCATTTTCCGTCTTAGGTGCTGTGTTAAAATTCCAGCCATTTTTTAAAACTAATTTCAAACACAACAGATGGCGATAACTACGCAGGCTGGGGCGGCGCAAACGCTTAAAAGCGTATTCGGCTATGACAGCTTCCGAGGTCAGCAGCAGGCGGTCATTGACCATTTATTGGCGGGGCGGGATGCGTTGGTGTTGATGCCGACGGGGGGCGGCAAATCGCTGTGTTATCAAATTCCGTCCATCATCCGCGACGGTGTCGGGATTGTCATTTCGCCATTGATTGCACTGATGCAGGATCAGGTAAGCGCTTTGTTGCAACTGGGGGTCAAGGCTGCTTTTCTGAATTCCACGCTATCGCTTGAACAAGCCCGGCAAGTTGAGCGGCAATTGCTGGCCGGTGAGCTGGATTTATTGTATATCGCCCCGGAACGGCTGACGGCTGCACGCACTTCGGCGTTGTTTGGCAAAATTAAAATTGCCTTGTTTGCGATTGATGAGGCGCATTGCGTTTCGCAATGGGGACATGATTTTCGCGCCGATTATTTGCAGCTTTCGCTGTTGCACGAACAGTACCCCGATATTCCGCGTATCGCCCTGACGGCGACGGCTGATGATAAGACCCGGCAGGAAATTATCTTGCGCCTGGGTTTGGAAAACGCGGCGCATTTTCGTAGCGGTTTTGACCGCCCCAATATCCGTTACCGGATCGTCCAGAAACAAACCGCTAGACAGCAATTGTTGGATTTTATTAATGCCGAACATGCTGGCGATGCAGGGATTGTCTATTGCTTGTCGCGTAAAAAAGTCGAGGAAACCGCGGCTTGGCTGGACAGCAAAGGGGTCAATGCGTTGCCGTACCATGCCGGTATGAGTAACGATTTACGTTATCAGCATCAACACCGTTTTTTGATGGAAGAAGGGTTGGTGATTGTTGCGACGATTGCGTTTGGTATGGGTATCGACAAGCCAAATGTCCGTTTTGTCGCCCATTTGGACTTGCCAAAAAGCGTGGAGGCCTATTATCAGGAGACGGGGAGGGCGGGGCGGGATGGTTTGCCTGCAAATGCGTGGATGGCTTATGGTTTGCAGGATGTCATTACGTTGCGGAAAATGCTGGCGGAATCGCAGGCGGATGAAGTGCATAAACGGGTTGAATATCATAAGTTGGATGCCATGCTGGCTTTGTGTGAGCAAGTGCATTGTCGGCGGCAAGCATTGCTGAATTATTTTGGTGACCTGCTTGAACAGCCGTGCGGCAACTGCGACACCTGTTTGGAGCCCGTGCAGACATGGGATGGCACGCTTGCGGCGCAACAGGCTTTATCCTGTGCACATCGTACCGGGCAACGCTTTGGGGTCACTTATTTGATCGACGTGCTGCTGGGTAAGGGCACCGAACGGGTGAAAAAATTCGGTCATGAAAACCTGTCCACATTCGGTATTGGCAAAGCGTTGGACGAGCAGCAATGGCATTCGGTATTTAGGCAGTTGGTCGCTCGCGGTCTGGTGGCGGTCGATTTTGACCGGTTTGGTGCGCTGCAACTGACAGAGGTGTGCCGTCCCATTTTGCGCGGCGAGCAACAATTAATGTTGCGCAAGGATGTCAAGCCTGAAAAGACCAAGCGTGTCAGATCTTCGGGAAAATCCTCCAGTGGAAGCCAAAATACGGCCTCGCTCTGGGATGCGTTACGGGCCAAGCGTAAAGAAATTGCGGATGCGCAAGACGTGCCGCCGTACGTGATTTTTCATGATGCCACCTTGATGGCAATGTTGGAAAACCGTCCTCAAAACCGTCAGCAAATGGCGTTGATTTCGGGTATCGGGGTGCGCAAAATGGAGCTGTATGCCGACATTTTTTTGGCGGTGATTAAGGATTTCTCTGCTGCGGTTGATGGACTTCCTGATACCGCCAGTGAATCAGTCAATTTATTCAGGTTAGGTTTTACGGTCAAACAGATTGCAGAACAAAGGGCTTTGCAGGAAACCACCATTTATGGGCATCTGGCACAGTCTTTAGAGCATGGGTTGCTTGAATTGGCTGATGTGGTGGATTTGCCGCCGCAGGATATAAGGCATATAGAAGAGGCGATCCTTAATTTGCCCGAAGAGCAAAAAAATGCGCTCAAGCCAGTTTTTGAGCAATTCGATGGTGTATATAGTTATGGTGTGTTGCGCTGTGTGCGGGCGGCTTTGTTGTATAAGACGGCGTGACCGCGACCTGAGCCGGACAGATCAGCTTTTTCTGCCTCTTGCTTTACCGCACACACTTATTTTATTTTTTGCCTACGGCAATAAAAAAAACGATGATTACTTGGTTATCAACCAGGATGCCGATTAAACGCGTGTTTTTCGCTTTTTTCTGAAATTATCTGCGATAATTTTTTTACAACTTATTGATATTAAAATATTTTGTAATGGCTGTAAATTTTTCCCAGATACAGAAAATATTTTTTCAGGACCAGATATGTTTTCAGCTCTTTCCCGCTCTTTAAAAAATGAACGTTCTTTAGCAAGTATTCAATCCAACCTTTTAGCAGGACTTACGGTTGGAATTATTGCCTTACCCTTATCAATGGCATTGGCTATCGCATCGGGGGTTGCACCGCAGCAAGGCTTATATACGGCTATTGTGGGTAGCATTGTAATTGCCTTGACAGGCGGCTCAAAAGTCAATATTTCAGGGCCTACTGCCGCTTTTGTTGTTATTTTGCTACCGATTGTCCAACAATATGGCTTAGGTGGCTTATTAGTCAGTGGCTTTATGGCGGGTGGCATTTTAATTTTAATGGGACTATTCCGGTTAGGGCGATTTATCGAAATTGTGCCTTATCCAGTAACCATAGGATTTACTGCGGGGATAGGTGTAGTTATTGCAACTATACAAATCAAAGACTTTCTGGGATTAAATTTTGAATCCCCTGCCAATGCACATTATGTAGATAAACTGGTGTTACTTTATCGAGCCTTGCCTACCGTCAACTGGCAAGAATCAGCCATTGGCTGTTTAACCTTGCTGGTACTGGTGTTATGGTCAAGGCGCAAATCAAAAATTCCAGGGCATCTGGTTGCTTTATTGATAGGCTCAATAGCCGCATGGTTAGGAAGCCATAATCTTGATGGCTTTTCAGTTGCCACTATCAACTCGCGTTTTCATTATGAACAGGCAGGGCTTGTTCATCAGGGTATTCCGCCTTTTTTACCGCATTTTAGCTTGCCTTGGGAACAACTCAATGCACAGGGCAAACCGATTGGTATTTCGTTTGAGTTAGTACGGAATTTATTAAGCGGCGCAATCACTATCGCGGTATTAGGTGCATTGGAGTCATTACTCTGTGCGGTGATTGCAGACGGCATGTCAGGCAAAAAACACAGTCCCAACGATGAACTGATTGGTCAAGGTTTGGGAAATATGATAGCCCCTTTTTTTGGCGGCATTCCTGCTACAGCGGCGATTGCCAGAACTGCCGCCAGTATTCGGGCCGGTGGTTCATCGCCACTTGCCTCTGTGGTACACGGGTTATTTATTATTGTGGCAATTTTGCTGCTCACTCCAATGCTTGGTTATATTCCGATGGCATCTATGTCAGCTTTACTCTTGATGGTGGCCTGGAATATGAGTGAAACAAAGCACTTTATCAGGACTCTAAAAATAGCCCCCCGTGATGATGTGATTGCTTTATTAACCTGCTTTTTACTGACTATCATCTTTGATATGACCATTGCGGTAGCGGTAGGAATGAGTTTGTCCGCCGTGCTTTTTATTAACCGCAGCATTTCTTTAACACAAGTGTCAGCGATAGACTTAGAAAAAGAAACGCAATTAAATTTTCCAAAAGAAACTATTATTTACGAAATTAACGGGCCGTTATTTTTTGGTTCTGCGCAAAAAGCTTTAAGAAGTATTACAGATATTAGTCTTGAAATAAAAATCGTAGTACTGGATATGACCAAAGTATCGATGCTTGATATGAGTGCGATTATTGCGATGGAATCCATTATTAAAAATTGCACCGATAACCAATTAACACTCATCATTAGCAATTTACAGCCCAGGATGATACTAAAACTGCGCCGTGCAGGTTTGCATGGCAAACATCAGAATATTTATTTTGCTAGGTCATTAACTGAGAGTTTGGAAATATCAAAAAAAATCGCTAATAATATTTTAGAATAAGTTGTCGGGTCATAAATCTATGAAAAGTTACCTTATGATAAATCTATTGTTTATTTCACTAATAGCTTATGCGAATGAAGAAACAAAAAACACCTCCCATTTGCCGACGATAGATAAATACAGCGGAAAATATAGTTTACCTAACCGTGACCCAGGTATATATCAATCCCCTATTAATATTTTAACTTTTGAAACTAAAAAAACGAATAACTACGCATTTACTTTTGATTTACAAGAAAAAGTTACCGAAGTTGAAAATTTAGTCCATACCGTACAGCTTGATTTTAAACCCGGCAGCACCCTTAAAATAGGGGAAGATATTTATGATTTTAAACAAATGCACTTTCACACGCCGTCGGAGCATTTAATTGATGGTGTTACTTTTCCTATGGAATTACATATTGTTGCCATTTCTAAACAGCACACAGTACCGCATTATCTGGTCATCGCCATTTTATTTAAAATGGGTAAGGAAAACGTTTTTATTAACGAATTTTTAGATGCTATTCCTTACACTGAAGGAAAAACTTTATTGAATGGCAAAAAAATTATTAAATTAAACGAATTACTGATTTCAAGCGATTTAAAACATCATTACCATTATAAAGGCTCATTAACTACACCGCCTTATACAGAAACCGTGAGTTGGGTAGTGCTGAAAAAGATTTTTGAAGCTTCTCCTGAGCAAATTAAAACGATTAATGTAATAGAAGGCGATAACGCACGGCATATTGAACCGAAGGATGACCGGATTGTTGAAGAAAAATAATTTGCAAATAACCCTTTAATTTTTTGGGAGTGACGGGGTTTTGTAACCCCGGCTCAAACGTTTTGAAATACCGACAATCAATCAAAACGTTATGGAACGGGTTACAAACCTGTTCCAACCGTGGCGACGGGCAGAGAGCGTGGCTGAGCAGGGCGGCGATGTCGGCTTTGGCGTTCTTTAAAATCTGTAGCGGATCATCAAATATCTGGCAGTCCTGAAATGCGCTCTATGAAAACATCAGGTTTTTTGTGCCGAATAAGGTTTTGTATAGCGCAATGTCTTTTTTGAAATGCTTGCCAACAAGGGCGGCAATTTCATCGTCATAAAGCGCATTAGGCGCGGGCAGTTGCCCTAGCTTTTTTAATGCGCTGATTTCGTCAGGCCGACAATCGGCATAGTTGTGGTCATTTAATAGGGCAAAGCGGTCGGTGCCGTGTTGGGTCAGCTTTCGGGCATCAACTATTTCCAGCTTGGCTTTTGTTTCTATAACTGTTTGTGCGGCGGAAAAATTTTCCAAACAAAAATAGTCGTCATAGTCTTTATAAACCAGATAATCCACTTGAGGCCGCCAATGAATGTTGGTATGCAACAATTTTGCTTGGGTGATGGCTTTTACAAACACCCTGAAGGTCATGTCGGCAGGTTCCAGTTTTCTGTCTAGCGCATCGTAAAGCATCCATGCTTCGGTTGTCCGGTCAACTATTTTGTCCAGGTACGCGCTGGCAAGCCGGGCATAAGGGCATCTTAAGATAACAAACGTGTAGTCAGCCAGTGCCAAACTGGCAAGGTCAGCCGCGAACGTCCCGTTGTTCTGATGGATCCAGTTAAAGTCAGTTTTATCAGCAATGCAGCCGTTAGCCAAAGCAAGCGACACCCGTAGGGTTGAGCAGGCGTTTTTAGGGATAAAGCTGTAGATGGCGCTGCTTTTATAAACCCGTAGCGCATGGCTTGCAGCGAACTGGTGTTGCTGATTTTTAAGTAAATTGCTGTAGCTTGCCGCAGAATAATTAAGTGCCCTGGTGTTCATTTGCGCCTGTAATTTATTTATCCGATACTTTAATTATGATGTCATTGTTCTTCGGGGGCTGACAAATTCAAAATGTGCCCGGAAGTGTTGCTGGTCGAATCGGAAGCAGGGGTTGAGGTTGCCTCTGAAGGCGTGTCAGCACTTTCAGCGGACATGTCTTCTTCCAGTTCAAGCTCATCAATAGGTGAATTGCCGTCATTAATCAGATACTCACGCCGCTGTTTATAAGCGTTTTTTATAAAGTCGTAACGGTCGTCAATCGTGGCTTCATCGACTATTTTTTCTGTGCGCATCGTATCCGCCCGGCTATCGGCAACATCGACGACTTTGGAGCCTGCGATAGCGGCGCTGGCTGCACCACCAATAAAAGAAACATAAGTCAGCGGATTTAATAAAGCATCGCCAATCCGCCCGGCTGTATCCCGAGGCGAGCTTGGCCCAAAGAATGGCAACACCAGATAGGGCCCGGAGCCCATACCCCAATAACCTAAAGTCTGGCCAAAATCTTCATTATGTTTGGGCAAGCCCGCTAGGGTTGCCACATCCATCAAGCCTGCCACACCGACGGTGGTGTTTAAGACAAAACGGCTGGCATCCATGCCTCCCTGTAGCATTTTGAACTGGAGCACGTCATTTATTGTTACACCCACATCATTGATATTACTGAATAAATTAGTGACGCCCCGGTCAACAAATTCAGGGGTGATATATTTATAGCCTTGGGCTAGAGGCTTGATAACAAATTTATCGACATTATCGTTGAAAGTATGGGTCCCATGATTCCAACCGTACCAAGGGTCATCTTGGTGTGCAGTTGCTGCGCAGCCGACCAGCGTCATAGTGACAGCCAGGCTACATAATAGCGGCGGAGTTGGGTTGTTTTGTAAACGCATAGTGATTCCTTCTTGTTGTTTTTTTGTGGGTGTTTTGTTGTGTGCTTAAGCGTCGTTTTGTGGCGCTAGCTTATACGGGTGCAGGCAGTCATTTTTAAATGAGTAATTCTATCATTGGATTAGCCGAATGGTTAAAGGCTAAACAAACCGACTACAGCCACTTGTCCACAATTCCTGTGGGTAACTTTGTGCATAAGGTTTGGATAACTATGCTAACACATGATAAAACTTGGCTTTTTGGCTAATGTATTATTTTTATACAAATGTTATTTTCAATAAAAATCAATAAGTTATTTATTTTTTGGTGTATTGCCTTCTGTTTTTAGGCTATTAGTTTTGTTTGCTCCAACTAAAAATAATTTGTGTATAAATATTACCTGATAAGCTTATGGGCTAGTGTGATTTTTATCTTCCAGGAGTTGGTGACATGTTTTTGTTTATAGCCCTTAGCCTCGCTTTGTGTTTTATAGTGCAAATGGCGAATCCTTTGCAGAATTTATTAATGATGCCCGCCGTAATTTATGTGGGTCTTTTTTTAGCCATCGTCAGCATTTGGGGGATTATTTTCAAAAAAGGTTCCGTGACGCTCTGGCATGATCTTTTCTCTAGCGGCGCTTTACTGGCTTGGTTTGCTTATTGGCATTCCCTTTTTCAGAATGAGACGCCGTTTTTTTTCTTTTTTCCGCTTTATTTTGTGTTTTTGGCGGCTTTTATTGAAATGATGGCGCTTGGTCAAAAGCAGCCTATTGATGATAGAAGCCTTCGACAAATGCAGGCATTTGCCAATAACAACATGGTCAAGCCTTGGGTAATTATGTTGGGCGTGTTGGTGAGCCTACAATTACCGCAACATTTTTTATTGTATCCGGTGATGGTGACGCTTTTGATGATACGGTTCGCGTTATCACGCTACCTGGAGCGTGGTTAACATTTTTTAAAGCAACCGCTTGTGCGGCGCTTTTTATAACATCTGTTTTAACCTTTTCGATAACGGGTTTTACTGTGCTTTATCACTGGCTTTGCTTTTAATTTTTTGCTGCTGGCAAGCCGGGGTTTGGTTTTAGCAGTGAACTTTGTTCTGCTTGTTTTTTTGCTTTTACTGGCCAGCTTGTGGGATTTTGCTGTTTTCGGGTGGTTATAATGAGCCGTTCTATGCCCAGTGGCGCCATTACCGCAATCAAGCAGATAGGGGGCGGGGCTGGTCATTTTTGCAGGTATTGAGGTGATGTGTTTTTGCTGTGATGGGGTTAATTTATCAGCAAAGCCGTCATCCATCATGTGCGTCATCAATTGGTAGCGTTCAGCACTGGTCGAGCCACCTAACACCACGCCAATCAGCCTTTTGTTGTTTTGATAGGCTGAAGACATTAGGTTATAGCCGGAGCCACAGGTAAAGCCCGTTTTCATGCCTTCTGCGCCGGGATAGTTGGCGGTGAATTTGTTGATTCCGCGCAATTCCGAGCCTCTAAAATAAAAGCTATGGGTGGCAAAATAACCATAAAAATTAGGGAAATCACGTTGTACCCGCCAAGCCAGCAGCGCCATATCGCGAGGTGTTGTGACTTGCCACTGATGTGGCAGGCCGGTGGCATTCATGAAATGGCTGTCGTACATGCCTAGAGCATGTGCTGTTGCAGTCATTTTTATGGCGAAATTTTCTTCATTGCCGCCGATGTGTTCGGCAAGCGCAACGGCGGCGTCATTTGCGGAGCGGGTGATGATGGCTAAAATGGCTTCCTGTACCGTCAGTGTTTCGCCGGTTCTTAGGCCGAGTTTGCTGTTAGGCTGGCGGGCGGCATGAGGCGAGGTGGTTATCGTGTCATGTAAATGGATCCGCCTTTGGTTCAGTGCAGTAAATGCAATGTAGAGGGTTATGACTTTGGTGAGTGAAGCGGGATACCATGAATGGCTTGCATCAGCCTCATATATTACTCGGCCGCTATCGGCTTCGACAAGAATGGCGGCATGGCGGCCATAACTTGTTTGTGATGCTAATGTTAGCCAGAGCGGCAACACGATAAGTAGAATTAATTTTACTTTAGTCATTTTAAGGAAGCTTGGATAAAGGTCGATTGTTGCGGTGTTGATGTTAAGTTAAATAGACTGGGCTTAATTTATCAGTGCTTATATATTTCTTTGTTGCAAGTGTAGGGTTCTTCGCCTTGGCAAAGCCCCCAGAAACGACCAGAGTTACCTTCGCTACTGGGCTTCCAGTCCTCGGAAAATGCTTCGAAAACAACCCCCGACCAGTTTTTTTCGGCCAGTTTTTTGAAGGTGTTTTGCACGACTATGGCCTGGTTTTTCGGGCTGGCGATGCCACAATGTTGGCCGGTTTTGATATTGGTTTGAGTGCCGTTTTTCGGGCCATTTGGCCAACCGAATTCTGTCACCATGATGTCTTTGTCAGGGTTGGCTTTGTGCACTTCAGTAAGTCTGGCAATATGAAAATCAGCCGCTTGTTGGGCTGTGGTGCAAGGATGAATCCCCGAATAACCATTTTCCCACCAAGGGAAAATATTGATGCCTATCCAATCCACCTGTGCAAAAAAGCTGGTTTGCCCGCAGGTTAGCGAACGGTTACACCATTCCCACCAAGTGTCTATGGTGGTGATTGGCTGGGTCACTTTGGCTTCACGCAGCGCTTGGATGCAACGCGTGATTTCACCGTCAAAGGCGTAACCATGACGAGTCCTTACTTCCGAACCACAGCTCAATTTAATGATGGTTTCAGGGTATGCTTTGGCCGCTTGAATGCCGGCGGTGATAGATTGGGAGTTAACGGCAGTGTCTTTATCTATCCAAATGATGGCAATAACTTTAATATCCCTGGCCTTAGCGGCAGCAAAGGTGTAGTCAAGCCCGTTGATAACGCCGTAAGTCATGATGCAGCGAAACTCAGTGTCTTTGACCAGTTTGTCAAGTAGGGTATCAATTAATGCTTTGGAAGGGTGCGCGCCATAATCGGGCGTAAGTTTGCCGACATAAGGGCTAAACGCAACGCATTGTAAGGCCGTAGCGGCGTCTTTAGATTGGGGCGCCTTGATTTTTTTATCTGCAAAGGCATTTTGGCTATTGATTAGTAGCCATAGTAAGGCAACAACTGCTAGAAGCGGCTGTTTTATAAAAATGTGCATAATAAAAACCAAAAAGTTGTTCGGATTATAGGGCGGCGCGGTGACGGCATGGTAAGGGCAAACACCAACAGCGTTTGCCCTCGGACGGTGTGGGGAGAGGTTAATGGCTTACATCAACTTTGGCCCCTTTTGTTTGGCCTATTTCGGCTAAGGTTTCATTAAACCATGGCGTGTCGAGGTCGAAAGGTTTGCCACCTTTGATGCGGGGAAATTCAATGGCACGGAGCACGCCACCCTTGTCTTCGTCATGACCCATAACGCCCGATTCGCGGCGTAATGCGCATTCAACGGCCAAGTCGGCACATGATTTGATAAGGCGGATGTCTTCGCTATTCGCCGCAGAGGCCCGGGCAAAATAGCCCGATTTTTGCACTAGGGTTTTTTCCGCACCAATCATGGCGGCAAATTGTTCGCCAAACCATTTGCCGGGATTAATTGCATCCAGTTTGATGTGGCCAAAAGCATCACGAGGCACTTCTTCACCTTTAGCTTGCATTTCTGCGACGATGGCATCGACGCCCGCCCCTTCAGAAACAAAAATGTTGACGCAATCAACGGTATCCATCACAGCGCGTAAACGCAAAGCTTCGGCGGCAAGGTCAATTGCCATTTCAGGGACAAATACTGCATGGATCTCAAACGCTTTACGGTCCAGGCCAATTTCAGGCAACCATTCGGCACGGCCCAGTAACTTGCGGTATTCTTTTGCTGTGGCAGCAGTCAACCAGCCGCAGTTACGGCCCATGACTTCGTGGACTATCAACATGCGCGGGTTGGCGTTGTTTTCGGCAACCACATTCCAGAAATACCGTGCGCCCTGTTCAGCGGCAGTCCATGCGCCCAGTGACTGTTTGATTGGGTATACATCGTTATCAACGGTTTTTGGTAAGCCGATAACGGTCAGGCCGTAATTGTTTGTTGCCAGGAAAGCGGCCAGATCCGCTGCGGCGGTATTGGTGTCATCACCGCCTATGGTGTGCAGTATATCGACACCGTCTTTAATCAATTGGTCGGCAGCCACTTTTTGAGGGTCTTGCCCTTCTTGAACCAAGCCGCGTTTTACACAATCTTTAACGTTAGTTAATTTTACTCGGCTGTTCCCGATGGGAGAGCCGCCAAATTGGTGCAGTCTGGATGCGTTTGCACGGACTTCGGGGGTCACTGTGTACGAATCGCCAAGCAGCAGCCCTTTATAACCGCTACGGTAGCAAATAATTTCAATGCTAGGGTCAATTTCGGTGTAACGCTCGATGAGGCTGCCAACGGCGGAGCTGAGGCAGGGGGCTAATCCGCCTGCGGTAAGGATTGCGACTTTTTTAGGTTTGTTCATATTTGTGTAGTGTGGTTAAGTTGAGGTTGCAGTCTTTCCGGCTGACAGTCTTGTTTTTATCTAGGTGGGAACTATCTTGTGGGCAGGGGTAAGTGCCATTTAAGCCTAACTGTAATTAGCCACTGCGGAAAGGATTTAACGTTCCCGGACAAAAAAGCTAACCGAGCCGGATATTGTCCATAAATTATTCAACCGTGCAGCTGTGAAAGGCTAATGGACTTACGGATATCGGCTTATCTTGGCAAGGTGGTCCGGCGGAACGGAATTTTAACATATGTCCGCGATTTTGCGCACCAGACCAGTGGATTGCACTAATGCGTTTTTGCCATAAGAAGCTATTCTTTCTTTGCAAAATTGGGCACGCCCTTTATCTGTTTTTTTGACAAATTGATATACTGCAATCCTAGCAATATGCCTCCATTGGGGGCTTCATCCCTCCAAATGACTTTAACTTGCCCTACCAAGTCCAGTTCTTTAAATTGAAACGAGGCAGTGCCCCCTTCTTCAATAGGGGCGGGTTCGGGCAAACGGATCATCAGGCCATCAGTTGATATGTTCACGGAAAAAAAATTATAGTAAGTGTTGTCCAAAAATAATTGCCCGACAACGCTCATGTTTTTTCTGTAAGCCTTTCTTTTATAACTCAGCTCATCAACATCATAAGAGATATGCTTGAATTGCAGGGCAAGTGTGATGTGGTCCGATTTACCACTGATCCTGACAACATCGGCCTCGCCTGCCAATTGTAACGGGGGGAGATAAATATCAACTGTGGGCGATGCGGCTATTGTCGAAGTGATAAAATCCACATCAGGGCAATTTTTTAATTCTGCAAGTGCGCCGGTTATGGACAAATTTTTAAGGATGATTTCCCGCTCTTCACCACCTACATAAATGAGGCCTTGCGATTTAAGGTTTTTGCGGTAGAGTCGGTTTATGTGTAAGTTCATTTTGTCATTCCTTGCAGATTAGGCACTGCTTTATGATTTTATTATAGTTCTCATTTTAGTCATGTCCGCGCTAGATTCTGTAATTATATCCCTCTTCGTTTCATGAGAAAGATAATACTCTTTTTGTTGTTTGCATTAGTCGGCTGTGCGGCTATACCCCCTAAAAATAGTGATAACATATGCTCCACTTTTCGGGAGAAATACGATTGGTATGGCAATGCGAGCACTGCTTATCAAAAGTGGGGGGTGCCCATACCGGTGTTGATGGCAATTATGCACCAGGAATCACATTTTGTTGCCGATGCTAAGCCGCCACGCACTTGGTTGTTAGGCATGATCCCTTGGTTTAGGCCGAGCAGCGCTTATGGTTATGCACAGGCCCTCGATACAACGTGGGACGATTATCTTGACAGCGCGGGTCGTTGGGGAGCAGACCGGGATGAGTTTGCCGACGCCGCCGATTTTATTGGCTGGTACAATTATTTAAGTAATAAACGCTTGGGCATAGCAAAAACCGATGCTAAAAATCTGTATCTTGCGTATCATGAAGGCCATAACGGCTACCGAAAAAAACGTTACTTACATAAAAAATGGCTAATGCAAAGCGCGGCCACTGTCGCTAAACGGGCCGCATTGTTCCACAATCAACTGGCGGCCTGTCAATTGGCGGACAAACGCTGATTGTTTGCCGGGCAACCTGTTTTACATCAACAAAATAAGGTGAAATCATGAGAAGCATCCAAATACAAGTTCTTTCAATTGTTACCACCCTCTTAATAGGAATCACTATGTTTTCAATGGCTAATGCCACCACTCCAGAAGAAAATAAAGCCGCCGGCATTGCGTTTCTTGCGGCGAATGCCAAAAAACCCAATATACTGACGACTAACAGCGGCTTGCAATACGAAGTGCTGGTTGCTGGCACCGGAACTAACTCCCCTTCCGCAACCGACAATGTGACGGTACATTACAAGGGCACAACAATAGATGGTAAAGAGTTTGATAGTTCCTATTCCAGAGGCGAACCCGCCACGTTCCCACTAAACGGCGTTATTCCTGGGTGGACTGAAGGCGTCCAGTTAATGAAAGAAGGCGCCAAATACCGTTTTTATATCCCTTCAGAACTTGCCTACGGCGAGCGCGGTGCTGGCCGTACTATCGGCCCTAATTCAGCTTTGATTTTTGATGTGGAGCTGATCAAGATTCAATAAATCAAGCGCTAGTGATGCATTCTTGCACATCAGCTTCTAGCTAAGACTTGACCTTACATCCGCTATTGACCCCTGATCTTGATTGGGGTCGATAGCACATCGTTTTTTCCTATCTGTTACGCTCGCCCTTACTATTTAGCTATGCCCATTTATCAACTATTTGCCACCACGCCTAAAGCGATGGAAAACATACTCGCCGAAGAACTGCAAGCATTAGGCATTAGCGAGGTCAAACAAACGATGGCGGGGGTGGCGTTTCAGGGCGATCTGGAAACAGCGTATCGCACCTGTCTGTGGTCGAGGACAGCCAACCGAATTCTGCTGGTGTTAAGTTCGTTTGACGTAAAAAACCAAGAAGACCTTTATGAAGGCGTACAACGCATCAATTGGTTTGAGCATCTTAATCCTGAAGACAGTTTTGCCGTCTCATTCAGTGCGAAAAATGCACCCGCAATCAACAACACGCACTTTGGCGCATTGAAAGTCAAGGATGCGATTGTCGATCAAATGCGGGCAAAATTTAATGTCCGCCCCAGCATCAATACTGGGCAGCCCCATATCCGCGTCAATGTTTACTTACACGGTGAAATCGCCCAGCTTAGCTTGGATTTGTCGGGTGAAAGCCTGCACCGCCGCGGCTATCGGGACATCAATATCAAAGCGCCCATTAAAGAAAATCTCGCCGCCGCCATGTTGTTGCGCAGTGGTTGGCCACACATCGCCAAGCAAGGCGGTTCATTGCTTGATCCCATGTGCGGCTCTGGCACCTTGCTGCTGGAAGGCGCAATGATGGCCGCCGATTACGCCCCCGGTTTGTTGCGTGATTACTTTGGCTTTATCGGCTGGAAGCAACATGATGCGGCGTGCTGGAAAAAATTGCGTGACGAAGCCCTACAACGTAAACATGCGGGGCTGGAAAAACTTCCGGTCATTGTCGGTTTTGATCAAAACCGACAAACTATCAACACCGCGTTAACCCATATCGCCAATGCCGGATTACAGGCTAAAATTCATGTTGAACGCCGTGATATTAGGGATGCCGCGCCAGCCGATAGCTGGAAACCTGGCCTGCTGATTTGCAATCCGCCTTACGGTGAGCGGTTAGGTGATGAGGCGGAAACAGCCGAACTGTATAAAATATTTGGTGCATCGTTAAAAGCCCATTTTATAGGTTGGAAGGCCGCGATGATTATCAGTGATCCAGAGCTGGGTTTTCGCTTAGGGATACGCTCACAAAAACCGGTCACATTGTTTAATGGGGCGTTGGAATGCAAGCTGTTACGTATGGACATCGAAGAAAGCGCTTTTTTTGTCCCAAAAGCTAAAAGTCAAGAGGAACGTTTGAAGCAAGTCACGGCAACCAGCGCAGAGCCGGAAGCGGATGCCGGTGCGGTGATGTTCGCCAACCGCCTTAAAAAAAATGTTAAAAAACTGGCTAACTGGGCAAAACAAAACCAGATTAGCTGTTACCGTGTTTATGATGCCGATTTGCCTGAATACTCGGCCGCCGTGGACATTTATCAAGGTGACCAGACTTGGGTTAATGTGCAGGAATACGAGCCGCCAAAAACCATCGACGCCCATAAAGCAGACCAACGGCTAGCGGGGTTGTTGGCGGAAATACCTAAGGTGCTTGGTGTTGGGCGTGAGAATGTTTTTTTAAAGATACGCCGCAAGCAGCGCAGCACCGAACAATATGAAAAGTATGGCGAGTCAGGACATTTTCATGCCATTGAAGAAGGGGGCTGCCGGTTACTGGTAAATTTTGAAGATTATCTGGATACTGGCCTGTTTTTAGACCACCGCCCAATCCGCATGATGCTCCAACAGCAAGCTAAAGATAAACGCTTTTTAAATCTGTTTGCTTATACCGGCAGCGCGACGGTACATGCCGCAGTGGGTGGCGCCAAATCAACCACCACCGTGGATATGTCCAACACTTATATAAACTGGGCAAAAAACAATTTGGCGTTAAATAAAACCGCTGGCGGCCATGAATTTATTCAGGCAGATTGCTTGGAATGGTTGGCAAATGAGGCGGCGCAGGCGCACTGTCGGCAATATGACTTGATTTTTCTTGATCCGCCTACGTTTTCCAATTCCAAACGGATGGAAGGCATTTTTGATATACAAGCCGATCATGTGGCGTTAATCAACAACGCCCTCAAATTATTGGCGCCGCAAGGCGTTTTATATTTTTCCACTAATTTTCGGCGCTTCAAACTTGATGGCCCAGCGCTGTCAGCATCAAACATTGAAGACATTACGGCGGCCACTATCCCGGAAGATTTTGCCCGCAACCCTAAAATTCACTACTGCTGGAGGTTATTTAAGTAATGCGTAGAGTAAAAGTCCTGGTGTCAGGACGTGTACAAGGCGTTTATTTTCGTGTTTTTACCCAGAATAAAG
The DNA here is from genome assembly GCA_002422395.1 of Methylococcaceae bacterium UBA6146. Classification (GTDB taxonomy): domain Bacteria; phylum Pseudomonadota; class Gammaproteobacteria; order Methylococcales; family Methylomonadaceae; genus Methylovulum. The sequence goes on along the minus strand of DIUY01000030.1, from coordinate 236,649 downwards.
CCAAACATTTCGCCATCAAGGGCAGTGTCAGAAATCTGTCCGACGGGCGGGTTGAAATTATTGCCGAGGCGGAACATCCAACGATAGAAAAATTTATCAAATGGTGCCAAAAAGGGCCGGTCACTGCCCGCGTCGATCAGCTTGAAATTGCCGATATCCCAATTGACGAAGCGTTGACCTCGTTTGAAATAAAATGACCGATTTAATTAACGGCTTGGCCGCGATTGTTCCATTTTCTATACACCCCATTTAATTCAAAAACATGGATCTATTATTAATACTTAAAGCCTTTATTCTGGGTATTGTTGAAGGCCTGACCGAGTTTCTCCCCGTTTCCAGCACTGGACATTTAATCCTGGTTGGCGACTTGCTTAATTTCAACAATGATAAAGGCAAGGTGTTTGAAATTGTTATCCAAGTCGGCGCCATTTTGGCCGTTTGCTGGGAATATCGCGCGAAAATAGCCTCTGTTGTGATGGGCTTGCCCACGCAGCGGGCGGCTCAGAAATTCACCTTGAACTTGGTGATTGCTTTTATACCTTTGGCAAGCCTAGGGCTTTTGTTTGGCAAATATATTAAAGCCGAATTATTCAAACCGGTGCCGGTTGCGTTAGCCTTTATTATTGGTGCAATTGTGATTATCTGGGCGGAAAAGCGCGAACATACAATCCGTATCCACGAGGTCGATGACCTGACGCCCTTAGATGCTTTAAAACTGGGCTTCGCCCAAGCCTTTGCATTGATTCCGGGCACCTCGCGTTCGGGTTCAACGATTATCGGCGGGCTATTGTTTGGCTTGTCGCGCAAGGCGGCAACCGAGTTTTCATTTTTTCTGGCGATTCCTACCTTGATTATCGCTAGCCTTTATGATGTTTATAAGCACCGTGACTTATTAGATATTGCGGGGGACGCACCTTATTTTGTCGTCGGGCTTATTGCTGCCTTTATTAGCGCATTATTGGCAATCAAGGGTTTATTGCGTTATATCAGCCACCATAATTTCATTATTTTTGCGTGGTACCGTATTGCTTTTGGCTTGGTTATTTTGGCCACGGCTTACAGCGGGCTGGTGGAATGGACAGTCGATTAGGCTAATTTTTTGTCATGGACAGCAACACAAAAACAGCACCCGTGCCACCGTCTTTAGGGGGAGCTGAGCAAAACGCCTGCACCTTTTCGTGCTGCCTAAGCCATAGGTTGATGTTGTTTTTCAAAATAGGATGATTGTCAGTCGAGCGATACCCTTTGCCGTGCACAATATGCACACAACGGCAAGTGTTTATGACGCAATCGTTTAAAAAGCACAGCAGTTGCCGTTTGGCTTCATGGCTGCTTAAGCCATGCAGATCAATTTCAGCATCAAGGCCAAAAAAGCCCTGGCGTAATTTTTTTAAGACGTTTTTTTGTAATCCCGGGGCTGCGAAGCTGAGCGAATCTTCAAGACCAACTTTTTCAATGGTTATATCAGCCGTTTCCCTTAAATGCGCTTCGATATTAATAACGGGCTTTTTGGGGTAGGGTTTAGGTTTATCTGGTTGCTTCAACAAGACCTTGTCGGCTTTAATCGGGCGTACTGTCCCGACAGTGTCACGAAACAAGTCACTGTCTTCAATACTGATGGTTTTTTTTGTCACGATAGCTGATTTTGCGGTTTATTGTTGCTAATATGTTTGATTTTATAGATTTTTCTGCTTGATGGCGATTGATAATGCACATTTTGTTAAGTAATGATGACGGCTATTTGGCTGAAGGTTTGTTGGCATTAGCCAATGTACTGCGTGCCCATGCAGACCTTTCGGTGGTTGCACCGGATAGGAACCGCAGTGCGGCGAGCAACTCGTTAACGCTGGAAATGCCGTTACGGGCTTATCAGCTCGATAATGGCTTCATAAAAGTGGATGGCACACCCACCGACTGTGTGCATCTGGCCGTCACCGGCCTGCTAAAAAATGAACCTGATATGGTTTTTGCAGGCATTAATCACGGTGCCAATTTGGGTGATGACGTGCTGTATTCGGGTACGGTTGCAGCAGCGACCGAAGGGCGTTTTTTAGGGTTGCCCGCTGTCGCCATTTCTTTAGTCGGCAGCAATCCCGTTCATTTTGACACCGCCGCCCAGGTTGCAGTAACCCTATTAAAACAATTGATAGCCAAGCCTTTGCCTCAAGACACTATCCTTAATGTCAATGTGCCGGATATGCCGCTTAAGGACTTAAAAGGTTTTCAGGCAACGCGGCTTGGCCAGCGGCATAAATCAGAACCGGTCATTACAAGTAAAGACCCGAGGGGACGCGACATTTATTGGGTGGGGCCGCCGGGTGCCGAACAGGATGCCGGTCCGGGCACGGATTTTTATGCAATTAATGCCGGTTTTGTGTCAGTCACGCCATTACAGATTGATTTGACTTGGTATGGGCGGATTAATGAGTTAAAAGAATGGTTACCGAAAGAGAGCGATTTATGACACCGCATCTGCAAGGGATAGGTATGACTTCCTTGCGCACCCGGGAGCGTATGATGAACCGCTTGGCTGAGCAAGGGATAACCAACCAAAAAGTGTTGGAGGTGATGCGTGATACGCCTAGGCACATTTTTATGGATGAGGCGTTGTCTAGCCGGGCATACGAAGATACTGCACTGCCCATTGGTTATAACCAGACCATTTCCCAGCCTTATATTGTCGCTAAGATGACAGAGTTGTTACTGGCGTCAGGGTCCTTATCAAAAGTTTTGGAAATAGGCACCGGTTGTGGCTACCAGACAGCGGTTTTGGCGCAAGTGGTCGATCATGTCTATAGCATTGAGCGGATATTACCTTTACAGAAAAAAGCAAAAGATTATCTGTGGGATTTAAAAATTAAAAATATCAGCTACTTATATGGCGATGGTAGTCTTGGCTGGCCGGAATACGCCCCTTTTGATGGCATTCTAGTAACAGCGGCCCCACCGGAAATACCAGAGATATTATTACAGCAAATGGCGGTAAATGGTGTCATGGTGATCCCCGTGGGAAAAAATGGCGACAAACAAACATTGCAACGGGTTACCCGTACCGAAATGGGCTATAAAGTTGAGGAATTGGAGCCAGTCACTTTTGTGCCTTTTTTGGCGGGAAAAGAATAATCGGTAGTAGGGTTCGGCACAACTGTCCGGGCTGGTGATTCTGGCACGCCCATCGGTGTGGCAAAGTGGGTTGCCGGCCTCCGGCCTACTACACAAACGATGCGGGTGGCTCAAAAAAAAGTTCTGGCTCAACCAGTTATGGACGGTCAATTATTGCCATAATTCATAATTATTTATTGGGTATATTGCCCACCACCATAACACAAGGTTATTTTGGACAAGGAAATCATAGATATTTTTGCCGCTAGCCTCGCACTAGGCACTGTCTCTGGTTTGATGGCCGGCTTATTTGGGATTGGCGGGGGGCTGGTTATTGTACCGGTTTTGGCACTCGTTTTTTCGGCATACCATTTTCCTGCGGAGCAAGTGTTATTAATGGCGGTTGCCACCTCTTTAGCCACTATTATCCTGACAGCAATCGCTTCGGTTGTCGCACATCATCGTTTAGGCACAATGTTATGGGATAAAGTGCTGCGCTTAAGTCCGCTAATTGGTTTTGGCGCTGCGGTTGGTGCGGTAATTGCCAAACAAATTAGTGCCGATACTTTGCGTGCAATTCTGGTGGTTTTTTTGCTGTATTTCGGCACCATTATGGCCTTGCAAGTAAAACCCAAGCCAGGCACTACAAAACAGCCAAAGTGGCTGGATTATACGGTGGCAACCCTTATTGGTTTGCTATCGTCTATGGTCGGCATGGGCGGCGGTGCGCTTACTGTGCCTTACCTAGTGCATGGGCAAATGCCCGTGCTCAATGCGGTCGCCGTGGCAAGCGCTTGCGGATTGCCTGTTGCGATTGTTGGGACGGCCAGTTACGCATTATTGGGTTGGGATGCAGTCCAGCTACCCCAATGGAGTTTGGGGTTTGTTTATTTGCCTGCCTTTATCGGCATTGCTTTGAGTAGTGTTTGCACTGCGCCGATAGGGGCAAGGTTGGCTCATAAGCTGCCTGCGGCAAAGTTAAAACGTTATTTTTCGCTACTGCTTTTTGTGATGGCAGCCAGACTGCTATGGCATTGAACAGCAAAAACAAAACCGGCTGCTAACCCAGCACGAACGGCCTGGCTTAATGCAATTGATGCCCCTGTTTTCTAACAAGAATGTCTGCACATCGGGCATTTTAATGACTCCGCCTAATTGCCCGCTTTATCCCAAACGCCATGTTCATCCTGCACAGCTCCAATAAAACTGAAAACCTTTTAGCCCATCTGAGTGCGGTCATTGCGAATGCGCCGCTAGACTCGGTTTTTGCAAAGGAAGTGTTCCTGATCCAAAGCCAAGGCATGGAACGTTGGTTGTCCCAGCAGTTGGCCACGCAGTTTCAAATGTGGGGCAACTGCGAGTTTTTGTTTCCGGGCAAGTTTTTCAGTTCCTTAGCCAAAAAGATAAGGCTTTCGCTGAGTGATGAGGCATTTGACCGGCATCTGATGCTCTGGCGTCTTGAAGCCTTGTTGCGAAAGTTGGACGGCGATGAGTTTGTCCCATTGCGTAATTATCTGTCAGGCACCAACAGCGCCTTAAAACGTTACCAACTGGCACAGCAGTTATCGCAGATTTTTGACCAATATCAAATTATGCGCCCCGATATGCTGGCGCTCTGGCAGAAAGGGCAACTGCTTTATCATACCGATACAGAACGCTGGCAAAAAGCGCTCTGGCAGCAAGTCATCATGCAGGCAGGCCAGCGCCACCGGGGAACGTTGTGGTTGGAAGTGATTGCCACGTTAAATGACGCGCCGGAAGGCGCTTTTAGCGGGCATTTGCCGGAACGCATTTCGGTGTTTGGCCTAAACACCATGCCGCCGCTGTTTTTATGTTATTTACAGGGCTTGTCCAGACATTGCCAGGTGCATTTTTTTCTGCTTAATCCGGCGCAGGTTTTTTGGGCCGATCTGGAAACCAAGCGCCAGCGTGCCGCTCAAGAAACTTTCGACGGCCATCCCTTATTATCGGCCTTAGGCCAGCAGGGACGGGAGTTTCAGGAGCTATTGCTGAACCAAGACACCCCGTTTGAACTGGAGCTGGACAGCTTTGAAGCGGTTGAGGCGGCCAATAACCTGCAACAGTTGCAAAATGACATTTTAAACAATTGCTTGGACGGTCGGACGTTGCAAAAAGATAATTCCATCAGCCTACACGCCTGCCATTCTCGGTTGCGCGAAGTGGAGGTTTTAAAAAACCAATTGTTGCAAGCGCTTGAAGCCGATACAACGCTGGAATTACGCGACATAGTGGTAATGGCGCCAGACATCCAGGTGTATGAACCGTTTATCTCAGCGGTGTTTGATGACATTCAACACGCGGTCGCCGACCGTAGCATGCGGTTGAGCAACCACGCCCTAGATGCGTTCATCCGTTTTTTAAGCTTGAGCCAGAGCCGGTTCGGCTGGCAGACGGTGCTGGATTTGCTGGAGCAACCCGTTGTGTATCCTGGTTTCGGCTTGTCGGAAACTGATCTGGAGTTGATTAAACACTGGGTACAAGACACCCATGTGCGCTGGGGAAAGTCGGCGCAACACAAACGGGAGTTAGGACTGCCCGAAGTCTGCGAAAATACGTGGCAAGCCGCACTTGATAGGTTGTTGATGGGCTATGCCGTGGGTAGCGATGCCGATTTTATTGATGGGGTGTTGCCTTATCGGGACGTGGAAGGCTCGTCAGCACTGGCGTTGGGCGGCTTGTGCGAGTTTATGCAGTTATTGTTTAAAGCCGGTGCGGAACTAAAACAACCTAAACCGCTGCAAACTTGGAGCACCCGGCTTTATTACTATGCCGACCAACTGCTAGCGAGCGCCGACCCCATTGAACGCCAACAGCTTAATGAATTATTGGTGGAGTTATCGGCCGACTTAACGGATGTGCATAACGATGAAGTTGAGCTGCAAGTGATTGTCAGTTGGCTGCAAGGGATGGTCGCCGAGCGTAAATCAAGCAACGGCTTTTTACGCGGGCAACTTACCTTTTGTTCGATGCTGCCGATGCGGTCCATCCCTTTTAAAGTGATTGCGTTGCTGGGCATTAATGAGGGTGAATTCCCTAAAATAGACCGCCATCCGACATTCGACCTGCTCAGCGTGCATTTTCGTAAGGGTGACCGCACACGCCGAGCCGATGACCGCTACCAGTTCCTGGAAATTCTGCTGTCAGCCCGTCAGCAATTGATAATCACCTATATTGGCCAGTCGATTAGCCAGAACGCGACGATCCCACCATCGGTTGTCATCAGTGAATTATTGGACGTGTTACAGACCAGTTATGGCTTGACAGATTTGGTCGTCAAGCACCCTTTGCAGGCGTTTAGCCCCCGTTATTTTACCGGTTCAGCGGATTTGTTCAGTTTTTCGGCAACTGATTTGGCAACCGCCAAAGCCCTTTCGGCGGATAAGGTGGAAGCCAACCAATGGTGGCGGGGCAACATTGGCAATACTGCGGGTAACGTCATTGACTTGCACGAATTGTTTGCATTCTTCCGGCATCCACAACGGTATTTTATGCGGCGGCAAATGGCGCTCCGATTTAGCGGCATTAATGCGGCGACTGAAGAACGCGAGCCTTTCGTCATAGACCGGCTGGAGAATTATGCCCTCCAACATGAATGGCTGGAGGGGGCATTGAATGGCTCGACGCCATCAATAAAAAAGCTGCAAGCACGGGGGCGTTGGCTATCAGGTGCGGCGGGGGAGCTGTTATTTGAACAGCAGCAACAACTGGTCAATGAATTTGTCGGGCGCATCCACGCCAAAGGTCTCGGTGAGCCAGTGGACGACTTGTTTGTTGATATAAAAATTGGCCATTATCGGCTGGTCGGCAAGCTGAACAATCTGTATGCCAACGGCAGCCTGTTTTACCGTTATGCTGACCTTAAAGGCAAAGATTTTATTGGCGCGTGGCTGCATCATCTGATCATTAATCGGCTTAAGGAGCAGACGACTTATTTGCTAAGCAGTGATGAAGACTTGCTGTTTTTGTCCGATGATTGTCGGCCCGATGATTTAGTTCGGTTTATTGATATTTATGGGCAGGGCCAACAGCAGCCTGATGTGTTTTTTGTTGAGGCCACATTGGCCTATGTCAGGCAAGCTTATAAGCTCAAAAATGGCAATAGGGCCAAAAAATCAGCGTTGGATGCGGCAAAAGAGCAGTTATTGAAGGCATCGGAACAGCCTTATGAACCCGAATTAAGACGCCTGTACGCAGCCGTTGATCTGGACATAGTGTTGGGCGATGCCTTTGCGCAGCAATGCCGGGAGCTACTGCAACCGATATGGGATATAGCGCAGCAACGGGTTTGAGCGCGGTATTAGAATATTCATAAGGGGCTTAACAAGCTATAATTCCCTAGCATTTATTAGCGACAATAATATTTATAGAAGGCACACATGAAAGCAAATATTGGTTTGATCGGTCTGGCGGTTATGGGGCAAAATCTTGTCCTTAATATGGATGACCACGGTTTTAGAGTGGCGGTTTTTAACCGCACCACCAGCACTGTGGATGAATTCCTTGAAGGACCCGCAAAAAACACGCAGGTTATCGGTGCCCATTCCCTAGAAGAGTTAGTGGACGGTTTGGCATCGCCGCGTATCGTCATGCTCATGGTTAAAGCCGGTGAGGTGGTTGACCAATACATCGACAAATTAATCCCTTTGTTATCGGCAGGCGATATCATTGTTGACGGCGGCAACTCGCTGTTCACCGACACCAATCGCCGTACCCAATATTTGCAGGAACAAAACATCTACTACATCGGCACTGGCGTTTCCGGTGGTGAAGAAGGTGCACGGCATGGGCCATCGATTATGCCTGGCGGCAATAAAGCGGCTTGGCCTACGGTAAAAGCCATTTTCCAAGCCATCAGCGCACAGGTTGACGGCCAGCCTTGCTGTGAATGGGTGGGGGACAATGGCGCGGGGCATTATGTCAAAATGGTGCATAATGGCATTGAATATGGTGATATGCAGTTGATTTGTGAGGCTTACCAAATGTTGTCCGAGGGCTTAGGATTGACGGCGGCCGAGATGCACAGCATTTTTTCCGAATGGAATCAAGGGGTATTAAGCTCTTATCTGATCGAAATAACAGCGGCTATTTTGGCTTACAACGATGAAGACGGGCAGCCCCTAGTCGATAAAATCCTCGACACCGCAGGCCAAAAAGGCACCGGCAAATGGACAGGCATTAACGCGTTGGAGTTAGGCATTCCGTTAACGTTGATTGGTGAGTCGGTGTTTGCCCGCTGTTTGTCGGCGCAAAAATCAGAGCGCGTCAAGGCCGCACAAATTTTGCCTAAAGCACAGGTCAAGTTCTCCGGCGACAAGCAAGCGATGATTGACGCGATTCGTGATGCCTTGTATGCCGCTAAAATCATTTCTTATGCCCAAGGCTTCCGGTTGATGCGTGAAGCCTCAAAAGAATATGACCTGGCGCTGAATTATGGCGAAATTGCCTTGATGTGGCGCGGTGGTTGTATTATCCGCAGCCAGTTTTTGAATGACATCAAACAAGCATACGACGCCAACCCAGCACTTGAAAATCTGTTGCTTGCCGATTTCTTTGTCGAGGCAATGGGCAAAGCCGACGCAGGCTGGCGTAAAGCTGTTATTTTGGGTATTGAGCTGGGTATCCCAACCCCGGCCTTTTCTTCTGCATTGGCGTATTTCGATGGCTACCGCACCGAACGGTTGCCTGCCAATTTGTTGCAAGCACAACGGGATTATTTTGGTGCGCACACTTATGAGCGCGTGGACAAGCCTAGAGGCGAATTCTTTCATACCGATTGGACAGGGCACGGCGGTAAGACGGCATCGACTACGTATACGGTATAACTAGGGTAGGTGGGGTGACGCCCCGAAATTTAACTTTGCTAACACTGTAGCAGGGTTCCTTGGCCGCGGTTATCGCGGCCAATACCGACTTAAAAGGTCAAGTTGCTATAAGTTCCGCTTGCCTACTGCCTATTTAACTTCCATCCCATCAGGATCTTATGAAAGCCGAACCCTGTACTTATGTTATTTTTGGTGCCACCGGCAACCTCTCCCGCATTAAGTTAATGCCCGCCTTGTATCATCTTGACGTTGCCAATCGGCTTCCTGAGGGCACGCGTATCCTCGCTATAGGCCGCAGGCCTTGGGATCAGCAAAAATGGCTGGCTGAAGTCAGGGAAATGGTTCAGGTAAAAGCCAAGGATGATTTTGACGAGGCCATTTTTAAGCGCTTCAGCGATAGGCTGCATTATCACCAGGGCGATCTAAGCGAGGCGCAATGTTATACCACGTTGACAAGCACGCTCGACGATAAAAGGTTTTCCAGGAATATAGCGTTCTATTTGTCAATCAGCCCCGCCGACTTTGGGCCGGTCATGAGCATGTTGAGCGACAACCACTTGTTTGATGAAGACAGCGGCTGGCGGCGGGTCATTATTGAAAAACCGTTTGGCTATGATTTGGACAGTGCGCAAGCGCTGCAAAAGCGCATCAGCCACTATTTGACTGAAGAGCAGATCTATCGCATCGACCACTATCTGGGCAAAGGCATGGTGCAGAATGTCTTGGTGTTCCGGTTTGCCAATGTCATGTTGGAACCGCTATGGAACCGCAACTACATAGACCATATCCAAATCACCCATTCTGAAAGTATCGGCATAGACACGCGAGGCGATTATTACAATAGCGCCGGGGCGTTACGCGATATGCTGCAAAGCCATTTGTTGCAATTATTGACGCTGGTCACTATGGAGCCGCCTGTCTCGATGGAAGCCGAAACGTTGCGGGATGAAAAAGTCAAAGTATTAAAGTCCATACGCCCCATCCCTAAAGAAGCGGTTCATGCCCAAGCTTTCCGAGGCCAATATACCAAAGGCCATGTAAATAATGAAAAAGTCAACGGCTACTTGGAAGAAGCCAATATACCCGCTAACAGCACGACTGAAACCTATGCATCCATGAAGCTGTATATTGACAACTGGCGGTGGCGCGGTGTGCCGTTTTATTTGCGCACCGGCAAGCGCATGGCCAAAGCGCAATCCACCATTTCAATTTGTTTCCGCCACCCGCCGTTACAATTTTTCCGCGACACTGAAGTGCACTGCATGAATCCCAACTGGGTGCTGCTGGGCATACAGCCGGAAGAATGTATCCGCATTGAAATGACGGTTAAGGAACCGGGCCTGGAAATGACCACCCGCACCAGCAGCCTCGATGCCAGTTTCCGCAACCAAGACGAAAAAGCGATTGATGCGTATGAAGACTTGTTGCTGGACGTGTTAAAAGGTGACCGTTCGTTATTCCTGCGCTTTGATGAAGTGGAATATGCCTGGCGGATTGTGGACCCTATCCTGCAAACCTGGGCGATAGAACGTGATTACATCGCCACTTACCCCGCCGGTTCTTGGGGGCCTGAAGATAGCCGATTATTTGATAAGGACAGCCAATCCTGGCGTAGTTCGTTAACACCGGAGTGTAAATAAATGCAAGAAAATAGCCGATGGCATCTATTAGAAACTGCCGATCAGGTCGCCGTTGCGGCCTGCCAACAAATTCTTAAAGCGGCCGGACAAGCCATTGCCGATCAGGGCAAATTCAAGTTCGTATTGGCAGGCGGGACCACACCTGAAAAAGTCTACCGTTTATTGGCCGCAGCCGAGGCGGACTGGGCTAACTGGGTGATCTATTATGGCGACGAGCGTTGTTTGCCTGTTGACCATGCCGATAGGAACAGCGCCATACCGGAGCGGGTTTGGTTAAGCAAAGTGGCCATTCCGGCAACACAAGTTTTCCCAATTCCTGCCGAGCTAGGCGGCGAACAGTCCGCCGCGCTTTATCGTCCCATCGTTGCGGCGGCTCTGCCATTTGATATGGTGTTGTTGGGTATGGGGGAAGACGGCCATACTGCCAGCCTGTTTCCTGGCCATATCCATAATGAGGATGAATTAGTGCATGCGGTCTATAACTCACCTAAGCCGCCGCCAGAGCGCGTTTCTATCAGCGCAAAGGCCTTAAGCAATACGCAACAGCTTATCTTTTTGATTACTGGCACAAATAAGCAGGATATTGTGAAGGCATGGCGGGCAGGGGAGGATTTACCTATTGCCCATATCGTGCCAGAAAATCCGGTTGATATTTATATCGATAGTAGCGCTTATCAGGAATAGCGTTAATAAGCCGGACAGCACGGCTGCCAGTCCTTTGAGGGACTGGCAGTCATCAGTCTGCCACCGGCAGCGTTTTGTGCGCAGTGTACTTTTGGCAAAAGTGGCGTATAGTTTTAAGCCTTAATCCATTCTGTTAGAGATTTCGCCATGTCCAATACCGAACTTACCAACGGCAGTGCTATCACCATGCAAAATGGCAACCTTGTCGTGCCTAATCATCCGATTATCCCTTATATAGAAGGTGATGGCACGGGGCCCGACATTTGGCGCGCCACAGTACGGGTTTTAGATGCGGCGGTTGCCAAAAGCTATGCAGGGCAACGGAAAATCCACTGGCGGGAGGTGTATGCGGGTGAAAAAGCCAACAACCTGTTTGGCACTTGGTTGCCTGACGCCACTGTTCAGGCATGTAAGGATTATTTGGTCTCAATTAAAGGGCCTTTAACAACCCCAGTCGGTGGCGGCATCCGTTCGTTAAATGTGGCGTTGCGGCAATTGTTGGATATGTATGTGTGTTTACGTCCTGTCAGATGGTTTCAGGGTGTGCCGTCACCGGTCAAGCATCCACAATCTGTTGATATGGTTATTTTTAGGGAAAATACTGAAGACATTTATGCGGGCTTGGAATTTGCGCAGGGTAGCGACGACAACAAACGTTTTATGCGATTGTTGCAGGAAAACTTTCCTGAACAATTCAGTAAAATCCGTTTTCCAAAAACGTCTGGCATAGGCATCAAACCAGTGTCGCAAGAAGGCACGGAGCGTCTGATGCGCTCGGCGATTGAATATGCCATTGCTAACCAGCGCAAAAGCGTGACGATAGTGCATAAAGGCAATATCATGAAGTTTACTGAGGGCGCTTTTCGAAACTGGGCTTATCAGCAGGCGGAACGCGACTATCCTGAGCAAACCTATACTTGGCTGCAATGGGAGAAAACCCGCGCAGAGGCCGGAGAAGCCGCAGCAAATAAAGAACAGGCCGATGCATTGGGGAGCGGACGCATCTTAATTAAAGATGCGATTGCTGACATTGCCCTTCAGCAAGTGCTGACCCGTCCTGAAGATTTTGACGTGATCGCCACGTTAAACTTGAATGGCGATTATTTGTCTGATGCGTTGGCAGCACAAGTAGGCGGCATAGGCATTGCGCCGGGTGGCAATATCAATTATCAAACCGGTACGGCAGTCTTTGAAGCGACGCATGGCACTGCCCCTAAATACGCAAACTTAGATAAAGTCAATCCAGGTTCCTTAATCCTGTCCGGTGAAATGATGTTGCGTTATATGGGTTGGTCAGAAGCCGCTGATGCCATTATTAGCGCAATGGATAAGGCAATAGCCAGCAAGCGGGTCACTTATGATTTTGCCCGCTTAATGGACGGGGCAACCGAAGTTAAGTGCAGTGAGTTCGCTGATGTGTTGATAGGGAATTTATAACCGTCACATATAGATAGCCTAATAGGCTTGTTGATTGGCGCAGCTTATGAGTTTTGACATCAAAAAGAATACGGAGTAGATTTTGGCAAGTAGAAAAAAGTCAGCTAGGGTATTTATTGCTGTTTATTTTTACCTACATTTTCCTTGTTTATCCTCCCTCACTTTAAAATTTATTAGGTGGCATAATGTACATTATCAAATTTTCTATTATTCCTATCATTTTTGCTACAGGAGTGCTTGTATCCTCGGTGTCTGTGGCAGCACCCAATCAGGCGGCATTTCAAGCGTCTAAAGACCAACAAATAGCAAATTTGCAAGAAAGGATGCAAATGGTCCAAGCTAATTTGTCTTGCATACAGGTAGCTAAAGACCCGGTAGGCCTAAAAAGTTGTCAAGAGGCGGCCAAGAAAAAAAGCGAAGAGTTTCAGGAGAAATTAAAAGCCCAAAGGGCTAAGCAAAAAGCCCAACACGACGCAAAAAAAACAACCCCTTAGTTTTTTGGTAGTGGTAAACATTCAAATACTTAAGTGACAGCGGAGTCAAAAAACATGTTTTTTTGATTCCAAAATATCATTATCATTTTTACCACCACCGGTTTTTTTAAAGTATACGTAAAATTAATTTTTAATAGGCTGGGGTGGCAAACGTCCTAGCCTTTTTTATTTGGCGTTCGCTATACAGATATTTCGAGTGCCGCGCCACTTTACAATCAAGCCGCATACTGGCTTAAAACACACGTTCCAAGCAAATTGTCCATGTTATACTTTTAAATCAATGTCTGTTTTGGCAGTACAATTAAAAGACACCTAAATTTAACAAATAACTGGAAAACAACATGACTGTTAGCGTTGATGATTTTAAAAAGGCATTGCAACTATGGGCAAGCGGCGTCACTGTCGTAACCACGCACTCTGAAAAATTCGGTACTCAAGGCATGACGGTCACCGCATTCTCCAGTGTCTCGGTGGAACCGCCACAAATATTGGTGTGCATTAACGAGGCTGCTGATACAGGGGCAGGTATTGATGAAAGCGGATATTTTGCGGTTAATGTTTTAGCGGCAGGCCAGCAGGAAGTTTCCAATCAATTTGCAGGCGGCAGTAGTCAGGTGCAACGCTTTGAAAATACTGCTTGGGAATTCGGTAATCATAGCACGCCCATGTTAAGTGACAGTTTGATGTCACTTGAATGCAAAGTTATTGAAAAAGTAAAAGCGGGCACACACAAGATAATCATTGGTGAAGTGCAAAATTGCATTTGCCGCACAGGCGAGCCTATTTTGTACTATCGCGGCGCTTATCGGCAGTTAAATGCTAATTAGCCAAAGTAGAACAGTGCAGATTTAAGCCCATAAACGACCCAATAAAAATCTAATTAATAAGAAAAAACATGCCCAACATACAATTTAAAAAAAGCAAACCTAAATGTGACCTTACTTCATTGCCTGCTTTAGGTATGGAAGTCACTGACTTGATAAGCGATTTCAAGCGCAATTACAGCCATCGGCTGGGCAGGGACGAGTTTTGCCGTTCGCCCCATTATGCTTACGAGGCGTTATCGCTAACGATTAGTGACAGGCTGATAGAACGCTGGAAAAAGACTTACAGTGCCTATATAAAGCAGGATTGCAAACGTGCCTATTACCTGTCCATGGAGTTTTTGATGGGGCGGACACTCAGCAATGCCATGCTCAATTTAGGTGTTGATGACACCGTAAAAAAAATGATGTATGACATCGGTCTGGAACTGGAGGAACTGATCGAAAGTGAACCCGATGCGGGGCTTGGTAATGGCGGCTTAGGCCGGTTGGCAGCTTGTTTTATCGATAGCTGTGCGACTTTGCAATTGCCAGTGACCGGTTACGGGTTACGCTATGAATATGGCATGTTCAGCCAAGCTATTGTTAATGGCGAGCAAATAGAAAAACCAGACCATTGGCTGCGTAACGGCAATATCTGGGAAATTGAACGTCCTGAACATACTTATAGAATCAAGTTTAGCGGACGTACCGAAAGGCATATTGATGAAAACGGCAATGAAAGGACGTGTTGGATAGACACCCATGACGTACTCGCTATTCCTTACGATACGCCAATACCAGGTTACCAAAACGGCACGGTCAACACTTTGCGGCTATGGAAAGCAGAAGCAACAGAAGAATTTGATTTAGAGGATTTTAATGCTGGTGACTATGCGGAAGCTGTTGCGGCAAAAAATACCGCTGAAAATATCACCATGGTTCTGTATCCCAACGACGCCAACGAAAATGGCAAAACCCTTCGGTTGCGTCAACAATATTTATTGGCTTCTGCTAGTTTGCAGGATGTCATCACGCACTGGGTTAATCAGCACGGTCATGATTTTTCAGACTTTGCCAAGAAAAACTGCTTTCAATTAAACGATACGCATCCGAGTATCGCTGTTGCGGAATTGATGCGCCTATTAATTGACGTGTACGGTTTACCCTGGGATAAAGCTTGGAACATTACCAGCAATACGATGGCTTACACTAACCATACGTTATTGCCCGAAGCCCTAGAGCGTTGGTCAGTCAACTTGTTCAAGCAACTCTTGCCGCGCCTGATGGAAATAATCTTTGAAATAAACGCCCATTTTATGGCGGAAGTTTCAACCCATTGGCCAGGTGATAAAGACCGGTTAAGGCGCATGTCGTTAATCGAAGAAGGCAATGTACAGCAAGTGAGAATGGCTTATCTTGCCATTGTCGGCAGTTTTTCTGTTAATGGGGTTGCTGAATTGCATTCAAAATTACTGCAACAAGGTCTGTTCTGTGATTTTTATGAGTTGTGGCCGAAAAAATTCAATAACAAAACAAATGGCGTCACTCCCCGCCGATGGCTGGCCTCCTGTAACCCTGAGTTGGCGGCATTAATCACTGATACTATCGGCGATGGCTGGTTGACGGATTTATCCTTACTGCAAAAATTGGCGCCGTTTGCCGATGATAAAAAATTCCGCAAACGCTGGCGTGACGTTAAGCAAAGCGCCAAACAAAAACTCGTTAATTTTAAAAAGCAGGAGCTGGACATTGATTTGGACGTCAACGCCCTATTTGATATTCAGGTGAAACGTATTCACGAGTATAAGCGTCAATTGCTGAACGTCTTACATGTCATCCATCTTTATGACCGTATTAAACGAGGCGACACCAAGAACTGGACAAACCGCTGCGTATTGATAGGCGGCAAGGCGGCACCCGGTTATTACATGGCTAAACGAATCATCAAACTGATTAATAATGTCGCCAACGTTATTAATAATGATCCTGATGTAGGTGATAAATTAAAATTAGTTTTTTTGCCTAATTATCGTGTGTCGGCAATGGAAAAAATCTGTCCTGGCGCGGATTTGTCGGAGCAGATTTCAACGGCTGGCAAAGAAGCGTCCGGTACCGGCAATATGAAGTTTATGATGAACGGTGCGTTGACAATTGGCACATTGGATGGCGCCAATATTGAAATTCGTGAAGAAGCCGGTGACGAAAATTTCTTCCTGTTTGGTTTAACCGAAGATCAGGTGGAAGAAATGAGGGGCCATTACAATCCTGCGGAGATAATTAGCCAAGATGAAGAGTTGCAACGGGTTGTCAATCTACTTGAATGTGGTCATTTTAACCAGTTTGAGCCAGGTATTTTTGATTCTATTATAGGCTCAATCAAAAGCCCCCAGGATCCTTGGATGACAGTCGCTGATTTTGGCAGTTTTGTTAAGGCGCAAAAACAGGTGGAAATAGCCTATCGGGACCCAGAGCGCTGGACTAAAATGAGCATTTTAAATTGCGCAAGTAGCGGCAAGTTTTCTACTGACAGGACTATCAGCGAATACAATAATGAAATATGGGGGCTTACCCCCGTCAGCATAGATAACAAATGCTGATTGATGTTTCATATCGTTTTATATGAGCCGGAAATACCTGCCAATACCGGTAATATTATTCGGCTCTGTGCGAACACTGGGGCGCAGTTACACTTAATCAAACCGTTGGGTTTTGTTCTGGATGATAAAAAATTGCGCCGCGCCGGTCTTGATTATCATGAATGGGTCGCACTACAAGTGCATGATTCTTTGGCTGAATTTGTTTGCGCAGTTAAGCCGTCCAGACTGCTTGCACTGACCACTAAAGGGGAAAATAAGGTCAGTGATGTGTGTTTTAAAGCCGGAGATGCGTTGTTGTTTGGCCCGGAAACTAGAGGGTTGCCGGCTGTTGTGTTAGGGCAGGTAGGCCCAGACAATTGTTTGTATCTGCCTATGCAAGCCAAAAGCCGTAGTCTGAATTTGTCGAACACGGTTGCCATTGTTTTGTATGAAGCCTGGCGGCAGTTGGATTTTGCGGGGGCGTTAAGCAAATAACAGCAATAGTTTTGTTGGCAACATATTGTTAGGGATACCACCAGGCAACCCTAACAAACTTTAGACGGGGTCATTTGTCATGGATTTCGGCATACAACGCACGAAATTCGTCACTCAATTTATGGCCAGGCAAATAATGCACTAATGGTTGTGAAACCGAATGCGATTCCCTGACTTTTACCGAAGGCGAGATCATCGCGGCAAGCACCGGCAACCCTTCAGCGATCAATTCTTCAACGAGTTGGCGAGGCAAGTTCGCCTGTTTTTGGTATTGGTTGACAATGATGCCTTCAATTTCCAGCGCCTGGTTATGGTCAGCTTTGACTTCTGCCACCGCCTGCATCAACGTGTATAAGGCTTCTCTGGCAAAAGTGTCACAGTCAAAAGGAATTAGGCATTTTTCGGCGGCAATAAGCGCGGATTGGCTATAAAAGTTTAAAATCGGCGGCGTGTCTATGTAGATGTTGTCAAAATCCTGTAGCTTTTCAAGTGCTTCTTTTAATTTAAAGATTTTAAAACGCGATTCCAAGCGGCCTTGCAAAGGTTCAAGTTCAGGGTGTGACGGCAGCACAAACAGGTTCGGGAAGGGGGTTTCGTGAATCAGGTTTTCCAATCCTGAACCGGTGTTATTGCCACCGAACAGCGACAAGCTTAAGCAATCTTTAAAAAAATGGGCGATTGTCTTATCGCTGTCAGTGACCTTGGCGCCAAGCAGGTATTGTGTAGAGTTGCCTTGGATGTCCAGATCAATCACTAGAGTCCGCTTGCCTTCAATAGCGCTGATAGCAGCCAGATTACAGGTGATAGTTGATTTACCGACCCCGCCTTTTTGATTAAAAATTACTCTACGCATAGTCTGCTCCTGTTAAATCGCACGGTACATTCGTTATTGTTATTGTTTAGATACGCACAAAAGTTGTCGCGTGACATTTCGGGCATACCGGGATTTCGCTAGGTGTTTTAAAAGCGATTTCTTTGCCGCATTCATCGCAAATAAAAGTGCCTGGACTGGTGATTTCGCCGCTGTGATAGGTATGCGTTTCCGCTAATTGTTGCAGTTTGGCCAGCTCGATACGGGTTTTATCGGCAACACTTAAAAAAGCGTCTAAAGTGAAGTTTTCAATCAGCTCAATATCAAACTTAAACCATTCCGAAAGGGAGTCTGCGTCTGTTTTGTCGGTTAAGCCATGCGCGGCATATTCAATGTCACGTTTGACATAACCTGACACTTTTTCCAGTTCTTCGTCCGTCAAGTCACTGGTCTTACTGGTTTTTTCCTTAGAAATTTCCAAGGCTTCAGCAAACGAGTGGAGGGTTTCTTCCATGGTTTCATGAAGATGCTCTAAAAGTTGGCTATAGGCCGCAATAAGTTTATTTTTATTCATGGTTCAACTCCTGAAATTGACGCTTTAGATTTAAGCAACTGTACGGTATTCTAACGCTTTTGANNGACGAGAAGGATGCAAGAAAATTATCAGCCGCTCACTATTGAGCAAGACGTGCAGCAAGCTTGGGAAACCGCAGGCGTGTTTAAGGCTTTAGAATCTTCTTCAGCAGAGAAGTACTATTGTTTGTCAATGTTTCCGTACCCTAGCGGCAAATTACATATGGGGCATGTGCGCAATTACACGATAGGTGATGTCATCAGCCGCTATCAGCGTATGCTGGGCAAGAATGTCTTGCAACCTATGGGCTGGGACGCGTTTGGCCTGCCCGCTGAAAACGCCGCGATGCAACACGGCGTGCATCCTGCTGACTGGACGTACAGCAACATTGACTACATGCGCGACCAATTAAAGCGGCTGGGGTTCGGCTATGATTGGGATCGGGAAATTGCCACTTGTGACCCTGATTATTACCGTTGGGAGCAATGGTTTTTCCTCAAATTACTGGCAAAAGGCCTGGTTTATAAAAAAACCNNTATGACTGGGACAGGGAACTGGCGACGTGCGATCCTTCTTATTACCGCTGGGAGCAATGGTTTTTTATCAAGCTGCTTGAAAAAGGCCTGGTTTATAAAAAAACCGCACCCGTCAACTGGTGTCCGCATGACATGACTGTGCTGGCGAACGAGCAGGTGATAGACGGCTGTTGCTGGCGTTGCGACACCCATGTGGAGCGCAAGGAAATCTCCCAATGGTTTTTAAAAATTACTGCGTATGCCGATGAATTGTTGTCGGCATTGGAGACTTTAGACGGCTGGCCGGAACAGGTAAAAACCATGCAGGCCAACTGGATAGGCCGCTCTGAAGGTGTGGAAATGGATTTTTCCGTACCTGAGTTGGGGCAGCCGGTACGTATTTATACGACGCGCCCCGACACGTTGATGGGCGTGACTTATCTTGCCGTTGCCGCCGAACATCCGCTAGCATTGAAAGCGGCTGAAAACAATCCCGATATTGCCGAGTTCATTAATGCTTGCAAGATGATGGAAACATCGGAAGCGGCGATGGAAACGATGGAAAAACGCGGTGTCGCGTCCGGCATTAACGCCGTGCATCCCATTACCGGCGAAGAAGTGCCGGTCTGGATTGCTAATTTTGTCTTGATGGGTTATGGCACCGGCGCAGTGATGTCGGTGCCCGCTCACGACCAGCGCGATTATGAGTTTGCAGTAAAATACGGTATCGCTATCAAGCAAGTGATATTTGCTAAAGACGGCGAAGAAACCGATTGCGCTGAACACGCTTATACAGCAAAAGGCGTGTTGAAAAATTCCGGTGAATTTGACGGCTTAACTTCCGAACAGGCCTTTATAAAAATAGCCGAGACCCTAGAAAAAGATAGCAAGGGATCACGCAAGGTCAATTTCCGCTTACGTGATTGGGGCGTGTCGCGGCAACGTTATTGGGGTGCGCCAATACCCGTCATTTATTGTGATGGCTGCGGTACGGTGCCAGTGCCTGAGCAAGATTTACCTGTCGAGCTACCTAGGGACGTGGTGTTGGATGGTTCACAGTCGCCGCTGGTGGCGCACCCGACGTTTTCCAAGACAACTTGCCCGTCTTGTGGCAAACCTGCAAGGCGCGAAACCGACACTTTCGACACCTTCATGGAATCCTCTTGGTATTTCGCCCGCTTCACCTGCAACAATGCCGATGCCATGTTAGACGCACGGGCTGACCATTGGTTGCCTGTTGATTATTATATTGGCGGTATTGAACATGCTATTTTGCACTTGTTATATGCACGCTTTTACACCAAATTATTGCGTGATGAAGGCTTGGTCACAGCTGATGAGCCGTTTAAGAAATTGCTCACTCAGGGCATGGTGCTAAAAGATGGTGGCAAGATGTCCAAATCCAAGGGCAATACCGTTGACCCGCAAGGCTTGATAGAGCAGTACGGCGCCGATACTGTGCGCCTGTTTATCATGTTTGCGGCTCCCCCTGAACAATCGCTGGAATGGTCGGACAGTGGCGTTGAAGGGGCACACCGGTTTTTGAAACGGCTCTGGCGGCAAACCTATTTGCATATTGAGGCTGGCGGCGCTAGCCAAGCCCTTGACAAGCAATCCTTAACGCAAGAGCAGCAAGCGGTGCGCAGACAATTGCACCAAACCATCCAGAAAGTAAGCCATGACATGGGGGTGCGCACGATTTTCAATACCGCCATTGCCGCAAACATGGAGCTGATCAACACCTTAAGCAAATTCACTGATGATTCAGATAATGGCAGAGCGGTGCGTCAAGAAGTCTTGGATGCTATTGTTTTAATGCTGTCGCCTATCGTGCCGCATATTTGCCACCAACTATGGTTGGATCTAGGGCATCAGCAAACTGTTATGTCCGTGCCTTGGCCGCAAATAGATGAAAGTGCATTGGCTCAAGATTCATTGGAATTGATGGTGCAAATCAATGGGAAATTACGCGGAAAAATTGCGGTTTCGGCAAGCGCATCGGCAGGTGATATTGAAGAAACTGCATTGAATGATGAGCATGTCAAGCGTTTTATTGATGACAAGCCAGTTAAAAAGGTGATTATCGTGCCTAACAAACTGGTGAATATTGTTGTCTAAAAATATTGAAGTTATCTGTGTCTCTAGGTGAACAAGTGCCGATGAAAAAACTGGTTGTTGTAATTATTGCTGTTTGGCTCAGCGCTTGCGGTTATCATCTTCGCGGTGCTGCCGACATGCCTGAAGCGTTAAAAAACGTCTATCTTGAAGGCGCGTCAGTGTCCTTACGCGAACAATTCAAGCTGGCAATAAGGCCTGCTTCAGGTAAGTTGGTCGGTTCGCCTGAACAAGCGGGGGTTCTCATCAAGGTTTTTGGTGAAAATAGAAGCCAGCGGGTTTTGTCGCTCAATGAAAGAGGGCGGTCTAACGAACTTGAATTGTCCTATCGCTTTGATTATGAACTGGCCACCGCCGACAATACCCCATTGATAATCCGCCAGCCCATTGAGATTAAAAGGGAATATTTTAATAACCAGCAAGACATCCTCGCCAAAGGCAACGAAGAGACCGTGATCCGTAAAGAAATGTACCAACAGGCGGCGCGGGCCATTGTTGACCGTGCCCGCGTGGTTTTGGAAGCGCCCGCGAAATAGTTATGCACCTTAAGCCCGAGCAATTTAAGTTGGCTCTGCAAAAAAATTTGGCACCCGTTTATTTCATCAGTGGCGATGAGCCGTTGCAACTCGGTGAAATGGCTGATGCTGTCAGGGCATCTGCACGGCAGGCAGGCTATTATAACCGTGAACTTTTGCTTGCTGAAACAACGGGGTTTTCATGGCATCAATTGGCGCAAGCTGCGGATTCGCTGTCTGTTTTTGCCGATAAAAAAATTATTGACTTAAGGCTGCCTTCCGGCACGCCTGGAATTGACGGGTCAAAAGCTTTGATTACTTATTGCGGGCATTTGCCGGAGGATACCGTATTGTTGATTACTGCGGGTAAGGTGGCGAAAGATGCCTTAAAGAGCCGCTGGTTGCAAGCATTGGATAAAGCGGGGATTATTGTTCAGGTATGGCCTTTGGAAAAACAGGATTTAATTGACTGGTTAGGGCAACGCTTGCAACAACGAGGGCTATCGGCTGACTCTGAGGGCATAAAAATACTGGCGTCGAGAATTGAAGGGAATTTATTGGCGGCCGCGCAGGAAATAGAAAAGCTGTATGTGTTATATGGCGCTGGTAAGCTTAGCACTGGGCAAATTCTTGATGTGGTTGCCGATAATGCCCGATACGATGTTTTTAAGTTAATAGATGCCGCATTGTCGGCAAATGCAAAACGGCTGTTGCGGGTGTTTTCCGGTTTACAGGCCGAAAATATTCCCGCCCCGGTCATATTGTGGGCATTGGCCCGTGAGGCCAGAACGTTAAGCAAAATTAAACTGGCGCTTAAGCAAGGGCAAAGCAAGGAGCTGGTGTTCAGAAATCATCATATTTGGGACAAACGTAAGCGGCTTGTTAATGACGCACTCGGCAGGTTGCCGGACGCTGACCTTAACAGAATTCTCGTATTGGGCGCTAAAGCCGACCGGCAAATCAAAGGCCAGCAATCGGGGGACGCTTGGGAAACCTTGCGGACAATCTGCTTGTTGTTTGCATCCATGCCGATTTTGGCGGAGCCATTGTAAGCTATGAATTTAGAGGTATCTAAAACAAGGGTGGCGCTTGCATGTTAATGGAAATGGCTACTGATGCAAAAAAATAGACCGATAATCCAGCGTATTTTGGCAATATATATTGTCGTTGCCTCACTGGTCATTGCTTTCGTTGTCACCAAGCTGATTAGGCAAGAAGTGCAGACATCCAAATATCAGGCGCACTATCTTTCCCAAATAAGCAAACAGCTAAGCTTTAAACTAATGCCTGGATCTAGCCAGGCAATCCGCTATCCAGAGTATGGCCCTTACGATGAACGGTTAGGGTATACGCAACTACCGAAAGCCATTGAGCGCTTAAAAAAGTCAGGTTACAGCATTAGCGCCCAAGCTCAATCATCACCCATGATGATTGAGCTTGCCGACGATTATGGTTTGTTCAGCATTTACCATGAAAAAACCCAGGCCGGGTTACGTATTTTTGATCGGGACGGCCAACTTATTTTTAATGCGGTTTATCCCAATTATGGTTATCCCAGTTTTCAAGCCATTCCACCAGTCATCCTGAACACGCTGCTATTTATAGAGAATAGGGAGCTGCTTAATGCCCAAAATACGATGGTTAATCCTGCCATAGAATGGGATCGTTTGGGGTTTGCCGGCTTGCAGATGATGGCCCATAAATTAGGGGCGACCGGCAGTGTGCCAGGCGGCAGCACCTTGTCCACACAAATAGAAAAATACCGCCATTCGCCGAATGGCTACACCAATTCAATCACTGATAAATTTAGGCAGATGGGCACGGCGTCGCTTCGGGCGTATTTATTAGGGCCTGACACACGGGCTATGCGGCAGGAAATAGCGCTGTCCTATCTTAATTCAATGCCACTTGCAGCGACGCCAAAATCAGGTGAAGTACATGGCCTAGGGGATGGCCTAGCGGCTTGGTTTGGTGCCGATTTTAATCAGGTCAATAAGTTGCTTAGTATGAATGCACTTAATTTGTCCAAATCAGTCAGCAAACAACAGGGGCAAGCTTATCGGCAAGTGCTGAGCTTGTTGCTCTCACAAAGACGCCCGTCTTATTTGCTAGGCCGTGGGTTCAACGCGCTACAAAATCTTACTAACCGTTATTTATGGTTATTGGCAGAAAAAGGGGTGATATCCACAGCCTTACGGGATGCGGCTTTAAATGAAACGGCCATACGCGCATTTAAAACGGCTTCTTCAGGAAAGAAATTTGCCACGGAAAAAAAGACCCAAGCGGTATTGCGTTCGCGTCTGGCCAGAACATTGAACATAAAATCCAATTATGAACTGGATCGCTTAGATTTGACTGTTAAAACGACGCTTGATTACAACATCCAGCAGGCGGTCACCAATGCCTTGCATTCCCTGAGTGATCCGGCAACCGCCCGGACGGCGGGCATCGTAGGATTTAGGATGCTCAATGAGCACACTGATCTTGCGCCCATCGTCTACAGTCTGATGCTTTTTGAACGCGGCAACACCGGTAACCTATTGCGCGTACAAACGGATAATTATGATCAGCCACTGGACATTAACGAAGGCATACGCCTGGATTTGGGGTCTACTGCCAAACTTCGGACTATGGTGCATTATCTGGAGCTGGTGACTGATGTGTATCAGTCACACAAAGGGCTTTCGGCCAAAGTAATCAAGCAGATCCAATTGCATCCGCGCGACTATATATCCGCGTGGGTGCTTGGACAACTCAGTGCAAAGCCGCAAATCGGCTTGGAAGACTTGCTCAATCAGGCACTTGACCGGCGATATTCGGCCAGCCCCGGGGAAAGTTTTTTTACCGGCGGCGGCTTGCATACGTTCAGTAATTTCACTAAAAATGAAAATGGCAAAATCATGTCGGTAAGGCATGCTTTACGGGATTCGGTCAATTTGGTCTTTATCCGCCTGATGCGTGATATTGTCTACCATCATCTTTACAAACCGGAAGGCATTGCCCGTTGGCTTGAAAGCCCGGACAATCCAAAGCGCAAAGAATATTTACAACACTTTGCTGACCGCGAAGGTAGTGTCTATTTAGGGCGTTTTTATGCCAGATACCGTGATAAAACGGCCGCAGAAGCGTTGGAAATGTTAACGCGGCGGGTATTTGCCAAACCGGCACGTCTCACCATGTTATACCGGGCAATTTATCCCGAACATGACGAACAAGCGCTCATGCGTTACTTACAGGCGAATTTACAGGAGAAGCTCTCGTTTAACACGGAGTTTTATAATCTGTACGATAAATACTCCACTGATAAATTTGATCTCCAGGATCAGGGTTACATCACCAAAATCCATCCGCTGGAATTGTGGTTGGTTGGCTATTTGGCGGAGCATCCTAAAGCAAGCCGTGAAGAGGTTATGGCAGCCAGCACCCAGCAACGCCAGGATGTGTACCGCTGGTTGTTTAAGAGCGGCAGAAAAAATGCCCAACAACGGCGTATCATGACGCTATTGGAAACGGAGGCCTTCAACGAAATTCATCAGGCATGGCAAAAGACCGGCTACCCGTTTGGGGCATTGACACCCTCTTATGCGACGTCTATTGGGGCATCGGGAGACCGGCCGGTCGCGTTGGCGGAATTGCTGGGGATTTTACAAAATGACGGGGTCAGGTTGCCGGTTGTGCGCTTTGATAGCCTGCACTTTGCCCAAGGCACACCTTATGAAACCTTACTGGACAAACCCGCTGGGCAAGGCGGGCGGGTGTTTGCCGCCGAAATTGCAAAAGTTTCGCGCGGTGCTTTGCGCGGCGTGGTTGAAGGCGGCACAGCATCTCGGCTTAACGGTGTTTATGTCGATAATAACGGCAAATCCTTAGTGGTGGGTGGCAAAACGGGGACTGGCGATCACCGTAAGGAAGTTTGGGGTGCGGGCGGACGCTTGATTGAGTCAAAGTTTATCAGCCGTGCCGCCGTCTTTACATTTTTTCTGGGAGACCGTTTTTTTGGTGTCATCACCGCCTATGTGGCGGGCGACAATGCCGGCAATTACCATTTCACCAGTTCATTGCCGGTGCAAATAATGAAATTCCTTAAACCGACGCTTACACCCCTACTAAACAAGGGCAAGCCATCCGTTAACGGCGCAAATAACGCGGGCGCTAAAAAACGGGTGGCCGTACGCCCGGTTATTGCCAAGCTTGCTAATAGCCAGGGTCAATAGGTGCTGGTTTTAGGTTTTCCGGCTCATTCTTAGGTGTGTCGCCATAGCCGAAAACACCAGTGATTTTTTCCCACATTGTCTTTTCAAGATTCCGTTTGGGCACATCCACTGTTGTTTCGCCCGATGTTTTAATGACAGGTTTGGCGCTGGGCCTCATATCGCCTTGAACACCAACGAGTTGCTCATTATCAAAAAATAATGAAAGCTTCTTCTGAACCTTTTCTTCATCATCACTCTTGTCGTAATAAACATAATCCCAACGGTCGCGGTGAAAAACGTCGGTCAACATGGGTGAACCCATTATATACAGCACTTGGCGCTTGTTCATGCCAGGTCTGAGCTGATCTATCATAGCCTGTTCGACGATATTGCCCTGTTGGATTTCCAGTGTGTAGACGCCAGGCAAATGGCCCAAGACAGTGGAGCAGGACGTGAGCGACAGGCCCGCCAATAAACTTAAATAAAAAAACGGCTTACTCATTTGAGGCTGTAAAAATGTTTAAAAGCCAAAATCATACAGGATGTTAAAAGATTATCCTATAAAACTGTCATGTTCTTGAGACTTAAAAAGGCTACAATGCACCGATTATTATCCCTCATCACCGCCTGCGCGGATTTACCGGAGTCTGAAATTGGAAACCCATGATTTAAGGAATGCCGGCCTGAAAGTTACATTGCCTCGGATTAAAATTCTGCACATTTTAGAAAACCAGACTAATGAACGTCATTTAACGGCTGAAAAAGTTTATAAAATCTTGTTAAGTGAAGACGAAGATATCGGTTTGGCCACGGTGTATCGTGTATTGACCCAATTTGAAGCGGCGGGGTTGGTGACGCGCCATCATTTTGAAGGCGGCAATTCTGTTTTTGAGCTAAGCACAGGGGATCACCACGACCATATCCTGTGTATCAAATGCGGTAAGGTGGACGAGTTTACCGACGAAGTGATTGAGGCCAGGCAAAATGAAATCGCGGCAAAGCTAGGCTATGAATTGACTGATCACGGCCTCTATTTATACGGATTGTGTCCGAAATGCAAAAAATCCTAATGTTATATATTGCTTGGCAATTCCATGTATAAACCCCTAATTTTCTATATCGGCCTACGCTATACGCGGGCTAAACGTCGTACACAATTTATTTCCTTTGTCACATTGGCCTCTGTTTTAGGTATTGCCTTAAGTGTGACCGCTTTGATTACGGTCTTGTCAGTGATGAATGGTTTTGTCAGCGAAATAAGCGACCGTATGCTGAGCATGACGGCCCACGCAACCATCACGGGGAAATATGGCCAATTGGATAATTGGCAAGAACTCGCACAAAAAGTAAAAAACCACCCCCATGTCCAAGGGTCTGCGCCTTTTATCAATGGCCAAGTCATGATAAACGCCGACCGGCGTGTTAGCGGCACGATGCTGAGCGGAATTTTGCCGGAATATGAGGCAAAAGTATCTGAGGTGGCGGAAAAAATGAAAGCAGGGAAACTGTCTGATTTAGTCGCTGGCCAATATAGCGTCGTGCTAGGCGCAGAGCTGGCCAGTTACTTAGGGGTTATGGTGGGCGATAAAATCACCGTCATCAGTCCTCAGGTGAATTCCACCCCGGCAGGCGTGGTGCCCAGAATGCGCAGGTTTACTGTGGTGGGTGTTTTTCAGGTCGGCATGTATGAATATGACCGTAATATGGCTTTTGTGCATATTGATGACGCCGCCAAATTGTTTCGTATGGAAAACGCTGTTTCGGCACTGCGGATTAAACTGGATGATTTATTAAACGCGCCCCAAATAACCCAAGCGCTGGCCACTGAATTCTATAATGACTATCGGGTGAGTGACTGGACGATGGCGCATGATAATTTCTTTCAGGCGATTAAAATGGAAAAACGGGTGATGTCCATCATCCTTTTGTTGATGGTCGCGGTGGCGGCTTTCAATATTGTTTCTACCTTAATCATGGTGGTCACCGATAAACGCGGTGATATAGCCATTTTAAAAACCCAAGGATTAACTTCTGCATCGGTGATGGGTATTTTTATGGTTTTAGGCACAGTCATCGGGATTTTTGGTACAGTGCTTGGGACTGTAGGCGGGGTGTTATTGGCATTGAATATTGCTGAACTGGTCAAAACGATTGAAGACATTTTTGGCATCAAGTTTTTGTCTGCCCAAGTGTATTACATCAGTGATTTGCCTTCACAGTTAATATGGACTGATGTCTATGCGATTGCGGGAATGGCGTTTTTGTTGTCATTGTTGGCCACCATTTATCCTGCTTGGCAGGCGGCTAAAGTTAATCCGGCGGAAGTTCTGCGTTATGAATAATTCAAGTATCTTGCATTGCCGACAACTGACTAAGCGTTATATTCAAGGGCCGTTAGATGTTGAGGTCTTAAAGGGCGTTGACTTAACGATTAATGCGGGTGAGCGGGTCGCCATTATGGGGGCGTCAGGTTCCGGCAAAAGCACCTTGCTGCATCTTTTGGGCGGTTTGGATAAACCTAGTGGCGGCGAAGTGGTGTTGGACGGCGTTAATTTGAATAAAGTCGGTGCCAACAAACTCGCTAAGTTAAGAAACAAGTCACTGGGTTTTATTTATCAATCGCATCATTTATTAGATGAATTCACTGTACTTGAAAATGTGGCGATGCCGCTGCTGATTGCTGGCAGGACAGTTGATGAGGCGAAAGGACGCGCCAGCGAATTATTGGCAAGGGTGGGTTTAGGCCATCGGATTGAACATAAACCGGGCGAGTTGTCAGGCGGGGAGCGGCAACGCGCTGCCGTGGCCAGAGCGCTCATTAACAGGCCGGCTTTAATTTTGGCCGATGAGCCAACCGGCAATTTGGACAGTAAAACTGCCGATCAGGTTTATCAACTGATGTTGGAATTAAACCAGGAACTCAACGTTAGCTTTTTAGTGGTCACCCACGATCATGAGCTGGCGGCAAAACTGGGTAAGGTGTTGCACATGGAAGACGGGGTTATTTTATAAATGGCCGGCGCTTATCTTAACTTCCTTGCCGCCCACTTTTTCGCAACATGATACCGCCAAAAGTAATTGACTACGGCGTAACTGGTTATGGAACACAGCACCCCCATAACAAAACAGCCTAGCAAAAAGGGTTCCCAAGTAAGGCCAAGCCCCGATTTCATGCCATCCAATGAGAATTCAAAATTATTTTCGGAGGCTGAGCGGCCCATTAGCCATAAACCAACCCGGTAGGCAAAATAAAATAGTGGCGGCATAGTCACGGGATTAGTTAGCCAGACTAGTGCAATAGAAACGGGCAAATTAGCACGGAAATAAAAAGCCAATACAGCAGCTATCGCCATTTGTCCAGGAAGCGGAATCCACGCGGCAAAAAAACCTATTGCAAAAGCCATGGCAATTGAACGCCGGTTTAAATGCCAGAAGTTAGGGTCGTGCAATTTATCGCCAAGGAACTGGAGGTTCTTGTGATTTTTGATGACGTCAGGATCGGGCATAAATTTTTTTAGAACAGACTTGGGCATCGTGGGCACATATAAATTTGCAATTGTTGCGGGGCAGTCTAGCAGGTTTTTAAGCCATCAAATATACCAAAACCATTAAATGATTGTTTCTGCACTGGCATTTTTAACCGGCATTGTGCTGGTCCAGCAGTTTTCGGTATTGCCCGCCATGATATGGCTAATAGTTTGCGGTATTGGTGCAGGCATCTTGGTATGGTGGCGGTGCTGGCGGTTAATGTTTTTTGCTTTGGGCATACTCTGGGCTTGTGTGTTTGCCAGTTTTAAATTGGCTGATCAGTTACCCGAATCATTGGCGGGTGTTGATATCCAGCTTGAGGGCGTTATTGCAGGCTTACCAGAACAAGATGACCGGCGGGCGAGTTTTGATTTTATCGTGACCGGATCAATGCCGCAGTTGCCCGGCAAATTAAGGTTAAGTTGGTACAACGCAGACAAGATAGTTAAGGCCGGCCAGCAATGGTCATATACAGTCAGGTTGAAACCACCCCATGGTAGCCTCAATCCTGGCGGCTTTGATTATGAACGTTGGTTATTTACCGAAGGGATTGGCGCGACTGGTTATGTGCGTGCTTACCCTAAGCCCGAATTATTAAGCCGCGCTTCGCCTTGGCTAAGTCCGGCAACCTGGCGGCAATCAATCAGCGATAGCTTGTCAACACGCTTAGCTGGCGGCCAACATCTAGGCCTAATTAAGGCGCTGACTATTGGAGATGGTAGTGGCGTCACGCAGCAGCAATGGGATGTGTTCCGTAAAACCGGCACAATTCATTTAATTGTCATTTCTGGAAGCCACATAGCCCTTGTTGCCGGACTGGTTTATTTCTTGGCGCTTAAGTTATGGGCGTGGCTAGGTTATCTGAAATGGTCACCACAAAAAGTGGCGGCAGGCACCGCTTTAATAGCTGGTGTTTTTTATGCGGGCTTGGCGGGATTTTCCGTGCCAACCCAACGGGCTGTCATCATGCTGACGATTGCGATGTTAGCTATCATCCAGCAACGCCAGGTGCGGCCTTTCAACACACTGGCAGCAGCCCTTTTTGCGGTGCTTTTCTATGACCCGTTAGCAGTTTTAGCCCCCGGCTTTTGGCTGTCATTCTTGGCGGTAGGGGTTATTGTTTATGTCGTTTCAGGACGCTTAGGCAAAGCAGGGTATTTTTCAAGTGCTATCAAGATAAATTGGGCAACTTCGCTGGGTTTGTCCCCGTTGTTGCTGTTTTTTTTCCAGCAAGTCTCATTATGTTCGCCGCTGGCTAATTTTATTGCCGTGCCTATCATCAGCTTGCTGGTTGTGCCGGGCGCCTTGGTTGCTGTGTCACTACTGTTAATCTGGCCGCCATTGGCGACCCCGCTGTTTTGGCTGCTAGATCAGGTGTTGCAAGGGCTGTACGCGTTATTGGTTGGGTTGGCAGACTTGCCATTTGCCACTGTCACTCATGCGCAGCCGTCCTATTGGGCGTTATTTTTTGCGTTGCCAGGGATTTTACTTTTGCTCGCGCCTAAAGGGTTGCCTGCCCGTTGGTTAGGGGGCGTGATGTTGTTTCCGTTGGCTTTTACTGAGCCACATCAGCCTGAGCGTGGTGCTGTCGCGGTGACGATGTTAGATGTCGGTCAAGGCCTGGCAATCGTTGTCCAAACGAGCGGCCATACACTGGTTTACGATACCGGTGCTAAGTTTTCTGCTGACAGTGATATGGGGCGTAGCGTGGTGCTGCCTTTTCTTAGGGCAAGAGGTGTTGCTAAAATTGATAGCTTGGTGATTAGTCATGGCGACAACGACCATATTGGCGGTGCCGCATCATTATTGCAGGAAATGCCCACTGATACGGTGCTGACTAGTGTGCCGCAGCAGTTAAGCCAATATGCGCCCGTTATGTGCAGGGCAGGGCAATTCTGGCGTTGGGATGCCGTTAGTTTTACGGTATTATCACCACAGATGGCGCTTGCAGAATCAGATAATGATAATTCGTGTGTGTTAAAAATAACGGCAGAAAATGGTTCGGTGTTATTGACGGGTGATATAGAAGCGCGTGCAGAACAGGTTTTAGTTGAAACCTATGGTGATCAACTGAAAGCGAAGGTTTTGATAGCGCCGCATCATGGCAGTAAAACTTCATCTACGCTGGCGTTTTTGCGGGCAGTACAGCCTGAGTTGGTGCTGATTCCTGCGGGTTACCGGAGCCGGTTTGGGCATCCGCATAAAAAAGTGTTGGCACGTTATCAAGCGGCGCAAGCAAAGTGGTTAAATACGGCTGATAGCGGTGCAATAATCATTAATATCGACGAAGTCCCATTCACAGTCGAAACATGGCGCGAAACGGCGGGGCGGTATTGGCATAGGCATTGATTTGGCAAAATAACTGGAGAGGAAAACCGTGGCACAATTTACAGTAACAGGCGATGTTGATCCTTTTTTACACATCAGCCTTAAGCGTGGCGAAAAGATTTATTGTGAATCCAACGCCATGGTCATGATGGAAAACACCTTGGAACTCAAAGGTAAAATGACAGGAGGCTTAGGGAGCGCTTTAATGCGCCGCTTTGCCAATGGCGAGTCGTTTTTTCAGCAACATATTGAAGCGACACAGGGCGATGGCGATTGCTTATTGTCACCCACATTGCCTGGCGCCATAGAGGTTTTAGAGGTTGGCAACACTACTTATATGCTGACAGATGGGGCTTTTGTCGCCGCCGAAAGTGGGGTTATCCTTAATGTCCGCACGCAGGGTGTTGGGGCGGCGATATTTGGCCAAACTGGCGGCTTTTTTATTTGTGAAGCAAGCGGGCAGGGCAAGCTTGCGGTTTCGGGTTTTGGTTCCAGTTTTGCGTTGGAAGTCACCCCAGGCAAAGATATCATTATTGATAACGCTCATGTCGTCGCTTGGGATAGCCGCTTACAATATGAAGTCTCTGTGGCGGCGCGTGGCGGTGGTTTGTTGGGGCAGCTTGTCAGCAGCGTGACTAGCGGCGAGGGTATGGTGCTTAAATTTTCTGGCACTGGCAAAGTGATTATTTCTTCGCGTAATCGCCAGAATTTTGCGTCGTGGTTAATTAACTTGATGCCAGGTAGTGGTTGATAAAATTGCCAAGCATTACCCATAATAACCATTACCTTATTGTGAAATAAGGCGATTGCTCTTATAGTGGTTTGCCATGTGTTACGCCGTAAACTATATTTCAAGTATGCGAATCTTATTATTCTATTTATTGTAGCTATAGGTTTTAACTATGTGTTTCAGTGCAAATATGTCACTAGGGCTTGGGCTGGTCGGGATCGTCGCATCAGGCATAACGTTTCTTGATAAAGAAGAGCCCAAATGGGTGCGTATCGCCAGGGCGTATGCAATCCTGCATTTTTCGTTAATGGAACTGATCCAGTATTTTGGTTATCCTGTCGCTGGGCAATGCGGGTATGGGACAAATTTATTCTTGAGCCAATTATCAACTTACCATATTAGCTTTCAGGCGTTGGCCATCATGCCGGCACTAGCCACCTATTCATCAGACCCAACCGCATTAAAACGTGCAACATTAATCGGTTTGGGGCTAAGCTCTTCATTCCTGATCTTTAATTTCCTACCCAACCAGTTACAACTTTTTGATACAAAACTTGGTTTAACCCCTAACTTTATTGGGGAAATGATCTCCTGCCTGTTTATGGGCAAATACCATATCGGTTATTCAATATCCAGCGCTTATGGGACGCTCGTCACGCATGGCTCATTATTTGCCCTTGCCATTAGCGGCTTCTTATGGAAAGACAATAAAAAAATAGCCACTTATCATTTTGCCATGGCAATCATGACCTTATTTGTGCCGCAATGGTTTTTTGGCGTCACCACCGGTGAAGCGGCGGCGATTTATTGTTTTTATTCCATCCCCATCACTATCAGCTTCCTACCGGTATTTAAAAAGTTCTTCACCGCACAGCAAGTTGATGATTATCAATGTGACACGGCTCCAGAGCGCATTGTATAACAACAACCGGCCCCTATTTAGCAGCTGCCTGCCCTCCGGCACAAAAGCCTGTTGCCCTTCGAAAAAGTTACTGCGGCGAGTTTCCGAATAAGAGCATCATCCATGAAGAAAAAATCTTACTATAAGTTAAATGACGAGCCGGAGGTGTTGAGCGGGTTTAGCCGCACTTTAGCCGAAATAGAGTGGTTATTGTTAGTTTTAGTGTTGTTTTACCTTGTTGTGGGTGGGGTGGCTGATGATATCAAGCCGATATTAATATTCGCTTCTTGTATATTTGCCGTGTTAGTGATTGTTTTCCAATATCTGAACTTTTTTCATGACGCCAAGGAATGGAAGATTGCCTTTCAGACATGGATAATGATTTTTTTTGTCAGTTGGATGATCTGGTATACGGGAAAACTGCAAAGCCCTTTGTTTAACCTCTTCTTGTTGCCGGTCATTGCCAGCGCACTGACGTTAGGGAAGCTGGTGACATTATTGGAAGTTTGTTTGATATGCATGATTTTCGCTTACTTGAATTACGATTTGTACGGGGAAAACGCTTTTTCTTCTTTACAAGAAAGCAGCGAGTTACTGATGCTGTTTTTTCCTATGCTGTTAGTCGCTTATATTTCAACTATGTTGGCGGCCGATATTCAGGCAGGCTTTAACAAACTCAAAGCCATTTCCGAAACCGATGACTTGACGAAGCTTTTTAACCGCCGCAGTATCAAAGACTTGTCCGAAAAATTGCTTAAGCAAGCGGAACGGCATGATTGGGATGTCGCCGTGCTTATGATTGATGCGGATAATTTAAAAGAGATTAATGACCGGCTAGGCCATGACGCAGGAAATTTGTTGTTGACCAATTTGGCGCAATGCCTGACATCGGTGCTTAGGGATGCTGATTTTGCCGCACGTTACGGTGGTGATGAGTTTGTGGTTTTATTGTCTGATTGCGACAAAGAAAATGCCATTATTGTTGCAGACCGCATAATTAAAGAGTTTAAACAGACCCAAGTGCGCTACCAAGGGGTCAATATCCCCCTTAGTGCCAGTATTGGGGTGTCTTGCTATCCAAAGCATGGGCGCACTATAGAGGCGCTGCTGGAAAAGTCTGACCAAGCGATGTATTTTAGCAAACGCCAAGGCCATAGTTTGGTGACCTTGTACAGGGAAGAGTTAACCGTTTAGCCTTTAACCTCCTATGTTAAAAAAATCCTTTAAATTGTCACTGGCTTGCGAAAACAGGACGATTGCCTATTTTTATAGCCAGCTTGAACAACAAAAAAAACTGTTGCATCACCTCCAAGCCGTTTTGCCGGAAGCATTGGCCGCACAGGTGCGGCATTGCCTTGTCAAAGATCACAAGCTGTTGGTTTACACTGATTCTGCGGTCTGGGCGTCGCAGTTACGCTTCTATAATAAGATTATTTTGGCAAGTGTTGCGCCATTATCCAAGCAATCCGTTGACACCTTACAGATTAAAATTATGGAAAGCCTTACAGGGGGCGGGCGGCCATCAAGAAAGGCAAACATCCCATCTGCCAGCACGATAGCGGTTATCCGCACGTCCGGCCTCACCGTTTCGGATAACCAATTGAAGCAGGCGATGTTAAAGCTGAGCGCAACACTTGAACGGCTTTCAGGAAAAACCGATAAGGCATAAAGGGTTATGCCGCAGGTCTGGGTGTTTGCGCTGAGCGCATAAAGGAAATTGGCGCCTCATCTTCTTCGTCAAAGGTGACCATTTCCCACGCCTCTTTATCAGCCAATAACTGGCGCAACAGTTTGTTGTTCAGCCCGTGCCCTGACTTATAACCGGTAAACTCCCCGATCAAACTATGGCCCAATAAATACAAATCGCCAATCGCATCAAGAATTTTATGTTTGACAAACTCATCGGCGCAACGCAGACCGTCTTCATTCAGAATTTTATTGTCATCAACAACGATGGCATTATCCAGGCTACCACCTAAGGCAAGATTATTTTGCCGCAACATTTCTATATCTTTCATAAAGCCGAATGTCCGGGCACGGCTAACTTCTTTAACAAAAGTTGTCGATGAAAAATCCATAGTCGCGGTTTTTACATTATCTTCGAAGGCTGGGTGCTCAAAGTCGATGGTAAATGTCACCTTAAAGCCATCGAATGGTTCGAAAGCCGCCCATTTGTCACCTTCCTCAACGCGCACGCTGCGTTTAATACGGATATATTGCTTGGGATAGTCTTGCTCTTCAACGCCCGCTGACTGAAGCAAAAACACAAATGGTCCGGCACTGCCATCCATAATGGGGACTTCCGCCGCACTGACATCAATAATGGCATTATCTATGCCTAAACCGGCAAAGGCCGATAACAAATGCTCAATAGTTGATATTTTCACATCGCCGGCCACCAACGTCGTTGACAAGACGGTTTCCCCCACATTGCCCGGCGTCGCTTGGATAGTGACAGGCTCATCCAAATCTACCCGACGGAAGCTGATGCCAGTGTTCGGTTCGGCAGGGCGCAAGGTCAAATATATTTTTTGGCCGGTATGCAGCCCCACACCCGTGGCTCTGATGGTGTTTTTTAAAGTTCGCTGTTTAATCATACAATAAATAACTCCGATTCTAAGGGAGCAAAAACATTATATTATAGCATAAGCTACCCAAAAACAGGACGGGGGACACATATCTTGTTTGCCGAATATTAAATTGGCATCCCTGAACAGTTGCCGACCGGCCATTAGGGCTTGAATTGCATTTAAGCTGTCCACGGCTGTGAAAGAGAATCTGATAACCATATAAATCGCGGGCATTTGGATATAAAATCACAAGCCTTTCTGAAACCAGCCAACACGAGGTAGGATCAATGACAATAACAGCAAAAACCATAGCCAAATTACAAAGCTATATTGAACTTCAAATCACCCATGCGAAAGCCAGCAAATACTATCAACAACTTCTTGCCATGTCCGCACTGAAACGTTGGGCGACCTTAACTGGCCTCTTCCTGTTATCACAATTGGTGGTGTTTGGTGGCCTCTATTTGTTTTTTGGCAAACTTGTTGTCATCGGTTTCTTGGCTAGTATTTTGGCTAGTTTGGCGACAGGCGTAGGTGCATTGCCCGCCCTGTTATTTAAGAATATCTCCAAAAATATGTTTAATAGCCTGTTGGGGGCGGCGGCGGGCGTCATGCTCGCGGCGACGGCATTTTCATTATTAGTCCCAGGAATGGACTTCGGGAATTTGGTCTGGCCCGGCAAGGGCATTTATGTGGTTTCTGCGGGCATGATAGTGGGCGCACTGTTTTTGCATTATGCTGACCGG
The DNA here is from genome assembly GCA_002422395.1 of Methylococcaceae bacterium UBA6146. GTDB lineage: Bacteria > Pseudomonadota > Gammaproteobacteria > Methylococcales > Methylomonadaceae > Methylovulum. The sequence goes on along the minus strand of DIUY01000030.1, from coordinate 200,046 downwards.
CAACTGCCGCATGTCCATTTTGATTCCATTTCAGACACGCAACTTAATTCGTTACAAAAAATCTGGCTATTCATTATTGCTATCACCATCCATAACTTTCCTGAAGGCATGTCAGTGGGGGTTAGTTTTGGTTCAGGGGAGATGAAAAACGGCATCGTGCTGGCAATTGCGATTGCCTTGCAAAATATCCCTGAAGGTTTGGCGGTTGCCTTGCCGTTGGTTGGCTTGGGCTATAACAAATGGCGGGCGGTTGGCATTGCAACTTTAACCGGTCTGGTTGAGCCGGTCGGCGGCTTGCTGGGCATCACTATGGTCACAATTTTTCAGCCGATACTGCCGATAGCGATGGGTTTTGCCGCAGGTGCTATGCTGTTTGTCATCAGCGAGGAAATTATCCCGGAAACACATTCTAATGGCCGTTCCCGTTATGCGACTTTCGCGTTAATGATAGGCTTTATAATCATGATGGTTTTGGACAATTTGTTGGGTTGAACGGATGCCCGTAAACTGCCCTGCCTTCAGTGCCAACAAACTCACGGGCAGTCCTGTTTAATATTCAAACTGATAAATTATACCCACGCTGTTGGTGCCGGCTGATTTGCCCGCCGGTGCGCCGGTGCCGATGGTGGCTTCGAGCTTGATCGATTTGGTCAAATCAATCTGTACCGCCGCCTGCGGGCTAGTGCTGGACAAGCCTTGTTTGGCGCCCACATAAACGCCGGGCATCACATAACGCCCCGCTTCTAGGGCGTTGTCGGCGCCGCCGACTGATAGGCGGTCAAGACTGAGTTTTTTGCGCACGCTTTCTAATGGATCGCCGACACCTGATGTCACGCCGGATAGCGAGGCAATGGCCGAGCCTATCTGAACCATTTCCATGGTGCTGAGGTTACTGGCACTACGGCTAAATAACAGCCGTGCGAGTATTTCATCTTGTGGCAGTTCGGGGATGCTGCTAAGCAGGATTTTCGGTTTGTTGGCGGTGCCGCTAAGCGTTAGTGTGGCGGTGATATTGTCGCTGGAGGTGCTGGCGACAAAATTCAGCGAAGGATCTGCAAGGCTGCTGCCTTCAAAGCTGACGACGCCTTTTGTAAAAGTCAAGGTCTTGCCCACGAGGCTCAATTGGCCGCGCCGGAGGCTGAAACTACCTTCAGGCTTCGGGTTGGTTGTTGTGCCGCGGAGCTTGATAGTGCCAGCTAGCTCAGCATCCACGCCTCGCCCCCGGACAAAAATGCTGTCGGTGGCGGTTATGGTAAGGTTCAGCCGCAGGTTTGAATCCTGTTTGGGTGATGGTTCATCGGTTGTGCCGACACTCCCGGGCCTGGTTATTTTTAGCACGGCAATATTGGCCGGCATACGTTCGTGGATGCGGATTTCGGCGCGTTTAATTAAAACGGCGCCGGCAACCTTCATTTGGCCCGCAGCCAGTCCGCTGATGAACAGATCCGAGTTCAGTGTGGCAGTTAATCGGTCGCTGGCGAGCGGCCTGGCGTCACGGGCGATGATGGTCAAGTTGACCGGGATGTCGGGTTTAAGCAGGCTTATAGTGCCGTTAATGGCGATTGTGCCTTGTCCGGCACGACCTTCAAATTGATCGACGGACAACACGCCATTTTCAGCCCGCAAACGCCCTTTAATGTTGGTAATGTGGGCGCCTAGGATATGGTCACGGACGTCCCCGTTAGCCAATTGCGCAGTGCCGGTTATCACTGGTGCGGCCAGTGTGCCCGTAAACTTTGAAACCAAGGTGATTTGGCCGCGTGCCCGTTGGCCTTCAGCGGTCAGCAAGGGGTCGAGCAATTTTAAATTCACCGTGCCGGTAGCATCAAGGTCGAGCAAACCGTCGGGGCTTAAAGGTGCTTGGCCACGGACATTCAGCACGGCATTAGCGCCCGCGTCGCATCGGGCGTTGATCTGGGCGGCCATGCCGTCGAGCATGGCGGTTGCGTTCAATTTGACGGCAGGGAGGGCGCGGCCTGGGCCAGATTGCATCCGTAAATCTAAGGCGTCGAAAGTGACGCGGCCTGCTGGTTTGGCAAGGGAGCCTTTGAGTTCCGCAGTTGCTTGTAGGGTGCCGGTGACGTCAAGTTCGGGCATCAACAGGGTCAGCAAGCTGGCAGGCAGTTTATCCACTGAAGCCGTCATTGCCAAAGTCGGGGTGAGGCGACCGTCCATAGCCAAGGTGGCTTGGCGCAAGCCTAAGCGCAATTGGTTTAACGTGATGCCTTCGGCGTAAGTGATTGTCACAGGGGTGAGCAAATGCAGTTTTTCATTGCGCCAGTCGGCTTGCAGCTTGGCAACTGTCAACCGATGGCTTAAGGCGTTAAGATTAGCTAAGGTTTGCAGTTTAAGTGGCGTGCCGCCCGGGTCGTCTAGCGCGGCGGACAATTGCAGCTTGAGCGCTTCGCCAGTCCCTGCCATATCCAGTTTTGCCGAGCCGCTTAAGTTGCCGGCAGTAATGCCGTCCAAGGTGAGTTGCCCGTTGATTGATGGCCGCCCTGCAATATCCGTGACCGTCGCCGTCAGCACCGCTTTTTCGGCCATTGCGGTGCCGTCCAAACTGGCTTTGTCCGCATTCGCTTGGATACGCGCCAATGGCTGCCCTTTTTGGAGTTTAGTTTCAATTGCCGCCGTGACTGAACCTGACAGCGGCTGGCCTAGCAGCGCCTGAAAGTCTGCCAAATCGGTGATGCGCAGGTTAATTGTGCCGATTGGCACTGTGGCATTTGCCGCCATCAGCATGTGGCCTGTGGCGACCGAACTTTTCCAAGTGGCGCGGTCAAGGGTGATTTGTAAGGCTTTATCTTGTTCGCTGTGCGCCGTCACTGCCAAGGCTAGCGGTGCGCCTGCCAGCACTGTATTGACCTTTAGCTGGCCTTCGGGGGTGTTCGGCAAATGGTTAAGTTGGAGCTTGGCGGTGAGTGGTTGGCGCGGGAAATCCGGTGTGGCAAATTCTCCAGTAAGGTTTGCGTCCGCGTTTAGATCACCCACGAGGCCAGAAATATTGCCTTGTGCGGCAAGCTTGCCGGTAAGTGTTGCGGACAAGGCTGACAAGTCAGCCAAGGCCATTTGCCAGGTAAAGTTTGCCGTCTGGCTGACTAGCGAACCTTCCGCTTGTGCCGTTAAGTTTTTGCCCGCCAAGCTAAAGTGCGTCAAGTCGATTGTGTCTCCGTGCAATTTGCCTGCTGCGCCAATCTTAGCTTTCTTGCCCAGCAATTGCGGGATGGGGGCGTCGCCGCCCGTTATGCCCACGTTGCCTTCCACCGTCAGCTCGGTGTCGTCACCTTGCTGGTTGACATTTAAAGTTAAGGTGCTGTCGCCTTGTAATTCCAAACCGGCTAGTGCCGCCAATGGCTTTAAGTCAAGCAGTGCCAACGTCAGTTTGGCATGGGGATTGTGGGCTGTGGTTGCCACGCCCTCAACGGTGAAATAAGGGTGTTTCAGGGCGGCGGTGACAGGGCGGTCGGGGGCGTCCAGGCGAATGTCGGCGCTTAGTTTTAGCGGCACGTCCATCAATAAATCACGCTTTGAATCCGCCAATACCAGCCCGCCCAGTTCACCCTCAATAGCTAACTGTCCGGCTTCGCCTTGCACCGACAAGACAAGTGCACGGATTCTGGTCCCGGCAATATTCAGGCCGTTGATGTGCAGGCTACTGTTGACCGTCGGCTGGGTAAAGCGCCCTTGCACTTTGCCGTTCAAGCCGATAGTTTGCCAAGCAATGTCCGCATGGGGTTGCATTGCCGGTGCGGATGCGGTCACGTTTAGGTCTGCTTGGGCGTGGTTAAAATCGAGTCGGCCTTGTAACGCGGCATTTAGCTCGCCCAGCTTAAGGTCAAGTTGGAGTTGTGCGGCTGTTAAGGGCCCTTCTAAAACTACGTTTACAGACAGCGGGTTTTGCCCTTGCAAACCGGCTATACCCGCAATTAATCCGCGTTCAGGTTCTTCAAATGACAAGTGCGCTTGCACCGATTCGGTATCAAGGCGGGCTTTCAGGTTATAAGCCCCGGCTTTATCCAAACGCTGCAACGCTAAAACAATGTCGCCTTGGTCAAGCGAAGCCAACCGGGCGTTGCCGTCGAGCGTCATGCTGAGTTTTTCACCAATCACCTGGGTATCCAGGTCGATACGTCCGATGTGCAGGTGGCTTAAGATGATTTTTACAGGTAACGTCAGTTCACTTTCTGGAGACGGTTCAGAAGACGGGGCGGGTAGGCGGTTTAAGCTAACCAACCCGATTGCCAAATGGTCGATGTGTACAGTGCCGGTTAGCAGGTGGGCGGGAGACCAGTGCAGGGACACTTCGTTGAGCGTCAGCCAGACGCCGGCGGCATCTGTTAGGGACAATCGCCCGATCTGCAAAGTATCGGGAAACCGTCCACCCAGTCCGGTCAAAATCACTTCGCCCGCGCTTAATTTTGTCACCGACTGTTCGATAAATCCGCGTCCCTGCGGCGTGTTGGCGACAATCACCAACAGGAGCAGACACACTAATGGCAGCGCCAAGGCCGTTATAAGCACACGTATTATGGTTTTATTGGGCCGTTGCATCAGAATGCCTGCCCCAAACCGATATATATTTCAAAAGAGCCGCCGTTGGGTTGGTCGTTGAGGGGTAAGGCGACGTCCGCCCGTAGCGGCCCGAATGGGGTGTAATAACGCACTCCCACACCTGCGCCTATGCGCCAAGCACCGGCCAGGAATGGTTCGGAAGTGCTGACTTTTCCCGCGTCGACAAATATCGCCGCGCCATAGTTGTCTAGTATGCGCTGGCGAAATTCCACTGTCCCCGTCATGATTGCCGTGCCGCCTTGAGGGATGCCATCGGCAAATTGTGGTCCGATAGATTGGTATTTATAACCCCGCACCGTGGCGCTGCCGCCAGCATAAAAGCGTTCATCGGGCGGCAGGCTAAAAACATCGGCACCTTCAATATCGCCTACTAAACCGCGTAAGGCGATAATGCTGCGGCCTGACTTGTCCAGGTCAAAATAGGTCGAGCCAGAAGCCTGCATGACTACGAAAGGGTTGGTTTGGCTGCCAGCCAGTGATTTCATGGGGGTGAAAGACACGCTTAGCAAGCTGCCACGAGCCGGGTCAAGCAAATTGTCGGTGCTGTCATATTTTGCCGCTGTTGGCAGGCTAACCAGTGTGTAGTCATTTGTCACATTGGCTTGTGTGATGCGGGTCTGTTCCAAGCCGATGCCCAAGCTGCCTCGCCAATGGCGGCTAAGCTTGCGTTCTAGCGACACATCGCCCATGAAAGCGGTCTGGTCATAAGCAATCAGGCTTTGCTTAAGCGCACCAATACTGGCATGTAACGATTGGTCACGGGACAAAAAATCGGGCTTAATGAACGCGGCAAGAAAGCTGTACCCGATGCCGGTGGTGCTGTTGCCGCCCAGTTGGGCGACGCTGCCGCTAAGGTTAAGCTGCTCTGCGTTACCGGCCAGATTGCGGTGTTGCCAAGTGGTGGAGAAACTGCCGCCTAAATCGGTGGAGTAGGCGGCGCCTAAACTGGTTGCCCGCCGCTTGCGTTCGGTCACGATAAAAGTGATGGGCAGCCGTCCTTGGGCATCCACCTTGTTTGCGGCTTTGGCGCGGACGGCTGAAAACACACCGGTTGAGCTTAAGTCCAAACGTGCCTTTTCAATAGCGGTGGGATCAAACTGTTCGCCACTGGACACTAGCAACCGGCGGCGCACAAATTTTTCGTTCAGTTTATCCAAGCCTTTTACAGAAATTTCCCCCAACACCGTGTGCGGGCCGGTTGTTACGCGGTAACTCAGGTCGAGTGCATCTGAATCTATTGCTAATGTGGCGACGGGCTCATCAACTTTCGCAAGCGCATAACCGGCATTGCGGAATCCATCCAGCAACCGTTCCCGTGCGGCCAACGCATCGGCGGCAAGCGCCGGGGTATTGGGTTTAAGCGCCAACCAAGCGCGTGCTTGCCCAGTCGTATCCCCCTGGATTTCGATATGGCGGAAATGGAATTGCGGACCTAGCGCAATCGACACCGTTATTGCCACGGGCGGGTGGGCGGGAGCGCCCTCGATGAGTTCATAAAGGTTGGGGTCATCCAACGCATGGCCGTCGATCCGCACCGCCACTGTGCCTTGGTAATAGCCCAGGCTATGCAACCCTGTCAAAAAACGCTCCACATCACCCCGCGCCCGCGCCACCAAGGCAAAAGGGCCTACCGGTGCGTCTTCACCCAAGCTGATGAGCGTTGAAATGTCGGTTATTATCTGGTCAATCTCGGTATTGCCGGTTTTGCCGATTGCGACCGTGTACGGTTGCGGGTCAGCCGCATAGGCGGATAGTACGGTCATGAGCGATATGACAATGGTTGCCGTTATCCTCAGGAACAAAAGAACAGCCATGGGAAATTTATTCATGGTATTGATAGTACAGTAAAAAAAGGCAATGGTGAAACTACCCTTGTTAAGGTACGATAAACATCTGACTGTTTTTTTTAACGGAGGTTGCTTGTTATGAAATATATTATATTTGCCGGACTACTGCTTTTTCTTGCCAACTGTGCAGTGCAATCCCAAGAACCGCTACACATGGACAATGCTATCCATACGCTGGAAAACACCAATTGGCAGGCCACAGCCATTAATAATGGCCGTGGCGCTATAGTCCCCAGCCAAGGCTCCCGTTCAATAACAGCCCGCTTTGCTAACGGCAGCATCCAAGGTAATGGGGGCTGCAACCAATTTTCCGCCACTTACACCCGCAATAGTGGTCAGTTGCATATCGCCCAGTTAAGATCCACGCAAAGGGCTTGTGCCGAAGCCTCGCTGATGGAACAGGAAGCCTATTTTTTAAAGGCTTTAACGCGGGTCAGCCAGTACCAGCTCAGTTCCGGTCAGCTTAAATTGCTTGATAACAATGGTTTGGTGATGGTCGAGTTTGCTAAGTAAGGAATGGGCATGAAATAATTTCGGTGACGTAACGACTGCCAGTCCTTCTAGGACTGGCAGTCGTGCCGAACCCGGAACATATTGTCCACCATCCCTATTTATCATCTTATGACCACTACTTTTCAGCTCCATCCCCGTTTGCAACAAGACTGTATTGATATGGGACGCTTTGCCTTGTGCCGCCTGTTGATGATGAATGACAGCCAATTCCCGTGGTTTATTCTGGTGCCTGAAATTGTTGGAATGCGGGAAATTTATCAGCTTGATAAAGCGGCGCAAACTTTGTTGAATGAAGAATCATGCCTGCTTGCCGAACGTTTGGCGGCAATCTATCAAGCCGATAAAATGAATATTGCCGCCATTGGCAATTTAGTCCCCCAATTACATATCCACCATGTTGTTCGCTATCAAACCGACGCCGCATGGCCTGCACCGGTATGGGGGAAATTTGCCGCCGTCCCTTATACCGGACAGCAAGTGGCTGAAACTAAGGCACGGCTTAGGGATGATTATGCGCTTTGCACGGCGCTTAAGGAGTGACTGCAAATAATGTGATTTTTCTGATTGCTTGGAGGCCACGACTGCCCGTCCTTTGAGGACGGGCAGTCGTTATGTTGCCGACATTATTCCGTACCCATTCCTAAGTTAACCCGCCACTGGCCTTTTTTCGGCCTTAACCGTAAACCGGTACTGCTGTTGCAAACAGTGGTCCAGCCATTTTTGCAAAAAATAATTCAGCCGCCATTTATAATCCATGATGTCGCGGCTTAAACCCGGATCATCAAAAACTTGCGCGACGCTGGCCCGCGCATGGTCGCTGATCACTTCAGCCAATTGCGCATCCAGATAAATGCGGATAACCACCGCAGGCATCACAAACGTTTCCAAGTTTTTGTTGAAGCAATGGCTTAACTCAACGGTAAGCGTATGGGGTGTGCGCCCGATAATTTTAAGATATAGCGGTGCGTTGCGTGTGGCGATACCTTGCGCCGATTCTTCAAGTGTTGCCAAATCTGGCAGCAGGCGGCGCAGCTTTTGATAATTGGCCGCGCACAATTGCTCCAAACAAAACGACTTGTTGACCGGGTTTAAAAAACTCATCACTGTCAAATTTCGTGGTAGCTGGCATACGCGCTGGCGGTTTCCCACAAAGCGACTTCGACCACGTTAAACCCCGCTTTTTTAACATGCTGATATAGCATTTTGCTTAACACCTCAGCGGTAGGGTGCTCATCCAAAGCCAAAAAACGCTCGTTGTTGGCCACCAGCATCGGAATGATCGGGTCATCCTTATGAAGCAAGAAGTTATGATCCAGTTGTTGGTCGATATAGGCTTCAACACAATCCCTGATGTCCGCAAAATCACACACCATGCCTTGCCCGTCCAGCTCTTCCTGGGCGATAGAAATCGCTGCCTTAACACTATGCCCATGCAAATGACGGCACTTTCCTGAATGGTTCATCAAACGGTGCCCGTAACAAAAATAAACTTCTTTGGTGATGGTAAACATAAACTGGCTTGTTCTGGATTGATAAGACAAGGGTTGTCGGGGGTGCAAAGTGTACTACAAAACAGGGGGGCGCAATTGATGATTTAAAGCCCGTAACGAATCGGTCCGTAGTGTCTTATGTAGGCAGTGATAGCCTCCCGAAAAGCACACGCTGTATAATCAGGCGATTTTTTACAGGCGCAGCTTATGGTTAAAACCGATGTGATTATTATTGGCGCAGGCGCATCGGGGTTGATGTGTGCGGTTGAAGCGGGCAAACGCGGGCGGCGGGTTATTGTGCTGGACCATGCCAACAAGGCGGGCAAAAAAATCCTGATGTCCGGCGGTGGGCGGTGCAATTTTACGAATTATTCCATTGAGCCTGAAAACTATCTGTCCAGCAATCCCCACTTTTGCAAATCGGCCTTGAGCCGTTATAACCAGTGGGATTTTTTGGCGTTAATAGGGCGGCATCAGATCCCTTTCCATGAACGGGCGCACGGCCAGTTATTTTGCAATGACAGCGCCAAAGACATTTTGACGATGCTGTTGTCAGAATGCGCATCGGCTGGTGTGACAATCCAATTAAACACCGGCATTAATGGCGTTGAAAAAACGGCTGATGGCTTTGCTGTAAAAACCAGCCAGGGGGATTTTGGTTGCCAATCTTTGGTGGTGGCGACGGGCGGATTGTCGATCCCCAAAATGGGCGCCACCCCACTGGGTTATAAAATTGCAGGGCAGTTTGGCCTCAACGTCATTCCAACGCGGGCGGGTCTGGTGCCATTTACGTTACAGCCCGAAGATAAAGACCGCTTTTCGGCACTTTCGGGCATTGCCGTGCCTTGCGTGGTCAGCAATAATCAAAAGTCGTTCAGTGAAAATATCTTGTTCACGCACCGTGGCTTGAGTGGCCCGGCGATTTTACAAATTTCCTCCTACTGGAAAGCAGGGGAAGATATTACGATAGACTTGCTGCCAGGGCTGGATGTGTTGGCAATGTTCCAAGAAAAACGTCGGCAAAAGCTGAAAAACACCGTAAAAACGTTGCTTGAGGCGTATTTGCCAAAGCGTTTGCTGGGCTGTTTGTTGCCAGAGGACATACTCAACACCGCCTTACCCGATTGTTCCGACCGTTTGCTGGCGGCGGTTGCCGGGCAACTGCATCACTGGACAATCAAGCCCAATGGCACCGAAGGTTACCGCACGGCTGAAGTCACTATTGGCGGTGTTGACTGTGCCGCCTTATCCTCGAAAACTATGGCAAGCAAATCGGTGCCGGGGCTTTATTTTATCGGCGAGGTGGTTGATGTCACGGGTTGGTTGGGTGGCTATAATTTCCAATGGGCCTGGTCATCGGCTTGGTGCGCCGGGCAATATGCCTAAAAATGGTAGCCGAAAACTGTAGCCACGATAAACACCACGACTACGCGTCCTTCAAGGACGGGCAGTCGTCGATGAACACCACTACCCACAACGGATGACTGCCAGTCATACCGTTCCGATTGTTGCGGTTGTTTGAACGGCGATATAATCGCCGCCAACCCCTTTTCCTATCATCAAATTATGAATTCAAACTGGACAGATTTTTTACGCACTGGATACGGTGCAACAGTGACAGGCACGGACATTAGCTTTCCCGTGACTCAGCCTAACAGTGGCAAGCAAATTTATGCGTTATCAAGTCTGGCGGTTTTAACGGTGGCGGGCAAAGACGCAGGGCAATTCTTGCAAGGACAAATAACCTGTAATATCAATGAGATAACTGAAAAACAAAGCAGTTTTGGTGCGTTATGCAACCCAAAAGGGCAGGTTATTGCGACGTTTTTGCTGATAAAAACAGCAGCTTCTTTTTTGATGGTACTGCCAGACACCTTACTGGACACCGTTAAAAATCGGCTACAAAAATATATCTTACGCGCGGCGGTGACCTTGGCCGATAGCCGCGACTCGCTATGTTTAATCGGCCTGTGCGATTCGGCAATACCGGCTGAGCCCCTGCTTGCAACTAGCCAAAATGACCTCATCCGCATTAATTTTGGTGGGCGTTATCTGGTGGTTGCCACCCCTGATGCGGCTATCGGATTTTGGTCTGAACACGTCAACACATTGGGTTTTGCCGCTGAAAACTCAGCGCATTGGCATTATCTGGACATTATCGCGGGCATCCCTTGGCTGACTATGGAAACATCGGAGCAATTCATTCCACAAATGCTCAATTTGGATAATTTGGGGGCAATCAGTTTTACTAAAGGCTGTTACACCGGCCAAGAAATTGTCGCCCGCACCCATTATTTGGGTAAAGCCAAACGGGCGTTGTTTGTTGCCGAATGCGCCGCGCCTGCACCCGCTGCCAATGCTGTTATTAGTGATGATAGCGGGCAAGCCGTAGGTAAGGTATTGTTGGCTGGGCAGCATGAAGGGTGTTGTAAAATGCTCGTTGTTTTGCAACTTTCTGATAGGGACTATGATCAGCTCAAACTGCATGATCATCCTAACCACCCACTGACCTTAGTGAACACCTAATGGATAATCAAGCAATTTTACGTTTCCGTCGCTTAGGCACATTGACCATTTTTGCGGTTTATTTTGTTATTTTGGTCGGCGGCATTGTCCGTGCTTCCGGCGCCGGCATGGGTTGCCCTGATTGGCCCACCTGTTTTGGCCAATGGGTGCCGCCCACTGAGGAGTCGCAGCTGCCCGCCAATTACCATGAGATTTATGCCCAACGCGGTTATGAGAACACCCAGTTCAATCCGGTGAAAACGTGGACTGAATACACCAACCGACTGGTCGGCGTGACGATTGGTTTCCTGATTTTTTTGACCGCGTGGTCGTCGCGCATTTTTTTAAAAACCGACAAAACCATTTTTTATTTGGCGGTCAGCAGCTTTTTTCTGGTCGGCTTTCAGGGTTGGTTAGGGTCAACGGTGGTTGCCAGCAACCTCAAGCCGTTTATGATTACGTTGCATATGCTGTTGGCGTTATTTATCGTTGCCTTGTTGATTTACACCATTGCCCGTTCGCAACGGGAATTTATCGGGCAACTGGACATAAGCCTGTTGCCGGCCAAATTCAGAACGGTTTTGCTTGTCGCAATGGGCATGACCTTGTTGCAGGTTGCTATGGGTACGCAGGTGCGCGAAGCGGTTGATTTTATCGCCAATGAACATGGTTACATCCAACGCCAATATTGGCGGGATGACTTTCCGGTGGTTTTTTATATCCATCGTTCATTTTCATCGGTTATTTTGTTCACTAACCTGTGGTTAGTCTGGAAACTTTATCAATCAGTCGCCAAAGACAGTTTGTTGCTACGCACGGGGTTTGCCTTGGCGGGCTTGGTGGTGACGGCAATTTTGGCGGGGGTCACGCTGGACAGGTTAGGGTTTCCGGCTGTTGCGCAGCCAATACATTTGCTGATGGCCAACCTTATTTTTGGAGCGCAGTTTTTTCTTTATATCTGTTTGGGTTACGCCAAAAAAAATACGGAGCGGTTGTCTGGACACTCGGCCTGAGTTGATGTGGGCCGAAATCAGGGTGTCCGCGCTTTGGCGAAGGACAGCTGTTTCCGGCAATCGGAACCCTGTATAGGGTGGGCAGCTTTTTAGAATTTTTCGTTTACCGGCTTGCCCGCACTTAGCGCGTTCCAGCCAATGACAATCCGGTAAACCAAAACCATAAGCGTCGGGATCAGGATTAAAAACCCAATCCCCGTTTCAAGTGTCAGCCCGGCCAAGGCGAACCCGGCAAGGGTCATCCAGACCGTTTGGACTTGCCAATTAAAATGGGATTCCAACCATGTCCCCTCAACATCGTCCCTGTTCATAAAGTTAATGACAACGCCAGCCAGTAAGGGCAATCCTGCCAACACAAATGAAAAAATCTGGCATAGATAAACTATCGTGGTAAGCCTTTTTAAGGATTTTAATCTGCTATCGTCTTTTTGATAGTTCTGTATATCGTTCATCACTTTGCCTGTTTTTTTAATGTTGCGGTGTTTAGTTACATGGGAACAGCTCTTTAACAGCCACTTGAGGCGTCGTTGTTTGTAAAGTTTCCAGCTGTCCGATAGTTTTAGCGTCACTTTCAATCAGAGCGTATTGCTGGGCTTTAGTTTTATAAAGAGTTTTGATTTTTGTCTCAATGCCTTTTGTAAGCAGCTGCTTTTTTAGCATTAACGCCCTTTCCTCCTTGCTAAAAACGCCCAGCGAAATATTGCCCTTGTCCTTTTCTGTCTGCTGAATAAAAAGATCGTTAATGCCCCGTTCTTTGAGCATTTGCAGATTGGCTTCAGCTTCTGCCAGACCTTGTCCGGCCGGGTAATAGACCATGTATTTATTGGGTGTTTGCCCATCCTTGCTTATCAGTTTAACGGTGGTTCCAGCTTCTGCAAATTGACTTATCCATTGCTTGGCGACCGCTGTGTTAGTGAAAGGGCCTGCTTCGTAACAGCGCATGGTTTTTTCTGTTGCGCCATTAGTTTCAGCTTGCGCCACAGGTTTTGGTGGCCCGGTTTCCGGGGGGACGGTTGGCGCGGGCGGGGGAGGCAGTTGGCTCACCAATAAGATGGGTTCCAGATCTGGTGTGGCGTTTGATACAGTTGCCGCCGTCGGGGCTAATGCGCCAGATTTGTACTCCCACATAAACAATACGGCATTGGCTAGTGCGACCAGAAAAAATAAGTGTTTCATGATGTGCCGTCTAAAATGATTGCTAACCCGCGCAACACCAAATCCATATCAATAACAACAGGGATCAATAGCTGTTCCGCGATAAGTTCGGCGTCGCCACCTGTCAAAATTAGCTGTATGGTTTCAGGCTGTTTTTTTAGCACATGCTCGATCAAGCCAATAGCCGCCGATAAGGTGCCGCTATAGATGGCGGCCTCGGTGGTGGTTGCCGGTTGCAGCGTATGCCGCGATTCACTAAACGGCAGGGCATTGGTGCCTTCGGCCAGTGTCTGCCTCATCAGCCTAAGCCCAGGGCTGATAAATCCGCCTTGGTGGTTACCTTGGCCAGCCAATAAATCTACAGTTATCGCAGTGCCGCAATCGACAATACAAGCGGGGAGGGCGTAACCCTGACGCGCAGCCACTAACGTTAGCCAGCGGTCAACACCTAGCTTTTCAGGTTGCGGGTACGCATTGGTCACGCCGAACGCGTGGGCTTGGGCTTGAACCCGAAGGATGTCAACATCAGGCCATAGCTCGTTCGCGACCGACTGCACCAATGCCAATAAAGATCGGGCACTGACGCAGGCAATGGCAATATGTTGCGGTCGGATTATGCTTTTCCAGAGCGTTATCAGCTGCTGCCGGTCTAGTCGATGATTGGCAAGGGGCTGTCCGGCAATAATGTGGCGGTTTTTACTGACCGCCCATTTCATGCGGGTATTGCCTATATCAATCAATAGGTTCATAAGGCCGTCCTATGAAAGCTGACTTCGCCGGATGCAAAAGCCTGAACTTTACCGTCAGTGTTTTTGATTAATAACAAGCCGTTATCATCTATGCCTGCAATAACCCCGCTGAACGCTTGTCCGCCAATAAACAGGGTTGCCGGTTGGTTGTGCAGGCAATCATAACTGCGCCATTCCTCCAGATAAGCCTGGATGCCCAGTTGTTCAAAATCGGCAATGATGGCAAGCAGATGGTTTAATAAAACCCCCGCCAGCTGGTTTCTGCTTGGTAATGTCGAGGGGCTTATTTTGCTCAAATCAGTCCATGCTTGGGCAATGCTGTCGGCGGCCGCATCCGGTAAAAACCGGTTTAATCCCAGACCGATAATTGCCGTACAAGGGCCCTCACTTTCCCCTGACACTTCAATCAAGATGCCACCCAGTTTTTTGCCCTGACTGTAAATGTCATTGGGCCATTTTAGCCCCACGTCATTAAAGCCCAGTTGTTTTAACGCCCTAATAACCGCAACTCCGATTGCCAGGCTTAAACCAGTGATTGCCGCATAACCCAATTGAAAGCGCCAAAGTATGGACAAATAAATATTGCTGCCGAATGGCGAAACCCATTGCCGTCCGCGCCTGCCTTTGCCCGCAGTCTGATGTTCGGCAAAGCAAACCAAGCCTGATTTTGCACCCTGCTGTGAACGTAAAGCTAAATAATGGTTGGTGGAGTCGATTTGGTCATGAATTTCCAAGGCTGAAATCAACGGGCCAGAACGGTTGTTAAGAAACGCTTGTATTGCTGATACTGACAGCAATTCTAACGGGGTATCTAAGCGGTAGCCTTTACCCCTAACTGCCGCATGTTGCAAACCTAACTCAGCCAGGCCGCCCAGTTGCTTCCAGACAGCCGAACGGCTGACGCCAAGCGCATGCGCCAGCTCGGTGCCTGAATGGAACTCACCATCTGCCAGGAGAACCAGAATTTTTTTTTGTTTATCGGATATAAGCACGTAATCAATCAGTGTGAGGCTACTTAACTTTGTGTCCTGAACAATGTTGGCAAGTGTGGTCGTCCATAAGTTTTTAACATCGTAGGGGCAAGGGTTATGAAAAAAGCTACTTGCAGCTATCGTAAAAAGACTCAAGAAACATGGCGGCTAAGCCTTTATGCTTCAATAAAGGCGTCAAAACAGCGATAAACTCGTCGTTGCCATCGGTTGTCGCCCTCCCTGAAAAGTCGATGTTGTTGTTATATAAATTGAGCAGCTTTGAAAATTCATCTTTTCCTAAATTCTGCGGGCCAGTTACGATGGTGCCGTATTTTTTTACATTGCCCGCTTGGCCGCCATTTTTTTCTAACCGCAAAATAGCCCTATACAATGAATTCTGATCTATCCACCACGCATTATCATTGGCATCCAACCTTTGTGCCGCTTTATCGTAATAAATTGAAAAATGACGAAAAAACTCTTTCATGAGAGGGTTGTTTTTAAGTAACACAGTGCCTGCCAGATGATAATTCCATGGATTCCACGCATGTGGCATGGTCGGTACGAAAACATCTTCAGGTCCGTTTGCCAGCGCTCTGATCAACGGATCCACATTTCTGGTAACGATTGAGTCTATATCAAGAATTAAAACATTGGCATCATAGGCATCTAGAATAAATGGGGCGACTAAAAATCGGCTGGAAGCATAATAAGAGCGGCTATTAATTTCTGTTTGTTCAGTGCTAAAAGATATTCGGGTATCTTGTATGTTTTCAAAAAAGCGCAAGGTATCCTTGCTGGGATTTATTACATGAATATGCACAACCCCTTTTGAGTGCTTCAGGCAGATGCCTGTAAAAGCCCTGCCAAATTTCTGAAAATAAATTTCGTCACAAGCGGCAAGAATTATGGAGTGTTCCGCCGTTGCAACACGGACATGATTAAAATCGGGAAATTTAGGTTGTGTGCCGATAATGTCTTCATCGATACAGGACGTGCCCAGATAAGTGTTTATGCCAATTTCACGTCCTTTTAATTCATAGCCAGTGTCTTTGGCTATTTTAAATGCTTTTTCAAATAACGATTCACCTTTAGCTTTATCACCAAAACGCCATTCCAGATAACCTTTTGCTATTAAAGCACTCGGGTTGTCGGGATATTTAATGTAGAGACCGTTAATATATTCATAATCCTTTTCCAAGGATAACTCTTTAAAAGATACCCTGATTTTTTTTTGCAAATACATTCGTAAAGCAGTTATTGCTTTTTTTTCGGCAAGTGTATTAGAGATAGCGTTATTTTTATTCATGGCCAAACAGACTGTTGTGATGCTAAACGGCGTTTTTATTTTGGTGCAATTTAGCACCTTATCCCATACCTACCAAAAATAAAACCCAAGGACAGGCACAAAATAAGGTTAATAAATTCCCGATTGATTATAGGCAATTACCACTCCCACCCCCATTTATCTTAACAAACACCCCCTTGGCAAGATGTTTTTTAATAAAAATCATTTATTGCTCAAACTCAATTATTTTACTTTTTAATACTATATATTGTGCTAGTATATAAAAAATAATCTATATGTAGATTAATTCGTAAATCAGCCTAGCCTTTTAAGGTGTTGATTTATGGTTTATTTCTATGTTTTTACCCAACCACCGCCACGGAAATATAATCAATGTCAGCACAGCTTCATGTGATAGTCAGCAGCGTTACCGAAATACCTTTTCAAGATGCGTCAATGGATATTTGGGACACCAAATACCGGTTGAAAACCAAAGAGGGGATAGCGATTGACAACACGATTGATGAAACCTATCAACGGGTCGCCAAAGCGCTTGCAGCGGTCGAACAAGGCAAGGCTAAACAGGAGCAGTATTACAAAGAATTTCTCTGGGCTTTGCGCCAAGGCGCTATCCCGGCAGGACGCATTGTCTCCAATGCCGGTGCGCTCGAACATAAACCGGCGACCTCCACGATCAATTGCACCGTGTCCGGTATTATCGCCGATTCTATGGACGACATTCTCGGTAAAGTGCATGAAGCCGGTCTAACACTGAAAGCCGGTTGCGGCATCGGCTACGAGTTTTCCACATTGCGGCCTAAAAATGCTTATGTTTCTGGCGCGGGTGCGTACACGTCAGGCCCGCTGTCGTTCATGGACATTTACGACAAGATGTGTTTCACCGTGTCGTCTGCGGGCGGCAGACGCGGGGCGCAAATGGGTACGTTTGATGTCGGTCATCCTGATGTGGTCGAGTTTATCCGCGCCAAGCGCGAAGATGGCCGTCTACGCCAGTTCAATCTGTCGCTTTTGATCACTGCCGAATTTATGCAAGCGGTAAAAAACGACCAGCCTTGGCCGTTATCCTTTCCGGTCACCGAAAAAGAAGCCAAAACCGACAAGCTCAATCTGCATGACAGCCAACAAGTCATCTGGCGCGATTTTCCCACCAAGGAAGGTTACATCGTCAATGACGATGGTCTAGTGGCGTGCCGGATCACCAAAACCATCCCCGCCCGCCGCTTGTGGGACATCATCATGAGTTCAACCTACGATTACGCCGAACCGGGCTTTATCCTGATCGACAAAGTCAACGAGATGAACAACAACTGGTTTTGTGAAAAAATCCGCGCCACCAACCCCTGCGGCGAACAGCCGTTGCCGCCTTACGGCAGTTGCCTGTTAGGTTCCATCAACCTGACGCGGTTCGTGAAAAAACCGTTCACCAACGAAGCGTATTTTGATTGGGAGGCTTACCGCAAAACCATCAAGATTTTTACCCGTATGCTCGATAACGTCGTGGAGCTTAATGGCTTGCCGCTGGAAAAGCAGCGCGAGGAAATCATCAGCAAACGTCGGCACGGCATGGGCTATCTGGGCTTGGGTTCAACCGTCACCATGCTGGGCATGAAATACGGCGACGGGCAGTCGCTGCAATTTACCGAAGAAGTCACCAAAGTGTTGGCGGTCGAAGGCTGGAAAGCGGCCTTGTCGCTGGCGAAAGAAAAAGCCCCCGCGCCGATTATGGAACAACTGTTCACCGTGACTGGCGAAATGTTGCACCTGCGCCCCGAAATGGTCGCTGACGGTTATAAAATCGGCGATCAAATCGCAGGTAAAGTGTTGCATGGCAAATACAGCCGCTACATGCAAAAAATTGCGCTCATTGAACCGGAACTGGTTGCCGAATTGATTGAAACCGGCGCACGTTTCACCCACCACAGTTCCATCGCACCGACCGGCACTATCTCGCTATCGCTGGCCAACAACGCCAGCAACGGCATAGAGCCAAGCTTTGCCCACCATTATTCGCGCAACGTCATCCGCGCCGGTAAAAAGTCCAAGGAAAAAGTCGATGTCTATTCCTTTGAACTGCTGGCCTACCGCGAACTGGTCAATCCCGAAGCGATGCCGTACAGCGAAGACCCCAAGCATAAGCTGCCCGATTACTTCATCGCCGCCGATGATGTTAGCCCCAAGCAGCATGTCGACATCCAGGCCGCCGCGCAAAAATGGATAGACTCGTCCATCTCCAAAACCGCCAACGTGCCGACCGATTATCCTTACGAGGATTTCAAGTCCATCTACCAATACGCCTACGAACAAGGCTTAAAAGGCTGCACCACCTTCCGCTTCAATCCTGAAGTGTTCCAAGGCGTGTTGGTTAAGGAATCCGACCTTGAAAACACCACCTACCAGTTCACGCTGGAAGACGGCTCGGTTGTTGAGTTTAAAGGCAATGATGAAATTGAATATGACGGCGAAATCCATTCAGCTGCCAATTTGTTTGATGCGTTGAAAGAGGGGTATTACGGGAAGTTTTAGTTGGGTTTGTGTAGGGTACGCATCGCGTACCTTTTCAAATTTTTGCATTAAACCAAATTTTAAAAAGGTACGCGATGCGTATCTACATGGCTTATACAGTTAAGAGATATATGAATGACTGAATCTTTCCTTAAAGTACAATCCTTAATTCAGACCTCAACGACCACGAGCGTTGAACTTACCATCGACACCTATCCACAAAAGCTACTCGCCACAAGCCAAAGTTTAATCAACGATGGCCATTACAGTATATCGGTAGTAGTTGCTCATATGGCATGTGAATTCAGGGTAGAGCGGGCATTATCTACCGCCTTTGCATACAAAGGGCTTGAGTACCTTGAAGCCTCCGTTATCGGCTTTCTTAACGGTTACAACCTTGGCGGCAACAATAAAATTTGCAAACTTTACATGGCACTTACCAATGACCCTGTTAACCGGCAGCCGTTCTGGCAAGAGTTCAAAGATTCTACCAAACGTAGAAATGGCATCGTGCATGGCGGCAAGGTTGTCGACCAAATAGAAGCTGATAAATCGTATCAGGCTGCCAGTGCTTTAATCGCTCATCTCGATCAGCAGTGCAGTAGGTTGGGGTGAGGTAACTAACACCAACGCAATACCTACTGAAACATCCTCATAGACCCACTATGCGAATCATAAGCAACAAGGCATTACGCGATTTCTCAATAGCGCATCCGCAAGCAGCAACGCCATTACAAGAATGGCGAAAAAAGCTTGAAACAATAACCAGCAAATCCTATTCTGAACTGAAAACTGTTTTTAATTCAGTTGATAAGGTAGGAAACTATTATATTTTCAATATTGCAGGCAACCACTATCGTTTAATCGCCGCAATTCATTTTAATACGCAGACTGTTTACATCCGCGCTATGTTGACACACAAAGAGTACGATTTATGGAAACCTTAACCGCTAGCATCACATCACAAGTTATCAATCACTATGCTTTGTTGTGTGAAACGATTCCATTGTATCCTATTGAAAACGAACATGATTATGAATTTGCCATCAATGTTCTAAACCGCTTGCTGGATTTAGGCGGAGCCGATGAAAACCACCCGCTCGCCCGTTTGGTGACGGCATTGGGGGTATTTATTGAAAACTACGAGCAGCATTTGCCGAATTAATGGCTTGTTGGGGTGATGCTAGCTACCTTAATAAATAAGGGCTTAAACAAGCCAGGTAAAAATAGAGCTAAAAACTACTTTCGGACTATTAAAGAAGAGGTCACTATGCAAGCAGCTAAAGAACACATGGCCGAAATTATCCAAGCCCAGCCTGATGATAGCAGCTACGATGAAATATTAAGGGAGCTGGCTTTTCACCGCATGATTAAACGCGGGTTGGATGATTCGCAGCAGCATAAAACTATCTCAAATGAAGACATGTTTACTCTTATGCAATCATGGCAAAACTAAACTGGACTAACGAAGCAGAAGTCTGGTTGAAAGATATTTATAGCTATATTGCTGTGGACAATCCCAATGCGGCTGTAAAAGTAATTAACGGGATTTACCAAAAAGCGCAGCTTTTATTGGACTATCCTGAAATCGGATACCAATATAACGCGGGCATTGACGGCAATATTCGTATCCTGCTT
The DNA here is from genome assembly GCA_002422395.1 of Methylococcaceae bacterium UBA6146. Lineage (GTDB taxonomy): Bacteria > Pseudomonadota > Gammaproteobacteria > Methylococcales > Methylomonadaceae > Methylovulum. The sequence goes on along the minus strand of DIUY01000030.1, from coordinate 179,782 downwards.
TATGGGCATTATCGTATCGCTTATTTGATTAAGGAAAACCGCAATATTGATATTTTGGGTGTTTTTCATGGCGCGTTAGCTATTGAGCGTTATTTGTAATTACGCCAATAAAGCAAGCATTAACCAAACAAGTTCAGATACTTAATATTTTTTTACTCTAACTATTTACAACCATGACCTACAAAATAGCAAAAAAAATAACCGGCTTCAAAGTGCTGACCAGCGAAGATAAAGCCGCCGCAGAACAGGCCCTTAATGAAGCCAAAATGCTTGACGTCGAGAGCATGCACGAAAATGTCGCCCGTCCGGAAATCCTCTATGGCTCAACCTACAAGATCAAAACCCCGCAATCGGAACATGCGTTGTATATCACGATTAACGACATGATTTTGAACCAAGGCACGGAACATGAAGAACGCCGCCCTTACGAGGTGTTCATCAACTCGAAAAATATGGAGCATTTCCAGTGGGTGTTGGCGTTGACGCGGGTTATTTCTGCGGTGTTCAGGAAGGGCGGCGATGCCTGTTTTCTGGTCGATGAGCTGAAAGCGGTGTTTGACCCGAAAGGCGGTTATTTTAAAAAAGGCGGGGTGTTCATGCCGTCGCTGGTGGCTGAAATCGGTTGTGCGATTGAATCGCACTTAAAAAGCATCGGCATGTTGAAAGACCCTGAAATCAGCGAACATCAACAACGTTTTATGGCCGCCAAGCGTAAGGAGTTTGAGGCGATACACAGCGACAGTTCAAGCCTTGATGATGAAGGGGCTTTTCCTGCCAAGGCCTTGTTGTGCAGTAAATGCCAAACAAAGGCAGTGGTGTTGATGGACGGTTGCATGACTTGCCTTAACTGCGGCGACAGTAAGTGCGGGTAAAGCTGGCCCGGTCATTTTCCCTGCACATTGGGAAAGTCGTAGCGTGACAGCTGTTCTATAAACCCATTTGGAACTTTGCCTTTGTTGGCGGCTTTCCAGGCTATGTTGATGTTGTAAATACGCTGGAAGACGCCATGTTGCACCGCGATTATCCCAGCCCCGCCATAATCTCATCACTAATGTCGGCATTCGAATAGACATCTTGGACATCATCCAAGTCTTCCAGGCGGTCAATTAGGCGCAGCATTTTTTCAGCGGTTTCGGCATCAAGGTCAACCATTGTCGCGGCCTGCATGGTGATTTCGGCATTGTCAGGCTCAAAACCGGCGGCAACCAGCGCATCTTTGATTGCCAGATAGTTGTCCGGCGCCGTCATGACATCGACCGAACCATCGTCGTTAGTGATGACATCATCAGCGCCCGCATCCAGCGCGGCTTCCATTAACGCGTCCTCGTCAACGGAAGGTGCGTAACTAAGAATGCCCAGTTTGCTGAACATATACGCGACCGAGCCATCGGTGCCTAGATTGCCGCCTGCTTTGGTGAACGCATGGCGGACTTCGCCTACGGTGCGGTTACGGTTATCAGTTAAGCAGTCAACAATCAGCGCCGTACCGCCTGGGCCATAGCCTTCATAACGGATGTTTTCGTAATTGACGCCTTCCAGCGCACCGGCCGCTTTTTTAATTGCCGTATCTATAGTGTCGCGGCGCATGTTTGCGCCTAAGGCTTTATCTATCGCCGTCCGTAGCGACGGGTTGCTGGCCGGGTCTGCACCGCTGGTTTTTACGGCAACGTTGATTTCACGCAACATTTTAGTGAAAATTTTGCCACGTTTGGCATCTTGTCCGGCTTTGCGATGTTTGATATTAGCCCATTTACTGTGTCCAGCCATTGGTTCTCTCTGAAAGAAGGTTTATTGCAATTGTTAAATAGTTACTTAATACAATCCGTAAAGCGATTTACGGACTATTGGTGCGCTCTGCGATTGGTATTTTGATTTAACCCGCGCGTAGGTTGCACCCTCTGGGGCATAAAGGGTGAGGGCGCGAAACCCAACAAATTTAGGTGGCGGTAAAAATGGAATTGATATTTTGGAATCAAAAAACATGTTTTTTGACTCCGTTGTCACTTAAGCATTTGAATGTTTCACTACCCAAATTTAATTGTTTTTTACGCTCATATCCAGTTTCAGCTCTTTTGCCGTCTGCGCTTTCAGCAGTTCGATGAGATCGTTTGCCGCACTGCCTCCCGTTTGAGCGTTGCCGCCCATTTGGATTTCCGGCACCCATTTTTGTTTTTCAATAGCTTCGGCGTAGCGGATATGGACGGTTTTCCAAGCATCAAGTTTAGTGCTCAACGCGCCGTCAGCGCCCATGACGAGACGTTTATATTCAGCATCGCCCTCGCCGCGCATAATCTGCTCTTGTTTATAGGCTATGGCGGCCAGGCGTTTTTGTTCGGCTTCAAGTTTGCCTTGTTCGGCGACCAGCACCGCTTTCATGGCCTGCGTGACAGCAACCGCTTTTTCTTTTTCAGCATCGACCACGGCCTGAATTTTTTCTTGCTCTTTGGTGTAACGGTCAACCATGACATTTTTTTTGCCTTGTTCTTCAGCGGTCAAGGCTTCTTGGCGTGCCCGTTCGGCATCCGCTTTGGCGGTGATGATGCCCATCGTGGCTTCGCGTTTGCGTGAAATTTGCTCCAAGGTTTTCCTTTCAAAGTCCCAATCGGTGATTTGAAAGCCGTTCACTTTGATGCCGTACATTTTAAAGTCGCTGGCGTGCTGGATGGGCAGGCCATCTTCGCCATATTTGATGACCGGAATATTGCGTGTCAAATGTTCGTTAGTCGCTTCCTGTTTTTCTACGACTGATTTTAATTCGGTGAAAAATTTTCCCGAAGCCACTTGTTGCTCCGCCCACTGCGTAAAAATCCCGCGTTTTTCGGCGTAAGCCTCTTCTGAGGTCATTAAGCCAGCCGTTAAATTCATGGATTCTTCAGCCACGGTCCTGATCAGTTTTTCGGCGACGGCTTCCCGGTTGCGGAAATCCTTGTGCAAACGGATCATGGTTTCTTCATCGTTAGGCAAGGCAAAACGGGCTTTACCATAGACAGTGCCGGTGCCGCCATCTTGATAGCGGACGGCGACGCCCGTCGCTTTCAGGCTGGTTTCATTTTCTTTACCGGCAGAGCCTGCCTTGTCAAAGTCGTAGGTGATGACATCAGGATAAATCCACGTGTTGCCAAACCCTTTAAAGTACATGCCAGGAGTGAATTTAACAAACAAGGTGCCCGTTGGGTACTGGACAACTGTCCGCTCCCCAGCATCATTGATGCCGACGTTAAGGGAAATGACAATTAGGCCAATAAAGCCCAGTGCCGCATAAGTGATATTTTTTTGCACATAGTTTTTTAATTCGTCAGTCATCGTAGCTCCTCATGGATTGGTTCACCGCATTAGGTATAGGCACTGCTGAATTTTTAGTATGGCTCAAGTATTTTAAATATGTATTAAAACCGCGTCCAAATTTGGCCCGATGACATAAACATCAGCTTTTTCGCGCACGATAGGCCGGTCAACGACACCACCAAAACCAATCACATAGGCACCGGCTTGTTGAGCCTCCAAGTCGGTTTTGCCGTCACCTATCATGACCAATGCGCCGCGTTTGCCTAGCAAGCCCGCAACAACCGCCTTGCCGCCGGTTCTGGCTAACGGCGAATCGCGTTCATAATCGCGGTAACTGCCGTCGGCGTTAAAATAAATGTCGACGGCATGGACATGGCTTTCAGGCAGACCCAACAAGTGCGCTAGCGGCAAGATAGCCGCCCGCAGCCCGCCGCTGATGATATGGACTTGCTTGCCTTGGCGGGCCAAAGCGGAAAACACGTTTTTGACGCCTTCAACCTGTTCGGCAATGTACAAACCGGCCAGCCAGTCAATACTTGCGCGGTCTGGCTTAATCAGTGCCAAACGTTGCTCATAAACAGCCTCCAGCGGCACAATGCCGTTCATGGCGGCGTCGGTCAGTTTGGCCAATTCATCTCCTAGGCCAGCCCGTCTGCCCAGCTCGTCGATACCTTCTATTTTGCTTAAGGTGCTGTCGCAATCAAAGCAGATGACATCAAAACTCATAAATTCACTTGCAGTAGTTGGTGGACGGCGGCGATATTGCACAGTTGCTGCACCAAATCGTCGGTTAGCGGTGCGGAGACGCTGATGACGGCCATGGCCTGCTGTTGCTCATCGGAGGTGCTGACCTGCATACGGGTGATGTTGATGTTGGCATTGCCAAGCACGGTGCTGATCGCGGAAATCACGCCGGGTCTGTCATCATGGCGGGTGACCAGCAAAGTGCCTTCGGGCACGACTTCAATATCAAAATGGTTGATACACACCAGACGCGGCTGACGCCCGCCTAATAATGCGCCGGACAGTTCGATGGACTGGTTGCCATAATGGCCGGTGAGTTTAATCAGGGAAATGTAGTCGTGCGATTCATGGGTGACTGATTCGGTCAGCACGATGCCTTGACGTTTGGCGATGTTTTCGGCATTGACGCGGTTGACCGGCGTGGAGAAGCGGCCACTCAAAATGCCGACCAGTGCCGAAACTGAAACCGGGTGTACTGACACTTCAGCCGCCCGGCCAAACAATGCGACTTCAACACGCTCCAGGGGGTGGGTTGCAAGTCCTGCCAGGACTTTGCCCAAGATGGTCGCCAAGTGCATGTACTCATGTGATTTTTTCATTTCTTTAGCAGACAATCGCGGCAAGTTCAGCGCGTTAATCGCTTCGCCTGTTTTCAGGAAAGTCACGGCTTGTCTGGCAATTTCAACGCTGACGGCAACCTGCGCTTCGGCAGTTGATGCCCCTAAATGGGGTGTGAATACGATATTGTCCAGTTCCAATAACGGCGAACCAACGGGCGGTTCGTTTTCATAGACATCCAATGCAGCGCCGGCCAACCTGCCGTTTTTCAGCGCATCGTACAGCGCGGCCTCATCAATTAAGCCACCTCGGGCGCAATTGATGATCATGGCTTCTTTTTTCATCATTGCCAGTTGGTTGGCGCCGATAATGTGGCGGGTTTTTTCAATCAACGGGCAATGTAAAGTGAGATAATCGGCGCGGGAAACCAAGTTATCAAGGCTGACTGGTTCCACGCCCAGTTCGGCAAAAATTTCCGGTGCAACAAACGGGTCATAGGCGATCACTTGCATTTTAAGGCCTAATCCGCGCTGTGAAACAATCCGGCCAATCGTGCCAAAGCCCAATATCGCTAAGGTTTTGTTGGCAACTTCTGAGCCCATCAGTTTGGCGCGTTCCCATTTGCCTGCCCGTACCGAACGGTCAGCGGTGGGCAAGTGGCGGCTGAGCGACATCAGATGGGCAATGGCCAATTCAGCGGTGGTTGTGGCATTGGCGTCGGGGGTGTTCATGACGATGATGCCCAATTCAGTTGCCAGCGGGATGTCAACATTGTCAACGCCAATGCCGGCACGCCCAATCAGCTTTAAGTTTTTGGCGGCATGCAATACGGCCGGGGTCACCTGCGTGTCGCTACGGATCAGCAATGCATCATAGGCGCCGATAATTTTGCACAGACCTGCTTCGTCAAGACCTGTTTCAATATGTATCTCAATGTCAGGTTGTTGGTTTAAATAGTGGATACCCGCTTGGGCTAACTTGTCAGAAATAAGGATTTTTTTCATGGCGTAATTATCGGAAGGGGGTAGTCTGAAAGATATGTAGTTTAACAGTTTTGTTATAATCTCAGAATTCCCGCCCCTACAATTTTTTGTATCTGTTTTTTTTTATGCCTTACAATATATGGTTAATATTCAATTCGTGTGGTTTTTTGATCTGCCAATTGATTTGGGTGGTGGTAAAAATGGTAATGATATTTTGGAATCAAAAAACATGTTTTTTGACTACGCTGCCATTTAAGCATTTGAATGTTTACCACTACCTAGATTTCCAGGAACGTATTGAAATATTTGTGCAACTGGTTATTAATCCCTACTCAACAAACATCCACTGGAGAATTGAGCTGAAGTTGATCGGATTCAGCTCCTGAAGAAAACATGCCAGACTTCCCTACAATAGCGTTGCACTTAGGTGTGCATAAAACCGCAACCACTTACTTTCAGTCACGGTTATCCAACAGCAAGGAAGCATTAGCCGAAAATAGAATTGCCTATATACCACTGGGCCAACTCAGACAGTCCGTAACCGCTAAGCTTGATGATGATGATTTTTCAAGGGAAAAAATGCTTGCCGCAATCAGTGCTTATATGGATTGTGACCGTTTGGTATTGTCTGATGAGAATCTTATTGGCGGCGTATTTAAGCCCAACAATAACCTTATCTATGACGGCGTGGCCCAGCGGCTAAAAAAACTTTTGTCGTTGCTAAGCGGGTTTCAGGTAGAAATATTCATTACTCTGCGAAGTTATCCCGAATATTTTATTTCCCGATATACAGAATCGTTGCGGCACTTCAAATTTTTTAGTTTCGAGCGGTATTATGAAAACATTGATTTTGAATCAGTGACATGGGTGGACGTTGTTGAAAGCCTCAAGGAAGCTGGGGCAAAGGACATCACCATTTCAGATTTTAAGACTATTTTTGCGGATGAAAATGCCTACTTCAATAAGTTGCTTAAGAAAGATAACCTTTGTATAAAAACGGCCCTTGACAGCCCATCCATCAGAAGACCAAAAATTTCAAAGGAAGCGTACAACGTTGTTAAGTGTTACGGAAACAACTACTCGAGGGCTTCCATAGCAAAATTAATGAATTTACTTGACAACACCCCCCAAAAAACCACAGCAACTGAGTTTATGCCATTTACAGAGGAACAGATTAAAAATTTCGCTGGGCGCTATGCAAATGAATTGGCATCGTTTGGTGTATCTCCGCTTATAGATGGCCATGGTTCCGGCCAATCACCTGTTTGCTTAGCCACCACCGAATGCCAGACCCAGGCTAAAAGCATGGGCCACACCCAACCACCACTCCCAAGCCAAGATAGTGCTAACCAGCCACCAAACGGCTAAGGACGTCACCTTGCCAGACAGGAAGGTTGCCGCCCAGCGTAACATCAACCATAACATGGGGTACAGATTGCCGTAACGTGGTAGCGGCGGATCAGGCAGCAGCCATGCACGCCTTCCCAATTAGAATGGGTGGCATCTGATTTGTTTGTTAAAAAAATTATCATCCAATAGGATTCGACACCCGATGATTAGTGTAGAGACCAAACACATATGCGCCAGTTCAATCACTTGGTTTTTTGTTCGTGCGTTGCTTGCTTTGTTAAATATAGCGCTTCTGATGCCCTTCACTAAGGGGCGGCTTGCACATTTTCGGGGCAGCATCAAGAGCTTGGAAATTAAAAAAGGGGAAGATGTTAAAGCGCTACGGGTGCTCAAGACATGTGAATGTATTAGCGACAAGACTAGAACAATTAAATCTGGTGACATTGTCGCGTTCATACGAAAAGTTCCAAGCACCTCAATGTTCGATGATTTTTTCAATTATTACAGGGAATTAGGCGTCAATCATTTTATTTTATTGGGTTGCCGCTCTGATTTGCCTGATTTGGCGGGGCTAAAAAAACATCTGGACATTAGTGTGTGGATAGCCGCTGAAAACCAGCCACGCTGGATTAACAAAGAGGGCATTCACGCGTTAAATGGTTTGCTGGCCATCTATGGTACAGGTCACTGGTGTTTTATTCTTGACAGCGATGAATATTTCGTCTATCCAAAAATGGATACCCGATCCCTCCGTGAACTGCTCGCTTATTTGGATCAAGAAGGCAAAGCGGGGTTCATCACGGTGACGATTGATATGTTTGGCAATGGGGCGCTGGGTGATCCAGCGCCCCAACCATCGGAAGGTGCGCGTTTCAATTACCGATGGTTTGATCCGGATGGAATTGTGCAGTGGTGGGATAGCAAGCGCAGGGCATGGTTAATCGTCGGGGGCGCACGCCGCAGGTTGCTTTTTGCTAAAAACCCAAGATCATCACCCTTGATCAATCGGGTGCCTTTGGTGAAATGGCGTCCTAAATACATGATTACGCGTCAAGCTGTCATGCTCCGGCCCCTCAAACTTAACAACCCAGGTTTCGGTGACCGCATAACCCCTACAGGTTGCCTTTTGCAATACCGTTTTTGCAATGCGGCAAAGGCGGGCATCCTAATGGAAATGGAAGGCCGTTCGCATTGCGATGAACACGCCCGCCTCGCCGCAGAAGCATGTGACAAACTCACACTGGAAGAAGTCTTGTGGCATAAAGAAGCCACAGAATACGAAGGGGGATGGCGGCAGTTTGCAAGGCTTGGACTTATGAATATTGGGACATGGTTCTGATGAAAATAGCATACATTATTTTGGCTCATGACCAGCCAGCACAGCTTACAAAACTAATCGCCCTTATCCTAAAGGATGAACCCGACGACTGTGTTTTTTTACATTGGGACAAACGCAGCCATTTTGATATCAGTGATTATCTCAGGGACAATCTTCCCCCTGACATTCTGTCGCGCACATTCTTTCATTCCACGGTTAAAGTAAAATGGGGGATGTGGTCGATTGTGGAAGCCACACTTTCTTGTATCTCACATTTACTTAATTGCGGCAGGTCATTTGACTATGTGATTTTAATGTCTGGCCATGACTACCCAATAAAGCCAATTCCGACGTTAAAAGATTTTTTATCGGCCCACAACGGGACGGAGTTTATCGAATGCGTGGATGCAGATGAACGGCAGTGGGTGATTGGCGGGATTTATAAGGAGCGGTATTTATATCGGCACTATGTTAGCTACCGTACGCCAACAATTCAGTTCCGCTTATTATTATGGTTGCAAAAAAAGCTTGGCCTGAAGAGAAAGTTCCCTAAAGGATTATCACCCCATTTCGGCTCACAGTGGTGGGCGCTGACCATTGAGACGATAAAAAGCATAGATAGCCTGTCCAAACAGCCTGCCATCCGGAATTTTTTTAAACTCACGTGCATTCCCGATGAGCTTTTCGTTCAGACACTGGTTGCCCGATTAGTGCCGCGCGATAAAATTTACGGCAGTAATTTAACGTTTTACAAATTCACGCCTTCTGGAAAACCTTATGTTTTCTACAATGACCATTTTGAGTTTTTAACAAACCAGGACTACTTTTTTGCCCGAAAAATATCCCCGGATGCTTTGCTTCTACGGGCAAAGCTGGACGTTTACTTAACACAAAAAACGGCGGCGCCAGAAGAACTTTGCAAAAATCTGGCTGAAATTGAGGCTCATGAAAAAACCGAACTTTTCGCCAATCATGAAAGCCGCATCATTGCCTATGCCGATGGTGATTTAGGTGACCTGATCCATATCAAAAAAGATTATGTCGTTTTCGTTTGCGACACTTATGACACGTCAATCGCAATTGACAAAATAATCCCCGAATTAGGGTACACAGCCGCACATATTGGCATAAAGCCGTCGGTGTCTATACCCGCTTTTCACTTAGGAAACGGCCTTTTCCCCAAAAAATTTCCCGAACTGTTCGGGCACGATTTAGCCAATTATGCCTATTATTTATCCAAAATATCGTTGAATTCGCCCCTCTGTTTTATTGTCCACAAAGATCATCATGTGGCAAACCTATTTGCCCATCACACCAAAGCCCTAATAGTCAACGTCCAAACAAAGCTGGAATTTAGCGATAAAGGAAAGTTGTGCTATCTGTTTTTTATTACCGGTGGAGCAGGTGGCAATTATGATTTACGCGAGCTAGTCAAGGCATCAAGCCAGCCTATTGACGTTAATGATAGCCGATCAATTGCTGAATTATTTGGGGCTGTGATTAGCCGCCTGAAAGTTTTGTCACGATTGTATGAACAATTACCCTAAATAGCCGCCTAATTATGGCCTTAATTAAACTGAGAGGGAGCCATGAAATTTTTTTCGCGCATTACAATAACAGGCCTGCTTATATTATTTTGCAACAATGCAGTTAGTTACAACGGAAATCTTGATTATGTCATCTGTGATATTAAACGGCCACTTGCCGGGCTTACCAAGAAATCAATCACCGCCAATAACTATAAATTGATTCTTGACGGGATGAAATATAAGCTTCAGTGCAATGCAATCCGCACTTATATTGACCTTTCAATCGAATCGCCCGACAACTATCCTGAACTCTATAAGGAGGTCTATCTCTATGCACGGCAAATTGGATTGAAAATCTACGCCAATCCATTGGGGACCGGCAGGCAAGGCTTAAGCAACCAGGAACTTGTGCGCTTAGTTGTTGATTATGCCAACCACTATCGGCCAGAATTCTTAGGGCCGTTTAATGAGTCTGGAATAAAAACTAATGACACGAAGGAAATTGCCGTTATGGTGAGACGCCTGCTCCAATATAGGCCAGCCTTGGTGGGCCCGGATGCCCAAAAGGTGGAAATAATGATGAATAAAATCAATGGCCCTTCAGACCTTGAAGATTATTTTGATATTATTGGTTCCCACAATGCCGAACAGGATGAAAAATCAACCGTTTCAGCGTGGCGGGCGCTAAGCCAGGAAGCGCGTCGTCAGATATGGGCTAGCGAGAATCCTAGGTCTTGGACAGAGAAGAACTCCCTAGGCGAAGAAATCGGCGTCGCCTCGGTTGTTAGTCCAAGCGTACCCGTCAGTGGACTGGTCATTTATCTTGCGTTTCCAAAAAATATCGGCGAAGACGGCAACTTAACGCAAAAAGGCCAGGAGATTGCCAATGGGATTGGCGCAAGGGAGTGATCCGCGTTGCCTATTAGACGTTAAGCTATCTAGCCCATGCCTTTTACCTGTTTTGGTTGGCCTGAAAACCACCAGCAACCTAGGCCAAAATACCGGAATGACAATAGGAAACCCCATCCTTAGTCTACCTAAAAAATTGAATTTAAAAGAATAAATATAATGACAGTTCATGTAAAAAAACCATTCAAATTACTCACTACAAAAAACCGCTTAATCCTAGGCGGACTGTTTTGAATTTTTTTCGGATGTTGCGGGACAGCGTCAATGAATGGCACGACACCAAAAGCAAGCCATTCTTGCGGGCTGTCCAGCAAGAGACCAAAGCGCATAATGACTGTTTAGTGATGACGCTGCTGGTCCGAAACGAAGCAGATATTATCGAAGGCAATCTACGCTTCCACCTCGATCATGGGGTTGATTTTATTGTTGCTACTGATAACGCTTCCAGTGATGGAACGACTGAAATCCTTGAGGAATACGCTAAAAAAGGCGTTCTCCATTTGATTCATGAACCGAGCCGAGTTTTCCAGCAACATGCTTGGGTCAACAAAATGGGTAAGATGGCCTGTTCGATGTTTGCGGCGGATATGGTTTTTCATGCTGACGCCGATGAGTTATGGCTACCTGGCAGCGGCTCGCTAAAGCGGGAGTTATTTGCCAGGCAACAGGTTGATGTGCTGTCGGTGCCCGTCAGGAATATGATGATGGCGCATAAAGGCGGCACGGAACGGTTTCCGCGTGACATTGCCTATGAAGTGACCCATCCCATTATTAAGCCCGTCCGTAAAGTAATGTCTGAAGTCGATCAGCAGTCATTTTTTTTATACCGATACCCTAACAAGGTCATTTATAAAACCCACAATGGTTACATTGATGTTGTGCAAGGCAACCATGACATCAACCCGGCCTGGCGACTGCGTGGAAAATTTACCAAGAAGCTTTCCACGGATATTGAAATTTTACATTTTCCGGTGCGTGGTTTTGAGCAATTCTGCCAAAAAATCATTAATAATGGCGAAGGCTTGGAAAATTTGGATTTGCATATTGGCAGTGACGCCAAACAGGCCTGGCATGCAAAACGTTGGTACGCCCTTTATAAACGGGGCAAATTAACGGAAGAATATGCCCGCTTGCATGATTTGGACGCGTATCTGGCTAAAGGCATATTGACCCCGCTTAGCAAACAACGGCGGCAGGTCTTACGCTATTTTAATAAGTAGCCAAATGCGCCTTAAACGCCTTGTTTTTGTGTTGCCAGCATTTTTTATGTTGATGCTGTGGTTGGTCAATAACGACAGGGCAGGCCGGTGGTTTCAGGCATCTGCCCCAGCAGCCACTTTCACCACCATCACAGGCCAAACCGTAGCGCTTAAAGCGTTACGGGGCAAACCGGTCATCGTGACATTCTGGGCCACCGATTGCCCTGCCTGCATCAAAGAAATTCCGCATCTGCTGGCACTTTACCAGCGTTACCATGCACGGGGGCTTGAGATAATCGCCATCGCCATGTATTACGACCCGCCGAGCCATGTTGTTGCCATGACACAAGAAAACCAACTGCCTTATTGGGTCGCCTTGGATTTGAATGCCCGCCATGCCCATGCGTTTGGTGGTGTCACACTGACGCCCAGCACTTTTTTAATCAGCCCTGACGGCACTATTGCCCTAAGAAAAACAGGCGCTTTCGATTTTGCCGACATGCAACAACGAATTGAACACTTTTTGAAAGGATAAGCCATGCTCTGGTTAAAAGCATTACATCTTATATTTATGGTCACTTGGTTTGCCGGTTTATTTTACTTGCCGCGTTTATATGTCTACCATGCCATGTCCAGTGATGAAATCAGCAATGAACGCTTTAAAATTATGGAGCGCAAACTGTTTTTTGGGATTATGACGCCAGGCATGATAGCCACCTTTATTTTTGGCATTTGGATGCTGGCGGACTACGCTTGGGCGCTTTATGGCAGTAGCGGCTGGTTACATGCCAAGCTAACACTATTGGCATTAATGGTGGTTTACCATTATTTTTGCGGCGTGTGGCTGTTTGCCTTTAAGCATGACCGTAACCCGCACAGCCACATCTATTACCGCTGGATGAATGAAGTGCCCGTATTGTTTTTGCTGGGTATTGTTATTTTGGCGGTTGTCAAGCCGTTTTGATTGCTTGCGTTGAGGCATAAATGGCCTTAAAAGTTGATGCAGCGCAGCAATTAATAGATAATTACCCGTTTTTTTAACGTATTTATAGTTGTTTTATTATGCAAATTACGATGCTGAAAGCGAAATTACACAGAGCGACTGTGACCCGTTCGGAGCTAGGTTATGAAGGCTCTTGTGCCATTGACGGCGCTATTCTTGACTTGGCAGGCATCAGGGAATACGAGCAAATTCAGATTTACAATGTCAATAATGGTGAGCGCTTCACCACTTACGCAATTCGTGCAGAAGAAGGTTCAGGGGTGTTTTCCGTGAATGGTGCTGCGGCACGTCTGGCCTGCCCAGGGGACATTATCATTGTTTGCACTTATGTAATGTTGGATCAGCAAGAGGCTGACCTACACAAGCCCACTTTGATTTACTTTAAGGAAAGCAATCAAGTTTCCCATTCGGCCCACACCATTCCTGTGCAATTGGCCTAAATTTTTTAAGTGATTATGAATAAGTTTTTCGGCACAAAACGACTACGCGTCCTTCACCCCATGGGGCGCAAGTAAGGACGGGCAGTCGTAGCCCTAAAACTTTTGAGTATGTGCTTATTAGGTTCTTCAGTTTTCGCGTAGCCTAACCCCCCCGGGTTTTAAAAACCTGGGGGGGTAGTGCAACAATTTTTAGGACGATTAATAGCAACCGCACCAACCAAGCATCACAAAATTTGCTCGCCTGCAAAATTCAATTCTATCCGTATACCCACCGGATCAAAGAAAAATAGCTGCGTCATGCCAGGCGGAGTACGGTATTCCATTGTGTAAGAGATGTTATGGGCTTTTAACCGTTCAATCCCTGCTTCAAGATCAGAGCAGGTAAGCGCGACATGGTTAAAATGGCTATTTAGCGTTGACGTGGGCGGTTCAACAACTTCTGACAAATGGATAATGGCTTGATCACCGCAATACAGCCATGCTCCATTACGTTTGGAAACGGTGCGGAAGCCTTGCGTCAAACCGATGACTTGTTCATAAAACGCCGTCACGGTTGGCAGTTGCTCAGCGGTGACGACAATGTTGATGTGGTTTATACCTGCTATCTTCATGCTTGTTCTTCAGTTTTGCCCAGATTTTTTATTTTTTCCAATACTTCTTGCGCGTGGCCCTCAGGCGTTACGCCATACATAACATCCGCCAACAAACCTTGTTTATCAATAATAAAAGTGGAACGCAGTATTGCCATGCTTTTCACGCCATTTTTCTCGCGTTCACGCCATACGCCATAGTTTTCGCATAATTCGCCATTGGTGTCGGCTAACAACTCGACTTTTAAATTAAATTTGTTAATGAAATCGACATGGCTTGAACAGCTGTCTTTACTGACCCCGATAACGACCGTATCCAGTTTGGCGAACTCATCCGCCAACGCGGTGAAATCATTCGCTTCAATGGTGCAGCCCGGGGTGTCATCTTTGGGATAAAAATAGAGCACGATGTTTTTTTCGCCCGCATAATCGGTCAGGCTAACGCGTTGGTCCGCTTGGTTGACTGATCTGAACATTGGTGCGGCTTGTTGTTTTTCTAACATAAAAAGACCTCATTAATAATGGCTGACATCAAGCCTGCATCATAGTGAGCCGGACACGGAAAGTCCAGCGCTCGGCAATGGTTTTCTGCCCCAGCGGACTTAATCATTTAACTGTTTTAGTTTCAATTGGTTACAAACAGCCATAAGGCTGTTGTTAGCGGCCTTCTGGCAATTATCCTTAAAGTTGCCCCTAGCGCTTAATCCGTCATAGAATGCCCCCCTTTATTATCTTTTTGGAGTTTTACCATGTCAGACGAAATCTGGTTTAGAACCGGCGAAGCCACTGTATTTTCCAGCGAAGGCCAAGGCACTGACGCCATGCCGGAAATTCTTATCGGTAGTGTTAAAGGCCCAGCGGGTAATGCGTTTGCAACATTAATGGGGCAAACCGAAGGCCATACCCGGATGTTTGCGATTCGCGCCTGTAACCAACAAGTGCGCCCAGCCACGCTGATAGTGCCTAAAGTGACGATGAAATCCAGCGCTTACATCAATTTATTCGGTGGTCCGGTACAGTCAGCCATCGCCGATGCGGTGCTTGATAGCGTGATAGACGGTGTCATCCCTGCTGACCAAGCCAATGAGCTGTGCATTATTGCCATGATTTGGATTGCGCCGGAATGTGCGGTTAATCCTGATTTGGACCGCAAAGACTTGTACCGCACCAATTATGAAGCCATGAAACTGGCGATTTCCCGTGCGTTGAGCAACTCACCCAGCATCGAAGAATTAATCGCCAACCGCACTAAAATCGTTCATGAGATGTATGACCCCGAAACGGGTGAGTCGCAGTGGTGACAGACTCATTTCTGGACATTTCCATTAGCGCCCAAGCACTTAAGGTGATTGAGCGTGATGCGGAGGTGTTACGTTATCCTGTGTCCACCGCAAAAAACGGCGCAGGTGAACAAATGGGTAGCGGATGTACGCCCACAGGCTGGCATAAAATCAAAGCAAAAATTGGTGCAGGCCAACCGTTGCAAACGGTTTTTATTGGCAGGCGGCCGACGGGTGAAATTTATTCGCCAGAATTGGCGGACGAGCATCCCCGCCGCGATTGGATTTTGACGCGCATTTTATGGTTGGTCGGCTTAGAGCCGGGCAAAAACCGCTATGGCAACGTCGATACCGGCTGGCGTTACATTTATATCCACGGCTGCCCCGATGACTTAATGAATGGCAAACCGGAGTCGCATGGTTGCATCCGTATGGCTAATGCCGACGTGCTGGATTTGTTCAATCGTGTCCGTGCCGGCATCAAGGTGTTTATCCATGAATGACACGAGGCAAGGATGAAGCGGATTGTGTTAGGCGTGGAATATGACGGCAGCGCTTATTCGGGGTGGCAATGGCAACGTAATCGCCGTAGTGTGCAGGCCGTGCTTGAACAGGCGCTGTCGAAAGTAGCCAACCAGCCCATAATGGTGATTTGCGCGGGCAGAACCGATGCCGGTGTGCATGCGCTGGAGCAGGTTGTGCATTTTGATACCGCCGTAGGGCGTGATCTTCATGCCTGGTTACTAGGCGGCAATAGCAATTTGCCCGATGATGTCAGAATTACCTGGGTTAAAAAAGCTGAGGCCGATTTTCATGCCCGCTACAGCGCGATTGCCCGTTTTTATCGTTACGTTATCCTTAACCGCCCGGTTAAATCCGCCTTGTTGCGGCAACAGGCGACCTGGAGCTATCAACCGCTAGATGCCGACAAAATGCACGAAGCGGCGCAGCATCTATTAGGCAATCATGATTTTTCGTCGTTCAGGGCGCAAGGCTGCCAATCTAAAAGCCCTTACCGGATCATGTATTTTATTGATGTCTATCGGCAAGATGAACGGATAATCATCGACATTTCCGCCAATGCTTTTTTGCATCACATGGTCCGGAATATTGCGGGTGTTTTAATGGCGGTAGGCGCGGGTAAACAGCCGGTGGATTGGCCCGGACACTTGCTGGCCATTAAAAACCGCTCCTTAGCCGCAGTCACCGCGCCGCCCGATGGTTTATATTTAGGGGCCGTTTATTATCCAGAGTGTTATGGCATAGCCAAGCACCCCATATTTAACAAATTGCCGCCCGATGCCAAACGTTTTGATTAGGCGAAAAGCGCAGATAAGGTGTTAGTTTGGACTGAGCAAATAGACCTTATCCAACAATTTATCCAATCCGCGCGCACAAAATTGGGGATAGCCGTCCAGAACATCCATTTCAAATAATGGTTTTATTCCATAGCGTTGCAGGTAAAGTAAGCGAAGTTCATCTTCAGTGACAGAGAAGGGCGGTCCGGCCATCACCTCTTGGTCATACTCAAAAGCCACTAGCAATATCCTCGCGCCACGCGGCAAAATTTGTTGCAAATGTTGGCTATACTGCTGCCGAAGTTCTGGGGGCAAGGCGACCAGCGAAGCGCGGTCAAACACACCGCCGACTTCCTGAACGTCTGAAGCATTCAGGTTAAAAAAATCGCCTTGTAAAATTGCCAAGCCATCCGTTTCCCAACGTTGAAATGGGCCTTGTCGGGTGATATGCGGAACCAGGCCGTTTTCATCAAAAAAATCGCGTATGGCAATTGGGCTGATTTCCACGCCCAAAACACCGTGACCTTGACCACACAGCCAAAGCATATCGCTGCTTTTGCCGCATAACGGCACTAAAACTTGGCTTTCAGGCTTGAGTTTTAAATCTTGCCAATAGGCCTGCAAGTGGCCGTTTATTTCCTGCTGATGGAAACCTATTTCATTTTTTTCCCATTTATCTAGCCAGAAATCAGTTTTCATTATTTATGCTTCCTTTTTTAAAAAAATTAAGGGTGGGGTAAGGGGGATGTCGTTGTTAAAGTGGCCGAGCCTACAGCATATTGCAATCTGCCCAATATCTAGTAAATTGTCCTTTTATCCGACTTTAAAACTAATTGTAAGACGTAATGACCAATTTCTTATCATTCCAGATTCACGGCGGTGCCGATCATGGCGGTGGGCTTACTGACAGTCTTGCCGAATTTTTAGCATTTTTTGAAGGCATATCAGCCTTAGGGTTAGGCGAGCTGTTCGCATTGCTTCTGCCTGGTATTGCCAATATGGATAACATCCATCCTATGCTGGTGCATTTCCCCATTGCTTTATTCACGGTGTTTTTTATTCTCGACGTGCTTGGCACATTGGCAAAAAAACCACAGTGGCGCAACGTTGCCAGTTGGCTGTTGTATATCGGCACATTCACCACCGTTTTTACCGTAATTGCAGGGTTTGTCGCCGCCAACTCGGTGGCGCATGGCGATAACGTCCACGACATTATGGAGCGGCATGAGCATATCGGTGTCGCAGTGCTGTCTTTGGCCACCTTGTTGTCTTTTTGGCGGGCAAAAATAGGTGTTTTAATGACCGGCGGCGCCAATAGTTTTTTCCTGTTGCTGGCCGCCTTGCTGTTTGGCTTAATGGCGGCAGGTGCGGATTTGGGCGGCTTGATGGTGTATAAATACGGCGTTGCGGTGCAAGCCGTGCCGTTGGCCGAAGAGGCGTATGAGCATGAGCATGGCCATTAATCGGCACACCCTTTTAGGCATGGCTGCAAGTCCTCCGCCCCCCCAAAAAAAGGCGGGCAATCGTCAGCCCTAGCCCATTTTTTTACCCTGCCGAGTTTTTAGATGCCCGACATAATGCCGGGCATTATTGTGGATAAACTGAACTTGTTTTTCAAATGTGCGGCAATTTGTGCACATCGACACATGCAACCGCCTGTTAACAGCACAAACCGCCGGTTGCCGCCGACTCCCCTTGCGGCCCAGGTGTGCAATCGAACAAGCCGAAATGCTGCGACTTATCTCCCAGCACCTGAAAATAACCGGCATAACGGCTAGCGGCCAACATATCGGCGGTATTGCCGCACACCCGTAACGGGCGGCCCGTTTCAAAATGATGATGGTCATCCAAATCAAAGGTATGGGGGTGTTCTGGGATACCGCCAAGGTAGCAGGCGACTTGGCCATAATCCTCGCAACGGTCTTCCAAGGGCAATTTAAAAGCCCGCACGGTCACTGAGCGGAATTTCACCATGCCGATTTTAGCGGCGACATCCGCATCATCCAGGCTGATTGGATTTTGTTTGACGATGCGCGTGTCAGGGCAACCAAGATTTTGCAGGACGCGGCGAAAATCTTCCCAATACAATGCGCCGCCCAAACATTCACCTAATAATACAGGGTCTTGGCGCAATTCGGCGGGGATGCGGCGGTCGGCAAACACATCAGAAAAATATAATTCTCCGCCAGGTTTCAGCACCCGGAAAATCTCCGCCAGCACACGGGGCTTTTCGGGCGACAAATTAATCACGCAATTGGACACGACTACATCAATGCTGTTGTCGGCAATGCCTATCGCCGCCAAGTTTTCGATATGCCCGTGCAAAAATTCAACATTAGCATAACCAAACCGTTCGGCATGCCAGCCACGGTGGCGCACGGCGATTTCGAGCTGCTCAGGCGTCATATCGACACCAATCACCCGCCCAGTAGGGCCGACCAGCTTGGAAAGCAAATAGCAGTCGCGGCCTGTGCCACAACCCAAATCCAGCACGGTTTTACCCGACAATGCGGGCGGCAATGGCGAACCGCAACCATAGAAACGTTCCAGGACTTCAGGGTGCAAGCCTGCCAGTAACGGCTTTAAGTAATTGGGGATTGCGTCAATGCTGCAACAGGCGCTGGTTTTCAGGTCAGTGCTGGATTGCAAAACCTGACCATAATAATGGCGGATGGATTCACTGATTTCGATGTTGGTGGTCATGGGTATTCTCTCGTTTTTAAATTCGGGGTTAAAGTTGGCTTCGGCACAAAACGACTGCGCGTCCTTCATCCTAGTAAGGACGGGCAATAGTAGCCCTAAATCTTTGAGTATGTGCTTATGGTAGTGGTAAACATTCACATGCTTAAGTGACAGCGGCGTCAAAAAACATGTTTTTTGATTCCAAAAATCATTACCATTTTTACCTCCACCGTACTTATTAGGTCGTCAGCATCCATAAAACCTTACAAAACACAGAAACTAAATTTAGGTGGCCGACACTAAAATTTGGTTTGATCAACAAAATTGGAACACTATTTCAAGCCATTGCAAAAAGTTTGTAAGGAATGGCAAGCGGCTTCGGCTAACAAGGGCAGGATAGCTTAACGGCGTGTGCCGTTATCGCTTTCCTGTCACCTATTATTAACTATTTTTGGAGTAACTGATCATGAATAAAAAACTTTGGCATAGCTTTGCCGAACTGTGGAAAGACCATGGCAATTACAAGCTCCCGCTAATATATTTACTGATGTTGGCTTCGCTGGCGTTAAGGGGCAGCGGGAGTTTAAGCGCCGATGCCTGGCTTAAATCCCGCTGGGCAACCTCAAGCACTAAAAGAAAAACACCATGCGCCGCTACAATATGAACCGACGCCTATTTACCCTGTTATGTTTAGTTTTAGCCGCACAAAATCTAGTGGCGGAACCCAAACTGATGCTGGGCGATTTCAGCCATAACCGGCTTGATGGTTGGGAGCAAAAAAGCTTTAAAGGCGAAACCCGCTATCAACTCCAAGCCCTTGATGGCGTAATGGTATTGAAAGCCGACAGCCACGCGGCAGGTTCGGGGTTGTTTAAGGAGCGGCACATTGATCTTGAAAAAACCCCGTTCCTCAACTGGTCATGGCGCATCGGCAACCGTTTACCGGGCTTGGATGAACAAGGCAAATCCGGCGACGACTACGCCGCGCGTGTTTATGTCGTCATCAAAGGTGGTTTGGCCTTTTGGCAGACCAAAGCCATTAATTATGTGTGGGCAAGCAACACCCCCAAAGGTACTGCCTGGCCCAACGCCTTTGCCGGCGACCATGCTATGATGCTGGCTTTGCGCGGCCCGGAAGCGCCGTTGGCTGTCTGGCAAACCGAAAAACGTAATGTCCGCGCCGACTTGCAGAAATTATTTGGCGAAGACTTGCGCCACATTGACGCTGTGGCACTGATGACCGACACGGACAACAGCAACGGCGAGGTTTCCGCCTATTACGGCAACATTTGGTTTTCTAAGGACTAACCATGCACGATACCCGACCACTCCTGGAAAACAGCGATTTCCCCGCCATTTTCCGAAAGCCGCTGGAAATTCTACAACTCAACCTCGGCTATTTATGCAACCTAAGTTGTGTGCATTGCCATGTCAATGCTGGCCCTAAGCGCACCGAACTAATGGGTTTGGAAACGATAGGGCAGGTGTTGGCAATGGCCGAAGCCGCTAATGTCCATACCTTGGATTTAACGGGCGGCGCACCGGAAATGCACCCGCATTTTCACGATTTAGTCACAGAAGCGCGTGGCAAGGGGATTAAAATTATCGACCGCTGCAACCTGACGATTCTGGAAGACCCGCGTTATCTTGAATTGGCGGAGTTTTTAGCGGCGCAACAGGTGGAAATCATCGCCTCGTTGCCTTGTTATCTGGAAGAAAATGTCGATAAACAACGCGGCAAGGGGGTTTTTAAAGACAGCTTGGCGGCCTTACAACGTCTGAACAGCTTAGGTTACGGGCAAGCCGACAGCCCGTTACAACTTAATTTGGTTTTTAATCCGCAAGACGCCGTGTTGCCGCCCGCCCAACACAGTTTGGAGCAAGCTTATAAATCGCATTTGCAGCAAGATTATGGCATTGTCTTTAACCGCCTGTATGCCATCACCAATATGCCTATCCAGCGGTTCGGCAGTATGCTCGTCAGCCAAGGCCGGTTTGATGCTTATTTGCAATTGCTGCGCGACAGCTTCAGGGCGGAAAACATGTCCCAGCTGATGTGCCTCAATACCTTGAGCATAGATTGGCAGGGCTATGTGTATGATTGCGACTTTAACCAGATGCTGGCCATGCCATTGGGTGCGGGGACAAAACCGCGTGTGCATATCCGTGATTTAACCCCGGATGCCCTAACCGGTGGGATTATCGCCACAGCCGCGCATTGCTATGGCTGCACAGCCGGGCAGGGCAGCAGTTGCAGCGGGGCATTGGAGACAAAACAATCATGACACCGCAGCTTAGTATTATCGTCCCGATGCTCAACGAAGCCGGACAACTGGCTGAAAAACTGCAAGCCTTGCAGCTGTTGCGGGGACGGTGCGAATTGTTGCTGGTCGATGGCGGCAGCAATGATGGCAGTGTGGCGCTGGCCATGCCATGGGCCGATCAGGTATTGCATAGCTCCCGTGGACGGGCGCGGCAGATGAATTGCGGTGCGGCACAAGCGCAAGCGGATGTGCTGCTGTTTTTGCACATTGACACGCTATTGCCCGATAACGCCGCCGACTTGATTGCCCAAGCCATTGCCGCAGGGTTTTGTTGGGGACGGTTCAATGTCAATTTCGACAATACCCAGACCATATTCAAACTCATCGCGTTTATGATGAATTGCCGTTCGCGTTTGACCGGCATCGCCACCGGTGATCAGGCTTTATTTATGAGCCGCGAAGCCTTCTTGCGTGTGGGTGGCTTTCCCGACATTGCGCTGATGGAAGACATCACCCTCAGCGCAAAGCTAAAGAAACTTGGCAAACCGTGTTGTCTACGGGACACCGTAACCACTTCCGCGCGGCGCTGGTTGCAACACGGCATTGCCAAAACTATCTTGTTGATGTGGTGGTTACGGCTGCGTTATTTTTTTGGCGCGGATCCCGAAGTGTTGGCGGCTTGTTATTATCGGCAGCGTTAAAGTGGAGGGGCGGGGCGTGGCGACGCGGTTGCTCAAACAACACGGCCGCCAGTCCTTGGGAAACCTTGGCGGCCGTAGCACCGTTAGATTACAGCATCGCCTTGACTTCTTTAATTTCCAAAGCAATTTCGCGGCGCAATCTAAAATCACGGCGAGAGTGGGCGATACTGTAGGGGATTTTTGGATTTTTTTCGTATTTGACGGCGGTGCGGATAATGCCTATCCATTGCCGGTCGTTGTCTTCCATTTCTTTAAAGCGGTTACGGATGCGTTCCAGTTCTTGGTTGCAGTAAGTGATAAAACCGGCAGCATAGAAGACGCTGTTTTTTAAATAGTCTTGCAGGGCGGCCAAATCGTTGCTGATTTCCTCGACAACTTCATCAAAATTAGTCGGTTCCGGCGCTTTTTCGGGTTCTTCCAGATTTTTTACGGCTTCAGTGAGGTTACTAGCCGCTTCCACTACCGTTGCCGCTGTTTTTGCTGAGGCACGGGTGCTGCGGGTGCTGGTCGGCGAGGGCGTGGTGGCCTTTAACAATGCCCATAAACCGTAACGTAAATAATGGGTTAACCCACCTTCTTGTTTGTTTTTGTCAGAGCCTTGGTAAAATGCTTCCAAGGTTTTAATTTCCGCCGCCCGCTCGCTTAATAAACGCTCACGCGCCTGTAAAGGTTTGGCGATAAAAGCTTCAACGGCGACCCGGCCAAAGCGCAGGAACAGCACTTGAAAGCCGTGGCGGATTCGCGCCTGCTCAATGCCTTCGTCAATATGCGAGTGCAATAGGGTTTTGCGCACGTCTTCGGTATCCCAAAGCAATTCTTCGGTTTTGTGGACGATTTGGTCGATAAGCGCCTGCAAGGCTTGGGCGAGCTGGTCGGTCAGTTCGGTTTCAAATTTTTTCTGGATTTCCCTAAACAGCTCTTCGCGGATTTTGTAATTGCCTTCGCGCGAGTCGGGCATCGACAACGTGCCGCCCGCCGTGTAAATCCGCTTTAGCTCATCAGGTTGGGCAGTGTTCAGATTGGCCAGCAAGGCTTCGATTTTTTGGTCGTATGCCGAACGTAAGGCGGCCAATTCTTGGTGTTCTGCACCTAGCGCATCGGCTTCTTCGCGGCCTTGGATGCTGTGCGCATACCAAACATCAAAATCTTTTTTGATCCGCCGCCATTCGCGGCCCCACCATTGGTTAAACTCTTTCCCCAGCAGGTCATCTTCTTGGAAGTCGTTATCGTTGATGGCGCCGTAAATGGGGTCAAGCTTTGCCAAGATTTCGCTGGTGATCTGGCGCATGTTGTAAACCAACGCATCACAACGTTTTGCCAGGACAGCGGCGCGTTCGTTGTCGATGTAATAGTTGACAGATTCTTTAAGTATGGGGATGCCGTCGGTGATGCCGATTTTTTTAAGTTTGCCTTTGTCATCCGCGCTTTTGGAGCGGCGCAAGGTGTCTTCTGAAGGGATGCCGAATTCGACCAGATGGGCGCGGGCGCACACCGGTATCAGGCGGCGTTCAGGTACGGCAGGCCAGTACAATTGATGTTTGCTGTAGGTTTCCTTAAAGTCGATGGGGTCATCAAGTGCATCGGCTTGGGTCAGTACGACAAACACTTTGTCCGACACATGCAGGGTGGGGTCTTCGGCATCAACGACCAACAGCATGTCTTTTTCGGGGCCGGTGATCGACGGCTGCTTCATTTCCTTGGCATAAATGATGGCGTCGCAATTTTTTAGACGGTCAATGGCCTGTTCCGCATGCATTAAAATACCCGAATTAAAACCCGGCACATCGTGAAAGATGATGTCGCGGTCGCTTCTGAGCCTGACGGTTTTCAGTTGGATGCGTTTGATGGCCAACGATTGGGCGCGGTTTTTAAAGACCGCCGCCTGGAGGTGTTCATTGATTTCACTAATATCGACAAAGGCTTGGGTAAAGCCAGTTTTTTGGCGGGTGAATTCGTGAATGGCGTTGAGGTTTTTTTCGGTGTCGTCAAAGTCTTCCTGAATTTCCTTTTTTTCCTTGTCGCTCAGTAATGGCCCCGCGCCGGCAATGGCTTCTTGGCGTTGTTGTTGAAGTTGGCTGATTTCGTCATCGGTGTAATATTGTATCGATAAGAGCTGGTCATGCTCGGTTTGCGCCGACCAGATTTCAATGCTGGTGAAAGTGCAGCGCTCGCGTGCTGAAGGCAAAATTTCTTGGCCTAGCCAAGCATTCAGCAATGCGCTTTTGCCCGCTTTTTCAAGGCCAATGACGGCAACTTCAAAACGGTTGGCGCGAAGCCGTTCCAATTGCCGGTTTAAGCGGGGGTATTCGCTATGCAGTTTTTGCAGTAATTCGGGGCCGAGGTCGTGTTCGGTTTTGTTGCCCAAGGTGATTAATTTATCTGCCAATACCGAGGTTTTTTCCAGTCGGGCCAGTTGGTGTTGACAGGTTTCTAGCCAGTTAGTCATAACAATTCCAGAGTAGGTAATGGGTTTTAATTGGGCAAGGTCTTGTTTAAGGTAACAAATTGATTCCGTTCGTGCTGAGCTTGTCGAAGCATGAACCGAATCAATTTCTTCAGCACTTCCTTAATGGGTAAAGCGGCGCATATCACGCCGCTACGTCAGTCTATGCGTTGATGCCACAGTGCCTAAGTAACGCATCAATTTCCGGTTCACGGCCACGAAAGTTTTTAAACAGGGTCAGGGCATCTTGGCTGCCGCCTTGTTCCAAGATATTGGTCAGGAAAGCATGGCCTGTTTCTGGATCAAAGATGCCGTTTTCTTCAAACAACGAAAACGCATCGCTAGACAGCACTTCCGCCCATTTATAGCTGTAATAGCCCGCTGCGTAACCACCAGCAAATATATGAGAAAAACTGTGGGCGAAACGGTTGAAGCGGGGTGGTTTGACAACGGCAACTTGGTTTCTGACCTGTTCGAGGGTTTCATAGATGCGCCCGCCTTTGGCAGGGTCATAATCGCGGTGAATCCTAAAATCAAATAGGCTGAACTCAATTTGCCGGACCATCAACATGCCAGCCTGAAAATTTTTGGCGGCGAACATTTTTGCCAACAACTCATCAGGTAGCGCCCCGCCAGTTTGATAATGGCCGGACATCAACGCCAACGCCTCTTTTTCCCAACACCAGTTTTCCATAAATTGGCTAGGCAGCTCGACGGCATCCCATTCCACGCCGTTTATGCCGGACACGCCCAGGTAGTCAATCTGGGTCAGCATGTGGTGCAGGCCGTGACCGAATTCATGGAACAACGTGGTCACTTCGTCATGGGTCAGCAGCGCGGGCTCATCACCGGTCGGCGGGGTAAAGTTGCACGTCAAATAGGCGACGGGCAGTTGCAGGGCTTCATCCATTTTTTTACGGCTTACGCAGTCATCCATCCAAGCGCCGCCGCGTTTTTTGGGGCGGGCGTACAAGTCGATATAAAATTGGCCACGAAGATGGTTGGTCTTGTCCTGTATCTGGAAAAACCGGACATCAGGATGCCAGCTGTCAAAATCGGTGATCTCGCTAATTTGCAGGCCATACAGTTTTTCGACGACCGCAAACAGTCCGGGTAAAACGCGGGTGATGGGGAAGTAAGCTTTAACTTCTTCCTGTGATAGCTGGTAATCATGCTGACGCATTTTTTCGGACACATAACTCATGTCCCATGATTGCAGATCGCTAAGCCCGCAGTGCAAGCGGGCAAATTCGCGCAATTCGGCCAAGTCCTTACGCGCCTGGCGCCAAGACTTATCGGCTAAGCCTTCTAGGAAAACAACCACGTCATCCGGTTTTTCGGCCATTTTTGCGGCTAACGATAACTCGGCGTAATTGTTAAAGCCTAGTAACTGGGCTTTTTCATGACGCAGGGCCAGCGTTTTTTCCATGATTTCACTGTTGTCCCAACGGCCTGTGTGCGGGCCTTGGTCTGAAGCGCGGGTGACAAACGCCTCATAATGTTCGCGCCGCAGTTCGCGGTTGTCGGCATACGTCATAACCGCCAGATAGGAGGGGAATTGCAGGGTAATCATCCAGCCTTCTTCGCCTTCGCTTTCGGCGGTTTGTTTGGCTTGGGCGAGGGCGGATTCCGGCAAACCGGCCAAATCATCCACGTCTCTGATCAGCTTCTGCCAGGCATTGGTGGCATCCATCAGATTTTCTTCGTATTTGCTGGCCAAGTTTGATAATTCAAGACTGATTTCTTTATAACGCTGTTTTTTTGCTGCATCCAGGGCAATACCCGATAATTGAAAATCACGCAACGCATTTTGGATGACTTTTTGCTGCGCGGTGTCCAGGTTTGCAAAAGCGGCGCTATCGGCGATAGTGCAATAAGCCCTGTACAATTGTTCGTTTTGGCCCATCTCAGTCGAGTACGCGCTAAGCTTTGGCAAACAGGCGTTGTAAGCATCACGCAGCAGGTCGCTGTTCAGCACCGAATTAAGATGGTTTATGGGTGACCACGCCTTATTAAGGCGGTCTTCTGCGTTGGCAATAGGGTCAACCAAATTGGCCCAGGTGTAATCAGCGCTTGTTTGCCGCTGTAAACAATCTGCCACGGTGGCGCGTGCCTCAGCCAATAATTGTTCTATGGCAGGCTCGACGTGTTCGGGTTTGATTTTTGAAAACAGGGGCAGGGTGGTGTTTGCTAATAATGGATTGTTCATAATATCCTTAAAGAAGACAGTGCGGAGCGGTTACTATCGGTAATGTCAAGCCTTATCGCCACCGTTAACCGCGTGGTGGGACATCGGTAATTAAAAACAACGCTGTTTTTGATAGGCAATCGTGCCAGCTGCGCTGGTTTTTGTCGACAAAAACCCAGAGAAATCCGGCACCAAAAGCAGCCCATGACAATGCCGCCGCAATATAGCGCAATACGGCCTGCTTCCAGGTGATGGGTTTTTGCTCAAAGGTCAGAACGGTCATTTTCCATGCCCGTAACCCCGGCGTTTGCCCGCCATGCGTCCAGAACCAAGTATAAAAAAGGCCGCTGATTAGGATCAGGTATAGCGGGTAAAAAAATTGTTCTGAGGTGAACGCCAGGCCTTTATTAAAAGGCAGCAACAAAGCGGTTGCAAAAAATAAAACGGCAAGCAGCAAGAGGCCGTCATAAAAAATAGCGGCCAAACGCCGCAACAATCCCGGCACCGTGATAACCACAGCACCTGGTTTTAATTGCTTGCGTCGGGGTTGGCGGGACAATTAATTTTTAAATAAAGCCAATTTTTGGCCGAAGTACATACACATTGCCATCAATGCGCCTAACATCAGCACCGAAAAGAAAAACGGCGGTCTATGAAACAGCAGGATAAAAAAATCTGCGGCAAAAAGACTGGTTAAGAATGGGTGGTCAATTAAGCAATTAAGAATCTTTTTGAACATAACAATCCCTTCAAGCGCCTTAAATATTTAGTGCGAGTGTTTAAAAAAAATGGTTACCTGATGTTTTATCTGGTTAAATGTATAGCATCTGCTTGTAAAACTCAGTCTGACGATTCTACTATATCCAAAAGGGTAATGTAAAAGAAAAGAAAGCCGCCAATTGAGCGGTAATTTATTGAAATGATATGATGAGTAGAATAAAAAAAATAAACCAAGGTATAACGATCATTTTAAAATTCTTTAAAAAAATTATAGCGTCAGTTGCTAATCCCGCCGAGTTGCCAAGCGCTGATAAAGTCAGGGTTTATCCGCGTTCGGAGCATAGTATTTCGCGTTCCCAAATCAGCGATAATGCGCTAAAAGTTTTGTATCGGTTACAGAAGGAAGGCTTCGACGCCTATTTGGTCGGCGGTTGTGTGCGTGATCTGTTACTGGGCCGCGAACCTAAGGATTTTGATGTGGTGACCAATGCAGACCCCGAACAAGTGAGGAAAGTTTTCCGCAATTGCCGCATTATTGGCCGCAGGTTTCGTTTGGCGCATGTCCATTTTGGTAAGGAAGTCATTGAAGTGGCTACATTCCGTGGCGCCACTGAGGGGCAAAATGACAAGCAGGTGCTTAACAAGGATGGACGGCTGCTGCGTGACAATGTCTATGGCACTATTGAGGAAGATGTTTGGCGGCGGGACTTTACTGTCAACGCACTGTATTACAACATCAAAGATTTTTCGGTGGTCGACTATGTTAATGGTATGGAAGACCATAAGGCAGCGACTCTTAGGCTCATCGGCGATCCTGAAACGCGTTTTCGGGAAGACCCCGTGCGGATGCTAAGGGCCGTGCGGTTTGCCGTTAAATTAGGATTTAAACTGGATACCCATTGTGAAAAACCAATCCACGAGCTGGCGCCGTTGCTATCGAGCATACCGGCTGCACGGCTGTATGATGAGGTGCTGAAGCTATTTTTGTTTGGTTGTGCCTTACAAACTTTTGAAAGCTTGAGGCATTACGGGCTGTTTAAGGTCTTGTTTCCGGCTACGGAACGTTGCTTAGCAACCGAGCAAGAAGGTTTTCCAAAGCTATTGATTATTAAAGCCTTGCAAAACTCTGACAACCGGATTGCCGATGGCAAATCAGTCACGGCGTATTTTTTATTTGCCGCGCTGCTATGGGAACCGGTGCAAATGCTGGCCCAACAAAAAATGGCTGAAGGTGTTACAGAATTTATGGCTTATCAGGAAGCCGCTAATGAAGCCATTGGCAAACAAATCAGGAGCACTTCCTTACCGCGCCATATCAGCTTGGCAATGCGCGAAGTCTGGAATTTGCAGCCTAAATTTAATGTCCGTGTCGGTTCCAAGCCAAGTCGGCTAATCACCCACCCCCGTTTTAGGGCGGGCTATGATTTTTTGTTGCTACGCGCGGAAACAGGCAATGTGGACCCTAACCTGGCAGAGTGGTGGGAGACCTATCAAAATGCCAGCGAAACAGAACAAAGAAAAATGACTCAACCGCCACGCAAAAAAAGCATCAAATCAGGGCGGAAACGGACTTATCGGAAAAAAACCAATAATGACAGCCCTTCAACAACAAGCACGGAAATTTAATAGCTTAAAGGCTGTGCAATTTACCGCATTTAAGCTGTCGTCAGATTATGAATAACCCGCCAACTGAACCAGTCACCACTTATATCGCCTTGGGCAGCAATTTGGCTTCGCCCGTGAGCCAGATTAAGTCTGCGCGGAGTGCGATAGCGGCAACTGACGGCATCAGCGAACAGGCTTTTTCCAGCCTCTATCAGAGCCTGCCTATGGGGCCACAAGACCAACCCAATTATGTTAATGCGGTCATGGCATGTTCCACAATATTAGCGCCGTTGACTTTGCTGCACTGTCTGCAAGCCATTGAAAAAAGCCACGGGCGGGTTAGAAAAAATGAGCGTTGGGGTGCCCGGACACTGGATCTGGATATAGTGCTGTACGGCAGTCAAGTAATTGATTTACCAGAATTGACTATTCCCCATAGCGGCCTTTGTGAGCGCTCTTTTGTGTTGTATCCCCTACATGAAATCGCCCCCGGCTTAATCATTCCGGGTAAAGGTGCTATTGCCGATTTGCTTGCCCATTGTCCGCTAGCAGGACTGCAACGTCTGGATTAATATGAATCAAGCTCTAGTCAAACCGCTGTCAATTAACGATTTGCTGGCAATGAAACAGCGCGGTGAAAAAATCAGCTGCTTAACTGCCTACGACGCCAGTTTTAGTGCGCTAGTCGACCAATCGGGCGTTGATGTCATATTGGTTGGCGACTCCTTAGGGATGACTGTCCAAGGGCATGGCACGACACTGCCCGTCACATTGACCGACATAATTTATCATGCCTGTTGTGTCGGCAGGGCCAGAAAGCGTGCTTTTGTCATCGCCGATCTGCCGTTTATGACCTATAGCACACCCTTCGTGGCGGCTGAAAACGCCGCCAAACTAATGCAAAGCGGCAGCGTGCAAATGATAAAGCTGGAAGGCGCCAGGCCAGATATTGCCCGCTTTTTAGTCGGTCAGGGCATTCCGGTTTGTGGGCATTTGGGTTTGTTGCCCCAGTTTATTAACCAACTGGGCGGTTATGCGGTTCAAGGCAAGACAGCGGCTGAAGCCGAAAAAATTATTGCCGATGCCCGGCAACTGCAAGAAGCGGGCGCAGGACTTATCGTGTTAGAGTGCGTGCCGGCCACCCTGGCAAAAGCCGTTAGCGAGCAGCTCACCATTCCGGTTATCGGCATTGGCGCCGGTGTTGATTGCGATGGTCAAGTGCTGGTGCTATACGATATGCTTGATATAAGCATTGGCAAACGCCCGCGTTTTTCCCAAAACTTTATGCAAGGCGCTGAAAGTGTCGCCGCCGCCATCGTGGCTTATCACAATGCCGTTAAACAGGCACAGTTCCCAACCCTTGATCACAGTTTTTAAGATTAATGCAACTTGTCACCACTATTGTTGAATTACAAAAAATCATAAAAAACTGGCGGTTAGCTAAAAAACGCATTGCTTTTGTGCCTACGATGGGCAATTTGCACGACGGGCATCTAAAATTGGTGCACGAAGCCCGAAAACACGCCGACTACGTCGTTGTCAGCATTTTTGTCAACCCCACCCAATTTGGGGTGGGCGAAGATTTCGCCAATTATCCGCGCACCGAACAAGAAGACATTAAAAAACTGCAAGCGGTGTCTGCCGACTTGTTATTTCTGCCATCTGCCGATGAAATGTACGCCCCTAATGCAAAAACAGTCGTCTCAGTGCCCGGCATTTCTGATTTGTATTGCGGCGCGTCCAGGCCAGGGCATTTTAATGGCGTCGCCACAGTGGTCTGCAAACTGTTCAACATGGTGCAACCCGATAGCGCAGTGTTTGGCTTAAAAGATTTCCAGCAACTGGCGGTGATACGCATGATGGTCAGGGATTTGAACATCCCCGTGCACATTATTGGCGTGGCCACTGTCAGGGAAGCCAGCGGCTTAGCGATGAGTTCCAGAAACGGTTATTTGACCGCCCAAGAAAAGACCATCGCCCCGCTACTATACCAAGCCTTATGCGCCGCCCGCACCGCAGTGCAGGAAAGCAAGCGGCCCTACCCCGAAATTGAGCGTGACGCCATGCAATTTCTACAGCAAGCAGGCTTCCGGCCCGACTATTTTAGTGTGTGCCGTAGCGGCGACTTAAATAAAGCAGGGCCGGAAGATGTTGACCTCGTGTTGCTTGCCGCCGCAAAACTAGGCGGCACACGGTTAATCGACAATGTTTGTTTTTCCAGATAAAAATATGGTGGTGGTAAAAATGGTAATGATATTTTGAAGCTGCCATCACTTAACCATTTGAATGTTTACCACCACCAAAAATTTTAACCAGCTTCTGCTAAATAATTTATATTCGTCAAACTGCATTAAGTTGTATTGGAATGAAACAAATAACAACTGAAGGCTCAAAAAAACAACTCGACAGCGCGGGATAAGATGTGGGCGGACTTTAGTCCTTTGTATCCCCCCGCTAACCCACCTGCTTTCAGCAGGTGGTTGTTAAGTTGTAGCTCAGCCTTTCTATTCGGTTCAAAATAAACCTCTAAAAACCGCCCAATTGTAACCCTCCCAATAATAGCCTTGCTAACATCGGTAGTTTGCTGCAGACAACTTCAAACCGATTATTTGGCTTATTTCACCGAACTGTCATATTCATGTTTTAGCTTATGCCTGCCCTTAAGGGCGTTTCGGCAAACATTGTAGGCAAAATCTTTGCCGCAACCGAGGTCATTATTTTAATTGCCACACAACGATTGGAGTCATTTCAAATGAAAGGCATAAACCACCCTA
This sequence comes from Methylococcaceae bacterium UBA6146, assembly GCA_002422395.1. Lineage (GTDB taxonomy): Bacteria > Pseudomonadota > Gammaproteobacteria > Methylococcales > Methylomonadaceae > Methylovulum. The sequence goes on along the minus strand of DIUY01000030.1, from coordinate 147,919 downwards.
AAAACGACCAAAGCCTGAATGCATCAGGTAACGAATCCATCCTTGATGTCATTGAAAACACTGACTTAAGCCGCCGCCGCTTTATGCAAACCACGGTGAGCGCTTCTGTGTTGTCCGCCATTGGTGGCGTGACCATGAGTGGTATCGTCAATTCTGTTGAAGCTGCGCCGTTAAACCCAAGAAACGGCTTCGACGGCATCGGTTTTGACAGCATCCCACCTAGCTTGGCTCCAGTTGCCGATGCCGTAACTGTACCTGCTGGTTACAAAGTTGAAATCCTACATGCTTGGGGCGACCCGATCATGCAGGGTGCACCTGATTGGCAAGAAGATGCTAGCCAAGATGCCAACGCCCAAGCCATGCAAGTGGGCATGCACCACGACGGTATGCATTTTTTCGCTATGCCTCAGTTAGGCTTTGGCGTGTCCAACACCGAAGGCTTGTTGTGCGTCAACCATGAATACACTCATGAAGACATTTTGCACGGCGCTGAAGGCTTAGGCGGCGGTGCCGGTGTCACCTTAGAAAAAGTTCGCAAATCTCAAGCTGCCCATGGTGTTTCTATTTCCCATGTCGCCAAATTAAGAGGTAACTGGAAAGTCAAAAGAAATTCGCGCTATGGCCGCCGTATTACTGGCAACACCATGACACGCGTGTCCGGCCCTGCCGCTGGTCATGCGTTGATGAAATCTAAAAAATTCGACATGGCGACTGCCGCTGAAATTGGCTTAAACGACGGCTTTACCGCTTATGGCACATTGAACAACTGCGCTCACGGCTACACGCCTTGGGGCACTTACCTGACTTGCGAAGAGAACTGGAACGGTTATTTTGCTGCGCCCACCAGCGGCGATGAAATGGGCGACGAATTCTTTGACCAAAAAGGCGAAATCCTTAAAGGCAACAGCCGTTACGGTATCAGCACCACTGGTTTCGGCTACCGCTGGCATGAAGTTGACCCGCGCTTTAACGCAGACAACAACCCGCTGGAACCCAACCTGTTTGGCTGGGTGGTGGAAATCGACCCGTTTAATCCAGACAGCGCACCGGTCAAGCGCACCTCAATGGGCCGTTTTAAGCACGAAAGCGCGCAAGTGGCCGTCAGCAAAGGCAACCGTGTCGCTTTTTACATGGGCGATGACGAACGCAACGAATACATCTACAAATTTGTTTGCGCTAAGGCTTTCTCGCCAAACAACGCCAGAGCCAACCGTAATTTGCTTGACAATGGCACCTTGTATGTTGCACGTTTCGATAGCACTCCTGGAGAAAAAGCCGGCTCTTTCCGCGGTCAATGGTTAGCGTTGGTGCCAGACACTCTGACTGTCATCGATAAAGAAGGCGCTCCAGGCGAAAAAGCACGTTTGCGTGACTTGCCAAGTTTTAAGGCTGATACGGACGCCGAAGTGCAAGCCTTGATCCTTATTAAAACCCGCCAAGCGGCCGATGCAGTTGGCGCCACCATGATGGATCGCCCAGAATGGACTGCGTTACGCACTTACTTCAACGAAGAAACCGGTGGTAGTTATCAAACTTACAACGACAGACGTCCTCTTGAGCTGTATTGTACGCTGACCAACAACAGCCGCCGTGGCAATACCCCTGTTTCCGTCAATAAAGCTGATGGTACTACCGGAGCGGGTTCAGCCAACCCACCCGTTGACTTGGCTAACCCACGCCCTGACAACGATTATGGCCATATCATCCGTTGGCGCGAAGACGGTAATGTTGTCACTGCTGAAGCGTTTGAATGGGATATCTTCGTATTTTGCGGCGATGCCAAAACCACCAAAACTTTGGGTGGCAGCTACACCCCAACCGACTTGTCCGGTGTCGGTTATGTCGGCAACATCGCCGACAGACCTAACGGCAGTGCCGATTTGGGTGCACCAGATGGTTTGTGGTTCGACCAGTTTGGGCGTATGTGGGTACAAACCGACCAAGCGGGCAACGCTGCCGGCGATTGGGTCAATATCGGTGCCAACTGCATGGCTTGCGCCGATCCTAACACCAAGCAAGTGCGCCGTTTCTTGACGGGCCCAGCGCATTGCGAAGTCACTGGTGTTGTTAACACGCCAGACGGTAAAACGATGTTTGTTGGTATCCAACATCCTGGCGAAGATTCGCCTGCCAGCAATCCCTCCCAATACAGTAACTGGCCGCAATCCCAGTTCACTCAGAATTCGGCGGGTCAACCGTTGCCTAACACCCCTGGTGTTTCGCGGCCACGTTCGTCTGTGGTCGTCATCACTCGTGAAGACGGCGGCATCATCGGCGCTTAAGGTTTCCGCTTAAGCGTTGTCAAACGGGGCGGGCCACAACGGCCCGCCCTTCTCAACTTCCAGCCCTAAGTTGCTTGGCTGACTCTGCTGGATTAAATCGGGTTTGGTTTGGGTTAGCCGCGATACTGTCTTTACCAATGGGATTTCTATTAATTTCCATTACAATACCCACCCCGTGCCGAATAATTTAAGGTAAAGATGCTATGGATAACACGCTGACACAACTTGCCCAAGTTTTGGAAGACCGTAAGCAACAATCTGCCGACAAGTCCTATGTCGCCAGTTTGTATGGGAAAGGCTTGGATGCCATCGTAAAAAAAATCGGTGAGGAAGCGACTGAAACCGTGATTGCCGCCAAAAACGGTGACAAAGGGCAAAGCATTTATGAAACGGCAGACTTATGGTTTCAACGCCTAGTCTTGCTGGCGCACCAAGGGTTGCATCCCAATGATGTCTTGCAAGAATTGCAACGGCGCTTTAGTTTGTCGGGTTTAGACGAGAAAGCCCAACGTGCTAACAAACAGTAAATAACAATTAATCAAAATTAGGAGAACCGTTATGGGAATTAGCGTCACACAATTATTGATCCTATTGGTCATCATCATCATTGTCTTTGGTACCAAACGCTTACGCAATGTGGGTACGGATTTGGGTGATGCCATCAAAAACTTCCGGACAGCAGTCAAGTCCAGCGAGGAAGAAAAAAACCTTGAAAATAACAGCGGCAATACTGCCGATAGCGAATTGGCCGAGAAACAGACGGAAAAGTCTGACACCCAAGTTTAACGCTTATGTTTGAAATAGGCTTTACTGAATTGATGATGTTAGGCCTTGTCAGCTTATTGGTGATAGGCCCCGAACGCTTGCCAAAAGTGGCCCGGCTCGCGGGTTTCTGGGTGGGCAAGTTGCAAAAGATGGTCACCAGCGTCAAAGCGGAAATCCGCCATGAGTTGCAAGTGGAAGAAATGCGCCAGCTGATGAAAGAACAAACCGGTTTGGATGAATACCATCAGGCCCTCAACGAAATGAATGAATCGGTTGCGGACATAAATTCTTCGCTGCAAAATGTGCGTGAGCCTGCAAAACCCAATCTTAAAAAGTCCCCGCATGAAACCGAATAACGTCCACGACCCCAAAGAGCAGCCGTTCATCAGCCATTTGGTGGAGCTGCGTGACCGTTTGCTAAAAGTGGTCTTATGCGTGTTGGTGGTATTTAGCGGTTTAGCCGCTTATGCCAACGAAATTTACACGCTACTGGCAGGCCCCTTGTTGAAGCACATGCCCGCCAATAGCACTATGATCGCCATCGATGTGGCATCGCCGTTTTTCACCCCGTTCAAACTGGCTTTGGTGGTGGCAGTTTTTATTTCTGTCCCGGTGATCTTGTACCAGCTTTGGGCGTTTGTCGCCCCCGGCCTCTATCGGCGCGAACGCCGGTTGATGCTGCCATTATTGGTGGCCAGCACTTTTTTGTTTTATCTGGGGGCGGCCTTCGCCTATTTTGTCGTGTTCCCCCTAGTGTTCGGTTTTTTAACTGCGGCCGCACCCACCGGCGTGGCGGTGATGACCGATATCAACAAATACTTGGATTTTGTCCTGACCCTGTTTTTTGCCTTCGGGGTTTGTTTTGAAGTGCCCATTTTCACTATTGTCTTGGTCTGGACGGGTTTGGCAACGCCGAAAGCCCTCGCTGAACAACGCCCATATGTGATCGTTGGCGCTTTTACCATTGGCATGTTGTTGACCCCGCCGGATGCCATTTCCCAAACTTTGCTGGCCATTCCGATGTGGTTGCTGTTTGAAGTGGGCTTGCTGTTTTCGCGCTTTTTCGTCCGAAACAAAGACTATGAAGGTGATTGCTTGCCTTCCGAAAATCAAGATTGATGCAGCTACAGTTTTTAAAACCCCGAACTTGGCAGCTTTAAAAACGCAATCTCTTCTTGGATTGAAACCCGCCCTAACAGGGCATTTCTGTGTGGGTATCTGCCAAATTTCTCGATAATTTTTTTGTGCCGGATTTATTTCAAAATACAGCCCGATAGGTTGGGGTGAAGCATGAACCCCAACATTTACCGCCTCGATGCGTTGCACCCTCTGGGGCATAAAGGGTTAGCTCCTCGTGCTAACCTACCGCCGTTTAATCTTTCACCCAGTTTTCCCTTAATGTCACGGTGCGGTTAAAGACCATTTTGCTGTCAGTGCTGTCTTTGTCAACGCAGAAATACCCCGTCCGCTCAAACTGGTAACGGCTTTCTGGAGCGGCTTCGGCTAGGCTGGCCTCAACGCGGCAACCATTGAGTATTTCCAGGGAATCAGGGTTTATCGCAGTCAGAAAATTGTCTTCATTATCTGGGTTAGGCAAGCGGAACAGGCGGTTGTATAAACGCACTTCAGCCGTTAAGGAATGGGCTTCTGAGACCCAATGGATAACACCTTTCACTTTACGGCCTTCGGGGTTTTTGCCCAAGGTGTCGGGGTCGTAGCTACAGCGCAATTCAATGATGCGGCCTTCGGCATCTTTAACCACTTCGTCACAGCGGATAACGTAAGAGCCGCGCAAACGCACTTCGCCGCCTTGGATCAGGCGCTTATATTTGGGCGGCGGGTTTTCGGCAAAATCGTCTTGTTCGATTAAGATCACTTTAGAGAAAGGGGTTTGGCGTTTGCCCAGTTCGGGGCGTTGCGGATGGTTGCTAACTTCCAACGCTTCGGTTTGCCCGTCGGGATAGTTGCCGATGACGACGCGCAACGGTTGCAGCACCGCCATTGCCCGCAAGGCGTTTTCGTTCAGGTCTTCGCGGATGCAGTTTTCCAGCACCGCCATTTCTATCCAGGCATCTTTTTTGGTGACGCCAATCCGTTCGCAAAAATCGCGGATGGCGGCGGGCGTGACGCCGGCGCGGCGTAATCCGGCAATGGTCGGCATCCGTGGGTCGTCCCAGCCGTTGACGTGTTTTTCGGTGACCAGTTGGTTGAGTTTGCGCTTGCTGACGATGGTGTATTCCAACTGCAAACGGGCAAATTCAATTTGTTGCGGATGGCACGGCGTTTCCAGCTCGTCCAGCACCCAGTCATACAAGGGGCGGTGGTCTTCAAATTCCAAGGTGCAGATAGAATGCGTTATGCCTTCGATGGCATCGGACAGGCAGTGGGTGTAATCGTACATCGGGTAGATGCACCATTTGTCACCCGTGCGTTGGTGGTGGACACGGCGGATACGGTAAATGGTCGGGTCACGCATATTGATGTTGGGCGAGGCCATGTCTATTTTTGCCCGCAGCACATAGTGCCCGTCGGCGAATTCACCGGCCCGCATCCGCGTGAACAAGTCCAAGTTTTCTTCGATGGAACGGCTGCGGTCGGGGCTTGCCTTGCCAGGTTCTGTCAAGGTACCGCGATAAGCGCGGATTTGTTCGGGCGTTGAGCTGTCCACATAAGCTTTGCCGTCTTTGATGAGCTGCACGGCATAGTCATAAAGCTGTTCAAAATAATCGGAGGCGTGGCGCAGTTCATGCCATTGGAAACCTAGCCATTCAACATCCCGCATGATGGCTTGCACATATTCGTCGCTTTCTTTTTCGGGGTTGGTGTCATCGAAGCGCAAATTGCAGGCACCATTATATTCGGCGGCAATACCAAAATTAAGGCAGATTGATTTGGCATGGCCGATATGCAGATAGCCATTGGGCTCTGGGGGAAATCGGGTGACAACATTGCCATTGTTTTTGTGGTTTTTAAGGTCGTTGTCAATGATATGGCGGATAAAATTTGCCGGGGATTGGGCTTCGTTTGTGGACATAGTTACAAGTGGTGTCGTTTAAGGTTGATTAGTCATCAGGGCGGCTTTTACCCCGACCTGATAATTTGCTGTCCAGCAGTCTACTTTAATTGCCAAACTCAGTAAAGCCAAAGCCTGTGGGCTAGACCAAGGGCTTATAAAGGCTGGCTTAGGAAAGCGTATATTCTTTTCGGCCTGCCATTAAAATAGCTGTGTGGCGTTGGTCTGGAGTTCATGCAAAATTCATAGTTGCCTAAATACACTGGTGCTTGTGGCATCTAGTTGTCATATAATGCCGCGTTTACTATTGATAAGCTCACGAGGAGTTAGTATGAAGAAAATTACCTTAATTGTTTCAGCGTTACTGTTCTTTTTTACTGTAATTGCCAATGCACATGGCCCTGTCCGCCAAAAGTTGGAACAAGAAATCACCATTAATGCACCTGCTGAAAAAGTTTGGGCAATCATCAAAAATTACGACGACATGTCATGGCTGCCTGGCATTAAAAGCACAACAGCCGATAAGGGCAATAGTAAAGGTTCAATCCGGGTATTGACGTTGCAAGATGGCGGCACTATCACCGAAGAACTCAAAAAACACGACGATAAAAAAATGTCTTATGCGTATAAAATTACCGAGATGAGTACGGCAAAAACCATTACCCATTCGGGTGTGGAAGAAAAAGTGCCTGTTTTGCCGGTTGATAATTATGCAGCCAGCATTGAAGTTGAAGCGAAAGGCGATACCTCTGTTGTTTCTTGGAAAGCCGGTTATTACCGCGCTTATATGAACAACAACCCACCTGAAGAAATGAACGAAGAAGCGGCCAATTCAGCTGTGGCGGCAATTTTTAAATCAGGCTTGGAAAATTTGAAGGCCTTGGCTGAAAAATAAGGTTTCTGCGTGTTTCATCTAAAAAACCTAGCTGTAGCGATTGCTACAGCTTTTTTTTCTCTGCCGCTTGCTGCAACGCCTTTTGCTTATATCAGCAATCAGTTAGGCGATAGCGTTTCAATTATTGATACGGCACAGGGCAGGGTGGTGGATACCGTTGCTGTGCAGGGAAAGCCTGCGGGCGTGGCAGTTTCGCCTGATGGCCGGTATTGTTATATCAGCACCCCTGAAGCAAAGGGCTTTGCTGTGTTGGACACCCAAAAACGCGAGGTTATCGCTAAGGTTAAAGTCAGTGATGGTGCTTTAGGCATTGCCGTTAGCCCTGATGGCAAAAGGATTTATGTCGCGGACTGGTACGACAACACCGTGGCGGTTGTTGATGCCGGTGATTTTAAAGTTATTGCCACTATTGCCGCTGGCCAGTCGCCTTCAGGCCTGATAGTCAGTCCTGACAATCATTGGCTCTATGTCGCCAACAGGCTTGATAACTCAGTTTCCAAGGTTGATCTTGCCACTTTTACGGTTAAAAAAACCGCGTCAGTTGGCACCCACCCATTCGGCCTAACCATTGATAGCAGGGGCGAGCGTCTTTATATCGCCAACGTGCAAAGCGATGATGTCACAGTTTTAGAAACGGCACGGATGCGGGCCATTGCAACCATAAAAGTCAATATGTTGCCTTATGCTGCTGCGCTAGCACTGAATGACAGCCGGTTGTTGGTGACTAACCAGGATGATGGGTCGGTCTCTGTTATTGACACCGCCAGCTTGAAAGAGATTGGTTTGATTCCGGTCGGCGACAAACCTGAGGGTATCAGCACGCACACTGATGACCGGCATGTTTATGTCGCCAGTTGGTTTGATGGTACGGTATCCGTGTTGGATGCGAGAACGTTGCGTGTTGTCAGCACCATTAAGACCGGTGAAGGCAGTCGTGCTTTTGGGCAGTTCATTGCCCGATAAACATAAAATTTAAGGTGGACTCTTATGGCTGAAACAGTGGACGAATTGACAGTAAAGTACGAAGACGGGGGCATTGAAACCGTTAAGGAACTGGACAAAAAAGTGCTTACAAAAGGGGCGTGGGCGACGGTGATGTACCGGTATCAAGATTGGAACCGCGCCAAAGAAGAATATGGCCCTGACAAATATACTATCCGCCGCTACCAAAAACGTAACGGCGAATATCAGCAGAAATCAAAATTCAATATTTCCAGCAAGGATCAGGCGAAAAGCATTATCGCCGCGTTGGAAGAATGGCTAGCAAAAGAATAGTGCGTTCAGTTTTTGCTGGCTGAACGCTTAAGGTTTATTTTCCGGCGTTTGTCGCTTCAGGGACTTCGATTAACCGTCCTGATTTGACGTCATAAATATAACCGTAAACAGGGATGTCCGAAGGCACCAACGGGTGTGATTTTATCCGCACGACATCTTCAAGGACACTTTGCGCCTGGTCTTTGATGGTAAGCCAATCAATATACTTGGCTTCTG
>DIUY01000030.1:0-139307 GCA_002422395.1 Methylococcaceae bacterium UBA6146 | reverse complement strand
TGGCCATTAACACTTCATTTAATACATTACTCATTAGCAAATCCTCGTGTGTTATACCTAAATTTATTTTTGACTAAAATCTTAAATATTATTGTTGACCGCTTCTTTATAGAAAGCGGAATTAATGTATCACAACTAATTAATAGCTAGCGCTTTTAAGATTAAAGCATCATGCAAAAATTACCCAGGACGCTTTATCGTACCGACCAAGTTAAGGAACTTGAACGTATTGCCATAAACGAATACGGTATTTCCAGTTTTAACTTAATGACGAAAGCAGGCTACGAAGTTTTTCAGTGTGTCACCGGCAAGTGGCCTAATGCCGGTGCCGTCGCTGTATTTTGCGGGTCTGGCAATAATGGCGGTGATGGTTACATCGCCGCAAGCTTGGCGCATCAGGCGGGCTTGCAAGTTTGTGTGTACACCATGGCGACAGTGGAAAAATTGACCGGAGATGCGTTAGCCGCCTATCAAAATTATGTCAGTGCTAATGGCAAAGTTGTGTTGTTTGATGCACTGCAACCTATTAATGCCGACGTGCTAGTCGATGCCTTGCTGGGCACGGGGCTTAATAGGTCGGTGACCGGACGCTATGCCGAAGCCATTAAAGCCATTAATGCTTGTCCGGTGCCTGTTATCGCTATCGACATACCGTCCGGACTCAATGCGGATACGGGGTATGTCGATGATCATGCAGTAAAAGCTGATTGCACGGTGACATTTATCGGCTTAAAACAAGGGCTTTTTTCTGGGCAAGCGGCTGAATATTGCGGCAATATTTTTTACACCTCCTTGCTGGTTCCAGACGGGGTGTTCCAAAAAGTCACCCCATCAGCCTATCGGGTAGTCCACGCTCCGATGCCACGCCGTAACCGTTGCGCCCATAAGGGAGCTTATGGGCACGTTTTAATCATTGGTGGTGATAAAGGCTTTATAGGGGCGGCAAGGCTTGCCGCTGAGGCGGCGTTACGGACAGGGGCCGGACTGGTCAGCATTGCAACGCGAACAGAGCACAGTAGCATCATAAGTTTGACGCGGCCTGAGGTAATGTGTCATGGCGTGGCAAATGGTGTGCAATTGTCGCCGCTGTTAAAAAAAGCCAATGTCATCGTGATAGGGCCGGGATTAGGGCAAAGCGAGTGGGCAAAAGAGTTGCTGATAACAGCAATTCTGACTAGGAAGCTGATGGTGATAGACGCAGATGCATTAAACATTCTGGCCAATACCATGTTTGCACGGCACAAATTAGCCTTAGTCTCCAGCACCCGTGTGCTAACCCCCCATACCGGTGAAGCCGCCCGGCTCTTGATGACAACCACCAGCATGATACAAAAAGACAGATTTGCCGCCGCCTATGAAATCCAACGCAAATACGGTGGCGTTGTTGTCCTAAAAGGTGCAGGCACATTAATCGCTTCGGAAGATGATCTTGCCATTTCCACAACCGGCAACCCAGGCATGGCATCAGGCGGCATGGGGGATGTGTTATCGGGAGTTATCGGCGCGTTGCTTGCACAGGGGCTTTCTCTTAAGGACGCCGCGCAACAAGGCGTTTTTTTACATGGCTTAGCAGCCGACCTAGCTGTAGAAAAAGACGGCGAAAGGGGTTTGTTAGCAAGTGATTTAATGCCTTATTTAAGGAAACTGGTTAATTGATGCAAAAATACCTACACGACACCGAAGAAACCGAACAATTCGGCGCGACGCTATGGGGTTGTTTGCCAAAAAAATGCCTGGTGTTTTTATATGGCGACTTAGGTGCGGGTAAGACTACGTTAGTTAGAGGCTATCTTAGGGCGGCAGGTTTTTCTGCGGCGGTAAAAAGCCCCACTTACACATTGGTTGAAGAATATACGGTCAATAACCATAAAATAATCCATTTTGACTTGTACCGGATTGCCGATCCTGAAGAACTTGAATGGATAGGCATACGCGATTACTTAGATCAGGCGTGTGTCTGTTTTATTGAATGGCCTGATAAGGGTCAAGGGCTTTTGCCTGAGCCTGACAAAATCATTAGCCTCACACCTAAAGATGCCGGACGATTGTTGGAAATGCTGCCTGATTAGTCTGGGCATTCTGGAAAAACAAAGGCATACTGGTATAATTTTGGGCGGATTATAATTTTCCGGTTACGACTATGAAAAACAGCGACAAAATTGGGTGGCGGGTTAAACCTGTAATTGATGAAGAGGGGGGCAAACCTTGGTTCCCCCCAGCCAGGATTCTATGCTTCTTTGCTTTGCAGTTATTTTTGGCTGCGGCTTGTCACGCGCAACAAATCAACGTGACGGCAATCAGTTATTCCACTAAAGGCCAGCAAATGGAAGTCGCGTTCACTGTATCCGCGAAGCCGAAGCACCGTGTTTTTATTATTGATAAACCCGCGCGTTTAGTGGTTGACATAAAAAACGCCCGGCTAAGTGATGTGTTGCCCCAACCGTCTTCTACCCATCCATTATTTAATAAGCTAAGGGTCGCCACCAGACACAACACCGATTTAAGATTTGTTGTTGACTTAAAGGTACTGGACGCTTCAAAAAAGCTTACTTTAGACGCTAATAATGACGGCCATCAATTGGTCATTAACCTCCAAGATAAAATGACAGCTGCCCGTGTGGCGCCAGACAATCCTGTCGGCAATACTAAATCCCGTCAAACGGCAAGGCCAGTTCCCACCTCACAAACTGAAGAAGGCCCAAAATCTGGCAAAAAAAATGCCCGGGCGATAGTGATAGCGATTGACGCCGGCCATGGCGGCAATGATCCGGGTGCCCATGGCATTAACGGTACAGAAGAAAAAGTGGTGACCTTAGCAATTGCCCGACGCCTTGAGTCATTAATCAACCGGCAATCGGGCATGAAAGCCGTGCTGGTCCGAACCGGCGATTATTATGTCGGCCTTAAAGAACGGATGCGCATTGCCCGGACAGCTAAAGCGGACTTGTTTGTTTCATTACATGCCGATGCCTTTGAGGATTCATCAATCAAAGGTGCGTCTGTTTATACGTTGTCCAGGGGTGCAGCATCAAGCCAAGCGGCAGAATGGCTGGCAAAAAGTGAAAACGCCGCAGATTTGATTGGGGGGGTAAGCCTGAGCGACAAAGAAGACGTGCTTGCTTCCGTGCTGTTGGATTTGTCCCAAACCGCCACTCAAGAAGCCAGCGTGGCAGTTGCCAGTAAAGTGCTGAAAAGTTTTGAAGGTGTTGCTGATTTGCATAAAAATTCGGTGCAAAAAGCAGGCTTTGTTGTCTTAAAATCACCTGATGTCCCATCCGTTCTGATAGAAGTGGCATTTATCTCAAACCCGTCTGAAGAACAGAATTTATTAAGCGCCCGCTACCAAGAAAAAATGGCCACCGCTATTTTTAAAGGCGTTTTTAATTATTTCAAACAATACGCCCCCTTCGACAGCACGTTTGCAAAGCTGTGACCGTTCCAGGCGGCCGCCCGATATGGCTTGTTGCCCGACACGTTATAGCAATCCGTTTGGGCAAATAATGGTTTGGGCCAGTTATTTTTTCACCAGTCAGATAAAATAGGCCATTTGTTTCAGATTGTTGATGCGTATCCATTCCCTCCCCACCCAACTCGTTAACCAAATTGCCGCTGGCGAGGTGGTTGAAAGACCGGCCTCGATTGTTAAAGAACTGGTTGAAAACTGTTTTGATGCCGGTGCCACGCAAGTCCTTATTGACATTGAACAAGGCGGCGCACGGCGGATAAAAATAAGGGATGATGGCTGCGGTATTGTCAAAGAAGACTTGCCGTTAGCGTTGTCCCGCCATGCCACCAGCAAAATCGCCACGCTAGAAGACCTTGAGCATGTTGCCAGCATGGGTTTTCGCGGTGAGGCTCTGCCCAGTATTAGCTCAGTTTCCAGGCTTACATTGATTTCCCGTGTCGCCGATAGTGATTGTGCGTGGCGTGTCGAGGCCGATGGTTCTGAGAAAAATTTTGTTCCCCAGCCCGACCCGCATCCACAAGGCACTACTGTTGATGTCCGCGACCTGTTTTACAACACGCCTGCCCGCCGTAAATTTTTAAAAACCGAAAAAACCGAGTTCACCCATATTGAAAATTTGGTTAAACGTATGGCGCTAAGCCGTTTTGATATGGGTTTTACGCTCGTCCATAACCAAAAAGAAATTCTGAACTTAAGGCCGGCAACATCCGCTAAGGAACAGGAGCAACGCATCGCCAGCATTTGCGGCGAGGCTTTTATTGCCAGTTCGGTAAAATTAGATTTTGCCGCTTCGGGATTGCAGTTGGGAGGCTGGGTGGGCTTGCCAACTTATTCGCGCAGCCAACAAGATATGCAATTCTTCTATGTCAATAACCGGCTGGTTAAAGACAAACTGGTTGCCCATGCCGTTAAGCAGGCGTTTCAGGATGTGCTGTTTCATGGCAGGCATCCGGTGTTTGTATTGTATTTGACGCTGTCCCCCGCGCTGGTCGATGTCAATGCCCATCCGGCAAAACTCGAAGTCAGGTTTAGGGAAGGGCGTTTGGTGCATGACTTTTTATTTAGCGCCCTGCACCGGTCGTTGGCTGATTTGCGCCCTGGCAACCAGCCGATAGCCCGCCAGTCGTCAGTAGAGTTATTAACGCCAATCCAGCCGCAGCCAGTTACCGCAGCTAAACCGACCTCTTATAGCGCATGGACGCCACAACAAACTGCCTTGCCTTTGCAGGTAGAAGAACAATTACGCGCCTACGCTACGTTGCATCCAAAACCGGCAAGCCCGCCCGTTCCACAACCTGACGGTTTTCCACCCCTAGGTTATGCTATCGCCCACTTGCATAACGTCTTTATCCTGTCCGAAACGCGCTCGGGCATAATTCTGGTCGATGCCCATGCCGCGCATGAACGGGTGACTTACGAGCGGTTAAAACAAAACTATCAGCAAGGCAACGTGCCCAGCCAGCCGTTGTTGTTGCCGATTAAACTGACTGTCACCGTGCTTGAAGCGGATTTGGCCGAACAAGAACATACGTTTTTTCATGCCTTAGGATTTGAGGTTAGCCGTGCCGGGCCTGAAACGGTTATCTTGCGTTCGGTGCCTGCGTTATTGCGTGACACCGATGTGGAAACCTTACTTCGTGATGTTTTGGCGGATTTGTCCGAGCATGGCATGAGCCAACGCATTCAAGAACAAACCAACCAGTTGCTGGCGACAATGGCGTGTCATGGTGCGGTGCGTGCCCATCGCCGGTTAAGCTTGGAGGAAATGAATACGTTATTGCGGGAAATGGAACAAACCGAGAGGATTGGGCAATGCAACCATGGCCGCCCGACCTGGATAGCGTTATCCATGAATGACCTTGATAAATTCTTCTTGCGCGGACAATGAGCATTATGCAACCACCACCCGCCATCTTGCTAATGGGCCCGACCGCTTCAGGCAAAACCGCGTTAGCCGTACAACTCGCCCAAGCACTTAACGGTGAAATCATCAGTGTCGATTCGGCATTGGTCTATAAAGGCATGGACATAGGCACAGCCAAACCTACGCTTGAAGAGCGGGGCCGTATTCCCCATCATCTTCTGGATATACTTGACCCGTCAGAAGCCTTTTCAACAGGCCAGTTTAGGACACTGGCATTGGCGTTAATGGCTGAAATAAGCCAAAGGGGCAAAATACCGATTCTGGTGGGCGGCACCATGCTTTATTTTAATGCGCTAACCGGAGGGCTTGCCGCCTTGCCGGAAGCCGATCCGGCTATCAGAGCCAGGCTCGATTTAGAGCTTGAGAATCAGGGCAAATATGCCCTACATCAACGACTTGCCGCTGTAGACCCTGAAGCGGCGGCGCGAATCCATCCTAATGACCCCCAGCGTGTGCAGCGGGCATTGGAGGTGTACGAAATCAGTGGGCGGCCCTTGACCTCATTTTTCACCACCGACAAGGCGCAAGCATTGCCATATCAAGCCATAAAACTGATTGTTGCCCCACCAGACCGGAAAATTTTGCATGACATTATTGCGCAACGCTTTCGGATTATGCTGGCTCAAGGTTTTATCGAAGAAGTCCAGCATCTTTTCAATCGCGGTGACCTAAACGAAAAAATGCCCGCGATCAGGGCGGTCGGTTACCGGCAGGCCTGGTCTTATCTGCAAGGTGAGTATGATCTTGAAACGATGACTGAAAAAGCCATTGTCGCCACACGGCAATTGGCCAAGCGGCAGTTTACTTGGTTACGTAGGGAAACCGATGCAGACAATTTTTTTAGCGGGCAAAAAGATTTGTTGGCGCAAGTGCAAGCATTGGTAATAAGCAAAATCAATGACCGCTGTCGCCAGCAAACAATTACAGGTGGTGGTAAAAATGGTGATGCTATTTTGGAGTCAAAAAACATGTTTTTTGACTCCGTTGACACTTAAGCATTTGAATGCTTACCACTACCCAATCACAAATTAACCATCACCTAAAAGTGTGTCATATCACACACCTTACTGTGGCATATCCCATAGTTTTCTTATCTGCACAATAGGGTGATAGCGTTTAGTTTCATATAAACCTAGGCAAAATAAGCCTTGCGCCCTAAGAGGGTAGGACGCCATACGCCATTATTTGTTAATAGTGAGAATTGGAAAGAGTTGTATTAGCGGCTTGAATAGTAGGGCATATCACTTATTTTGTAATTTAAAACCAGAATTTTCTTCTTTAACTATCCTGCTAACTTTGGTTAATAAGTGAATCCTTAATTACGCCCCATTTAAAAAAATCGGCCATTATTTTTCAATTAAATCAATGTGTTAGTTGCGTTGAGAGGGTTTATTATTTTTTGGCATAAATACTGCTTTTACTACAACGTCGACAAAAAACAATAACAGCAACAAGGAGTCGTTGTTATATACACACGGTAGAAAAACTTACGTCCTTAAGGAGGACTTGATGAGAAATTTTAAAGCTGTAAAGAAAATGGCGCTTTATTCAGTAGCCACCGTTATAGGTATTGCGAGTTCCGGTGCATTCGCCCATACCGGTATCCGAGACGTAGTTAAAGAAGGTGTTTCCGGTTATAACGCATTTACCGTAACCCACGGCTGTAATGACAACATTGACCTAGGGCCATCGCAAGACGTGATTGCCATGAGCGCTGTTTTCCCTAATGCGGCTGACCCTGCGTTAGCGACAATTTACAAATTGACCAGCACAGGCCTCCAAGGCGAAACAGTTGCTGATTTGTCTGGTGACATTGAAGGCGTTCTGCCTGGCGTAGGCTTTACCAAATTAGGCATAGGCTTGGTGTCAGGTGGCGGCACTTTGTTTGCCAACTTTTTGCCAACCCTTGATGCAAATAGTTCAATTCGAGGTTATCACACTTGGGCAGGCCCATCCCCTTACAGCTCAGCACCATTAGCCGAGCAAGTGAAAAGTGCAACCGGTTTGTCGCCTTTCAGATACGGTGCGGTTCAATTCAAAACAACCTCGTGCGCCAAAAACCTGAAAGTCCGTGTCGCCGTTGCCAACTGGTGTAAACGTGGCAATGGCACCGCAGCTATGGGTGACCGTGTGGACGTCTGGATGGGCCATACCACTGCGCTGTTTAATGACCAACGCACTATGCCTAGGGCCACGCCTTACAATCCGGCTGTAGAATCGCCTTTCTGGCCAACTATGACCATCGCCCGTGATCTGGTCGCCAACCCACTGGATGCCGCATGTAACGGCGGTTACGATTTGGCTATCGAACCGGCTGATGCCGACATTGATGCTTTCTTGCCAATTCCTAGAGCCACTTATCCTGCCGGCGCACCCGGTGCAAAATTTTTCCCATAGGACTTATTGGGGTTAACTTCAGCCACCATAACCGCACTTTGTTGTGATGGCTGCTTGTTTAAGCGCCCTTGCCGCGCAGGCGAGGGCACTTAGTTTTTGGTTTTTTTAAACCATTTGCAGTTGTTGAGCAATGGCGTGTTGTTTATACTCGACAGCTTTTTAAAATCTTTATCCCGCTAGGCGAGCCATGATGATAGTCAGGTTTTCGATACTATGTCTGCTTATGCTAAAGCCTATTTTTTTGTTGGCTGATAAACAAACAGTCGAGCGTATCAATATCAGCACCAGCAAAAATTTAGGGGAAGAATTGCGCTTAGAGGCAACCCAAGTGGCTTTAAATGATCTGCTTGCCGTGCTTTCCAGCACCACCGGCGTGTTAATCCACTATTCCGCATTGCCTAATAGTCTGGTTACTGCGGTCTGTGAGGGTGCAAGCATTAAGCCTGTGTTGGAATGTTTGCTCAACAAAAATGCGGATATGGTTTTTCGCTATTCCCAAAAGGGATTATCCCAACAGCCGGAAGAAGTTTGGGTAATAGGCCGTAATTTTGCAGCCCTGCAAGGAAAAAACGATAAACATACAACGCCACTCAATCCGACAGTGACTGCACGACAACCCGAACCGGCACAAATTACTATCGGCGATACCGGACAATTAATGGCAATGGCGACCGCACAAGACCCTGAACAGCGGATTGATGCCCTAACGCTGCTGGCATTGGACCGACAAATAGACGATGCAACCGCGCATAGCTTATTAACAAGCGCATTACTGGATAAGAATGCGGAAGTCAGGGCACAAGCAGTGGATGCTTTGGCAAGACGCGAGGGCGAAGCGGCTACTGGGATATTACAATCCGCTTTGCAGGATACCGACGCTTCCGTGCGCATAATAGCCGTGGATAACGCAGGCAATAATAGGGTCTTGTTGCAACAGGCCTTGCATGATAGCGACAGCACTGTCAGCAATTATGCGGCAACGAAATTACAGGCGCTTGCTGGGCAGCCGTGATGCGCGATAAGTGCAGAAAATGGGTTAGGTAATGGATAATTGCCCAACCACTAATCAGCGACATTTCCAACCAAAAGAGAAAACATTATGAAAAACATGATAATAAAAACCACCTTGTTGACAGCTTCGTTGCTTGGTGCTGTAAACCTTGCATCCGCCCATGACCAATCAGGTACACTCGGCGCCACAAAAAGCGCCGTCGACTATTATCAGATCCAATGCTTTGATGATGGTAATGGCCCTGCCGCAAATCTGGCTGTTAGAGTTAAAGACTTGGCCGGCACTATTGCCCCGCCTATTATTAGCGCCCAGGTCACTAAAGGCATATTGGCCATTAATACCACAGACACTAAAGATGGCGATGCGCTTTATAGCCCGGCAGTCAAACTGAACGGTGGTAATGGCTCGTATTACGTTATGGTGAACAAAACTAACAAAGCGGCAGACGACTATTCTCTGGAATACCATTGCGAAACCGCCACAAAGGCGCATACGGGCACAAATATCACAGTTTTGCAAAACAAATAACCCTACAATTCCCAACCAGATTATAGCCGGAGCTTGCAAGGATGACGGGCCGGTTATTTTCTGGCTCATTAAACTTTCAAGTTGGCGATAAAAATAATAATAATGAATCAACGGACAATTGCTTTTTTTTCGGTTTTACTGGCTGCAACACCCATGCAGCCTTTGTTTGCCCTCGATAAGGGCGATAATATGCCTGATTGTGCATTAACGCCGGTCGGCGATACGCAACGCTATAATCTTCAACAGTTCAAAGACAAAGTTCTGTATGTGGATTTTTGGGCTTCTTGGTGCGGGCCTTGCGCCAAATCATTCCCTTTTTTAAATAACCTTGACAAAAAATATCAAGGCCAAGATCTAAAAATCATTGGCATTAATTTGGATGAAAACCCCATTGATGCCCAGGATTTTCTGGCTAAATATCCGGCTAATTTCACCGTGGTTGCTGATATTGGTGAGCAATGTGCGAAAACCTTTGCAGTGAAAGCCATGCCGTCATCTTATCTCGTCGATAAAAAAGGTGTTATCCGTCATGTCCAGCTTGGTTTCAGAACTGACGAGGCAAAAGCGCTGGATACTTTACTGGAGCAATTATTGGCGGAATAGTTTTCCCCCCTGTTACGCCTAACGTCTATAAATCATGAATAAACTTGTCCGTATACTTCCGCTAATCTTGATTATGGGCGGCTGCACCGCCGTTGCACCTTGGCAACGCGGCACGTTAGCCAAGACGCAGATGGCGCTAGAGCCTAATCCTGTCCAAAGCGCACTACGCACGCATACCTATGGCAGCCGCGAGGCAGCCGCAGGCAATGGCGCGGCTGTGGGGGGTGGCTGTGGCTGCTACTAAAAACTCCGCATTACAGGCATTAACAGTTGCGGCATTGGCGCTACCTGGCCTGTTACAACCAACAACCTGCTTAGCCGACGATGACGAGGTTGACTTCCAATATTCCCATTATCAGGAAGGCAAGCGTTCTTTGCTTAAAGTACCGAATAACCGCAACCCTATTGAAGTGGACAGCATTTTTGGCACCAGCAAGGTTTCGTTGACGGATAGGATAAAGTTTGCTTTTGCCTACACCCAAGACACTTGGTCAGGTGCGACGCCTGTCACAACAGCACCGCTTGTCGGCAAAGGCAACCGTGCCGTGAAAGTGGCTTCTGGCAACCGTTTGGTTACGGTTGGCGCGTCACCGCTTATTAACCGGCAAATATTTTTGGATCCCCAATTAAATCCGCTCAACTACAAAAAACAAATAGACGCATCGCCCGTGCATATCCTGTCCACGGCCTCACCTGAAACCCGTAAGCAAGGCGATTTTAAGCTTGGTTATGAGTGGGATGAAGCGGCGGTGGACATTGGTGGTGGCATTTCGATAGAAGACGATTACGAATCGCGGTTTGGCAACATCAACACACGCTGGGATTTTAACCAGAAACTCACCAGCCTGAACGTCGGTTTAAGTTACACCAGCAGCCACACTTTTGCCGCACTCGACCACGATGCCGAACCTTACATCACCAAGACGGCTTTTCAGGATCAGATAGAAAACCTTGCCGTTTCGAAAGTCCTCAGTGGTAATAAAGAGGATTGGGGAAGCTCGCTCGGACTAACCCAAGTCTTAAATAAAAATGCCCTGATTGAAACCAGCATCGGCTATATCCGTAGCACCGGCTACATGGAAAACCCTTATAAAGTAATGACGGTCGTGTTTGCCGATCCGGCCACACTGGGCAGCGACCCCGCCGCGCCTAATGCCTTGGTCGGTGATGTCCGCGCCTTGTTGGAGCAACGCCCCGATGAGCGCAACCAATTGACTATGGGGGCGCGTTTTGTCCAGTACCTCAATCCCTTGGATGCGGCGCTGCATCTTGATTACCGCTTTTTTCACGACGATTGGGGCATCAACGCCCATACCTTCGAGGCCGATTGGGTCCAGCCTTTGGGGTGGGGCTGGACGGTCACGCCGAGGGTGCGTTATTACTCGCAAGATGCCGCTGATTTCTATAAGCCGTACCTGATTTCTGAACAGGCCTTTAACAAAACAGCAACCGATTCGATTGGTCGGGAAATTTGGGTCGATGCCAACAACCCAAACAATGGCCAACAATTTTTTCGTACCGATACCGGTGAATTTGTTGATGATAAAGGCAATAGCGTCGATATAACCACCGTTAACATTAGCCCTAAAAAGGTGGCCTTCGATGCTAAAAAACTACCTGCTAATTTTTCCAGTGACCAGCGGCTGTCGGGCTTTGGCGCGTTAAGCGGTGGTGTGACCGTCAGCAAGCAATTCGCCAAAGGCATTAGCTTGGAAGCCGGTTTTGAATATTACTCCCATCAAGGCGCATTAAAACTAGGCGGGGGCGGGGAAGGCGCTTACTCCGACTTTAACTATTTCGTCGCCAATGCCGCGCTCAAAGTTAACTTATCCACGCTCGGGCAAGCGATCGCCTCCCACAGCGGACATGCCCACCATCATCATGCACATAGCACGCCTGCACCGGCGGGTGTCATGTTCAGCCACATGCTTGGCAAAGAAGGCGACATGATGGCGGGTTACCGTTATATGTACAGCCGTCAAGCGGGTGATATGCTGCATGGTACGGATACTGTCAACGACAAAACCATCAAAAACAACGCCTGTTTGGACAGCCACCGGCATCGTTGCCGCGTGGCGCCAGATTATATGGACATGCACATGCACATGCTGGACATCATGTACGCGCCCACCGATTGGCTAAATCTTATGCTCATGCCCCAATTTATGGATATGGACATGAACCAGCGCTTGCTGACGGGCGTCACCTATGACGCAACCCTCGACCATTTGCATGGACATCAAACGGGCGGCGTAGGTGACACTGGCCTATATGCGCTGTTTAAACTGTTCGACCAAACCGGCCACCATTTCCATGCCGGTTTAGGGGTCAGCGCCCCCACGGGCGATGTGGACATCAAACTTAGGCGGATGCACGGCAAAGATGAGGGGTTTATCCACTATGGCATGCAGCTAGGTAGCGGCACCTGGGATTTTAAACCCAGCTTGACCTACACGGGCAATTTGGACAAATGGGCGTGGGGCGCCCAACTGAGCGGCACTGTCCGCCTTGAAGACCAAAATGCGTCAGGGTATGCGCTCGGCGATATATTCCAGTCCACCGCTTGGGGCAGCTACAACCTGACGCACTGGCTATCCGCTTCGGTGCGCGGCGTTTATACCGAACAGGGGCAGATTAACGGGGCGTTTAACCCCACCCCCGGCGTTGTGGACAATAGGCAAGTCAAGAATGTCAATCCCGGCTCAAAATCTAACCCCAGCGTAGGGCCTATGGACTATGCGGACAGTTACGGCGGCCGCTATTGGGACGTGGGTTTTGGCGTAAGCGCCGCAGTCCCCGACGGCGCATTTGCGGGCCATCGTTTTAGTGTTGAGTGGTTGCAGCCCGTGGAAGATGATGTCAATGGTTATCAGCTTGAACGCGAAGGTGCATTATCGGCAAGCTGGAGCCTGATGTTTTAGGCTTTTATGCAGGTTCACCGCAGTGAATTTAAGGCGATGGGCACCCCCTGCGACCTTCAGATTTACGCCAACAATGCCAGCCAAGCCAATCGTATTGCCGATTGCGCTATTGCCGAGGTGCAGAGGTTGGAAGCACGCTATTCACGTTACCGTAGCGACAGTTTTTTGTCTGCCATTAATCGGGCGGCAGCGGCGGGCGGCAACATAACGGTGGATACAGAAACGGCGGGGCTGCTAAATTACGCGGCGGCTTGCTACGAGCAAAGCGAAGGGCTGTTTGATATTACTTCGGGTATTTTACGCAAAGCCTGGCGGTTTGATTCCGGCCAACTGCCCGATGAAGCGCAAATACAAGGGCTGTTAGCCAGAATAGGCTGGCATAAACTGCGTTGGCGGCAGCCGGTGCTGGAGTTTCCAAGTTTGGGTATGGAGCTTGATTTTGGCGGCATAGTCAAAGAATACGCCGTTGACAGGGCGGCGGCGTTATGTTGGGCGGCGGGTATCCGGCATGGCGTGGTCAATTTAGGCGGCGACATTAAAATCATCGGCGCACGGGCGGACGGCAGCCCTTGGCGTATTGGCATCCGTCATCCCCGTGACCAACAAGCCGTCATCGACGTCCTGCAATTGCACGAAGGGGCATTGGCCAGTAGTGGCGATTATGAACGGTGCATCAGCATTGATGGCACCAACTACGGGCACATCCTCAACCCCAAAACCGGCTGGCCGGTAAAGCATCTGGCATCCGTCAGCGTGGTTGGCGATTTTTGCGTGGTCGCCGGCAGCGCCGCGACGATTGCCATGCTTAAAGAAGGGCAGGGCGCAGAATGGCTGCAAGGGTTGGGGTTACCGCATTTGTGGATAGATGTGGCAGGTAAAGCCGGTGGCACACTAACAACAACATAAAGTGACTTCTAAAATGTCTACGTTCATGGTGACCCTTCGGTGCGCCCAGGACTAAAGGCCTTGTCGAACCATAAATGCAGCTTATTTTCGGCCCCCCATAAATAAATACATTTTTAATCAAAAACCATGACAAATAAATCGCTAAATGCTTTTGGCCGCACCGGACTTTATCTGACCGTTTTCTTGACTGGCGCTTCGGTCATGGTGATAGAGCTTTTAGGCACGCGCATGATAGCCCCGTTTTACGGTGCCAGCCTTTATGTCTGGTCGTCGTTGATTTCTGTCACCATGATTGCGCTTGCCATCGGGTACTTTGTCGGGGGACGCTGGGCGGATAGTGCTAAACGGACAGGCTTATCGCTGATTATTGCCCTAGCGGCAATCCTGACATTACTTATACCTTGGCTAACCCGCCCGATATTGCTGGCGACTGACCCGTTAGGCTTGCGTGCGGGCGCGTTTGTCAGTGCGCTGATATTATTTTCGCCCAGCCTGACTTTGTTGGGCATGGTCGGGCCGTTCGCCATCAAACTTTCAACCGCCCGCTTGGACGGCGTTGGCAACAGCGCCGGTTCTATCTATGCAGTCAGCACGGTTGGCAGTGTAGTTGGCACGCTGATATTGGGTTTTTTCCTGTTCCCTTTAGTCGGTTCGCGGGAAATATTGGTTGGTCTTGGCGTGTTGTTATTGGTGCTGGCCGTGCTGGTGGGGCTTTATGAAAAAAATAAGCTGGGCGTGTCAGTCGCGGTAATGCCAAGTGTGCTGCTGGCAATAATCGGCCTGAGTTTGTTGCCAAAAATCGTTGGGGCAGGGCATCCGTATACGGGCGGCAATAGCTTTCAAATCCAATCAGAGCGCGAGAGTTTGTATGGCTGGGTGCGGGTAATCGATCAGCAATCCCGTGACCTGCGGTTGTTGACTTCTGACGCGTCAACCATTGGCGCCGCCAGTATCAGCGATGGCCAAAGCCGCTTGAGTTATCAGGATATTGTCGGCTTAATTCCAGGCTTGTCCGCCAAAAAAATGACCCGTGCCCTGATTGTCGGCCTAGGCGCCGGCCACATGGCAAAAGTGCTGCATGAACGCTATGGCATCGTCACTGATACGCTGGAAATTGATCCGGCGGTTGCAGAAGCCGCCGTTGATTATTTTGGCTATAAACCGACCGGGCAAGCGATTGTCGGTGATGCGCGTTATGAAATACGCCATTTGCAAGGCCCTTATGATTTGATTATCCATGACTGCTTCACGGGTGGATCAGAGCCAGCGCATTTATTAACGACCGAAACCTTAGCCCAGTTGCGCGGGCTGTTATCGGAACAAGGCATACTCGCACTAAATTTTGTTGCTTTCTCGCATGGCCAACACAACACAGCACTAGCTTCCGTGGCCCGGACTATCGCTCAAGTTTTCCCGCAGCAATCTGTTTTTGTATCCGACCCAGGTAGGGATTTCAACGATTTCATCTTTTTGGCATCCAATCAGGCCATAGACCTTAATTCAAAATCCTTGCTTGCAGATCAAGTCGCCTGGCTAAAAGAAAGGCTATTTCCGGTGGATGCTTCCCAAGGCGTCATTTTGACCGATAACCTTAACCCCTTGGAACATCTACAAACCGCCAAAGCGGAACATTACCGGCATGTGATTGTTGACTGGTTTGGGCCGGAATTACTGGTGCGTTGAAAAGTTACAGGCCTATAAAAACTTCGCATAATTACGCCCCAACGTTATGTAGAAAAGTTCGCGTGTACAATCAGTGCACACGCGGGCTTTTTTATATAACGTGCATTATGCGATGTTTCTTTCTCTTCTTTACAATTTATACCCTTGGTGATGTGCGAGGGGCGGATGAGGTACGAAGAGCACCCGCGCACATCACCAAGCCTTTATTTTTTTATTTCAAACAAGAACGGTTCGCAACAACGCAAGGACGGGGTTAGTAGTACTGTCCTTTTGTACCATTTTTGGTATTAATCCAGATTATCCGTCTGTATAAATATTCCATCTTCGTCAATGTCTAGGCTTTCCGTTACCGCGTCAATTAAGTAGTTGACCAGGTCGGCTTCTGTAATGTGTTCTTTTTTCTTTATCGTTAGAGCTATTGCTTTTTCTCTTAGCATTTCCGCCCTGTCTTCTCTGATTCTTACTGCTTTTATTAGCTTTGCCATTGTTTGTTCCAGTTTCAGTCTTACGAGCTATTAACATCAGGTTAACATTATAACAAGTTGACTTGATAACAAATAACCTGTTAGCATTTCGTAACTTTGTTAACATGTTATTTTGTTATGATTGATTGGTTTCGCGGTGAAATTGACTTCCTACACGACCCCATTCCGGCAGGTCGTGTGCTGTCGATCGACGCGGATGGCACAATCGAATGGGATTGTGTGAAGTCGGTTGTTTGTCGCAGTTCGCATGAAACCAGCGTCAAAATCAAGTCATCGGGCGGTAACGGCGAGGGCAGGGCGACCACGCTCATGATTGACGGAAACCTGTCGAAATTCCTGCAAGGCCACAACGTTTTCGGTTCACGTGACCTTAATACCCTGTTGCTCTTGGCGTTCCGTAAGGTCTTTGAGGTTTATGCTGGGTATTTTGGCAAAACCTTAGAGTCCTTACGTAACGTCAGGCAAGCTGAGGCCAAAATCAAGAAGGGCGATTACAAAATCAAGATGCTGGACATTAACCAGTTGTATGACGTGGGCAATGATGCCAGCGTTGAAGCGTGGTTACATGCCGCACACATGCGGGCTATGAGCCGCCACGGCAAAAGCTCACGTGATAAAGGCACGGTTTACTTAGGCAAATCCTCGAAGCGTTGGGCATTCAAGTTTTACAACAAATCGCGGGAGATGCTCGCCAAAGGCAAGACGCACCAACTACCTGACCATTTACAAAACCTCGGCCTTGAGGACTTTATCAAAGGCAAGCTCCGCGCCGAACTGCGGATATTTACGAAAGAGCTACAGAAACACGGCATTACGCACGGTTACCACCTGAACCCAACCACACTCGACGAACTGTTTACCGCATACTTGGGAAAAATCGACATGACCACACAAGCCACACTGATAGACGAACAACTGATGAAATTGCCCCGTGCCGTTTATGGCACTTACCAGCATTGGCGGCAAGGTGCAGATCTACGCCAACTTTTGCCGCATAACACTTTTTACCGCCACCGTAAGCTTTTGCTTGAGCATGGCATCGACATCAACGCCACACACCTTGCCCCCGAACACAACAACGTCGTGCCGTTGATGCGCATCATTGAGGCCGTACCTGTTGCCAATCCGGCATGGGCTTATGAACGCGGCCTGATTGCCGCGTAAGGGGAGGGTGTATGAAAGACCCAAACGACTTTTTCAGTGCGGATTTTTTCGCTTTCGACTTACGTAACGGTTTGTCTTGCCCTGTTTGCCAAGGCCTGTTGGTTGTCCCACGCACTGGGCGGCCTCCGGTTTATTGTTCCAACGCCTGCAAGATGAAAGCTTACCGTATACGCGCTTCCGTTACGAAACACGCGGCTTGTGGGGTAGGGGGTTAACGATGAAAACCTTACCTTTCCCGCTATGCCCCGTTTGTGGCAATACTGTCCGGCGCGTCTCTTCCAGCCGCCTGTTCAATTATTGCTCCAACGCTTGCCGCCGCGCCCAATCCATCCAACCACAACCCCAGAGTGCCACCATGACTACAACCGTAGATAACCCGATTGACAATGAAACCCTTAAAAGCCTGTTTTGTGGGCTTGAAACGCCTTTCCCGATGACGTTACAGGAGCGTTTGCAGTTGTTTAACCTGTTGGATAGTACTGTTTACGCTATCCGTACTGGCTTTGGTTACCTGCCCGAAATCCAGCCAGCGGCTTATCCGGTTTTGGAAGGGTTACACGCCAAATTTGTCCAATCTTTCCATGCTGGCGGCTCTCACGGCCTAACCCGCACCGTTTCTTCATCCCACCAATAAATAGAGTTTTTTATGCCGAAAAACTACACGATTGAACTGACTTTTAGCGAACACAAGGCTATTTTGCAATTGCTCCATAACGCTATCGTGGATGCCCAGCAGGGTTTTCCCGATGATCCTTTGGCATTGCGATACCATGAGTCCGCTTATCGGAAATATTCCGAAACCTTCGGTAAATCCGACATGTTCGAAGACCTCCACTAATCCAACAGGAAACAGCCATGCCTTTAGTGAAAGCCAATGTCGAACGCGCCCAAGTGGATGCCGTCCGTAGCCGCACCATCCCCAATTCCAGCGAATTGGAGTTCCTGCAAAAAATCTGGGTGTACAAGTCCGGCTCGAAATTCCCGACCGAATACCAAATCCGGTTGCCGGCTGGGGTCAAGTGTTATCCGGAAGGGGATTATGTGTTTGAGTTGCAGGCCAATATCCGGCCTGACAAATATGCGGGGTTGTCGTTCGACGCGTTCGCGCCGACAGTCCTTCTGCCAGCACCCGCCCAATTCCTTGAGCTGTTCGACAAGCTCAACGACCAGTTGCACCAGCAGTTGCATAAGCCACAGGCCTAGGCTTTGCGGTAAATAAGAGGCGTTCCGCCCAAGTGAATCAAACACCGAAGCGGAACTGAACACAGCCATTAATCGAGGTAATGCCCATGTCCGGTACGCATGTTGATGTTTCTGAACCCGTAAATCAAGCGTTGTCGCTGTCTTTTCAATTGGTCGGCCTCCAAGAGCAGCTTCTCCGTTTTTCTGATGACTTGGATTTCCTTTATAAAGCCTATGATGGCTTGCAAGTGGTTACTGTCGATTGCGGCACGGATGCTGAAAATGTATCTGCCGTCCTTTTTGGGTTGAACGCCCATTTCCATACCTTTCTCACGCGTCTTGACGCATTGCGCCAAACCATCACCCCAAACCCTTAGCGTCTGGGTTTTGCCTCACAGGCCGGGACATCGCGCGCAAAAGCTTGCCAAAGCTTGCGCGCGTTCCGGCTTGGCCATGACGCGGCCCGGGCTTCCCAACCAGCCCCAATCAAAATTTGCAAGATAGCTTCCGGCGAAAAACACGCTTTTTGTTTTTCGTTGGCAGCTATCCGCCGTCGGCAGACCCCTTAGCGTGGGATGCCCATCGTCAATAGCCGTTAAAGCCCACGCAATGCCCAATCAGGGGGGATTTGCCCCGCCACCAAAACCACCTGTCAAAACTTCGCATAATGCATATTATGTTAAATTATAGAGGCCAATAGCAGTTGCGGCTCTTACGGGACAAAATTCCCTTGAGCATCATAATGATGAAAAACAAGCCACAGCCATTGCGGGCGCGCAATCAGCGATTGTTATACCGGTGTGGGTTGATGCTATGGGAAATAATTCAGAAAAATCCAGATAAGGGCGTCCTAAGTTCAGTGCCAGTTGTTTGACTAGAAACCGCCCTATTCCCGCGCCAATTATCGGACTACTGTTAGAAATATTACTGTTTGAAATGTGGTGTTCGCAGCCGGATTGGATTTTATATAATTGCTGGGCGCGAATGTTTTCTGCGAATTTTTGCCAACGCGGCAGTTCATCAGGGTAAAAATCACACCCAATCATGCGAGATAAACGCCTGGCACTGGCGATAATTGTTTTTTCTGCACCATCCGCCGTTTCGGTATGGTCGTGTAATTCGTTAAGTTCCCCGGTAACGCGATAGACATCGGCCATCGTGGCAAAATACTCGGCCATGATGCCGATTTCGGTATCATCATCTAGCGCCGTTTGGGCTACCGCCATCACAGCAGTCCTGATGATACCGGTATAAATAAGCTCTTGTGAAATTAGGCGTTGGTAATCGGTGTAGCCTTGCGCCCTAACCTCGCCATCTCTCAATAAAAGAATATCGGTGGTCGTACTGCCAATATCTATAAATAATCCGTTGCCTACTTTTTGAGCGACGAAAGCGGCGCTCACTAACCAATTGGCTGAAGCAATGGCTAGATAATGTTGTTCATTAACGTGTTTGGCGTTGATTAATCCAGCTTTTCCGGCGAATACGTGTAATTCATCGGCAGGCAATAGCTCGATTATCGTTGCCAGGATTTGTTTAACGCCAGCTTCTCGATTTTCAAAACAATCAACCAGCTCGCCGGTCATGGTAATGGCATGCCAATAATGTGCAGCAGGTAGCTCTTGCATAATATCTTTTACCGCTATTCGTAATTGCTCTATGCCTTTCCATAACGGACAAGGT
Source organism: Methylococcaceae bacterium UBA6146 (assembly GCA_002422395.1). Classification (GTDB taxonomy): domain Bacteria; phylum Pseudomonadota; class Gammaproteobacteria; order Methylococcales; family Methylomonadaceae; genus Methylovulum. The sequence goes on along the minus strand of DIUY01000030.1, from coordinate 119,353 downwards.
AACAGGAAAATAGCGCTAACTTCCCATGTCTGATCGAGAACAACAGCTTTGACGTGAGCGCCGCCTATATCCCAGCCAATACTATGCATTTGTTTCATTGTGTTTCAAGTTAATGGTGATTGGTTTGTTAAAACCCCGAGTGAATGTTGGATGACCTTCCAGCAACTGCATTACGTTTTCAGCCACATTAATTCCCAGCGCAGCATAAATACCGACGAATGAGGTGGTCAATCGGGGATTAATTTCAAGAACCAGTATTAGTTCGGGCGTTTCAATTAAGTCAATACCGGCATAACCCCATAATTCAGGAAAAGCCTGCGCTATTTTATCGACTAAATCCTGGTATTTAATTAAATCCGGATCATGATTTACGATGATGTGTGATAGCTGATATTGGTTGTTGATAATTCTGAATTTTTGCAGATTGGCGCTTAATAACCAGACCTTGCCTTGTTTAAAAAGGCAAGATAGGCTGGTTTTTATACCATGCATATGTGGTTGAATAATATATTGTTCTTGTTGTATACCAATCAGCGCGGAATCTTGTCGGGAAGTGATTAAATAACTGTCCGCGCAGCCTACGCCGTCAATGGGTTTTATTATCCATTCCTGACCAGTATGCCCTGGCCAATTTTTGCTTTCAGCAAGTCTCTGCGTGGGTATGGTGGCTATATTGTGCAGCATAAGCTGCTGATAGGTGCTCAATTTATTAGCCGTCATTTCAACCGCTGTTGCGTGCGAGGTTAATAACTTTTTTCCTGATAATTCAACTACTTGACAGAGTGTTTGCAATATTTCGCCAAATTCCGGCGCAATCGGCCATACCGCATCACATTGCCGGGTTAATCGTACAAATTCTTCACTGGTTTGATGTTCCGGTTTAATGATAAAGATATTCATATCGCGTGTATTAAGAAGGTCAATAACGCGCCAATCCAGCATAACTATGATTTCATTGCCGTTTATGGTTGAAAAGTTATCTAGTAAGGCCTGTAGCATCAAAAGACCTTCATTTGCCAATGATGCTGGCAGCTCATGCTTATTAAAACCGCCCCCAGTGATATACTCGAATAACAAGATTTTCATACAATTAATTTTATCATTGCAACAACCACAGAAATTTTACGCATGAAAATAATTCCGGTAATTGATTTAAAAGATGGTGTCGTTGTTCATGCTCAGCAAGGGTGTCGTGAACATTATCAACCGATTAATAGTCATTTATGTCAGTCATCAGATATTTATCAGGTCATCAATGCGTTTTTGGGGATTTATGACTTCGATACGTTTTATATTGCAGATTTGAATGCGATTACTCATCACGGTGACCATGACAGTTTAATCAACGAAGTGCTGGCTTTTTTTCCGGAAAAAATATTTTGGATTGATAAAGGTTATCAACGCTATAAAAAGCAATCAAAAATTAACGGGCAATGTGTACCGGTCTTGGGTAGTGAATGTTATAAAGATGAGACTATTGCAGAATTTAATGACTTTAATAATAATTTCATCCTTTCACTGGATTATTCACTTAGCGGAGAACTGGGGGCGAAAAGCCTGTTTGTTAATTCGGATTGGTGGCCGGACACTATTATTATTATGACTTTAGCCCGTGTGGGTAGTAATCAGGGAGCCGATCTGGATAAATTAACTGCCTTTTGCAAACAGTATCCAAAGAAGAACTTTGTCGCAGCAGGAGGAATTAGAAATGCCGGTGATTTAAAAGCGTTGAAACAGATAGGCATAAAGCAAGCACTCATTGCTAGCGCCCTGCATTCCGGAGCTATTGGTTATGAAGAACTTCAAAAGCTTTAGGTAAAGCTTCCACTCTCCTGCTCTCACGCCCCTTACCTACATAATCCACATGGATGTGGTGAATACAGATATTGCAGGAGCAAACATCTGCCCCTGTAGGCAAAAAAATACCCCGGCAAGCCGGGGTATTTTTAACACACGAGTTAACTAAAGCTTATCCTTCGTTGTTAACTGCGAATGGGTGTTTTGCTTCTTTTTTGCCAGCAACAACTTCAGCAGCAGTTGGTGATCCAGCGATAGCGCGTTTAAGAGCTTCTTTAGTTGCAGCATAATTGAATGATTCAATTTTTGCATCATCTTCAGCTTGCCAGTGAATGAATACACCAACAGAGATAAACAGATCGTCAGCTTCGTCAGCTGGGATAGTGCCGTCTTCAACACAATCAGCAACTGCCATAGCAACCGCACGTTGTGCTGGGCCAAACATTTGAACAGCTTGTTTAGAGCCTTTGATGGTTACTTTGTTGAACAAAATAGTAGCTGGCTTAACCATCAGGTTAGGAGCAACAACAGCTAACAATGTAGAAAAACCGTCTTTGTTATTTGTTAAAGCAGTTGCAAAAGCTGTTTCAGCAGCTGAACCACGTGGCCCAATGATCAGGTCAATGTGAGCAATTTCGTTGCCTTCACCAACTAAAGATTCACCAACCATCATTTTATTGATTTTCGCCATTTTTGTTTTCCCCTGTGAAGAAAAAGTTGAAAAAATTTGAGCTAATATTGACACTAATGTGTCTCCTTATTTATTTGTTGCAATAACAAATTCTTGCTGAAGATTTATCAGTGATTACTAATAAGCTCTTCTAAAAAAACGGTAAAGACCGTGGCTACGGTCATATCCGCCGTGGATCCAGGGTTTATACCCTTGGACTTAAGCTCCTGATCTATCTCATAAAGTAACGGCATAAGATGTTCAGGATTTCCAGTTTCATTCAGTTTTTTACTAAGCCGACCCATCGTGTCAGCTATCGTTGCAGAAAACTGATTGCCGTACTTTCTTTCAATATGGCTATCAGGAAATTGGCTTAGCAAACCGGCATAAACAGCGACCGCCGCCCAGCTCTTACTACCCCACTTATCCATACTATTATAGTAGGTTAAAAGGGCGAAATCAAAAATATCTTTATAATCTGTAAGGTATTGAAGCGCAATGCGGTCTCTTACGCTAGCTAAACGCATAGCTTCCGTTAAGGTAACCGTCGCTTTAGCGCGGACATCCTGCATATCGGCATCACCTAAGCCGCCGGGTGATGCCAAGGTAATCGCCTTAAAAACCCAGTCGGCATCTTCTAAGGTTGTTGTAGACAAAACCTGCCGCAAGGCTTGCCGTAATGGCATGTCAGCGTACGTTAAACAAACAGCCTCAATTAAGGGCGCGCACAGCAAAATAATACCGAGATTAGTATTGCAACCAACCGCCGCACGGGTCGCCTTAACGGCATAAAATATTTTCTCGCCTAATGAATAATCAGGATCACATAATGGCGCTGCGCTGACTTTTGCGCTGGTTCTAAAATCATCGACAGTCATATCATGGCCTTCTGCATAAACGCTGACATTGCCCGGCTTAAATGCCTGCAATTCAATTTCGCAGGCTTCTTGATAAAGCTCGCTGAGCCGTTCAGCGGTGATCATGAGCCGTTAATCCGTCGGGCAACCAAATCATCAGCCAATAGTTGTGCAATATTGACATCACAAACACTTTCCAGTCCTTTCCAAGCGGGAATGCTGTTGACTTCAATAATAATATACCGCCCCGCCCTATCCTGAATAATATCCACCCCCGCATAATCCATTGCCAATGCGGCAGTTGCACCAATCGCAAGGTCTGTCAATTCAACCGTCAAATCAACGCATTCACAACGGGCCCCGCGAGCGACATTGTTTAACCATGATTTCCCACGCCGCCGCATAGCGGCAACCGCGCGGCCATTAATCACAAACACCCGATAATCAGAAAACCCGTCGCCGGCACACATAATAAACTGTTGCAGGTAATATACGCCGCTGCTACCGGTCAGCCAGAATAAATCCGTCATTTTTTCAATGCGGCGGATACCCTCCCCTTGCGAACCGAACAAAGGTTTGCTAATCAGCAAATGGCCAGCCGCCAATTCCTGTTCGGCAATGCGCAGCGCCTCATCCCTATCACGCAACACCCATGTTAGCGGCGTGGGCAATCCGGCATTGTGTAGCAAAAAGCTGGTCATGCCCTTATCGACACTGCGCTCCACGGCGTGGCCTTCATTATAAACAGGAATAGCCAGTGCTTTTAAGGCATGGAGTATATCCAAATACAGCACAACTTCTTCTAGCGACCCCCCCGGCACACCGCGCACAAAAGCCGCATCAGGTAAGGTGTCCGCGAAACCTGGGATAAATAAAGGCTGTTGACCGGAATGGATGTGAAATCGGCACTCAGTTAACGAGACGGTGTGACTGTTATAACCTAGCCGGGCAAAGGCAAGCCTTAATTGCTTGCCATGCCAACCTGGGTCATCGGTAAAAATGACTATATTGCCCACGATGTGTTCTGTGTTAGGAAGATAAGGAAAGGTTGGAGGAACTTAAAGTTTACCTGTGCAGGGGGGGGCTAACTCATAACACTGTAATAATCAAAGCAAATACGAATGCAAAAATCACAAACAGCGTAAACAAGGCTTGTTTGGACAAACCGGCTATCATCGAATCCAGTTCAGCCCGCACGGCCTGCTTAATATTGCCTGAGTTAAGAATACGTTTGTACCGTCCACGCAGGGTGCTTTTTTCTTCGTTTAATGCTTCTTCTTCAATCAATTCGAGCACTTTTGAATAAAAACCACCGCATTCAGGGCAGCGGATATCAGTGTTGTTGCGTTCGTGGCCGCAAGCGGGACATTTTTTTATAGTCATTGAAAATTCATGAGTGAAAAACAGCTTGGCTTCATGGCCGCTAGCCCTTCTTAAGGGGATGACGGCCATTAGTTGCCGAAATTATTTCATATTTGGGTAGTGGTAAACATTCAAATAACGGAGTCAAAAAACATGTTTTTTGATTCCAAAATATCATTACCATTTTTATTTTACCACCACCCCTATTTGCACTTAAATTCGGTAGGGTTCCATATAAATAGTTTCAACACGTTGCCCTAGCATGGTAATTTTACCGTTATACCGGTCAGCTCCCGTTGAGGAGAATTCAAACAGAAAAGTGCGCTGTATCTGCCATTTCCCATGCTTATCACGCCTAAACCAAATGCCATTAGCGGCAATATAATCATCCAACATATGCACTTCCATGGCACGGCAATGCGTCCGGGTTGCGTGAAGGGCGATTTCTTTAACTGACTGGAAATTAAACCAGTAAGCGGAGGCGGCGAGCAACAAGCCTATTAACACGATGGAATTCAATAGGGTTTCATCCTTAGTTTATTGTGCCCGCCAAAACCCGCGCGAATATTCGGCAACACCCCTTTGTATTTATGTGTGCGATGGCTATCGGGCAATCAGATAGAAGCTAGGATAATAACCCATATATCTGAGTGGCTTCAATGTGTAAATATGATACCGCGCCTGTGGCCCAATCAATTTTTCGGATCGCAATAAACAGCCATAAATGAACCACTGCCAAAAGTAAAATTCTCGGCTACCCAGACAAGGTAGCCGCAAGCGGGACAGAACGCCTTGTCCGCATCGGCTTTGCTCAGCGAACGGGTGTTCCGGCTGAACCCACTTAAGTGGGGTGTCCCTAAATTCGATAATTTTGGCACCCCCGCGCTTAATTATGCGGCTTGACAAAAAACCTAAAATTTAATGTGTTACATTGAGGACTGTTGGGAAGGTGGGGTTATTTCCCGCCTTGCCTCACCTGCCCTGATAAGCTAGTATTTACTGTCAGCCCGCACTGTGCATATTGCCTAGTGCCAACCCCCCTTTGTAAACCGCTATGCTCACTAGCCCTAATTCAGGAAATATGGCAATGTTAAAAACAGTCACCCTTTTTATTCCCGCCATGCTAACAGCCATATTAAGCGGCTGCGGGATAAATAACCAATATGAAATTAAAGACGCCAATTTGGTTGAAGTCAGTTACCGTGCGGTTGATGCGTTAAAAGACCGGCTAACAAGAGCCGTCCCCAAAAACTCGCTGATTATCGTCAGCACTCTGCTTAATGTGGACAACCTTAACAAAACCTCAGCGTTTGGACGTATTGTCTCTGACCAGATTGCTTCAGCTTTCCATCAGTCAGGTTATCAGATCATTGGCATAGAGATGCCCATTGACTTGTTTGTCATGAAAGAAGACGGCGCCCTGCAAATATCCGACGAAATCAAAGCCATGCTCAAGCATTATAATGCTAACGTATTGGTAGGCGGCGTCTATGCCCCCGGTAAAAAGAACACCTATGTTTCTTTGCGTATGGTTAACCTAAATAGCAAAAACATCATTTCTTCCACCGATTTTTCCGTGCCTATGGGGCCGGATGCCAAACTGCTGACACAACCTAAGGATGTGGGTACGACCCAACAAAATGCCGTAGCCGCCGTAGTGGAGGATACCGCAACAGAAAACGGCGTATCAAAAGAAGAGCCGGTATCTGTCGATGAATAATATGGGCAGGCCGGAAAGCGTTTGCGGACAACTGGCATACACGTTTTCCGTAGCCAAGTGCATACAAGCCACTCGGCCAACACGTCCTCCTCGGCACAAACATGGCCGCCAGCCTTAACCGTTGCGGCCCAACCACCCACTAGCCACGCTTTAATATCAAAGAAGTGTTAATGCCGCCGAAGGCAAAATTATTGCTCATCACATAATCGCAAGACATTTTGCGGATATCGCCTTTGATATAATCCAACTCAGCACAAGCCGGATCGACATTTTCCAGATTCGCTGTAGGGTGGAACCAATCTTCATTCATCATGTGCACCGCCGCCCATGCCTCAATGACACCACAAGCACCCAGCGTATGGCCGATATAACTTTTCATTGAGCTGACCGGCGTCCTGTTGCCGAACACCGCCGCCGTCGCATGGCTTTCTGCAATATCCCCCAATTCAGTTGCCGTCCCATGCGCACTGACATAACCAATGTCTGCGGCATCCAGACCTGCATCCTGCAAGGCCAGACGCATCGCCACTTGCATACTGCCCTTATCTGGCTGGGTGACATGCAGGCCATCAGTGTTAGTGCCAAAGCCGACAATTTCGGCATAAATAGGCGCCCCCCGATTTAGCGCGTGCCCACGCTCTTCGAGGATAAACGTACCGCCACCTTCACCAATCACCAAACCATCCCGACACTTATCAAACGGACGGGGGGTTTTATCCGGCTCATCATTACGTGTGCTGGTCGCGAATAAGGTGTCAAAAACGGCGGCTTGCGAGGGTGACAGCTCGTCACTGCCACCTGCGACCATGACGGTCTGGATGCCCTGCTTGATGGCTTCGTAAGCATAGCCTATGCCTAGGCTACTGGATGTGCAAGCGCTGGACGTGGGGATAATGCGCCCGTTAATGCCAAAATGCAGGCTGATATTGACCGGACAAGTATGCCCCATCATGCGGATGTATGAAGTTGCATTCAATCCGCCTTTGTCAAAATTAAGCAACATTTTGGTGAAATCGATAAGCCCGTCAAAGCTGCCTGAGGAGCTGCCGTAAGCCACCCCGGCACGGCCGCTTTGCAGGATCGGATCGCCCAACAGACCGGCATCGAGCAAAGCCAGCTCGGAGGCATAAGTGCCCAGCATTGCCACCCGCCCCATGCCACGGATTTGTTTGCGCGAATAATGCGCGGGTCTGGAAAAATCCACCGGAGCGCCTAAACGGGTGTTCAGGCCTTTATATTTGTCCCACTCAGCCATCCGTTGGATGCCGGTCACTTGCGACTTAAGCTTTTGCGCCACGCCCCCCCAGCCGATACCCAACGGGGTGATAGCCGCCATGCCAGTCACTACGACCCTTTTCATCAACACAACCCCCCATTGACCGAAAGCACTTGGCGGGTGACGTAGGCGGCATCTTCGGACATTAAAAACGCCACTGCCGCCGCCACTTCTTTTGCCATGCCCACCCGCCGCATCGGGATCGTTTTTTTAATCTCTTCCTGTGGCAGTCCAGCCAGCATTTCCGTATCGATTAGCCCTGGCGCCACACAATTGACGGTTATCTCCCGTTTCGCCAGCTCCAGCGCCAATGCTTTGGTGGCGCCAATAATACCGGCTTTGGCGGCGCTGTAATTGACTTGCCCGCGATTCCCCATCAGCCCGGACACCGAAGACAACGTGACAATACGCCCAGGCTTACGCCGTCTAATCATGGGCATAACTACAGGACTTAACACATTATAAAAACCATCCAGATTAGTGTGTACGACCTTGTCCCATTCTTCGCCGGTCAGGGCCGGAAACGCATTGTCAGCCGTCAGGCCCGCATTGCACACCACGCCATAATAAGCGCCATGCCGCTCAATATCTTTGCCAAGCAGTTGCGCACATTGCTGCCTATCCGCCAGATCAAATTGCAAAACCCGTACAGTGCGGCCCATAGCCTGAATTTCACTCGCGACCTGTTCCGCTTCGGCAAGGCGGCTTCGGCAATGCACCACCACATCAAACCCTTGCCGCCCCAAATAAAGGGCAATCGCCCTGCCAATACCACGACTGGAGCCCGTCACTAAAACTGTTTCTTTCATACTTTTTTTACTTGGTTATCACCCGATTTAGTTTTGAATCAGGTTGGTAGACATTCAATTTGGCCGAGACCTCGACCCCATCGCCAATGATCCGGCAATCAAACACCCCTAGCCCTTGATCTTGTATTAGCCTTTTGGTGGTAATGCTTAGCACCGCACCATCTGCAAAGGAAGACACATTACAGAAATAGCGCCGCGTCCCCAACAAAAAGCCCAGATTAATCGGCTTGCCGGCAAGTTTGCAAAGCATGCCGCTATGTGCAGCCACTGTTTGCGCCATGTATTCTATGCCCAACCATGCGGGCACCGTTCCGGCCCTGCCAAATAACCCGGCGGCCCGCACCACCGCTTCTGCCGTCATGGAGTTTTCGTCAAATGAGATTACCCGCTCCAATAGCACCATCTTGCCGTCATGCGGCAATAACTCCCTTATCGCAAAACCGCTCATGTGCGGGCGACAATGATGGAAATATTGTTGCCGCCAAAAGCAAAGGAATTGCTTTGGCAATGCTTAATGGCGCCCCCTAAAGATTGGCCAGGTTTTACATAATTCAAAGCAGGCAAAGCGTTATCCAGTTCATCTTCATTAATATTCGGCACCAATAAACCCTGCCCGTCATTTTGCGTCAACAGCAACCAACATAATCCCAACTCCAGTGCCGCCGCCGCCCCCAACGCATGACCAGTCATCCCTTTGGTCGAACTGACGGTAACCTTGTTGCCAAACACGCTTGCCACCGCTGCGCTTTCCATCGCGTCATTAAGCGGCGTGGCGGTACCGTGCAAATTAATATAGTCGATTTCATCAGGGTGTGTCCTCGCATCGGCCAAAGCCATTTCCATTGCACCGATTACGGCACCGGCGTTAGGGTCAGGTGCGGAAAAATGATAAGCGTCACTGCTGGCGCCTATCCCCTTCAGCATCACCGGCCCTTCCTCTTTGCTTAATACAAACAGACTGGCCGCTTCGGCCAAATTTATACCGTCCCGGTGCTCGCCAAAAGGCTTGCATAATCCGGCAGATAGTGACTCAAGCGCCGCAAAACCATTTACGGTAAATTGGCAGAGGCTATCGCTGCCACCGACGATGACAGCATCACAAAGATCCAACGCAATCAACCTGCGGGCCGACGCAAACGCCCTGCCACTGGAAGAACAAGCCGTTGACACTGCATAGGCAGGCCCTTTTAGCCCCAAGATATGCGCCAAAAAATCGGCCCCGCCCGACAATTGTTGCTGTTTGTAATGAAACCCAGCGGGTTTTTCCCGTCCTGCGGCCACCTCAGCCAAAGCCAACTCGGTATTTCTGGCTCCTGATGTGCTGGTGCCGATAACCATGCCGACCCTGTCGGCCCCATATTTTTTTACCATGTGGTTGACAGACGCGCGGATCTGGCCTGATGCGGCCAAGAGCAGTTGATTGTTCCTGCACGCATAAACGGCATGGTGATTTTCGATTTTGGGCAACTCGCACCGAACTGGGCCGACATAGAAAGGCTGGCTGGGTGAATAGGCGTCAGTGCTGACCAAACCGGAACGGTCCCCAGCCTGCAAACGGCGCAGCATCTCGCCGCCAGTGTCGCCCGCCGCCGAAAGTATGCCTAGATCATTGAGATAAAGCTTCATCTTCAGTCAAGCTTCGCGGCACAACTCCACCAAAGTTTTCAAGCGGAGCTGGGAGTTTTTAACGTAAGGGTTGGCCTCGTCCCACGCATAGCCTGCGAGGATAGAACAAACCATCACTTTAATATTCGGCTGTTGCTGTTCATAGAACACCACATCCTGCAAGCCGCCTTCATACCATGAGGTGACAAACGTGCGGAAGGTTTCCACGCCTTTTTGCAACGGTGCGGCAAACTCAGCTTGCCAGTCTACACGCTGGCCATTAAATTGCCGACCTAAAACCTCTGCGGCCAAGCTTGCGGATTTCATGGCGATGGTGACACCGGAAGAAAACACCGGATCAAGAAATTCGCCCGCATTGCCCAGCAAGGCGAACCCTTTGCCATAAAGGCTTTTGACATTGGCGCTATAGCCGCTAATGCTGTTCACGGGGGTGTCGAACAACGCATTTTTTAACAGGGCTGACAAACCGGGTTCTTCGGCAACAAAGCGTTGCAACACGGCTTGCCGGTCAGCCCCCGTGTTATTGAACACCTCCGCCTCGCCCACCACACCAAGACTACAACGGCCATTACTGAACGGGATAAGCCAATACCAGACATCCGTCAGTTCCGGATGGACAATAATACTAATTTTATTGCGGTCATAACCCGCATCATCAATGCGGTCTTCAATATGGGTGAAGAAAGCCTGCCGCGCCGGAAACCCTGATGGCTTTTCCAAATCCAGAAGACGCGGCAACACCCGGCCAAACCCGCTGGCATCAAGCACGAAATCGGCGGTTAGCTGGTTAGTCCGCCCAGTCGTCCGGTCTTGCGTTGTCAGGAGGGGCTTGGTGCCGCTAAAATCGGCGGCAACCACTTCATGCTGCCAGCGTATATCGACACCCATGCGTTGTGCCTCTTCAGCCAGTAACGCATCAAAGCGGTCACGCTGCACTTGATAAGTCGAATCGAAACCGTGGGTGAATTTGTCGGCAAAACAAAACGTGGTGTGTTTGTCCTTATGCAAAAAAACTGCACCGGTTTTTGGCTGAAAACCGGCGGCATGGACTGCCTCAAGCATACCGGCCTCTTCGATGAATTCCATACACTGGGGCAATAAGCTCTCGCCAATACTGAAACGGGGGAACGCGTCGCGCTCGATAACCATCACCCCATGCCCCTTATTGCGCAATAAAGCCGCCGCAACACTGCCGGCCGGCCCTGCGCCAATAACAATGACTTCCCCTTTGTTAGCCATCAACCCCACCTATCCGCATCACCATAAAATAATGTCCCCTGTGCCCTATCGTAGCTGCTGTCTGCAAAATATCCTCCCGATTACTAATGACTATCATGAAACTAATCGGCTATTATTAACGCGATTTAGTATATCGTATAAAGACCATTATATAAGCCATGAAAAAAAAACTACGCGACTTTATCTTTCAAGAACTCGTTTTTGTCACTGACCCAAAAAGATTCGGCGATGACGATGATTTGTTGGAAGCCGGCCTAGACAGCATGGGCATTATGCGCCTGATTATGTTCATCGAGAATGAACACGGCGTCACCCTGCCCGACACGGAAATTGAACCGGATAATGTGCGTTCCTTGAATGCGCTTGAACACTGGATTTTACGGCATAAAAAAGAATGAATATCAATAAAGGAAATATTCTCGAAAAGCTGAATCCGGCCGACTGCTTCACCCTTGCCATGGATGAGGAAATCCGCCGCGACGGCTTGGCAGGCAGCCAGTGCGGCTTGGTCTTGGAGCTTAGCAACTGTCCCGATATAACAGCCCTACAACAGCGGATCAGCGAATTCAGCCAGCGCTTCCCTGTTGCCCAAGCGAGTCTGCAACAAATAGGCCGCCATTTTTACTGGTGCAAACGTGACGCCCCGCCCCCGCTATTTTTCCAACATCATTGCCCAAATGACGGCAACGGGGTGGATTTCCAGCAGGCCACAATTGCCCGGCTCATGAATCATAAACAAGCCAGGGAAACCACCCCGCCCATCGAATTCCACCTACTGACAGGGACCACGCGGAATGCTTTTGTCATCCGTTGGATACATCCATTTTGCGATGCCCGTGGCGCCGACCTGATCCTGAAATTCCTATGCACGGCTGATGATGCGCAACGCCAGCAATTTGGCCTTCCGGCAACCGCCCCGCTAGTGAACGTGCAATTGGGCAAATACCGCTGGTGGCAAAAAATAAACCTGCTCTTAAAAGGCAAGCGCTATATCACCAAGTTGGACAGCCTGCAAAGCATCCAACCGTTCGCCAACGGCCAGCCGCCACAGCGCCTTAACTACAGCGTCCAACGCTTGAGCGTGGCGCAAACCGAACAGGTCAACAAACTTGCCAGGCAATATGTTGGCCTGACCGGCACCAGCTTGTATTACATCGGCTGCCTGATGCGTGCATTGGAAAAATTGCAGCCAGACAACCCCGGTGAAGCGTATTGCGCACCTTACGCCTTTAATTTGCGTAAGCAACGGGCCTTGTCCCCGATGATCGGCAACCATGTCTGCGCATTGTTTGCCCAAGCGCCCCGTAGCATGGTTAAAGACCGGCAGCAATTATTCGGGCATCTTAAACAACAAAACACCCAAGTGATCCGCCAGCAATTGGATTACGCATTCTTGCCGCTGATGTGGGCAGGCAGTTGGTTATCGCTGGCCGAATACGGCAAAACCTTGCGTCTGTCTTACGGTTCGGGCAAGGAACGCAGTTCATTCTGGTTTTCCGATATTGGCCAGCTTAACCTGCTTGCCGACAGTTTTCCCGGCGCTGAAATAACCGGCCTGTTCCATACCTGCCAAGTCACCGCACCACCCGCGCTGGCTTTGCTGTGCTGCATTTACCAGAGCCAGCTCACCTTAAGCTATAATTTTGTTGAACCCATCAGCACCCCTGAAGAAATCGGGAAGCTGCACCAGCTTATGTTGGCGGAACTGCTGGGGGAAACACAATGACCGCCCCTTTGCCCGCCCCCCCCAGACAAATGCCCTTTCATGCCCTTGCTTACCGCTTTTAATCGGCAATGCCAAACCACACCGGACACTATTGCCTTTATTGACGGCGACCGCCAACTGAGCTATCGGCAGGCCGGACAACTAGCCTGTCGGCTTGGCGCCTGCCTGATGCACGGGCAAGTCCCCCGTCCCCGCGTTATCATCGCGCTGGAACGTGGCATTGATGCCGCAATCGCCATTTTGGCGGCCTTAAATGCCGGTGCTTGCTATATTCCATTAGACCTCAAAAATCCGCCTAACCGATTAAATTACATCATCGCCGACGCCGACGCCCAAACCATAATTGGCAAAGGCCGCCGCCCTGACTGGCTAGAAGCTCCCGTGCCATGGCTGGACATCGGGCATCCCCCGCTTGCCGAAAATGCAGGCCCGCCAGCCATAACGGCGGACGATGCACCCGCAGCAATACTGTATACATCAGGCTCCACCGGCATGCCTAAAGGCGTTGTGCTAAGCCATCGGGCGATGCGCAATTTTGCCGATTGGGCCGCCGTCACTTTCAAAATAAGCACTACCGACACTATCGCGTCATTAGCGCCGTTTCATTTCGACCTGTCCGTTTTCGACCTGTTCAGCAGCTTAAGCGTTGGCGCCACCGTTAATTTTGTACCCTCAAACCTGACCTTGTCACCGAGTCGCCTGACCGCCTGGCTGGCCCAACACCGCATCAGCATTTTTTACACTGTGCCGTCATTGCTCAGTTTTATCGCCCTCAAAGGCAACTTGCCGACCCCCCCCCTCCCCCACCTGAAAACCGTATTGTTTGCCGGCGAGGTATTTCCGGCCCGGCAGTTGCAAACCCTGTGCGGCTTGCTTCCCGCCACCAACTTTTATAACCTTTACGGCCCGACTGAAACAAATGTGTGCTGTTATTGGCCGGTCGAACGTGAGCGTTTGCAGAGCGGCCATCCCATCCCTATTGGTCACCCTGCATGTGGTGCAATCTTGCAGATTGACGGGACGACAGGCGAATTGATCGTGCACAGCGCCAACAACCTGTCCGGTTATTGGCAACAAGGCAAACTAAGGCCTGCGTTGACAACGGACAACGGATACCGGACTGGCGACAAAGTGTCGCTTAACGGACAGGGCGAATACTGCTATCACGGCCGTCTCGACCGGATGCTGAAGTGTTCCGGGCATCGGGTTGAACCGGCGGAAATTGAAACCGTAATCTTGCAACACCCTGAAGTGCTGAGCTGTGCCGTCGTCGGCATCACCGACAGCACCAGCGGCCAGCGCCCCGCCGCCGCCATCGTGTTGAAACCTGACGCCACACTGGAGCAAATTGTCAAACCGGTCAAACAACAACTGCCGGCCTACATGCACCCTTGCAAGTTTATTGCATTGGGATCAATGCCCTGTTTAGCTAACGGCAAAACGGATTACGGCGCCTTACAACAACTACTGGAGAACAGTTAAATGGACATGAACGGACTGCCAGAGAGTGGCGATACAGCGGCGTCACTAAACCGGCTTCGGCATTGTGCCCGACAAGGGTTTCTTAAACATGCCATCCCGCCGCATCATGGCGGCTATGGCAATCATTTTGCCGATTTGGCGCTTGCCCATGAAGCCCTTGGCAGGTCATGCCAGGATTGCGGCCTATTGCTTTCCCTCAACGCCCACCTTTGGGGGGCGGTTTTTCCATTGCTCAATTACGGCACGGCCCAACAGCAAGCCGCTTACTTGCCCCGCTTGCTGGCCGGCGAATGGGTTGGTGGCCATGCCATCACCGAACCGCAAGCGGGGTCTGACCTTAATGCCTTGGCAATGGCCGCAACACAAACTGCCGCCGGGATTGTGCTCAACGGCCATAAACGCTACATCACCAACGCCCCCATCGCCAATGTGCTGGTCGTCTATGCCCGCTTGGAAAGCAAATTATCCGTATTTCTTGTGCATAGCGACGACGCGGGCGCCAAGTTTCTTGACCGCCCCCTTGTGTCAGGCTGCCGGAGCGCCACAATGGGCGACGTGATCCTCAGTGATTGCCTGATCCCGCCAACTCGGCAGTTGGGCAAAACCGGCGCCGGCAATATAATGATCCAACAGGCTTTAGAACTGGAGCGGGCGTTCATTTTTGCCGGCCTTTGCGGCGTCATGGCCTGGCAATTGGACTGTGTGGTCAAATTCAGCCGCGAACGTACCGTCAACGGCGCCCATCTGGGCAGAAACCAAGCCATTAGCCACAAAATCGCGGATATGAAATTGCGGCTGGACACCATTAGACTATGGGTCAACCAATGCGCCCGCTTAAAAGACGGCAATAAGCGCATCACCCTGGCCAGCGCCCAGACCAAACTATTCGCCGCCGAAGCCTTCTTGCAGTCGAGCGTGGATGCCGTCCAGATTCTTGGCAGCTGCGGCTTGCTAGAAGACAACCCAATGGCAAACCTGGTCAACGATGCGCTCGCCAGCCGCCTGTTTTCCGGCTCTTCGGAAATTCAGAAAAACATTATTGCCGCCCTGTTGGGGACGGGCGAAGGGTATAGGCAAGCCTAATGGCGCCTATCCATATACTTGCCCTAAAAGGCAAGCGTTTTTGGTAGTGGTGAACATCCAAATATTTACCTGATTAGCAAGATGTTTCAGCTAACCCAGAAACGTCTCCCTGCCGATATGACGGCGTAGCTGAAGCATCTTGCTAATCAGGAATATTTAAGCGACATTGGCGTCAAAAAACATGTTTTTTGATTCCAAAATACCATTACTATTTTGGTAGTCCTGCAATCGGAATGATAAGGCGTTTGTCAAGTCATTCACTGAGACGACTGCGCGTCCTCTAAGGACGGGCAGTCGTACTTACAAATCAATAAATTTGACTTTTTACAAAGCATTCCGATTGCAGGACTACCACTATTTTTACCACCCCCCGTTTTTTTGTTGGCAGTCAAGATAGCCCATTTACAGAGAAAAATACGTTATGAACAAAACCAATCAATTGAATAAATTATCCGCTATCCGGGTACTGTATGTTGAAGACGACACGGAAACCCGCGAAGAGCTGCAATCGATTTTAGAACTTTATGTCGCTAAGCTTTACACCGCCAAAAATGGCCTTGAGGGCCTGATGTTGTACAAACAATATCAACCCGATATCGTCGTGACCGACATCCAGATGCCGGAAAAGAACGGTTTGGCGATGGCCGCCGACATCAAAGCCATTAATCCGGAACAACAGATTGTGGTTTTGAGCGCCTATAACGATGTCGAATACTTGTTCCACGCTTTAGAACTGGACATTTCCCATTACATAACCAAGCCGATCAGCGTGGAACATTTGCTGAATAAGTTGGCGGAAGTTTTCGGGCACATGAAACTGGCAAGGGAGGCCAAACAAAACCGGAAACTGTTGGAGCAGTACAAAATGTTGGTTGATGAAAAAGCCATCGTCGCCAAAATAGATGCCCAAGGCACTATCAGTTACGTTAACCGGCATTTTTGTGAGTTGTCCGGTTATTCGGAAGCTGAATTATTGGGGCGGCATTATCTGTTTTGCTTTGAAGACAATAACCAGCAAGACCTTCTGGATGATTTGAAAAAAGCGTTGTCAGAAAATAAAAAATGGCAGGGCATCCTAAAAAAAAGGACCAAAGGCGGCATCATTTATGTGGTCGATGTCACCGTCGTGGCGGTGATTAATGTGGATAATGAAGTTGAAGAATATGTCGCATTAATGGTTGATATGACCGAGGTGTATGATAAGTTTGAGCGCTTATTCCTCGACCTGCAACAAGACTTGGACGAACATAAACATTATCTGCACGAATACGGACGTGCGCTGGAACTGGGCACGTCTTTATGTATCATTGACACCGATGGAAAAATCATTAGCGCCAACAAAAACTTCAGCACCCTCTTAGATTACCGGCTAGAGGAAATGCCCGGCCTGTCCTTGTGCGATTTGATCCAAGACAGTAAAGATTTTAAAGACCGGGTGTTAAAAAAAGTCACACAGCAAGGCTTTAGTTCGCGGGTCATTAAAATTACCGGCAAAGAAGGTTTGCAGCGCACACTGAGTACGGTGATTGT
Organism: Methylococcaceae bacterium UBA6146; assembly: GCA_002422395.1. GTDB lineage: Bacteria > Pseudomonadota > Gammaproteobacteria > Methylococcales > Methylomonadaceae > Methylovulum. The sequence continues at coordinate 102,176 of DIUY01000030.1, read as the reverse complement.
GGCCCTCCATAATCAGCAAGGGGAAGTCCATTCTTTAATGGGCCTAAGCCATGACATTAGCGAAAGCGCCCGTCTCAGCGAAGAAATCATCGAAAGCCAAAAAGAGCTGATCTATGTGCTTGGCGAAGTCGTGGAAAACCGCAGCCATGAAACCGGCAGCCACACCAAACGCGTGGCATTGATTTCTGAATTGCTGGCGCTCAAATATGGTTTGGATAAGGACTATGCCGCCCTGATAAAAACAGCCTCACCGCTGCATGATATTGGCAATATTGGCTTACCGGACGAAATTTTGCATAAATCCGGCAAATTGTCCGACGAAGAATTCCAGCTTATAAAAAAGCATACCGTATTAGGCTTTCAGCTGCTCAATAAACTGGATAAGCCCTTAATTAAAATGGCGGCAACCATTGCCCATGAACACCATGAAAAATATGACGGCACGGGCTATCCTGCGGGCTTAAGCGGCGAACACATCGCCATCGAGGCCAGAATAGTCGCTTTGGCGGACGTCTTTGATGTCTTAAGTAGCCGTCGGCTTTATAAAGAGCCTTGGTCTGATGAAGAAATTATTGACTATATGAAGCAAAACAAAGGGCTTCAATTTGATCCCGAATTAGTGGATTTATTCCTTGAAAATATCGGCGAAATTCTGGCTATCCGTAACCGACTGGCCGAACAGTAGCCCATACCCATAATAAAGCCTCCTTAAAACCTACCCACCTCATGACTCGATGCCAAACCTAAAGCCCCTTTTATGGGCGGCCTTACTTTTTTATGCTGTTTTTGGCCATGCTGCAGAAACAGAACTTAGTCTGCGGGCTGGGATTTATGCCAAATCCTTCCCTGAATTTTCCGTGGAAGACATGGAAATATCGATAAAAGTATTGGCACAAGAAATAGGCCAAAACATTGGCATCAAAACCGATATAACCGTATATGAAAACATCGATGCCATGCGCAGCGACTTCGAGCAGGTCAAACTTAATTTTGTCATCGCGTCCTCCCTTATCTTGGCGACTAAATTTGATACCCAGCAATTGGCCGCCGGTTTGCGCTTTATGCGGTCAAATGGGGCGGCGGACCAGATGCTGGTGTTGGTGCAAAAAAAATCCGGCCAACTGGACTTTAAAAAATTTCGTGGGGAACGGTTAGTGCTGGCAAAAAATGACCCCGTCACTGAGCTGTATATCGATTACTTGGCCCGTTCGGAATTCAGGCAGGGGTATAAGGACAGTTTCAAGGTGCTGCCCAGTGTGAAAAAATCCCATCAATTGATATTGAACTTATTTTTCGACCAAGCCGACATCACCAGTGTTTTCAATAATGCCTATCAAAGGGCCGTGGCGTTAAACCCACAACTGCTGACCAAGCTGCAAATTATTGCCAAACTGGACGGAATTCCCCAAGCGATTGGGCTGTTCCATAAAAACACCCCCCTAGAATTTCGTGACCGTGTGATAGCAAAGGCAATCAAGCTGACATGCACGGCACGGGGAAAGCAACTGTTACAACTGTTTAAAAGCGACCAGGCCGTGCGTTCATCGCCGGCTGATTTATTGACCGTGAAAAAACTCTTCGATGCCCATCAAAAGCTTCTTTTAAGCCAATGAAACTAATTGCCCAAAAAAACGCGTTTGCCAAACACTGCCTATTGGTTTTTTTATTGTCAACTATTGGGTTGAACCCCGTTTGGGCCAACGCCACCTCAAAAACACTGGCTGCCAGCAATAAAAGATATAGCTTTAACATAGGGTTTTATTACCCCGCCATCGTCAATTTGGTCACCCGCGCCGATTATCAGGTGGCAGTTAATTTTTTGGTGGAAGGGTTAGGTCTAAAATCCACCCAAGCCCGTTTGTTCGATGACATAACTGAGCTTAAACAGGCGTTTGACAAAAATGAGTTGGATTTCATCATGGCGCCGCCCGTCTTGCTGGCCAAGCATATTGATCGGGACAAACTGGCGGATGGTTTTGTCGGCACGTCGGCAAACGGGGGCATTGGCGGTACGGTATTGTTGGTGCGTAAAGACCAACACATCAGCACACTCGAACAATTGGCCAACAAAAAACTGCTATTGTCAAGCAACGATGATTTAGCCGCTTTGTATCTGGATACCCTGACCCTAAAAACCTTTAAACAGCATTATCAGAACGTGTTCAGCGAAATCAAGACCAAAGACAAACAAACCGCCGTGGTGTTAGGCTTGTTTTTTAAGGAGGGTGAAGCCGCCATGACTTACAAACAAAACTATGAGCTGATGGCAGAAATGAATCCGCAGCTAACAGCGTCGCTGGACGTGCTGGCGAGCTTCCCTGCCAAATCGATCAATTATGGCTATTTCCACCGCAATTTTCCCGCACCGCTGCGCCGCAAGGTCACCCAGAAAATCAGCCAATTAAACACCCAGCCCCGCTGGCAACACCTACTTAACAAATTGCACATGTCCCGTTTAATACCTTGCCCAGTCAATGAATTAGCTGCGTTTGACCAGCTAATCACTGACCATCAAGCACTACAAAATGGCATAATCCCATGAAGCTGCCTATCCACTTGGCCTGGGGGGTAAGTATTTTTATAGCGCTTCAATGGGTGGGCATGGTGAACTGCCCCGTAAAAGGGCCTGCTCAAACCACACAACTGCATATCGGCTTGTATGCCCGGTCAATCACCGAACCCGCTGGCCGCAAAGATAGTGAAACGACGCTTAATTTTTTGCTCAAGGAGTTATTGGCGGCGGCAAAAAAACAACATCGGTTCAATATCACTGACATCAAAGCCATTTTATTTGATGACATAGATGGGATGCGGGCCGCCTTGCTGCTAGGTGACCTGGATATGATCGTAGCGCCGCCCTTCTTAATTTCAAAGTATTTTAAACGCGATGAATTGACTATGGGCTTTGCCGGTGTGCTCCATAACGGTCAGCCTGACAGTATTTTGTTGATTGCCCGTGCTGACAAAGGCATCGCTAGCGTGGAAAACTTATCCGGCAAAAAAATTTTACTGTTGGAAGACGACGAGCTAACCGAAGTGTTCATTGATTATTTGTGTTTGAAACAATTTAAGAAGAGTTACAAGGCAATCCTTAGCGCCGTTGAGCGCCAACAAAAAGCCAGCCACATTATCTTGGATATTTATTTCAACAAAGCCGATGCCGGGGTGGTGTTCCGTGGCGCTTATGAGCTGATGGCCGGATTGAATCCGGATGTCGCCAAAAAAGTGATGGTTATTGAGAGCTACCCCTCAAAAAGCCGAAATGTCAGTTTCTTTAGAAAAGACTATCCCTACGCAAAAGAAATATTAGTCCTGGCGCAAACTTCATTTAAAGAAGATGCCCGCACCAAACAAATCTTGGAAATATTCAGGACATCCGGCTTATACCCTTTTAACGTCGAAGAATTGGGACAATTTGATGAATTTTATGTGGACTATCAAAAATTGAGGCATCAAGCGGGTCTATTACCCTTAACTAGGAAATAGCACGGCCCAACCACTATTTTACCAACCTATCTGGAAAACATGTTTAAGTCCAATCAAACGTCTGACATAGGCAACTAAAATGGCGTTAAAACCACGCAGCAGTATTTTTATCCGAGTCTTCCTGTTGTTCGGCTTTTTAGTGCTGGGGATCACTTTGTTTTTTGCGTTTATGGCCATTCCCATGCAAAAAAATGCCTTTAACCAAATTATGTTCACCCAAGCCGACACCATTTCCCGCTCTATCGTGCAGGCAAGTTCGGATGCGATAATCAGCAAGGACTATGGTTTTATAGTTGAACATAACGTGGAGGTTTTGAAGAACAACACCCGTATTTTTTATGTGCTGGTCTCCCCTAGCACCGGTGACAAGATTTTGGTCCTTCAAAAAAAGTGGCGCTTGCTCGATAAAGTTGACGCTAAATTACAAGCGCTGGAAGGTGACCAAATCCACTACGAAATACTGTCCTATGAAAATTTTAACAACGTATACCACTTTGTCTACCCAATAAAATTTTCTGGCGTCGAATGGGGTTGGCTGCATATCGGCTTCTCGACCGAGCAATACAACCAATCTATCCAACACATGTATGACCAGATTATTTATATCATCGGCATTTCTTTTCTGATTATTGTCATCGTCGGTTATTTTTTCGCCCGCTGGATTGCCCGGCCTGTTTGGCAGATTAGCCAACTGGCAACCAAAGTGGCGGGCGGCGATTTAAGCGTCCGCTCCACACTCCAGCGCCGGGATGAAATAGGGGTTTTGTCGGACAGCTTCAACAGCATGGTGGGCGCTTTACTGCAATCCAAACAACACTTGCAAAACTATAATCAAGAATTGGAACGTGAAGTTATTATCCGTACCCAAGAGCTGGCAGAACTGAACAAGAGTCTGGATAAAAAAATTCAGGAAGAGGTGGCAAAAAGCAAGCAGCAGGAAGCGTTATTAATCCACCAGTCCCGTTCCGCTGCCATGGGGGAAATGATAGGCGCCATTGCCCATCAGTGGCGGCAACCGTTAAACGCCTTAAGTTTAGTGCAACAGAACCTTCAATTAAGGTTTGAAATGGGCAAACTGGACAGCGAATTCATGGCCAGCAACATGGAAAAGTCTAGCCGCCTGATTAAAAAGATGTCGTCCACCATTGATGATTTTAGGAATTTTTTTAAGCCCAACAAACATCTGGAACTTTTGAATGTGCAACAAGTTATCCGCTCAACCATTGATTTGTTGGAAGCACAGCTGAAAAACCATAACATCACCATCACTTTAGACTGCCCTGAAAATATTGAAATTATTGGCTTTTCTGGAGAATTTTCACAAGTCATCTTAAATTTGATCAATAACTCCAAAGATGTGCTGATAGAACGCACAACCCCTAATCCGACGATTACGGTGAGTGCCATGCAAAATCAGGACAAGACGGTGCAAGTGGTTGTTAAAGATAATGGTGGCGGCATTCCTGCTGAAATTTTTGATAGAATCTATGACCCCTACTTTACAACTAAGGAAGAAGGTAAAGGCACGGGCATTGGCCTGTATATGTCGAAAATAATTATTGAAACGAATATGGGCGGCGTCTTGTCTGCGGCCAATGATAAGGAGGGCGCAAATTTCACCATAAAACTGAAAAACAAACCGGCAAAGCGCCTGCTAAATCGGCTGCCCTAACGCCCATCGGCCATTTTAGACTGCCCCGCCGTCAAAACGCCAAACCCTCGATCCGTTCCAAAAACCTCTCTTCAAACTTACCCAAAACCCCTGCTTCCCTCGCCATCTGCCGGAAGTTTTCCGAGCGGTTGGTCATTTCAGAAGCGACCAGGATCAGTTCCAGTTCCAATGGCGGCAATGATTTCATCAAATTTTTCACCAGCTGGGGATTGACGCCGTTGCCGCCGAAATCACCTAACGACAAAGCTCTGGAGAAGCCGTAAAACTGCTGCATGCGGCTTTCACATAACTGGCTGTAACGGAGGCGTTGTTTTTCGTTTTTCAAGGACTCTTTGATTGCCAGCGTCGCGGTGGCGGCGTTGTATAAGGCGTTTTGCACACCATGGGAGAACACAGGATCGACAAAAGCGGCGGCATCGCCGATGCAATAATAGTTTTCGCCACAAATGGTGTGGGAATAATAGGAATAATCAGGCCTGAATTGCAGCGAGCCTTCGATGAAACAGGCCGGTTCCAGCAGGTTGCGCAAATGCGGCAAGCGTGTGCAGGTTTGTCTGAAGAACGCTTCCCGTTGTTGTTTGTCCATGCCCCGGGTGCGCCCGGTCGGCACAATCAGGCCGACGCTGGCCTTACCCCGCAATACGATGTGCCAGAGCCAGCCCTCTTCAAACGACATGACAAAAGTTACCGGCTTAATGGTGGCTAGCGCTTCTGCCGTATGGCTTCTCCGGTCAACGCCGACAAACAGGGCGTTTTCAAAATAGCCCCATAGCGACAAAAAATTCATTTGCGGGCTGATGGTCTGCCGGACTTTAAACTGGTTGGCCAAAAAGGAGCTGTGCCCGCTAGCGTCAATAAGATAACGGCAACGGATAGCCCCTTCCTGGTTGCCGCCCCCGCGCTTGTCAGTATAGAAAATTTCTGGCCATTGGCAGTCACTGAAACTGGCTTTTTTGACCGCCACCCCGTTAAATACCTTGGCACCGCAACTTTCGGCATGGTGCAGCAAAATGGCGTCAAAAATATCCCGTTCGACATGCAACCCGGGGCGGGTATACCCGAAATCGGAAAACCGGATCTGGTGGATTTTGCCGTTCCAGACGGTAATGCCACCCGCTTTGGCGAGAAAGCCTTCTTGCCTGATTTTTTCCGACACGCCGGTCAGGTCAGTGAATTTCCAAAAATGCGGGATCAGGCTTTCACCCACCTGATTACGCGGGAACACGCTGCGTTCAAGCAGCACCGTATCAATGCCCGCTTGTGCCAAATGCGTGGCGGCACTGCTGCCGGCGGGGCCGCCACCGATAACCAGCACGTCGCATGATTTAGGGATAATTGCCATAAGATAACCTGAAGGAAACGCCGCCCACGCCCTTGAAGAACGGCTTAATGAGGGTGTGCAAAACCGGCCAAGCTTAGCCGATAAGACCTGCAATTGCCGTTGATAAAGCAGGCGCAAACTTGGGTTTGCTCCGTTAACCAACCCAGAGGCTTGCGCCTTACCCCTGATTTAACCCGCTACCCGCATTCCTTACAAATCACCCAACACGGCTTGGGAAGTCGGATGGGACAGCCATTCCGCCACATCATGCCCTAAGGTTTTGACACAACGCCCCAAAATCGCACAAGTGCCTTTGTAAGCCGCAAACATACCGCCACTGGAATAACGGCGGGCTTTAAAAGTGCCCAGCACCTGACCGTTTTTGGTTAATGAGCCGGTGATCAGCACCATTTTTGCACCCGACCACGCCCCACCGCCAGTGCCCTGCACTTCGGCGATTTCCACGGCCAACACTTGGGCATCCGCCGGGGCTGAATTGGCATTGGAAACAATGGCCGCATACTGTCCGGCGGCATTTTCTTTTATGAATTGGGATAACTTTTCCTCCAACATACACTCTTGCTTGACCGCATCCCTGATATATGAATCATTTTTGAACGTGATGGGCTTGATCACTAACGTGCCGACGCCCGTGCTGGCCGGTTGTGGCACCGGTGCGGGTTGGTTGGTGGCGGCGGCAATGCTGCCGGATTGTAACAACGTTGCCGACGGTGTGCCGCCCTTTGTGGCACAGCCGTGCAAACCTAACAAAACAACAAATAAAGCCAGATAACTAAATTTCATAATTTCACCTAATCAAAGTATGTTGAAGTAAACGTGAACCACAAGAATAACATCTTTGCCCAGTGGCGGGGGACTGAGGACGCCGTTTTTACAATTCCACGAAGTGGCTTGGCCCCTTTTTATTGGCTTTGCCGATGCCGGATAATAAGCGGGCAAAACAAAAAGCCCAGCAATATCCCTAAGGTGATCACGCTGGCTAAAATCTTTAACGAGGTGCTGTCCGCTATGCCTAAACACCCGAAAGCCAATGCGCTGGTCAGCATGGAGGCTGCCATGGCCTGATAAGTCAAGGTGATATTGCCGCCGGGATTTTCCTGATAAAAGATGCCGTAATCGACGCAAATCGACACGACCAGCAGAAAACCGACCAGATGCAAAAAGCTGATCGCCGCACCGCTTAAAGACCAGACGCCTAAAATCAACAGCCCCGCCAATACGGCGGGCAGTAAGGTTTGTGCCGTTTTCAGCACACTTTTATAGCGTACAATCAGCATCGCTATGATTAACACGAGACCGGCCGACAACATAACTTGTGCCCTGCCGGTATAGTCTTTGGTCATGTTGTTGAGCAAATCCCGCTGGCTGAAATACCGCATCCCTTCCCTGTTGCCGAACGCCGCCTTTAACGCTTCGGGCTGGTGCGCCGCCAACCAGATCATCACAACCGTTTCTTGTCCGGTGGCAATCACGCGGCTGTCAATCAGCCGTTTTACGGGTGTCGCAAACACCTCTGGCAAGGTCAATGGCTTTAGCTCAGGATAATCCAAGCGCCCTAGGTGGCTAACTGACAAACCTTGTCGGCCCAAAGCCTGCCGCCAAAGCTGTTGGTTTTCCAAAGTCAGATAATGTTGCAACAAATCACTGTTTTGTTGTTGTTTCTTGGCCGAAAGCAGCCACGGGTAAAGGCCGAAATACTCGGTCAATGCGCCGCGCTGTTTCAATTCTTCCAGCACCGTGTAGGCCTGTTCGGCCTTCTGCAAAGCCGTCTCGGTATCGCTGCCGGTGACCAAAATAAACCGCCCTGGCTCTATGCTGACCATCCGCTCCCGTATCCGCTTGTCGTTTTCTTTCAGGTAATTCAGCTCCGGCGTCAGCTCTTGCATGTCTTCCAGCCAGTGCAATTGCCCCAAACCGAAGACTGAAACACCTATTGCCAACAGCAGCACAGCAACCAACCAAGGCCTGAAGCGCTGGCAAAATGCCGCCCAGCCAGCCACTAAGGGCACCTTAAACGGTCTGCCTTCATTTGCTGTAATCAGGCCAGGAAGGATAAAACGGGTCAACAGCAAAGCGACCACGATGCCAGTCCCCGCATATACCGCGATCTGCCGGAAGCCCGGATAGCCAGATGCGCCCAATGCCGTATAGCCAACCAGCGTGGTGATGCCCCCCAACAGCATACTGGGCCAGATGCCGGCGATGACGGCTGTCCGTTGTTCGGGCCGGGCTGTTTGCGCATGGGCAATGGCATGGATCGGGTAGTCGATGCAGATACCGACCAAGGTGGAGCCAATGGCAACCGTCATGCCATGCACATAGCCAAAAACCAAACTGGTGGCGAGTATCGCGCTTAAGATGACAATCGCCAGCAAAGTGAACACCTGGGACAACGCGCCGAACGAACGGAACAACGCCAAAAACAACACCATCAACGCAACCGAAGACAGGATGCTGATGCGGGCAATATCGCCTTGGATCAATTGTTGCGTCGCGGTGGCAAAAATGGGGACGCCTGTCATTTCCAATTGGTAGTGTTGCTGCGGGGTTTGGTTGAGGCGTTTGAAAATGTCATCAATCGCGGCTTGGACACGGCTTTGCTGCGGCGCATCCAAGCCCGCCATTGCTGTCTCCAAAATCAGGTTGCGGTATCGGGGGTTGGCACCGCTTTTTTGCTGAAACTGCTTGCCCAATGCCTGAAACCCGTTCAGGGCCAATAGCAAAGGGTCATGTAGGGCGATTTCTTTGACTATGGCCGCTTGCGGGGACAACAATGCTTTTTTCAGGAATTCGGCCTTGTGCGCCAGACCTTGCGGGGTGAAAAGTTCGGCCAAGTCCCGTTCGGCGTCAAGGCTGTACAATGCCCCGCCATAACTACCGTACAGCGTTTGCATAGCAAGGCTGACGCCGTTTTGTTGTTCGGGCGACCAGACATCCGTCACGCCGACAATGGTTTTTAGTTGCGTCTGCAATGCCTGGACAAACGCTGTGGAAACCGGTTCTTGTGTGCTTGAACCAATGGAAATCAGGTAGCGGCGCGACAAAGCGCCCGCTTGCATTTCGTTGGCGAGCAGTGCTTCTTCGGCATTGTCACCAGCAATGATAAAGGCGGAAAGGTCGGTTTTAAAATTGGCCGACAGTGCCACAACCAACGCCAGCAACGGCGGTAGCAGATAAAACATAAGCTTACGCCAATTGTGCATGGTCATTCGCCCAACAATTCGTGGTAAAGCCGCTCCACCGCCGCCTTGACTTCCGTGCCTGCCGCCTCTTTTTGCATCGAGAACTCGCTAAGGTCGCCGTCAGATTGTCTGACTTTGATGGTGTCGGGCTGGTGTTGTGCCAATCCGGAAATCAAAATGCTAAAACCTGACCGGGTGTCTTGTTTAGGTGTCAGGATCATGGCCCAGTCCCTCGTCCGGGCATGGAACTCGACTTGATATAGTCTGTGCAACAAAGCTTCGTCGGCATTGATTAAGGCTTTAAAAACGCCGACATTCAGGCTTAACGGGTTGTCTTCAGATATTTCCCCCTGATGGCGCACCTTATTTGCCGGTTCAAAATAGAACATTTTGTCACCTTTAATCGCCATCAACACCCGTTCCGGTTGCACTTGCTCCTTAACCATAAGGTCGGGTGGCAGCGAGTACAGATAGCCACTGCCTTTCCATGGTTTCTCCATCAGTTCGAGGGTACGGGTTTCCTGATAAGCCATTCTGACTGCGGTATCAGATTTCATGCTTTGCATCAGCGCGGACAAAGGGTTTTCAGCGAAGACCTCATCAGCAAACAGCGCCACCAGATACAAAAACAGGGTACGCAACATGCGCTTTGCCCTGCCCTCATTTGAGTTTTTTTCTGTTACGGAAGAAGGATAGTTAATAAGCATAGTTAGGTTCATTCAACGCGCCTGCACATCCAGCCAGATTTTCCGGCCATTGACGATCATGGTTTTGATGGTCGATTGCGGGTCAGGTATGCCCAAATCGGGAAACCGGAAATGACGGTAGACATATTCCCCGACCACTAGCACACCGATCAGCAAATAAATGGCCACACCGTTGTACAACGTCCACCAAAAATCAGTCCCCCAAATCGCCAGCACAACAGATACGGCGGCATTGAAGGCAAAAAAAACCGTCCACATGATGGTCAACTGGCGGCAATATTCACTGATGCCGGGAGGAAATTCCGGAAATTCCAAGCGGACAAAGCTTTCGATAAAAGACGGCCCTTTGCCTTTAAGCAAAGTACGCCCAAAAAAGTACATCAGCATCAACTGGATCAGCACCGGCAACACCTTGGCGGTGACTGTCTGCAAATAATATGTGCCCAACAATAAGGCGACTGCAATTAACGCCTTGTATATCCTGGCCCGCACCGTGGCTGCGGTGGCTGCCTGGAACAAATAAACACCGGAAAATAAAGTTGGCGCCAGCCACACCATGCCGCTTTCTATGCCGCGATAAACTAAGTAGGGATACGCCAAAAACAAGCCGGTGACCACAACACCTTTAATGATGCCAAAAATTTTCATAATTAATCTTCAATCTTGCTGACCATGCCATTGGCAAAAGTCACCTTAAACTTATTGAAGCGCCCGCTCCAATACATCCAGACATCACTGGCCAGACTCATGGTTTCGGTGGCAGGCGGGTAGCCGATGGCGACTTTCACCGCGTCTTTACGCATCCCTACCGCCACCGTGCCACTTTGGATATGCTGCCTTTCCAAGTCACTGAAATTCCACAAGTTGACCTGTTGCTTGGCAAACAGTTTGTCGAATGCGTGGTAAACATCATCACCGGTATGTTTCTCGACATTTTTGACCAGCAATTTCTGGCCACCATTGGCCAGTTCGACTTCAATCGTTTTGGTGGTGATGGCTGATAATCTGACAGGGGTATTGACAGGGATCAACGCGCCACGCCGGAAATTGCTGGTCAAATACGTCCCTTTTTCATAAGGGATCACAAACTGGGTGTAATACGTCGCCCCAAGGGCAATATTTGCCGGCAATTCGTCCGGCTTCAACACTTTTTTGCAGGCAACCAGCGCAAGCAACGCCACTAAAAACAACCATCGATGGGATACATTAGGCATAATCATTTCTCCATAGTGACAGGCCGATAGTGTGACGACCTTGACATCCAATAATAAACAAACAAGAAAGCGGTGAACACCGTCAGGCTGACACGGATGATAGTACCTGTTAACGGGATCAACAACAACGAACTGGCCACTTCAAGCATTATCAACGTGATCAATAAAACGGTGATGGCTTTGTTGCCCATCTTCGTGCAGCAGTAAGCCCCGAATGGCGCGCCCACCACAACTACCGGCACCGCCGCCAGCCAGTAATTTTCCACCCGCGCGGTAAACCCGCCAAGCACCATTAAATACAGCACGAACCCGACCAGTGAATTGACCGCCATTATAACGACGGAAGTTGGCGTGGACACTTTCGCCGAAAGCCGGAACAACAGCACCATGACAGAAAAACAGATGATGTCGATACCCGTGCCAACCAACCCCGTCATCCCGCCGCCAATAATGCCAGCCAACAGCATCAACCCTTGTTCCCGCTTGCCAAAGACAGGCATCTGCGCGTGGTATTGCCGCGCTTGCCAACTGACGATTGCCAAGGTCAGGGCAAAACTGGAAATCATCGCGGTGAACAACATTCTTAGCAACGCGGGTTCCACTAGCGGCGCCAGCAGCAACGAACTGCATACGACACCCACCGCCCCACCTAAGCTGACCCACAAAATCAGCCGCCATGCCACTACCACCCGCATAACGATAATAGCCAGCGTCGCCGCCGTCATGCCGACGCTCTGGATCGCCAGCGAGAATAATTTGGCGTCCTGCGGGGCGATATGCAGCAGTTTGGTGAACACCGGAAAAGCAACCGCCCCGCCACCTTCACTGGTGGCGCCGGCAATAAAAGAGCCGAACACCATCGTCAGCGTGATGGGCCAGTTTTCTTTGATAATGGTTTCTGTGTGGGGTGTGCTGTAACAATACCAAGCCAGCCAAACCAGCAAGGTTAGCGCCACGTTGAACAATACGGGTTTGTTAGGCATGCGCCTGCTCCGGCACAGAAACCGCTTGCCAAAAATCAGCCTGCGTCCTGATGCCCAACACTTTTTGCGCGGCCTGCACACCGGACACACAAACGCCATAGACGCCGCCACCGGGTGAAGTCCAATGACCGGAAAAATACAGCCCGCCAACGGGCGACACGTTCTGGATACGCATCGGCCCGACTTGGCCCGGCGAAACATCCCAGCCATAAGCCGCGCCTTGGTGATTCTTGGTGTAGCGCAGCAGCGTGGCTGGTGAGCCGCCTTCGACAAACACCAGGTGCTCTTTCAGTTTGGGGATATGGTGGGTGGCAATTTTTAGCATGGCGTCCATATAGCCCGGTTTGGCTTGCGCCCATGACCCCACCGCCTGATAAGGCAGCAGAGTTGTCAGCATTAACAGGTGCTGGCCGAGGGGCGCCAACGTTGGATCAACCAAAGTCGGCGCGGTGATGCTAAGCCAAGTGATTTCCCCGGCACAGGTGCTGGCAAAATTTTGGTCATGGTCAAAATCGCGGTAACAAAATGACTCATGGGCAATGCCCAATGCCACCAAGTCAATATCCGTGGCAATATAAACCACGAAGATGGACAAGGAATGCTGCATTTTTTTTATTCTTTGGATATAGCGGGACGGAAAATAAGGTTCGCCGACCAATTCACAAACCGTATGCCGGATGTCGGCATTGGAAATGACCACAGGGGCGGCCAGCGTTTGCCCGTTGACCCTAACACCCGCAACCCGCCCGTTGTCAATAAGGATTTGTTCCGCCGGCGACCTGAACAGTATCTCACCACCGTATTGCCGTAAACCTTTGACCAACGTGTTGGCCAATTGCTGGAACCCGCCTTTGCAATAATAAGCACCATCGACCATATAGCCAATAAACATGGTGGACCAATACACAAATGACACCTGCGAAGGGGGGAGGCCCAAGTAAGGCCAGTTACTCGCGAACACGGCCAACAATTTCGGGTCTTTGACAAACTGCTTGGCAACCTCGCCCAGCGTCGCTTTACGGTATTTAAACAAGGCCGGCAACAAGTGTTGCGCCTTGTCATAATCCATCCCAGCCATAGCTTCATCGGTAATGGTGATTTCTTCCGCCACTTGCAGGCAAAGCCGGACCAATGCCTGCAAACCGGCTTGTTCGGTCGGAAACAGCGGTGCCAAAGTGGCGACAAAAGCTTCAATGGATTGCGGCAACGCCACATCAAGCCCCGGATAATAAACATGGCTGAAAGGATCGACACTGATAAACTCAATGGCCTCCTCAACCGCCAACGCCCGCATCACTTTATGGATAACTTGGCCGCCAAGGTAACCCGCCGCGCCACAGCCGCTAATCAGATGCACACCAGAATCAAAATGGTATTTTTTCCGTTTGAAGCCATGGGCGTACCCTCCAGGCCGGTCGTGGCTTTCCAGCACCAGCACAGCCTTGCCGACCTTAGCCAGCAGGGCGGCGGCGGTCAACCCGCCAATACCGCTGCCAATGACGATAACATCGTAAGTCTTCACGGCTTCTGCAACCCTAGTTTCTCCCATAAAATAGCGGGGGATTCATAACACATTTGATTGCCCGCCATATCGACCGCCACTTGGCAGGTATGTCCCCGCGTCAGGCGGGCGCGGCTTTGCTTATCGAAAATCAGGTAATTGATTTTTAGGCGATTTTCCCATTCAGCAATATCGGCATGGACAATAATTTTCTGCCCGAATTTTGCCGGTTTGGCATACCGGATGCGCAAGTCGATGACCGGCCAGGCATAGCCCGACTCGCGCATCTGCATATAGTTGTAGCTAATTTTGTCAAGCAGGGCGCAGCGCGCCACTTCAAAATATTTCAGATAATGGCCGTGCCAGACAATTTCCATCAAATCGACATCAAAAAACGGCACATCAATTTCCACTTCGCAGGCCACGATTGCTTTATTCATACAGCTCCCAATGCCGCTCGCGTATCAATTGCAAACAAAGGCGCAATTCTTGCTCCATCGCCCTGTCGCTCTCAAGAAAAGGGATTTTGGCCCGTACTTGTGCCATCGTTATACGCAAACCAGCGCTTAAGCCCGCCGTGTTGCCACGCAACTCCACGCCCTGCACCACCGCAACCAGCATGGCTGCGGCCACTTGTTCGGTCAGTTCGATAATACGCAGGCAATCCCTTGCGGCAATCGTACCCATACTTACCTTGTCCTGATTATGGCATTCTGTGGAACGTGAAAACACACTGGCCGGCATGGTCAATTTCAGGGCTTCGGCGGTCCATGCGGAGACGCCAATCTGGACAGCCTTAAAACCGTGGTTCAACATCGCCTGTCTGGAGTTTGCCCCTGACAAATTGGCAGGCAAGCCATTATTGAACTTGGTGTCCACCAGCTGCGCCATTTGCCTGTCCAGCAAGTCTGCCAAATTGGCGACCGCCGTTTTCATGCTGTCCATAGCAAACGCGATATGCCCGCCGTAAAAATGCCCGCCGTGCAGCACATGCCCGTTTTCGGCATCAATAATCGGGTTGTCGTTGGCGCTATTCAGCTCGTTTTCGATAAACTGCCGGAACCACGGCAACGCGTCCTCCAGCACACCGATGACATGCGGGGCGCAACGCAACGAATACCGGTCTTGCAAACGGGTGTCATTGCGCGGTGGGTCGAATGTTATCTGCAAGTCAGCACGGATACACGCCGCAACTTTGATTTGTCCGGCATGAGGTTTGACTGCAAACAGCTTTTCATCAAAATGATAGGCGTTACCGTTAAGGGCAATGGACGCCAAACTGGTGATGCGGGTGGCCAGTTGTGCCAAATAAGCCGCCCGCTGGTAGGCTAGGCAAGCCAAGGCGGTCATCACGGCAGTGCCGTTCATGATGGCCAAACCTTCTTTGGGTTTCAGTGTCAGCGGGGTGATTTGCAATTGGGCAAACACGGCGGACGCCGCCATTTTTTCGCTTTGGTATAAGACATCACGTTCACCGGCCAACACCGCCGCCAGATAGGACAATGGCGTCAGGTCGCCGCTGGCGCCAACCGAACCCTCCTGTGGTATCAACGGCAGAATGTCGTGGTGCAGCAATTGCGTGATTTGTTGCAACAGTTGATAGCGGACACCGGAAAAGCCTTGCGCCAGGCTATTCAGGCGCACCGCCATAATCGCCCGGGTTTGCTGCGCGTCAAAATGTATGCCCAAACCGCAACCGTGAAAAGTGTACAGGTGGCGGGGCAGTTCGTTGACATTCTCAAGCGGTATAGAAACCGTGCAGGAATCACCATAACCCGTGGTGACGCCGTAAACAAAACCTTCTTCCTGCAACAGGGTTTCTATAAATTCGGCGCCCTTGTTTATCCGCTCTATAAAAGCGGGGGCATCCCCTAAGAGGAATGCGCAGGCGTGTCGGGCGACCTGGCAAATGTCTTCAATGGTTAAAGCCTGCCCGTCGATTTCCACTAGCGGTTCAGTCATCGCCAACCTGCCAAAAATCATAAAAGTTGAACCATTGCAGCGGTTCTGACAAACAATACTTTTGCAATAAGGCGGCATAGTTTTGCACGCACTCCCGGATCATGGCGTCACGCTGGCTTCTTGGGAACACCAAGCCGGCACTGAAAAAGTCAAAATAAATCACCTGCCGGTTGTTCCGCTTTAAGCAAAACAGCGTATAAACCGGACACTTCAGCAATGCCGCCAAGATAAAAGGCCCTTGCGGGAACAACGCCGCCTGCCCTAAAAACTCCGCTGTGGCAACGCGGCCTTGGCCGGTGACAGGCGTCCTGTCGGCGGCGATCACCACCAGTTCCCCCGCGTCAATCTTGTCCTGCAATAGCATCGCCGTCGCGGCATTTATTTCAGTCACCTGAATGAGGCTCATCCGGCCTGTTTCGGCGTATCGGTTCAGTAGCGTGTTGAACTTTTCCGCATGTTTGGTATGCACCAAAACATTGACCGTAATGTTCTTGCGCAGGCTCGCAATGACCCGGCAGACCTCCATATTGCCCAAATGGGAACCTAAAATCAGCAAGCCCTGCCCTTGCTCAAGATGCCGCACCACCGCTTCCCGTCCTTGACAATCGACATCTTGCAACGAAAGTGCGCCGCTCCAAGCAGCCAGCTTGTCGATGAGGGCATTGGCAAAACTGATGAAGTGCCGGTAACTGCCGTATAAGCCTGTCCTAACCGTGCCTTGCGGCAAATACCCCGCCACTTTTTGTAAATACTCCAAGCTGGCGTGACGGCCTTTGGTGTTGGTCAGCCAGTAATAGCTGACCACCGGATATAAAAACACCTGCAACACGGTGCGCCCGAACAGCAGGTAGACTTTTAACAGCAACTGCATACCCCAGATAATGCCCCGTTCCTCGATTTTCGACCAGTGTTTCATCGTAACTGCCTCAGCAATAAAGCGGGTATGCGCCAGAGCATGCCAAAAAACAATTGCGCATGTTTTCTGGAAATCAGCACGTTGTCCTGCAACATTCTGAAATGGGAAATACCGTCCAAGGGATATTGCACTTGTGTGTCTACATTGACCACATCGACACCCTGCCAATAAAGGCGCACGGCAACTTCAATGTCAAAATCCATGCGCTCGCCCATCCGCACCGAATTAAGCAATTTATCGGTCGCCGCCAACGGATAGCAGCGGAAACCGCACATGCCGTCGGCAATGGCAAAAGACAAGGTGTTGATCCATATCCAAAGATTGGTGAACTGACGGCCATACAGCCGTTTTTTGGGGACTGTCCCATCAAAACAGGGCTTGCCCAAAATCAGTCGGTCAGGATATTGCACACTAGCGGCCAACAGTCGGCTGATGTCCTCCAATTTATGCTGCCCGTCGGCATCGACCTGAATGGCATGGCTGAAACCATCAGCAATCGCCAACCGCAAGCCATCCATCACAGCCGCGCCTTTGCCGCCGTTATGCGCCCTTTCGTAGAGGGTCAGCCAATCCCGCCCCTGTTCCGCCAATTGTTTCAGCGCGGCGGAACAAGCGGGCGAACTGCCATCGTTGACCAGATAACAGGGCAAGCCGAACGGTTTTAAGGCCCCGACCACATGGCCGATAGCTTCTTGGTGATTGTAAACGGGGATAATTACACAGGTTTTCATGCGCGTGCTCCATAAACCAAGCGTCCGGAACTGTGCGACTCAGTTGCCGAATACAAATCGAAATAAAGTTTGCCGGTGTCTTTTTTCAATTCCAATGACATCGTCACCAATGTCCCAGGCCGGATGATTTTTTTAAATTTAACCACTTCCATCGTCAAAAATGGCTGTCCAATGGCAAAAAACAATTTGCCGTAGTGTTCTGCCCATGCCAGTTGCGCCACGCCAGGCAAAATCGGCTGCCCGGGAAAGTGGCCGTCAAAATAGGCCAGTTCCGGCTGGATACGCAGCTCTAGCTTTACCTTACCGCCCTCTTGGCGACAATACAGCACTTGGGGGAGTTTCAACGGATCTGATGCCAGCAATTGCCGCAGTAAGGCGCTGTCGATTTTGCCTTGTGGTGACAGCGGCAAGGCTTCGACAAACAACCATTTGCGTGGCAACACCACGGCGTCAAACGTCTGCAACAATTGCGCCCGCAACGCCCTGATCATAACTGGACGGCCTTGCCACAAGGCCGTCTTGCCGGCCTCAGTCAAGACAGCCACCGCCGCAATGCGGTCCCTTTTGCCTGTCAATAACAAACAGTGCGCCTGGGCGATTAGGTCTGACTCCTGCAAAACCTGCTCCAGCCCGTCCAGCGACAAGCGTTTTTCCTCCACTTTGACAATACGGTCAAGACGGCCTGACAAGGTGAAAAGACCGTCGTCATGCAGCTCAATCCGGTCATCCAACCCGCTTGGCATGGCGTCGGGCAAAAACGGGGAAGACAACTGGCAGCGCCCTTCCCCGCTGCTTGCCAGGCTGATGCCAGTAAAGGGTGTCCACCGTATGTCAACCGTCGGGCGTCGCCAACCAATCCCGCCAGTCTCGGAACTGCCATAAACTTCCACAACTTGCTGGCCGCAGTGTTGTTCAATTTGCTTGGCGACCCCGCCAGACAAGACCCCACCGGAACTAAAAATCGCCGCCAGACGGGCAATGTCGCCCCACACCGTCAACTCATCCAGCCGTTTCAACTGGGCCGGGCTGGTAACCCAGTAGGCCGGTGCCGCCGCCACGGCCTTAAGCATCGGTTCGGGGCTAAGGTACATCTGACTGTGAAAACAACGGCCACTGGCCAGCGGCCATAACAGTCTGAACAATAAGCCATAAATATGTTGGTGGCTGACTGTCGCCACGGCAACCGCATTATTGCCCACCCTTGCGCCCCATTGCCGTTCCAATACGTCCACTTCACGCTGCAACTGCAACAATGTTTTATTGATGGCTTTAGGCTCCCCACTGGAACCGGAAGTGAACAGGGTCAGGCGCGTGTTGGGCAAATCCAAAGACGCCAATTGCTCCGTCGGGGAGTCCCGATTTTCTAGCGCCATTTCACGCCCTTGCCATTCGCCGAGCAATTGGCAGCCTAGGCCGATGAGTTTATCGGCAGTTGCGGGGCGGTTATTGCCAGGGACCCAAACCTGTTTGCCGGCGTGCATCAACGCATACAGCAGCACCGCGAACGGATAAGACTCTTCGTGATACAAGGCATAGTGTTGCGGTGCCAGACCCTTAAGCGCTAGAACATGGTTGGCGACATCGGCACAGAAACGTTGCAGACCCAACTGCCGTCCGGCATGGATAGCGACAACCCGATCATTGCGCCCAACCAGCGCACATCGGGCCAGGGACAGTGGTTCAGCGCACATGGTTTTGTGTCCTGATCCGCACCCAATATTCAATCGCCATTAACAAGCCCATTAAAATATAAGCAATCAGCCCATTGTACAAACTCCACCAGGCAAAACTGCCCCACAGTGCGGTGGCGGCGGCAATCAGGCCGTTCAATAGAAAAAAGGCGCACCAAACCTGCGTGACTTTGCGGGTGTAACGTACGCCTTCCAAAGGTAAATCGGGATGCTGGATACGCGCTAAACGTTCAACAACGGGCGGGGGGAAATAGAGGCTGGCGGCAAAAATGGCCAGCAAGCCCAAGTTGACCAGCGCCGGGTAAAAACGTAAAGCAAGCAAATCATTAGCCCATATGGCAAAACTGCAATATAAGACGGCGGCAATGACCAACAACTGGTTGGCCGGATTAGCGGCCTTGACAACCCGCAACCGGGCCATCAGCAACACCGCCAAAATGGCCGCAATCTGCCAAGGTTCAATATGGCGGACACCGAAATAAACGGCGGGGGGATAGAGCAGCGTCAGGGCACCGACTGCGCTGTTGGCAAAATTATGCTTCATGCCGCAATCAGTTTATCGACCGCTTCCACCACGTCATTGATTGTTCGTGCATTTTTAAAATCTTCTGGCCTGACGGCCTTGCCGGTCATTTCTTTTAGCCTAACGATCATATCGACCGCATCAATGCTGTCAAAATCAAGGTCTTCATAGAGGCGGGCTTCGAGCGTCACCTCATCGGCGTCAATTTCAAACATCTCCTGCATAATTTCTTTAATGATCTGGAGAATGTCATCGCGATTTTTCATACAGCCCTCAGTTCCGTTCAGATTCAATAAATTCAGCCAACGCCGCAACTGAGGCGAATATTTTCACCACATCGTCTTTTTCCGCATCAATTCGGACATTATATTTTTTTCTGATTGCCAACCCCAACTCCAGCGCGTCGATTGAATCAAGCCCCAACCCTTCATTAAACAAAGCTTCCTGGCTATCTATCCCGTCAACACTGGTGTCCTCCAAATCCAGTGATTCAATAATCAGTTGCTTCAATTCATTTTCCAAATCACTCATAGTCTTCTCTTTGTTGGCTAAAATAATCCTGTAAATAACGGGTGAAACGCCGCACAGCCAGTGACCTGAGGGGTATCGCCTGAAAATCGTCGAGCACCATATCATCTCCGACAGTCATCGCCAAATGAAAACGGCGCTCGGGAATTTGGTGCCATTTTTCCGCTTTGGTCAGTGTGCTGGGCACGCAGGTTAACGTGACGGGGGTGACAATGGCATCCGCCTGCAAAGCGATGGCCGCCGCACCGCGCTGGAATTTATAAGGTTTGCCCTGTACTGAACGGGTGCCTTCGGGAAAAATAATCATCGTGCCACCCTCTTGTAAACAGGCGACGCAATCATCAATCATCTTTTCAGGGTCGCCATTGCTGATATAGCCGGCATTGACAATTGGCCCCCGGGTGAAAGGGTTGTGCCATAGGGCCTCCTTGACGATGCAGTTTGCGGCCGGAATCCGGCTAATCAGGAAAACAATGTCGATCAAGGTCGGGTGATTGGCGACAATCAGCTGGCCGGGGCGGTTAAGTTTTTCCAAGCCGTTAATTTCATAGGTCATGATACCGATGCGGTGCATCAACCCTATAAAAAAGAAAAAACTGTAATGCACACATTTTTGCGAGCGCAACTTTTTTTGTGTCCGGTCGCCTGGGATAATGCCCAGCAGCGGAAACACGAAAATCCATAATAAAAGCCCACCGACGCCAAAAACGCTAAAGCTCAGTCCGGTGGCGGCCAACCGCCAGTAGTAATTAATCTGCTTGAACATTTTTTTCCCAGTGCCAGCTATGCCGCGGTGTTTTCAGTGTCAGTCGGGGTTGCGGCCCGACCAGAAAGCGGATAAAGGTCTCCAATTGCACTGGCTGTTCGCCATCATCACCGCTCATTGGCAATGACGACAAGGCCATTGCCTGCCCATCGCCCGTTTTGGCTAAGCCTAAAGCCAATGCGCAACGCTTAGCCGTCGATAATTTAAACGGCGCAGCAGGGTAAAAACCCACCAGCGGCTCATCATAAAACACCAGCAACACCCGCCCCGCACCTTCCTGCAATAACCCCAGCGCTTCAATAAACCCTGCGGCCAATCCCTCTTCACCCGGCGCAACCACCGTGCATTGCTGTTGATTGCCCCAAGCCATGGACAGCAGCCCAGCAATGGCGTTATGCACCGACAGGCTAAAAGCCGTTGGGGAAATTTCTTCCCCTGCCGCCAATCTTTCCATCATACCGAAAGATTTTGCCAACTCGCCATGCGAGGAACTGAAAACCATCGGCACAAACCGGCTATCGTCAAGGCATTGGTGCGCTGCGCAGAATACAGTTTTCGCTAACGGGGTGAGACGGCGTTTTAACAAAGCGGGCACTTTTGCCAGCAATGCGTTCTGAATGGCCAGTTCCTGTTCCCTATCGGCATGTAATGGCGGCCAGACGGCCCATTTTTGTAAAACGAAATTTTGGCGCATGGTGTGGGTCTGCTTTTATGTCGGCATGTCACTGGTGGCCATGATGGCCACCGAATCATCTAAGGATTTCGTCAAAAATAACTTTCCTGAATGCACCCACCCGCTCATGCGTCGGCAAGCTCTGGACCAGCGGAAAATTTTACCGGGAAGTTATCCATAACCTAACTCCCAATAACAAACCTGACCGCATCCAAACGCAATTGCGCGGCTTGGATATTCTCATGCGCCAGCATCGTGAAATCTTTTAATTGTTCGATTTCTTCATCTTTAATCGCCGGATTGAGCTTTTTCAACCTGACCAAGCGTTTTATCTCCGTGCTTAACGATGCCAGCATTGCCGTTGTGGCGTCCGCCAACACCGCCTGCATGGCCTCGCGTGCCTGTTGTTCGGCATGATGCAACAATTTGAGCAGGTACGGACGCTGGCTGCTCAAAAAGGCAACAATCTTGTGCTTATCAAATGTTGTGCCGGACTCAATCAGGCTATCGTGCGCAAACGCGGCAGAAACCTCTTTCTGATGCTGGTCTATGACCATCCTGATCGGCGTGGGTGGCAGAAAGCGGCCAATTTGCAATTCCGCCGGGGCGCTGCATTCGACGATAAACAGGCATTCCAGCAAAAACTGCCCCGCTTTCAAATGAGGATGTTTGACGACACCGATGACCGCGTTGCCGGTTTCACTGCCTAAGATCAGTTCCATCGCCGCCGTCACCATCGGATGTTCAACGGTCAAAAACTGCATATCTTCGCGGGCCAACGCCGTCTCGCGGCTGACGGTCACCGTCATGCCGTCTTCGGGAAGACTGGGGAAATGGCTGACCCGCATATGGTCGCCAGGCCGGACAATAAAGCAATCCGGCGAATGGAATTCAGTCTCCACGCCGTAGCATTCAAACAGGTCTTCCATGTACGGCCATAAGCTGCCGTCATTTTCATAGGCTTTAAGCTGGCTGATCAACTCACCGGCCACTTCTTTGCGGCAAGAATTCAATTCCAGCAACTGGTCACGACCATTATGCAACTGCGCTTCCAGTTCGGCGCTAAGCGCTTGGGTTTTGGCAATGAGCGCCTCAAAACCCTCGGCATTATTGCTTTCCAGCGAGCGCGTCAATTCATCATGCAGCCTGTCGGCCACGCCTTGTGCGGACGAACTGTTATGGCGGAAGGCGTTAAGGCCTTGGTCATACCAACGGTACAGCAAAGCTTGCTCGCTATGCTCAAGATAAGGCACATGGATTTGGATGACGTGCTTTTGGCCAATGCGGTCAAGGCGGCCTATACGTTGTTGCAGCAAATCAGGATTGACCGGCAAATCGAATAAAATCAGGTGGTGGACGAATTGGAAATTGCGGCCTTCGCTACCGATTTCAGAGCAAATCAACACTCTTGCGTTACTTTCTTGGTCGGCAAAATAGGCGGCGGCGCGGTCACGTTCGATGATCGACATGCCCTCATGGAACACCGCAGAGGCAATGCCCGCCCGGTTTTTTAGCGTTTGCTCCAAGGCAATCGCGGTTTGCGCTTGTTTGCAAATCAGCAGGGCTTTATCGCCCATGCCCGAACCGGTTCGGCGTTGTCCTGACAGCTGTTTGATTTTATCGACCAACCACAGATAACGCGGGTCTTGTTGCCAATCGTCAGTGTTTGCCTGGCCGGCCAATGCATAAGCGGTGCATTCGCGTTCGGGGAACCCTTTAACGGTTTGCCTAGAATTTCTGAACAAAATCCTGCCGGTGCCGTGGTGGTCGAGCAATATCTTAATCAAGGCGTCACGCGCCGCCGCCGAATTTTCCGGCTCATCCAGTTGCTTTAACAAACCGCCAACATTGTCATCTTTTAGCAAGCCCGTTAACAACTCAACGGTTTCTTTATCCAAAAATTTATAGGCCAGCAAATGTTTGGCGGCATTGGCAACCGGCTCAAACTGGCGCTCTTCTTCCAAAAAGGCGGAAAAACTGTAAAAGCGGTCGGGGTCAAGCAACCGTAACCGTGCAAAATGGCTCTGTTTACCCAGCTGTTCAGGGGTCGCGGTCAGCAAAATCAGGCTTGGCGTGAGTTGGGCGAGTTGTTCGACAAACAGATATTCGGGGCTGGCGGCTTGCTCGTTCCATTGCAAATGGTGCGCCTCATCGACAATCACCATGTCCCAACCGGCATCCAAAGCTTGCTGTTGACGGCTGGGGTAACGGGCAAAAAAATTCTGGCTGCACAACACCAGTTGTTCAGCCAGAAACGGGTTCACTTTGTCGGCCGTGGTGTCCGCATCATCTTCCATGCCGTCCGCGCCCATTTCGTCCAGACAACGGGCTTCATCAAAAATACTGAACCGCAAGTTAAAACGTCTGAGCATTTCCACCAACCACTGATGCAGCAAGGTTTCCGGCACGATAATCAGCACCCGCTTGGTCAGGCCGTTAATCAGCCTGTGGTGTAAAATCAATCCGGCCTCGATGGTTTTCCCTAACCCCACTTCGTCGGCCAGCATGATTCGGGGCGCGGCGCGGTTGGCGGCTTCATGGGCGATAAACACTTGGTGCGGGATTAGCGAGGTGCGCCCGCCGAGCAAGCCTTTAACGGGTAACTGATAGTGCTGTTGCAGCCGTAGCCACGTTTGGTAGCGCAATAAAAACCAAGCACTGGGATCAATTTGACCGGTAAACAAGCGGTCTTGCGGTTTGTTGAATTGGCTATGGTGGTTAAGCTCGACTTCTTCAAGCGTAACCTCCCTGCCTTGGGCATTTTTGCAGACATAAGTGACCAGGCCATCGTGTTCCGACAAACGGGTGACCGTCAGTTTTTCTTCATCCACTGATTCAATGACATCGCCTGCGGAAAAAACCACCCGCGTTAAGGGCGCGTTGTCGCGGGCATAAATCCTGCGTTCGTCACAAGCAAGGTAAAGCACGGTGACACGGTTGAAACTGACGTCAAGGATAAGGCCTAAACCGAGTTCGGACTCGGTGTTGCTGATCCAGCGCTGGCCGGGGATAAATGATTCCATGTAGATATTCTGAAGGGTATAAGGTTAAACAGGATAAAACAAAGTAGGTTGGGGTGCGTGAGGAACGAACCCCAATGACACTGTGCAAAACGTTATGTTGGGGTTCGCCAGCTCACCTCAACCTACCTGATTGTCGTATATGTGGCTTAATTTTTAATGCCCGTCCCTTTATGCAACAAGTACAAACTAAACAAGGCCAAGACCGTAATAAAACCACCGGTCATGATAAAAGCCAGTTGGATGTCAATATCGGTCACGCCTATAAAGCCGTAACGGAAGGCGTTAACCATATACAAAATGGGGTTGGCTATGGAAATGGTTTGCCAAATGTCCGGCAACATGGTGACCGAATAAAACACCCCGCCTAAGTAGCTTAACGGGGT
Organism: Methylococcaceae bacterium UBA6146; assembly: GCA_002422395.1. Taxonomy (GTDB): domain Bacteria; phylum Pseudomonadota; class Gammaproteobacteria; order Methylococcales; family Methylomonadaceae; genus Methylovulum. The sequence goes on along the minus strand of DIUY01000030.1, from coordinate 76,893 downwards.
GAGCACAAAATTGGGGATGATGGAAATATCATCGAAACTTTCAGCGAGCACAGCGTTGATAAACCCCGCCATTGCAAACAACGTGGCGGTCAAGAACGCCACCGACAAGGTGATCCACCAGTTCTGCACGGCGACATCATCAAATACCCGCGCTATCAGCCCGACCACAAAGCCCACCATTAAGCCGCGCACGATGCCGCCACTGACATAACCGGCCAAAATCACCCAATTGGGCACGGGGGCCACCAGTAATTCTTCAATATTGTGTTGGAACTTGGTCGAATAAAAAGAGGACACCACATTGGCGTAAGAATGGCTGATAACCGACATCAGGACCACGCCGGGGACGATATAATCCATATAGCTGGCGCCGTTGATGGTGCCGATCCGGTCACCTATCAGTTTGCCAAAAATTAAAAAATACAGCGCGGTGGTGATGGCGGGCGGCAATAGGGTTTGCGGCCAGATACGGATGAACCGGAAAATTTCCTTGATAACGATGGTCCTAAACGCTATTGAATGGTTCATTGTTTGCCCCCCGCCGATTTTGTCTCCACTAAGTCCATAAACAACTGCTCCAAGCGATTGGTTTTGTTTTTAAGGCTGATGACGTTGATATTGCGTTGCGTCAACTCGCCAAACAAATTGTTAAGCCCGCTTTCTTTAGGTACGGCGACATTCAGCACCTTGTCCGCGGCCAGTTCAAGCTGGTAGCCGTCAATAATGGGCGCCTCAGCAAGCGGCTGGGCCAAGTCCAGCACAAAATGGTCGACATGCAACCGTGCCAGCAAGCCCGCCATATCAGAGTTTTCGACAATCCGCCCCTGGTCAATAATGGCGATGTTACGGCACAGGCTTTCGGCTTCTTCCAGATAATGCGTCGTCAAGATGATGGTTGTGCCTTGTTGGTTGACTTCCTGCATCATTTTCCACATAGAGCGGCGGATTTCTATATCGACCCCTGCGGTTGGCTCGTCTAAAATCAACAACTTAGGCGCATGAACCAGCGCACGGGCAATCATCACGCGGCGTTTCATACCGCCCGATAGCCGTCTGGAAACCGTATTGCGTTTGTCCCACAATTCCATTTGTTTAAGGCAGTGTTCAGTCCGTTGCAAGGCCAATTTACGTGGCGTGCCGTAATAACCCGCTTGGTTAAGCAGGATGTTTTTAACCGTCTCAAACTGGTTGAAATTAACTTCCTGGGGCACTAGGCCGATGCAGCTTTTAGCCTGGGACCGTTCACGTTGCAAATCGTGGCCAAAAACCCTGACCGTCCCGCTACTAGGATTGACTAATGAGCTGATGATGCCGATGGCCGTTGATTTGCCGGCGCCATTAGGGCCTAGCAAAGCAAAAAAATCGCCGGCCTCAACATCAAGGTCAATACCCTTTAAGGCTTCAAAACCATTGTTGTAAGTTTTTCTAAGATTACGAAGAGATAATGCTTTCATGCTGAAACTAACACTTAACGAGCGCCTTTAAATAAGTTAAATTAGCCGCTGCATTCCATTTTAAACCGTTTAAAATGGAATGCTTAAACCGTGTGATTTTATCAGAAACTCTCACGCTTCGTAGACAAAACTGGATTACCCGTGCAAAAGACCCCCCCTGAGATTGTCGCCGCTGTAGACTTGGGCTCTAACAGTTTTCACATGATCGTCTGTAGCCTGAAAGGCGGCAAATTACAAACCCTTGACCAGCTTAAAGAAATGGTCAGGCTAGCTTCGGGACTGGATAGCCGGAATATTCTAAATGAAGCCACCCAACAACGGGCGCTAGCCTGTCTGGAACGGTTCGGCCAACGCATACGCAATTTTCCGCCTGACAGCGTCCGTGTGGTCGGCACTAACACCTTGCGTACCGCTAAAAACTCCCAGCAGTTTTTGCTTAAGGCGGAGCAAGCCCTAAACCATCCTATCCATATTGTTTCCGGCATAGAAGAGGCGCGGCTGATTTATATGGGGGTCGCCTTCAGCCTTGGCAGCCATGCCAATCGCCGCTTGGTTATGGACATAGGGGGCGGCAGCACCGAATACATCATCGGGACGGGTGACACACCCAAAGAAAAAGAAAGCTTGTACATGGGGTGCGTGTCGGTCAGTAACCGGTTTTTCCCCGATGGCAAGTTGTCTAGAGTCGCATTTAGGCAGGCCACCCTGTTTGCCCAACAGGAGCTGGAGCCGTTCGTGCAAAACTTCCAGCGCGGCAACTGGGATGAAGCCATCGGCGCATCCGGTAGTCTACGGGCGATTGCTAAAGTCTTGCAGGCTAAGAACTGGAGCAATAATGGCATCACCCGCAATGGCCTTGACCAGCTGGTGGGCTATCTGAGCAATTGTAGCCATATTAATGACATAAACCTGCCCGATCTCGACCCAGAGCGTCTGCCCGTTTTTACAGGGGGGGTGGCGATTGCCTACGCCACGTTTGAAAGCTTGGGTATCGAGCAAATGACGGTCTCGGACGGCGCATTAAGGGAAGGCTTGATTCAGGATTTGCTAGGCCGCATTTACAACCACGACGTCCGTTCCGAAACCGCCAACGCCCTTGCCGGACGTTACCATACCGACCAAGCACACGCAGCCCGCGTCAAACAAACGGTTATGATGATGTTGGCACAAATGTGTGCGGACAACAGCCTGCTTGATAATGAAGCAAGCGAACAATTTTTATGCTGGGCGGCGCAATTGCATGAAATAGGCCGTGATATTGCCCATAGCCAATACCACAAACACAGCGCTTATATTATCGAACACGGTGATTTGGCGGGCTTTTCCCATCAAGACCAGGTGTTATTGGCAACAATAATAAGGGCGCATCGGCGTAAGTTTTCACGCTCGCGCTTCCAAAACTTGCCGGTGCCGTGGGACAAGCGGGCACCCTATCTGACGCTCATCTTGCGGCTTGCCGTATTGCTGCACCGCAACCGCCATGAAGACGAATTGCCGCACTTTACAATCCAGTTAACAAAATCAAAAATCACCTTACATTTTCCGGACAATTGGTTAGGCCAAGCCCCCTTAACGCAGGCCGATTTGACTTTAGAAGCGGGTTTTCTTAAATCGGCCGGCTTTACCCTGACGTTTTCTTGATTAGGCCATGAAATTTTTATTACGCCTATTGTGCTACGGCTTGTTAGCGGCTCTTATATTATGCGTAATGATTGTTTTTTTTGGTGTCAACGACACGCCCGACATTAAATTGGGCTGGTCATTAAGCCACAGCGATATTGACCGGGCGAAAAAAATCCTTCATGAAGGGTCTAAAACCCGCCCCGATGAAATCGGCACGATAGAGCTGAGCAAAGAAGACCTTAACCTTGCCGCCAATTATCTCTTAAACCGCTACAGCAAAAGCGCTGTGGTCATATCGCTAAAAAAAAACCAGCTAAAGTTCATTGCCACGGTAACCTTACCTAAAAACAGCCTGGGAAAATATTTAAATGTCACGATTGCCTTCGGCAATGTTGAAGGCAGGCAACTCCCCACAATCACCAAGTTTAAGGCGGGCAAGCTGTTGCTGCCGTCAAATCTCACCGCCTTTGCCATTGATTATTTTATCCGGCACTCATCGCTAAATGATTATTTTTTGCTCGCCACCCGTCCCATCAAAGCCGTTAAAATTGAGCCGGAAAAAATAACCCTCACTTATTTTTCCAGCATAAAAACCCTGATCCAGGCACGCACCCTTCTTACCCAAACCGATCCACCGCCTGCCTTGAACATTTATCAGAAAAAACTGGCTGACATTGTTGCCTACCATGATCCAAACTGGCGCCTATCTCTGGCAGAATTGCTTAAGCCACTGTTTGGGCTGGCCTATCAGCGTTCCACCCTAGATACCGCTATCGAAGAAAACAGACTGGTTATTTTTACCGTCAATGATTACGTCAACAAAAAAGAGGCCGGAGAATTTGGGTCAAGGTCTGTAAAAAAACCGGCAAGCGCCAAATATTATCCGGCTTTTTTGTATAAACGGACTGATCTGGCGCAACATTTTATCGGTTCTGCAACACTTACTGCATCCCTCAACGGTCAGGTTTCAGAAGTTGTTGGCGTGGAGAAAGAATTAAGCGATGCCCAAAGTGGCAGCGGTTTCAGCTTTGTTGATTTAGCGGCGGACAAGGCCGGCACCCGCTTTGGTGAGCTGGCGACCACATCACCGGAAACAGCCCGTAAGATACAACTAGCCATGTCCGAAATAAAAAATTACAGCGATTTTATGCCCGATCCCAGGGATTTACCCGAACACATGAATGAGGCTGAATTCAAAAGCAGGTACGGCTCACCTAACAGCCCTGTGTATCAGGCTTTAGTGCAACAGATTGATGCCCGGATAGCAGCCATACCAATGTACCAGCTAGATTGAAACTTATAGCGGGCGCCAAAAAACAGACAGCCTTTTTAACCAGACTGGAGAATGATATGAACCCTTCCCGCATTGCACTACTGGCTTTTATCGCCGCCCTAACCATTGCTTTTTTTAGTTTGGATTTACAAAGCTATTTGACTTTGGAAACCCTCAAAGCACAGCAAATGGACATTGCAACGTACCGCAACGACCATCCCAGCAAGGCAATTGCCATTTACGCGCTGATTTATGTTGCGGTGACGGGTCTGTCATTGCCTGGGGCGACAATTCTTACTTTGGCGGGCGGTGCGGTGTTCGGGTTGTTGTGGGGGACGGTGATTGTGTCTTTCGCTTCCACCATCGGCGCAACGCTGGCTTTTTTAGCCGCCCGATTTTTGTTCCGTGATGTGGTCAAATCACGCTTTGGCGACCGCCTGAAAGCCATTAATGCGGGCATCGCCCAAGAAGGCGCCCTCTACCTGTTCACCTTGCGGTTGGTGCCGCTTTTCCCATTCTTTGTGATTAACTTGGTAATGGGTTTGACTGACATAAAAACGCGGACATTTTATTGGGTTAGCCAAGTGGGGATGCTGGCCGGCACACTGGTTTACGTCAATGCGGGGACGCAATTGGGGCAGCTGGAATCGTTGGCGGATATTTTATCCCTCAAGCTGCTCGGATCGTTTGTGTTATTGGGCGTTTTTCCGCTCCTTGCCAATAAAATTGTTGAAGCCATTAAGGCAAAAAAAAGCTATGAAGCATGGCCTAAGCCCACCCGTTTTGACACCAATATCGTCGTGATTGGTGCCGGTTCCGGCGGTTTGGTCACGGCTTATATCGCCGCCGCAGTCAAGGCTAAAGTCACGTTGGTTGAAAAACATAAAATGGGCGGCGATTGTCTGAACACCGGCTGTGTACCCTCAAAAGCTTTCATCCGTTCCGCTAAAATGCTGGCCGATATTAACCGGGCCGGCGAGTTCGGCATCAAAACCGCCGCCGCTGAAGTTGATTTTGCCGCTGTCATGGCACGTGTGCAGGCGATAATCAAAACCGTCGAACCGCACGATTCTGTGCAACGTTATTCGGGATTGGGCGTTAATGTCATCAACGGCGAGGCCAAAATCATTTCCCCTTGGGAAGTGCAAGTGGATACGGGTAGGGAAACCCGCACCCTAACAACGCGGGCCATTGTTATCGCTGCGGGTGCGCGTCCGTTTGTGCCGCCCATTCCCGGCCTGGAAGAGGTCGGCTACCTCACTTCGGATACTGTCTGGGCATTGCGCGAACTGCCCAAACGGCTGGTGGTGCTGGGCGGCGGGCCTATTGGTTGCGAACTGGCGCAAAGTTTTGCCCGTTTCGGCAGCAAAGTGACGCAAGTGGAAATGGCGTCTAGCTTGCTGATTCGGGAAGACAGCGATGTTTCGGAAATTGTCATGGCGAAGTTCCGCGCGGAAGGCATCACTGTGCTGGTTGGGCATACCGCCAAACGTTTTTGCATCGAAAACGGCGAAAAGATTCTGGTTGCCGAACACCAAGGCCAAGACGTGCCTATCCCTTTCGACCAGGTGTTGTTGGCCATTGGCCGCGTTGCCAACACCCAAGGCTATGGTCTTGAAGAGCTGGGTGTTGAATTGTCGCCTCAAGGCACGATTGCCATTAATGATTTCCAACAGACCAATTACCCAAACATTTTTGCCTGCGGTGATGCGTCCGGCCCGTTCCAGTTCACCCATGCCGCCGCTCATCAGGCGTGGTATACCGCAGTGAACGCACTGTTTGGCGGCTTCAAAAAGTTCCGTACCGATTATTCGGTGATACCGTGGGCTACGTTTATCAGCCCTGAAGTCGCCCGCGTCGGCCTTAATGAGCAAGAGGCGACAACGCAAGGGATCGCCTATGAAACCAGCACCTATCATCTTGACGACCTTGACCGTGCCATTACCGACGGGGTGGCGCTGGGCTTCGTTAAGGTGTTGACGCCCCCCGGCAACGACCGGATTCTTGGCGTGACAATTGTGGGTGAACATGCGGGGGATTTGCTGGCTGAATTCGTCTTGGCCATGAAACACAAAATTGGCCTGAACAAACTGCTAAGCACCATCCATATTTACCCGACGATGGCTGAGGCAAACAAATATGCCGCCGGCATCTGGAAGCGCAACCATGCGCCAGAAGCGTTGCTGCACTGGGTTGGCCGGTTCCATGACTGGCGCCGGGGTTGAACGGTAGGTTTTCTACCCCACCCGCAGCCATTCATTTTCGTAAGCTGGGGAGTTAAACGTCAATGTGCAAAAAATTGTTGCAAAGACAAACGATAATGATTATCATTTGTTTCGAGCGATGAATGACCTCTCGCCACCTTGGTTTAATGCACAATGGAATACTGTGTTCACTGTGCATTAAACATTTTTTCAGCGACCCTCAAACATCCACAGGCAACAATTATGCTTAATCAACCGACAACCCCTGAAAAAACCGAATTGATCAGGTTACATGCGGCAACGTGCTTTTCGATGACCCAATTTATCAACGGGCATCATTGCCCAAAATTGGCGCACTTGATTGTCCATCAACTCAGCCATTTGGTTGCGCACCCCGACCTTGAGCAAGTTTCTGCCAGCCGTGAAATGTACTTGCAACTGCTCGAACATTGGCAAAAAGTCACGGATTTTTTATTGGCGCAACAAAATGTCCGCGAGTTCCCGTCTTCTAAGTACCACTAAGCGACAGGACTTGGGCACAATCCAATGAAAAACACAACTGGCAACTTGCAGACCAATCGCCAGAGAGTCGTGATTGTAAAGCTGGAAGCGCCCTCGGAAAGGCGGCGGGTCGGCAGTGACGAATTGTTTGGCAGCCAAAATGAAATCGTTATCGAACACAACAATGAAGAATACCGCCTTCGTATCACTAGCAATGACAAACTGATTTTGACGAAATAGTTTGGCCTGAAAACCGCACTAACCCAAGCTAGCCACCCAGTTCCATCGTACCAGGCAGCCCGTTGGGGTAAATGTCACACATCGAAGCCCTAAAAATGTTGGGGTTACTTGCGTCACCCCAACCTACCAGTGGCTATTATTCACCCCCTATTTGATAAATCTCGGCATTAGCCTCAACAATCTTACCGCTAGTGGCATCCACTTCAACTTTCATTTCCTTGCCATTTTTGGTCTTGATGTCAAACTCATAAGAAGCCGCTCCGTCTTCCTCAATTTCATATTCAACCTCGATAATCTCCCCCTCATAGGCGGTTAAGGCGATCTTGCGGGCTTCATCTTCGCTTACTTTTCGTTTTGCCTTAAACAAAGGGTCGTCGGCGTTTTTCACTTCCTGTTCGATTTCGGTGATTTTGCCGGTTTCGGTATTGCATTCGATGTCCCAAGCCTTACCATCGGCGGTCTCTATATCGAATTCATAGGTGGGGACGTTGTTTTCAATTTTTAATTCGACTTTTACCAAACCTCCATTTTTCACGGCGAGTGCCTCATGCAGGCAATGTTCGATGCTAAATTTGGTTTGCGGGTATTGGGCATAAGCCGTGCTGAAGTGAGCGGCGAACAGTAGGCCCGTGGCGGCAAAAAGGGTTGACGTTTTCATGGCTAAATACCTCGGTAAGTTTGTGAAAAAACAATCTAAACCAATTGCCATCAAAAGTCACAATTTGTTTTGGCCTGGTAGGCCACCCGTAGGTTGGGGCGAGTGTGCGAACCCCAACAATTACAACACCGATATATTGGGTTTCCTCGCGCCAACCCAAGCTACAGGCTGAACAAGCGCAATGCCACCCCACATCGTTTAATTGGCTTTAAATTTGATGGTGTCGTTAGCGGGGGCATTGTTGTTCTATAATGATGCTTTTAACCCATCCAATCAGGAGCAATAAGCCATGTCGTTGATAGCCTCATTCACCAAAAGATCTAAGCTGAACTCAACCATAAAGCAAACCGAACAGGCGCGTAACAGCGAAGGCGGCACAGCCGACAACTTATTTAAAGGCGCTTATAAAGGTTACGCGGAAGTCTTGCTGGACGATCTATTACGGGCAGATGCTTTATATAACTGGGGTTTCGCCTTATTGCACCAAGCAAAAACCAAAACCGGTGAGGAGGCGGTGGAAATCTATCAGGACGCCATCAATAAATTTGCTTTTTGTTTGTTGATTAACCCTAATTACTTGGCTGCGGCAATTAATGGCGGGGTTGCCTATATGGATTTGGCGCGGCTTAGTGAAGCCAAGCCCGATGATAAATTGTACGGCTTGGCCAAAAAACAGTTTGAAACCGCTAATGCGATACAGTCAGGGACAGCTTCTTATAATTTGGCCTGTATTTACGCGCTACGCAACGATCAGGAGGCGTGTTTGAAAGCATTGGAAAACGCCAAAGAAAAAGGCAGTTTGCCTGTCCTCGCCGAAGAGATAATTAACGACCCTGATTTAAATAACGTTAAAGGGCAAGACTGGTTTAACGCATTTATAGAAGCATTAACCCAAAAACCTGTACCTGTAGCAGAGCCAGAAGCGGCCACCGAAGAAGCGGGTGAGCAAACAGGCTAATCGAACGCAGTTGGGCGGGGTTGAATATTTAACCATTAAACAAGCCCCTGCAAGCTCCCAGAGATAGCATCCCTTTATGGCTTAAAAGACTTTGGAAGCGGGTCACCACTTGAATCAAAACGGATCGGCTATTTTTCAAACAACAAGACCAATGCGGATCCGCCCGACTCAAACCAGTTTTTATGTTGCACTTTTACTCCACCAGACCGGCGAATTTTGTGACAACAGCCGGTTTATTCCACATTAAGTAGGGTAAAGCCTGAGTGTAACCTTAGACTTACACACTAGCCCTGCGGTGAAAACACCGACCACCTGACCAAAAAATAGCCATGAAAACACCAAATAACATGCGGATAGACACCCCCGCCAGCCAAACCGTAAAAATGCCTGCCAAACCAATCAAACAACGTAACAACTCTTTACATGGCCTAACTTTAGAAGCCATAGTCACCGCTTTGGTTGCGCATTACGGTTGGGCAGAGTTGGCCGAACGTATTCCTATCCGCTGTTTTAGCAATGATCCCAGCATCACCTCCAGCTTAAAGTTTTTACGCAAAACCCCGTGGGCGCGTGACAAGGTGGAAGGGCTTTATGGCCTGATGCAGCGTGAACTTAAGCAGCGTGGCCAGGGCCATTAACCACCCCCAAAACGCATAAGTATCTACACAAGTTTTATTAGCCGTCATTCCGGCACGGATTGCCGGAATCCAGAGCCAAGGATGGTAACTTCACAATACATAAGTGTTTGATTTAGCTGCAATGCTAGATCAGAGATTCATATCCATGTGACCTAGATTCCGGCAATCCGTGCCGGAATGACGACCTTTAGACTTGTGTAGATACCTATGCCCAAAACGGGGGGGCTACCCTGCCGTGTTAGGCTCTGGTTTATTGCTGGGAACACGGCGTTTGCCGATATTTTTCTTGTCCCTATGGCGGACTTTAACCTTTTCGGCAACGGTTTTTTTAGGCACTGTTTTCTTTTTTACGCCTGCGGCTTTACCTGACGATTTGAGTTTTTTGGGCCCCTTATAGCTGCCTTCCAATTCTTTGATTGTGCGGCGTTCAAAGGTTTGCTTTAAAAACCGCGCAATACTGGACATCAAATTCCATTCGGTGCTTTTTACTAAAGCAAGGGTCACACCTTGCTCATCGGCCCGCCCTGTCCGGCCTATACGATGGATGTAATCAATGCCGTTTCTGGGAATGTCAAAATTAATCACCAGATTAATGCCCTTCACGTCCAAGCCACGGGCGGCAAGGTCAGTGGACACCAAAGCGTTGACAACGCCATCACGGAACAGCGCCATTGTGCGCTTACGGTCTTGATGATCCATTTCGCCATGCAGGACGCATACCCGAACACCGTGCGCACGAAGCATACCTTCCAGTTCAATTGCTTTCACGCGGGTATTGCTGAACACCAAGGCTTTGTCATAGGTTTCATGCAACAGCAGCCAGGCCAGCAATTTTTGTTTATGGTCGTTATCATCCGCCAAGACGATTTGCTGCTGAATATTGCTATGCCCGTCATGCAGGGTGTTTAATGCGACAACTTTGTGATTTTTCAACAGCTTATCGGCTATTTTAATCACTCCGTAATGGGTCAATGTTGCAGAAAACAATAGGGTTTGCCGTTCTTTGTTACAGCGCCCGGCAATCGTCATGACGGCGTCGTTAAAACCCATATCGAGCATACGGTCGGCCTCATCGAGAATCAGCACATCCAAGTGACTGAAATCGGGTGCGTTTTGCTCCATCAGCTCCAACAAACGCCCGGGGGTCACAATGATGATCCCGGCATTTCTACGTAGTGTGCCTTGCTGCTGCTTAAAATCTTCCCCGCCGGTAATCAGGCCAATTTTTAGTTGGGTAAATTGGGCTAATTGACGGCAATGGTCAAATGTCTGTCGGGCCAGTTCGCGGGTGGGCGAAAGTATCAATGCCCGTGTGCCAAACAGTGTGGAACGCTCGGTCAGAAGCCGGTGCAAAGTGGGCAGCAAAAATGCGGCGGTTTTGCCGCTACCCGTTTCGGCACTGACCAACAGGTCTTTATGGGTCAATGCCAAGGGGATGGCATGTTGTTGGACGGGGGTGGGCCGGGTGAAGCCCAATTGCGAAATGGCGGACAGGAGTTGTCCGTCAAGCTGGAAATCGGCAAATGAAAGCGGGGGGGTTAAGTCAGGCTGCATGTTCGGGAAATCAATGTGTTATAAAGTATCGGGCATTATAAGGCGTTTGAAGTCCATCGGTAAAAAAACACACATTAATGGCCGGCCCCCACTAGTGGGGGGCGGAGAACAAATGCGGCTGTTGTCCACTCCTTGCTCTGGCCAATGGCTTGCGCCAGTTGCGGCCATGTCAGTCGCTTACGCAGTTTTTGCGTGATGATAAATTCGGTGGCTTCGTTGTAGGCAAAGTTGGGTTAATCTGCCGCCGGACAGCTAGTTTGGCGTGTTTTTCCGTTCGCCCTATTTGCCCCCTATGAGCCAGCATAACTGTTGGCATTGATTGCCAATTGGCGTATAGCTGTTAAGCTTAAGCCATTCGGAACAACCGCAGGATAACGACAATGATACCTATTAGAGACACTGCCCCCTGTTATTCAAAGCCTATTATGACTTGGGTGATAATGGCAATTTGCACATGTGTATTTGTCACGATGTATTTTATGCCTGATGCGTTAAGCACACGTTTGATCTATCTTTATGGGATGGTGCCTAGCCGTTATGAAAATGGCTGGGCCGGCAGCTTTAATTTACCCTTCGATGGCTATTTGTCGTTTATGACCAACTTGTTTTTGCATGCCAGCTGGCTGCATTTATTGATGAACTTGTGGTTTTTGTGGATTTTTGCCGATAATGTCGAAGACCGCATGGGGCATCTGCCGTTTTTGGCCTTTTATTTGTTATGCGGCATTTTCGCCACCTTTTTGCAATGGTATTTTGACCCGCATCTCGCCATTCCGGTGGTGGGCGCATCGGGTGCCATAGCAGGGGTATTGGGCGCCTATTTTTTTCTGTATCCGCTTGAGCGCGTCGTAGTCCTGATTCCGCCGATTGTTTTACATGTGCCCGCCATTGCTTTTTTAGGCGTATGGATACTTTGGCAACTGCATAATGCAACCACTGCAATGCTGTTTCAGGACACCCCGGTGGATGTTGCCTGGTGGGCGCATTTAGGCGGCTTTATTGCCGGCTCTTTAGGTTACCGGTTTTTTTTAAAACCTTGGCAAAGGCAATAAAAATACTGAATTCCGGTAGCTTGGGGTATAATTCGCGGCTTAAAAAAGTGGGGCTTTTTAAAAAAAAACCACAAAAAAAGCTTCTTAAAGTTATCAGGATATTGAAACTACTATGAAAAAAGTTAACGTTGCGTTGGTAAGGCTACTTCAGTTTATTGTTTTTGTGCTATTCACTTTTATGGTGATCGCTTATTTTGGCGCGATGGTTTTGTTGCCGCTTGATGCCATTGCTTTACTGATAAAACTGCTGGGTGTTATCGGGCTGCATGGTTTTATTGGTGCTTTAATTGCCATTCCAGCCGTCGGTTATGTGTGTATGATGGTTTATAAAATGCCTGATTTATGCAAGCTAGTGATTGATACGGGTGTTGATCTGATGAAAACGGGTAAGGCAAGAGTTGAAGCATTTAACGAAATTGCTAATGCGGTAAAAGAATAAATAATTTTTCTACCCATAAAAAAAAGGGGGGCCTGTTTTCAGCGCCCCCCTTTTTTTTATGCCTTCCATTTTGCCCATGAAAGCAAATTACGCTAAGTACATACTCAAAAGTTTTCCTGATTATAAAGATGCTTCAGCAACAACGTCATACCGGCATGGACTGCCGGTATCCAGATCACATGGATGTAATTATTGTAAGCCTTCCATGGCTTTTGGGTTCCGGCAATCCATGCCGGAACGACGTATTCTGAGCTTTAGCTGAAGTATCTTACTAATCAGAAAAGTTTTAGGGCTACGACTGCCCGTCCTCAAAGGACGCGCAGTCGTTTTGTGCCAAAAAACTTATTCATAATTACTTAATTTGTAGAATTTATGTGGTTAAATCCGGTATTAATTCAACATTGCTTTTTAGAGGGGACACTTTGAAAATCCTGCATTCCTCAGATTGGCATTTAGGCCAAAATCTGCGTGGTTATGACCGTTCTTACGAGCATCAATGCTTTTTGGATTGGCTGTTATTGCAAATCCAAACAAATGATAGTGATGCGTTGCTGGTGTGCGGGGATATTTTCGATAACGCCAACCCCTCTTCGGCCTCCCAAAAACAGTTGTACCGCTTCTTGCAAGCGGCACGCGAGGCCGCGCCGCATTTGCGCATCGTGCTGATTGCCGGCAACCACGACTCGCCAAGCCGTTTGGAAGCGCCGTCGCCCTTGCTGGATTTTTTTGACACTCTAGTGGTGGGGCAAACCCGGCGGAACCCGCAGGGTGAAATTAACCTTGAGCAATTGCTTATACCCTTGCATGACCGCCATAACCAGCTTAAAGCATGGTGTCTGGCCGTACCTTTTTTGCGGCCTGGCGATGTGCCGCGTGTCGAAGGCGAGGGCGAGGCGTATCTGACGGGTGTGGCGGCGCTGTATCGGCAAACGCTGCAATTCGCATTGGACAAGCGCAAGCCCGACCAAGCCATTGTGGCCTTGGGGCATTGCCATTTGCAAGGCGGCAATGTGTCCCAAGATTCGGAACGGCGCATTGTGATTGGTGGCCTGGAAATGCTGTCCGCCGCCATGTTTGACGAACGTATCGCTTATGCGGCCTTGGGTCATCTGCACTTGGCCCAAGCGGTCGGCGGCAAGGAGTGGATCCGCTATAGCGGCAGTCCGATACCGCTGTCATTTGCGGAAACCCATTATCATCATCAGGTCATACACATCGAACTGGACGGCGCACACCTCAAGTCCATCACATCCATCCCCGTCCCCAGAGCCGTCGAATTGTTGCGCATCCCCACACAGCCCGCACCGTTAGCTGACGTATTAGAAGCGCTGGCGGATTGGCCATTTCCTGATGTAGCTATTCCGGTAGAGCAACACCCTTTTGTGGAAGTGCGCATACGTTATGATGCGCCCGAACCCGGCGCACGGACAGCCATTGAAAATGCCTTAAAAGACAAGCCGGTGCGTTTTGCCGGTATCGATGCCAGTTATCGGCGCGGGGACAGCAGTCAAGATGTTCTCACCGACAACGTCTTGGGGGATTTAAGCCAGATGCAACCGGAAGCCATTTTGCAAAAACATTACCAGACCCAATATGGCAACCCCTTGCCCAATGAGTTGCTGCTAGCCTTTCAGACGCTGCTGCTGGAACCGGCTGAGGACGACTTATGAAAATCCTGGCGATTCGCGGAAAAAACCTGGCGTCATTGGCGGGTGAATTTGCAATTGATTTCCAACAGCCGCCCTTGGTCTCGGCTGGCCTGTTTGCCATCAGCGGCCCTACTGGCGCCGGCAAAAGCACCCTACTGGATACGTTATGTCTGGCGTTGTACGACAAGACCCCGCGCCTGCAACAAGCGCCCGGGCAAGGGGTGCGCTTGCCCGATGTGGGCGATGAAACGTTGCCGCCGCAGGATGTGCGCAATCTGTTGCGGCGTGGCTGTGCTGACGGGTACGCGGAAGTCGAGTTTATCGGCAACGACCAAAAACAGTACCGTAGCCGTTGGAGTGTGCGCCGGGCACGCGGCAAAATTACCGGCAAATTGCAAGCCAGTGAAATGGAGCTGGCCGGTTTATCCGATGGACAACGCATCGGCGGCACAAAAACTGAAGTGCTGGACGCCATTCACCAAATACTGGGCTTAAGTTTCGAGCAATTCACCCGCGCAGTTTTGTTGGCGCAAAACGAATTCAGCGTATTTTTAAAAGCGCCGGATGATGAACGCGCCATCTTATTGGAAACCCTGACCGGCACTGATGAATACAGCCGGATTTCCATCCGCGCCTATGACCGCGCAAAACGCGAACGGCAAATTCTAGACGGGCTGGTTGACCGCTTAAACCAGCAACAACCGCTAGCACCCGAAGCACGGCAAGCACTGGAAGCACAAAAACTAGCGCTGGATCAAAGCCTAACCGAACAAGCCCGGCAAAAAACCACGTTAGAAGGCCATCTCCAGTGGCATCGGCAACATCAGTCGTTACAAGACATGGAAAATGAAGCCCAATCGCTTGCAGTGAAAAGCCAGGCCGACAATCAACAGGCGCAAGCCCGCCGCGACTATCTGCACAAGGTAGAGTCGGTGCAGGACGCCCGGCCCTTGCTGGCGGAGCTGGACCGGCTTGCTGGCGAGAGCCTGGCGGCACGGGATAAAGTGCGGCAGGCCGAAACAGCCTTAGCTGAAGCCCAGCAAGCCGGACAAAATGCCCAAAGCCTGCAACAGCAAGCCCATGAGCAACTGGAGCAAACCGAACACCAGCGTTTGCAGGCCGCCCCCAACATTGCCTTGGCCCGCGCATTGGATACCGAAATCAACACCCTGGGATCCAGTCATTTACAGCATCAACAAACTCTGGCCGCTAACGGACAAAAGCAACAGGCACTGGAAAAAGAACTGATCTGCAAACAACAAGCCCGACAAAACTCCCAAGATGTGTTGGCGGAAACCCAAGATTGGTTGCAACGACAGGCGCACCTTGAAGCATTGGGCACACAATGGCCACGCTGGGAGTCTTTGCTAAACCAAGCAAATGCCAGCCTCACCCAGCTTGACGAGGCAGCTAACCAACAGACTTCGGCGGAAAAAAGGGTACAGCAAGGCCGGCATGACATGCAAACCGCCCAACACCGTCTGAACGGCATTGTGACGGTTTTAACCGCAGCTAAAGAAGCTTACCAAGCAGCAACGGTTGCGGCGGCGAAATTTGATGCCAATGCGCTGACCACGGCACACACCCGTCAGCAACAGCGTCTGGAACAATTACGCCAAGCTGAAAGCCAGTGGCAGGCGCTCCAACACCTACAGGCAGATCAACACACCCACAAAAATAAACTGCAACACCTTTCCCAGCGCAAACAAGAGCAAGTGGCGTTACTGGCAGACATCCGGCAAGCACTGCCAGCACTGGTTGCCAGCCATGAACAGGCCGTCAAAATGCTGGCGTTGTTGCGCCTTACCTGTAGCGACAGCGTGGAAAAAATGCGTGCCAATTTGCAAGCCGGTGATGCCTGTCCGGTCTGCGGAGCCAAAGATCACCCGTTTGCTGCCGGACACCATCCGTTTCGTGACCAATTGGCCGCTCTCGAGCGCGAAGTTGAAGCTTGCCAACAGCAACGCAAACACGCTGAACAGCAAGAAGACCGCGCACAGCTTGAAATCAAGCAAATAGACCAACAGTGCCAAGAACTGCAAACACAGCTAGAAACCCTGGCTAAAACGATCCAGCAAAAAAAAGTGCACTGGCAAGCGCAACCCATAGCCAGCGAACTTGCCGACTTTGCCACAACACTTGTCGACGCCTGGTTTGGCGAACAAATTCACAGTGCCGAAACTGAGCAAAACAGTGCCCTGCGAAGCCTTAAAGCGATGACGGCGGCGAATGGCCTGCGGGACAATGCCCGTCAGGCGCTGGACAGCCAGCTCGACCAACAAACTAAAGCCCAACAGCAACTGAATTTGGCGTCTGCAACATGGCAGGAAGCGCAAACCAAACTCAGCATGGCCAATGAGAAACACCAGTCCATAAAGCTTCAGTTAGAACATCATCTGAATGAGCTTAATGCGGCCTTCGCACAGGCCGATTGGCGGCAAGCATGGCGCAAAACACCAGCAATCTATCAGCAGCATTGCCAACAACAGGCTGTAAGCTGGCAAGACCATCAGACCCGGATGCAGCAAGGGAAACATCAGATTGCGGTTTTAACGGCTGAGATAACGGGCCTTCAGGCACAGCTGCAACAAGCCATAACAGATACCGCCCATGCGCAAGCGGCGTTTGCGGCTATCGACGGGGATTTGGTGCAAAAGCAACAGCTACGGGCAACGTTGTTTGCAGGCCGTGCGGTAAAAGACGTCGAAGCGGAATTGGAAACGCGCCTGGCCGAAGCGAAAGACTGCTTAAACGCCGCGACCAGCCAAACCCAGCAATGGGCGACAAAATTGGCCACTTGCCGCGAAGCCCTAGCCCAGACGTTGGCCTTGCAGGAATCCCGAAAAGTCCTGCTTGCCGGCAGCGAGCAAATGTTTTCTGCTTGGCTGGAACACTTTAATGGGACAGAAAACGCCGACCAACCACTGGACCTGGCACAATTACGGCAGTATTTATCCCATGACAATGCGTGGCTAACCGCCGAACGCCAAGCCTTGGACGCAATCAAACAGGCCTTGTCAAAAGCGCAGGCCGTGTTCAACGAGCGGCGCCAACAATGCGAACGTCATCTGTCAGCCCGGTCTTCGCTGGAATCGCCAGAAAATTTGCAGCAACAACTGCATGAACTGCAAACACAATCAAGTGTCTTGCAAAACCAGCACACAGAACTGAATTTCCAGCTCCGTAGTGATGAGGAACGCCTGAGACACTGTGCTGATTTACAGGCGGGCATTGTTACCCAGACTGTGGTGAATGACACTTGGAGCAAATTAAGCCAACTGATAGGTTCAGCGGATGGTAAAAAATTCCGCAACATTGCCCAGCAACTGACACTGGATATTTTGTTGGGCTACGCCAACCAACATCTAAAAGACCTCAGCCGCCGATACCGCCTCGAACGGGTTAAAGAAACCTTAGCTTTACAGGTGGTGGATCAGGACATGGGCGATGAAATCCGCTCGGTGCATTCGCTGTCCGGCGGCGAATCGTTTTTGTTGTCGCTGGCATTGGCGCTGGGTTTGGCCTCCTTATCATCCAATCGGGTCAGGGTGGAATCGCTGTTCATCGACGAAGGCTTCGGTAGCCTGGATGCCGACACGCTACGGATGGCAATGGATGCGTTGGATAGCCTGCAATCTTTAGGCCGTAAAGTCGGGGTGATTTCCCATGTGCAGGAAATGACTGAACGCATCGGCACTAGGATTCAGGTTGGCCCGCTCAACGGCGGCTTGAGCAAAGTTACGGTTAGCGGCTAAAAAATGGCTGCTCGGTGAAGATTACGACTGGCAGGTGATGTCACCGAAATTATTTCATGCCCTATCCTTACCCGCCCTGCCCTTGCTCGGACGCCATCCTTAAAAACCAATTTTCGGCGATTTGTTGGTGCAATTCGCCTAGTTTGTTTTGCAAATCATCGAGAATGCCGCGCAGTTGCAATTGCGTGGTTTGATGGGTGTCAATCGCTTGCACATAACGCTCAAGTTCCACCAGCTTTTCAGGCAGTCCATCATGATTGGGCAACTGGTTAAGGCAATCGGAAATTTCCACCAGACAGCAACTGATTGACCGGGGCAAGGTTTTATCCAACAATAAAAAATTCAGCACATCGTCGCCTTTAATCCGGCTACGGACGTGCTGGCGATACATCAGCAACGCATTCAGCGCGGTCAGGATGTTCATCCACAAAATGGTTTCGTAAAGGCGCAATTCGTCACTACGCGATTCGGACAACAGCAATGAGGCCAAATCCAAGATACGGCTGGTCATATCCGCACGTTCAAGGTTTCTGCCCAAACGGATAAAGCGGTACGGATGGTGATGGCTCATATAACCCGATAACAGGCCGGTAAAGCGCTGGCAACCCCTGAGGATTTCGTTAAGAAAGGCTATCCGGCTGCTGCGGTTTGAAATGGCGTCCAAATTGTTTTTGGCAAAGAGGTACATTTCATTGACCTGTTCCCACGCTTCGTCGGGCAACAATTCCCGGGTGGTGCGGATATTCTCCCTGGCCGCAGACAATGATGAAAACAATGAGCCTGAATAACTGGGGTCGGTCAACAAAAACCGGGTGACATTACGCTCATTCTCCAATTTGTTGGCCGCATAGAATTTCTGTTCTGAGCCGCTGATACTGATAAGTTGCTGCCAGCCCATTTCCACGCCTTTAGGCAAGTCCATCAGCAAATTCATATGCACACTGACCAGCTTGGCGGTGTTTTCAGTGCGCTCCATATAACGAGCAAGCCAATACAGGCGTTCAGCCGAGCGGGATAACATCAGCGCCCCTCCATATTAATAATCCAAGTGTCTTTGCTACCGCCGCCTTGCGACGAATTGACCACTAGCGAGCCTTTCTTCAGAGCGACCCGGGTTAACCCCCCCGCCGTCACAAAGGTTTTTTCGCCTTGTAAAATAAATGGCCGCAGGTCGATATGACGGGGTTCCAGTTTGCCTTTGCACAAGGTGGGCGCCGTAGAAATTGACAGCGTAGGCTGGGCAATGTAATTGCGTGGGTCGGCTTGAATGACTTTACGGAACGCCTCAACTTGTTTGGCGCTGGCATGAGGCCCCACCAACATGCCATACCCCCCTGACTCATTGGCCGGCTTCACCACCAGTTCCGCCAAATGCTCTAGCACATAGGCCATGTCGTCTTTGTTGCTGCACAGATAAGTCGGCACGTTCGGCAGGATCGGCTCTTCATTCAGATAATAACGGATCATTTCCGGCACATAGGCATACACGACCTTATCATCGGCAACACCGGCGCCGGGTGCGTTTGCCAAAGCAACGTTACCCGCTTTCCATGCCCGCATCAAACCGCGCACGCCTAAGGCGGAATCTTTCCGAAAGACCTCAGGATCAAGAAAATCATCATCTATGCGCCGATAAATGACATCGACTTTTTCCAAGCCTTCAACCGTGCGCATGTACACGCAGTCGTCCTGCTTAACCACCAAATCGCTGCCTTCAACCAGTTGCGCCCCCATTTGCTGGGCTAAATAGGCGTGTTCAAAATAAGCCGAGTTGTAAATGCCTGGCGTTAGCACCACAATTTGCGGTTTGCCATTATGGTGCGGAGCGATAGAGGACAACATGTCCTGCAACTGGGTGGGATAATCGTCTATCGGCAAGATATTGATGCCTTGCAGCAGTTCAGGGAACACCCGCTTGGTGATGACGCGGTTTTCCAGCATGTAGGAAACCCCGGACGGAACGCGCAAATTGTCTTCCAACACATACATGATGCCGTTCTTGTCACGCACCAAATCAGTGCCGCAAATATTGGCCCACACGGAGTGACGGGGTTTCATGCCGACACATTCCTTGCGGAAATTCTTGGAACTATTGATGGTTTCGCTGGGGATTTTGCCTTCTTTGATGAAATTCTGCTCACCGTAAACATCACTGATAAAACAATTTAATGCGGTCAGACGCTGCTTTAAACCTTTTTCGATAATCCGCCATTCGCGGGCATCAATAATCCGCGGGATAATATCAAACGGCCAAGCCCGGTCGATATTGCCTTCATCACTATAAACGGTAAAGGTAATGCCCATTTCCATGATTGCCAGTTCGGCAGCCATTTTACGTTTGTCAATATCGTTTTTTTTCAGTGAATTTAAATATTGGCATAGCCCATGACTGACTGGACGCGGCTGAAACTCTGAATGCATCAGTTCATCGTAAGCAATATCGGTTTTATAATTTTCCCAGATTGATTTCATGGCTTTTTACAATTAAGTATTAATTTTAAATTAAATACAGCATGAACTATGCCATGCCCACAAACCATAGCGCTCAAATAAAATCCAGTATTGGCGATTTAACCGTTAATGGCCAAAGATTATAAGCAACGCTATCGTCTTGCTCTACAAGGCAAAATATCAATGTGTCTGACGCTTTTTAAGTTATCTTTTACAACAGTTTTGATACCAAAACCATCTTATATGGATTATTACCGTTAATAAATGACGGCCTATTTCTGTGCGCCCTGTTTTGGTGTTATGCCGCATCAATAAGGTGCGCCAATAACAGGGTATCAGGTGAGGGTCAAACGTGAACCGCTTTTTTAAATCGTCTGACCCGTTTTTTGACATCGTAGGGGCGGCATAAGTGCTAATTAC
This sequence comes from Methylococcaceae bacterium UBA6146, assembly GCA_002422395.1. Classification (GTDB taxonomy): domain Bacteria; phylum Pseudomonadota; class Gammaproteobacteria; order Methylococcales; family Methylomonadaceae; genus Methylovulum. The sequence continues at coordinate 56,024 of DIUY01000030.1, read as the reverse complement.
AGCCCACTTATCAGCGGACAAAAAAAACGCGCCACCCGATAAATGCAGGTAACGCGTTGGCGCTTTATTTAAAAGCAGCTATTGCACGAGGAGGTGGGACACGCCGATGAATGCGTAAAAATAAACAAGCACGTATCATACCAACATCCTTTAAATACTGTAATACCTTGATAACTAGTGTTTTTGTTCTTAACTGCATTTTTTCCCCTACGAGCCATTGGTTTGTTTGCACCGTATACAAACCTTCAAACCACCTAAGTGGCTGTTATGGTGCAATCGGGCCACTCCGGCGCTGACATCTATGGCATGAGAATAAAGTGGGCCAGACGCTTTGACTTGCCTGGCGCCGTTGTTTGTAAGCGGTAAAAATAAAAACTAACCGCTGGTTATTGCAGCATTTAAAGGACACCTATTTGGTACAGTGTTTGCTTAATATAATAGACACCCTTCATAAAAGAGAGGATAGGACGATAAATTACATTAATTGTGGATCGCTATGCACTTGACCGGAAAGCCGAATAAGATGGCATAACAACCTTTAATTACTCTCATGAGTTACTTAAAAATGACTATAAACTGCCAAACTACGGCGTAAAAAGGTTCAAAATCCGCCTGTGCTTTATGTACAATTGACTTTGGCCGTTTTTATGCACGGAAATTCGCAATATCTTTAAGCAACTTCTTTAAATAGGCAAGGAAAAACGATTATGACCATTAAAGTGGCCCTCCGTCACAAAACCATCTACCATTTTGATCGGGCGGTATCCCTGTCACCCCATGTGTTCCGTTTGCGTCCGGCGGTGCATAGCCGCACACCGATTAAAGGCTATAGCCTGCGCATCGAGCCTAAGGAGCATTTCATCAACTGGCAGCAAGACCCTTTCGGCAATATTTTGGCGCGCGTGGTGTTCCCTGAAAAATGCCGCACACTCAGCGTCGAGGTTGAAGTCATTGCCGATATGACGGTCATCAACCCGTTTGATTTTTTTGTCGAGGAGTACGCCGAAAGCTATCCATTTAGCTATGAGGAGCAATTGGCCAAAGAGCTACAGCCGTATTTGGAAATAACCGAAAACGGTACGCTATTGGCACAATGGGTTAAAGATTTTGACTTGACCAAACGCACTATCAATGACTTTTTGGTTGATGTGAACCGCGCACTGTTTTTAGCCATCAGCTATAACATCCGCATGGAAGTGGGTATCCAAAGTTGCGAAGAAACACTCACAAAACGTAGCGGCTCGTGCCGGGATTCCGCCTGGCTGCTGGTGCAAATACTGCGGCATCTGGGGCTGGCGGCACGGTTTGTTTCCGGTTATTTGGTGCAACTGACCGCCGACATCAAGTCACTGGACGGCCCTTCCGGCCCTGAACAGGATTTCACTGATTTGCATGCCTGGACGGAAGTCTATATTCCGGGCGCCGGCTGGATAGGGCTTGACCCGACGTCTGGTTTGCTGGCGGGTGAAGGGCATATCCCATTGGCTTGTACGCCAAATCCGGCGAGTGCCGCACCGGTCAGCGGTGCGACCGACAAATGTGAAGTGGAATTTGAGTTCAGCAATACGGTGGAGCGCCTTTACGAAGACCCGCGCGTCACCAAACCCTATACCGATGAGCAATGGTATGCCATTGATGCGCTAGGGCAACAAGTGGACAGGCAATTTATTGCGGATGACGTCAAACTGACCATGGGCGGTGAACCCACTTTTGTTTCTGTCGATGATATGGAGGGCGATGAATGGAACACGCACGCTGATGGTGCGCATAAACGCGAACGCGCACAAGAATTGACCAAACGCCTGCGTGATGTGTTCGCAAAAGGTGCAATGCTGCATTATGGGCAAGGCAAATGGTATCCAGGGGAGCCGATACCACGTTGGCAATACGGCATATTCTGGCGCAAAGACGGCACGTCTGTCTGGCGCAACCCCGCCCTGCTTGCCGATATTAATAAAAATTACGACTATACCGCCCAGCATGCGCTGTTGTTCATCCAGCAACTGACCCAGCATTTGGGCGTAAAACAAAATTATATTTCAACCGCCTATGAAGACAGCTTTTATTACTTATGGCAGGAAGGCAATCTGCCCGAAAACATCAACCCGTTAAAAAGCAATCTGAAAGACCCGATTGAACGTAAGGCCTTAACCAAGCTGTTGAATGCCGATTTAGGCCAACCCGCAGGTTTTGCCCTGCCGCTTAAATGGAACTGGTTTGCGCAAAACTGGCAAAGCGGCCCGTGGGATTTTCGCCGGGGCCAGATGTTTTTGATTCCCGGCAATTCACCGATGGGCCTGCGCATGCCGCTTAACAGCCTGCCCTGGGTTGCGCCGGACAAACGCGACACGCAAGAACCGCAAAGCCTGTTCGCCGACTTGCCAGAACTCGGTGACTATTACGGCGAAGTCACCCGCCGTTACAGCCATTTAGAGGAAAAGCCCAACGAACACCCCGAAATTGTCGGGCAAGAACCCGGCGATGTGGCAACACCGCATGTTGAGGTGCCCCATACGGCTGTTTGCGTGGAACCACGGGATGGGCGGCTGCATATTTTTATGCCGCCATTAACGCTACTCGAACATTACCTGGAACTGATTGCCGCCATTGAAGCCACGGCGGCAAAACTGGCTATGCCGGTAGTGCTTGAAGGCTATGAGCCACCCCGCGATTACCGGATTGAGCGGTTAATGGTCACGCCCGATCCGGGGGTTATCGAAGTCAACATCCACCCCTCCAAAAGCTGGCAGGAACTGGTCGATAAAACGACTATCCTGTATGAACAGGCTTTCCAAGTCCGGTTAGGCACCGAAAAGTTCATGCTAGATGGCCGCCACACCGGCACCGGTGGCGGCAACCATATCACGATTGGCGCGGAAACCCCCACCGACAGCCCGCTGCTGCGCCGCCCCGACTTGTTGCGCAGCCTAGTGACGTACTGGCAACACCATCCTGGCCTGTCTTACCTGTTTTCCGGCATGTTTATCGGCCCGACCAGCCAAGCGCCCCGCGTCGATGAAGGCAGGGATGAAAAACTGTACGAACTGGAAATTGCCTTCCAACAAATGCCCGAAGGCGAAGTCCCCGCGCCGTGGCTGGTGGACCGCTTGCTGCGGCATTTATTGACCGACATCACCGGCAACACCCACCGTGCGGAATTCTGTGTCGATAAGCTGTACTCCCCAGATAGCGCAACGGGCCGGTTAGGCATTTTGGAACTGCGAGCCTTTGAAATGCCGCCCCATGCCCGCATGTCGCTCGTGCAAATGGTCTTGCTGCGCTCGTTGATAGCCTGGTTTTGGCGTGAACCTTACAAGCACGATTTGATACGCTGGGGCACAGAACTGCACGACCGCTTCATGTTGCCGCATTATGTGCGTGAAGACATGAAGCACGTCGCCAAGGACTTGCAACGTGCCGGTTACGGTTTTGAAATGGAATGGCTGGAACCGTTTTTTGAATTCCGCTTTCCGCGTTACGGCACCACCTTGGTTGACGACATGGAACTGGAGCTACGGTTTGCCATTGAACCCTGGCATGTCTTAGGCGAAGAAGTCAGCAGCACCGGCACCGCGCGTTATGTTGACTCATCGGTGGAGCGCGTACAGGTCAAGGTGACCGGCTTTACCGAAGGCCGTTATGTGCTGGCCTGTAATGGCCGCCGCTTACCTTTACGCAGCAGCAAACGTAAGGGCGAATATGTTGCAGGGGTGCGCTACCGTGCCTGGCAACCGCCATCGGCGCTGCATCCCACCATCTCCCCGCATGTGCCGTTGGTGTTCGACGTGATTGACACATGGAACGGCCATGCGGTCGGCGGTTGCACTTACCACGTCGCCCATCCCGGTGGGCGCAGTTATGATGCGTTTCCGGTCAACAGCTTTGAGGCGGAAGCCCGCCGCATCACGCGCTTCTGGGATTATGGGCATACGCCGGGCGTGGTGATCCGTCCGCCATTGTCCGCCTCGCCAGCCGAACCATCAGATAAGCCGTTAGTGAACAAGTTTGTCGTCACCGATGCCGCGCCCAGACCAATGGCGCCGCCACCTGAGGAATTGAGCGAAGAATATCCGTTTACGCTGGATTTGCGGCATAAAAACCGGTAAATCGTGTGTTGGGGCACACCAGCCCCAACCTACAAAACTAACCAATACAAAAGGCTATACCGTGGGTAATGCAGAGACGGCAACCAACACTATCGGCGTGCAATATTACGAGACACGACTAGGCGTCTACGACGAAATGGTTGCCACCGAGCATAAAGTGCTGCCTTATTGGGAGCACTTTATTGGTGCGCTAGAAACAATGGGCAGTGCTGAAATTGAACACCGCCGCCGCGAAGCCCAGCGGTTATTACGTGAAAATGGCGTCACTTACAATGTCTACGGGGGTGATGCGCAAAAGCTCACCCGGCCTTGGCGTTTAGACCCTGTGCCTTTGCTCATAAGCAGCGAACAGTGGTTAACCATTGAAGTTGGCCTTAAACAGCGTGCCGAGCTACTGAATTTGGTCTTAAAGGACATTTATGGCAAACAGACACTACTAAAAAAAGGCTTGCTCCCTACAGAACTGGTTTTCGGACATGACGGCTTTTTTCATGCCTGCGTGGGCACGTTACCTAATCAGCCCAAACCATTGGCGCTTTACTCGGCAAATCTGGTGCGCGGTTCGAAGGGACGGTTATGGGTGTTAAGTGACCGTACCCAAGCGCCGTCGGGTTCAGGTTATGCATTGGAAAACCGCACGGTGATGACCCGTATCCTGGCGGATATTTTTCGTGAGACTCAAGTGCAACGTTTAGGGGGCTTTTTTAAAGGCTTGGACAAAGGCCTGACGGCTATCGCCCCGCATAACAAAGACAACCCGCGCATAGTCGTGCTCACGCCCGGGCCGTTTAATGAAACCTACTTTGAACATGCCTATTTGGCCTCTTATTTAGGCTATACCCTTGTGCAAGGTGACGATTTAACGGTGCGTGACGGTTATGTCTGGCTGAAATCATTGGAAGGCCTGCAACCAGTTGATGTCATTTTACGCCGCGTGGATGATTCTTTCTGTGACCCGCTGGCCTTACGCAGCGACTCGCGGCTAGGCATTGCCGGACTGTTGGAAGCGGTGCGTCGTGGCAATGTCGTTGTCGCCAATCCGCTGGGCAGCAGCCTTTTGGAAAATCCGGGGTTACTGGCCTTTTTGCCCAAATTGGCACGGTATTTTTTAAACGAGGATTTACTTTTGCCTTCCGTGGCGACTTGGTGGTGCGGCCAAAACCGTGAGCGCGATTTTGTGCTAAACAACCTTGACAAACTGATCATCAAACAAATTAACCGTAAGCAAGGCAACCAAACCATTTACGGCGGCAGATTAAGCAACAAAGATAAAGACAACTTACGCGCGGCTATTATTGCCAAACCCTACCTATACGTTGGCCAAGAGCAATTTAGCTTTTCCACAGTACCCGCGTTCATTGACCATCACATTGAACCACGCAACGCCGTGTTGCGGAGCTTTGTCGTTGCCAATGGCGATGATTACCAAGTGATGCCCGGCGGGCTTACCCGTGTCGCACGCGAGAAAGATGACTTTATTGTCTCTAACCAGGCGGGCGGAATTAGTAAAGACACTTGGGTGCTGGCTACTGAACCTAAAACGCCCGTGGGCGTCTCTCTGCAATCATCCGGCCGCAATCAATTTATTGATGCTGTCACCGAACCCTTGACAAGCCGTGCCGCCGACCATCTGTTCTGGGTTGGGCGTTACTTGGAACGTATTGACGGCGCAGCACGGCTGTTGCGCACGATATTGCTCAAGTACCAAGATACGCTGGAGTTTAATGAAGCCACTGATGCGCAATGCCTGTGCGTGTTGCTACGCTCAATCACCCATGTCACGGGAACTTATCCTGGCTTCACCAAAGACAGCGGGAAGTTATTGGCGGCCCCTGAAGCAGAGCTTTTTTCACTCGCCAAAGACAGTAAGCGCCTAGGCTCGCTGGCGGCAAATATTCAGGCCTTTGTGCAATCAGCTTTTAGTATTCGGGATTTATGGTCACAGGACACTTGGCGCAGTGTCGATAATATCCAGCATCGTTGGCAACAACGGGTGATAAATAATGATATTGCCACTGAAGCCTTGCAAAGCGGTCTTGATGAATTAATCACCGGTATTGTCGCGTTTACCGGATTAACAACCGAGAGCATGACGCGCGAAGCGGGCTGGTTGATGTTGGACAGTGGCCGCAGACTCGAACGGGCGTTGAAGCTTGTCGCTTTGTTGCGTGCGACTTTGGTCTTCCGGCATGAACAGGCCATCCAGAACCAGGTGTTTGAAGCCGTGCTGTTTTCTACGGATAGCTTAAACATCTATCTGCGGCGCTACCGTGCTTTTATCCAATTGCCCATGTTGCTGGAGCTGTTGCTGCTGGATGAAACACATCCTCGCTCAGTCGCTTATCAGCTACAACAATTGTCACTCCATATCAGCGCATTGCCTAGGGAATGCGGTAAAAGCCAGTTGAGTGAAGGGGAGCGCTTAATCATAAAAGCCTATACGGACTTGCGTTTGAGCAATGTGGCCGACTTGCTCAAGGATGACGGGGATGACGGGATTTATACGGCGCTCGACAGCTTGTTGGCCAACACCACGGAGCTATTATGGCGCGTCGCGGAAGTCATCGCTAGGGCCTACTTCAGCCATTCGCAAACATCGCAATTGATGACGGCCAATAGTCCGCCCGAGGATGAATTATGAAATACCGGATCACCCACACGACAACTTACAATTACAGCCAGTCGGTAGGCTTATGTCAAAATGAGGCACGTTTGCAGCCCCGCGATTTTTGGCGGCAACGCTGTGAGTCGAGTATTTTTGACATTACGCCCACCCCTGTGGATTTTCGTGAATTCATTGATTTTTTTGGCAACCGTGTCGCCTATTTCGCCATCCAACAACCGCACAGACAGCTTGTCGTCACGGTAATCAGTGAGGTGACCCTATTCCCCAGACCCGATATAACGGGTTTGCTTAAACAATTATCTTGGGAACAAGTGCGCGGAATGCTGCAAGAAATGCCGAACCACGGCTCCAAGCCTTATCAAAACCAGAGCCAGACACAATCTGAAGGCCAATCCCAGAATCAGGATTCGGGCCAGGAAACACTGGAAGCACGGTATTATATTTTAGACTCACCCATGATCGCTGCGCAGTGCGAGCTTGCCGATTATGCCCGCCCCTCATTCCAACCCGACCGCCCGCTACTGGATGTCGTGCGTGATCTGATGCAGCGCATTTACACTGATTTCACTTACGATCCGGCTTTCACCACCATTGCCACACCGTTGTCCGAAGTGCTTGCGCATCGGCGTGGCGTCTGTCAGGATTTTGCGCATCTGGCTATTGGTTGTCTGCGCAGCTTCGGGCTTGCCGCCCGTTATGTCAGCGGCTACATGGAAACTTTGCCGGCGCAAGGCCAACAACGCTTAGTTGGCGCCGATGCGTCGCATGCCTGGTTTGCCGTTTACTTGCCGGGCACCGGCTGGGTAGAATTTGACCCGACAAATAATAAACTGCCATTCGACCAACACATCACCTTGGCCTGGGGACGTGACTTTGCCGACGTGACACCGCTCAAAGGCATCGCTTTCGGCGGTGGCCAGCATACCTTGTCGGTATCGGTGGATGTGCTGCGGCTGGAACAATAACCAATCCTTCACCTTATCGTGGTGATTTTCAATAACCTAAATTAATAGCGAGATTTTATGGCAACAATACATCTTATCGGTGGTGAAAAAGGCGGTGTGGGCAAATCGGTGGTTGCGCGGGTACTGGCGCAATACATGATAGACAGCAATATACCGTTCATAGGTTTTGACACCGACCGCTCGCATGGCGCTTTGTTACGGTTTTATAGCGATTATGCGTCGCCCACCATCGTTGACAATTATCACAGCCTGGACACTATTATCGAAACGGCGGCGGAAAATCCAGACCAGCGCATATTGGTTGACTTGGCCGCACAAACGCATCATCCGTTAGCCACATGGATTGAAGAGTCCGGTGTGTTGGAGCTGGCAGAAGAACTGGGCATTACCCTGACATACTGGAATGTCATGGATTCTGGCAAAGATTGCGTGGAACTGCTCGGCAAACTGTTGGACTATTATGGATCAAAGTTAAATTATGTGTTGGTGCAAAACCAGCTAAGGGATGAAGATTTTACGTTGCTTGAATTTTCCGGAGTTAAAGACCGGGCGCTGGACTTGAATGCTAAAGTCATGAAGCTAAAACGCCTTTACACCCCCATCATGACGACAATTGACGGTAACAACTCCAGCTTCTGGGCGGCCAGAAACCGTGATTTTGACAATCTTAACGTGCTCGGCTTGCTTGACCGGCAGCGGGTGAAAATGTGGCTCAACCACGCCTATGGCCAGCTTGACATGCTGGGCGTTTAGCATCGGCAACCCACCCCAAACGGACAGACGATGAAATTAAGGGTCAGTTGTAACCTTTGCTTCCAAATAGATGACGTAGCCGCATTAATATTCATGTTACGGCCGTTCAGAGGTGTGCGGCAGTGGATTATGCGCGAGACTTATACAATTAAACCGGCCATCGCCGTCACCGAAAGCACGGACAGCTACGGCAATTCTTGCCAGCGCTTGGTTGCACACCCTGGGGTGTTGCTTATTTACACATCGGCGGAAGTTATTGTGGGGGGGCATCAGGACACCTTACCCGGCGCACATTTTATCGAAATCCAAAATCTGCCGAATGACGTTTTGCCCTTTTTGTTACCCAGCCGCTATTGCGAATCCGACCGTTTTGGCGAATTGGCCCGAACCATCGCCAGCGACGCCATACCGGGTTACGACCAAGTTTATAAAATAGTTGAATGGATAAAGCTAACCATCCAATACATTCCGGGATCCAGTGATTTTCCGCTGTCAGCACTTGAAATACACCAGCGGGGTTACGGCGTGTGCCGTGATCTTGCCCACTTAGGCATTGCCTTGTGCCGTAGCATCAGCATTCCTGCGCGTGTTGTGGTTGGCTATTTGCATAATTTGCAACCTATGGATTTGCATGCCTGGTTCGAGGCTTATGTCGGCGGCCGCTGGTACACGTTTGATCCGACCCAAAGCAGTTTGTCCGGCGCACGGGTTATTGTTGCGTTCGGCCGTGATGCCGCCGATGTCTCGGTATTCCACCAGTTTGGTTCTGGCGCATTATTGACGGATATGCAAGCCAATGTTGAAATTCTGCATAATACGGGCAATTGATTGGGCAATTCTAAATAAAAAAGATTAAAATGCCTGTTATCTTGAACGTTTCATAACACTTTTACTATGACTTATTGTATTGCAGCTTCTATAAACGAAGGACTTATTTTGGTTTCTGATTCAAGAACCAATGCCGGTATTGATAACGTCAGCACACACGGCAAAATGCACGCCTTTGATACGCACAGCGACCGTATAATCGTCCTGCTTTGCGCCGGCAATCTTGCCACCACCCAAGCGGTGCTGGAGCAAATACACCGCGACAAAATAAAAGGCGCCGAAATCAACATCAATACAGTGGAATGCCTATCGGAGGCCGCGGCCTATCTAGGCCATACCAGTGTAGAAAAACAAAAGCAGCACATTAATTCGGAAGGGCAATCGGCCTTTAACCCTTCAGCCACATTTATCCTAGCGGGTCAAATAGGTGACGAACCGCACGGCGCCTACATGGTTTACTCTGAAGGCAACAGCATCACCAGTTCCGCCAACACCCCTTTCTTACAAATAGGCGAAAGCAAGTATGGCAAACCTATACTAGACCGCTTTCTTAAACTCGAAACCCCCATAGATGAAGCCGCCCGCTGCTGCCTCGTGTCCATGGACTCCACGATCCGCAGTAACGCCAGCGTCGGCGCACCGGTGGAAATGCTGATTTATCATAAAAACAGCTTCAGTTTTAGGGACTATTATTGTTTTGACAGTGATGATGACTACATGCTGCAATTAAGGCGCAGCTGGGAAAACAAGCTGAGGGAAGCCATTGCCGCCCTACCCTCGCTGAATGAATCGTCAGTTAAAACAATGCGGGTTGATCTTTAAAGCGCCGAAGATGTTATCCCGCATCCTATCTGATTATTATGAAGCGTCCCGCCCCACTACTTAAAAATTGTGTTAATGAATGCCGAAATATGCTGTATTTCCTCAACGCAAACCGAATGCTCCATCACATAATCGTGCCATGTGATGTCATAGCCTAGCGCATGTAATTCATCGAACGCAGCCTTGGCAGATTCAATGCTGACAACGGAATCCAAGATACCGTGCCCCATGAACACGGGTGTGGCATTGTTAACGGCTGTCCGCTCGGATTTTAGTTGCCCAACCGTTGGCAAATAGCTTGATAGCGCGACGATGCCTGCCAACCGCTGTGGGTGACGCAATCCGGCGTGCAAAGCAATCACCCCGCCCTGGGAGAAGCCGGCTAGTAAAATATGCTCAGACGGTATGCCTTTATTAAGTTCCTGTTGGATAACGTGTCCGATCAATTCCGCAGACTGATAAATCCCCGTCATGTCAACTTTGTGTTCCAGCGACATGTCCAAAATATCGTACCAAGCACGCATTGCCATGCCGCCATTGATAGTGACGGGCTGAATCGGCGCATTAGGGAAAATAAAATGGATGGCCGATGCTTTACTGATATGCAATGCCGGCACGATGCCTTCAAAGTCATGCCCGTCTGCCCCAAGCCCATGTAGCCATATCACAGAGTATTGGTGCGTGGATGTGGGTGTTATGTTAATAGTGCTGAGTGCTGCCGACATAGTGGTGTCCAATAAAAGTAAACGGCTTAATCTATAAAACGTTTGGTCAAATCACCGTACGAATCAATCCTACGGTCACGCAAATAAGGCCAGATACGTCTGACGTGTTCACTGCGGGCACCATCTAAGCCACAATTTAATAACACAATATCGCTGGCATTGGCGCGGGCGATTATCTCACCTTGCGGCCCGGCAATAAAACTGTTGCCCCAAAAACGAATGCCTTTGTCAGAGTCTGGTGCCTGTTCAAAACCAATACGGTTGCAAGCAATGACTGGAATGCCGTTGGCAACGGCATGGGCCCGCTGGATAGTCACCCAGGCATCCAATTGGCGTTGTTGCTCTTCATGAGTGTCCTCAGCATCCCAGCCGATAGCGGTTGGATAAATTAGCATTTCCGCACCGGCCAGCGCCATTAAGCGCGCCGCTTCAGGAAACCACTGATCCCAACACACCAGAACCCCTAATTTGCCGATAGACGTCTCTATGGGCTTAAAACCTATATCGCCGGGGGTGAAATAGTATTTTTCATAAAAACCCGGATCATCAGGGATGTGCATTTTCCGGTACTTACCGGCAATACTGCCGTCTTTGTCAAACACCACAGCCGTGTTGTGATACAGGCCAGGCGCTCTTTTTTCGAAGATTGTCGAAACAATCACAATGCCCAGTTTTTTTGCAACATCGGCAAGGGTTTCAGTCGTAGCGCCAGGAATAGCTTGGGCTAAATCAAAGTGGTTAAAATCTTCGTTTTGGCAGAAGTACGGCCCTAGGTGCAGTTCCGGCAACACCACCAGGTCGGCGTTATTGGCGGCAGCTTCGTGGATTTTCGCAATAGAAAAATCAAGATTTGTCTGTCTGTCGGCATTACAGGGCTGTTGCACTGCGCTAACAATTAAATTTGCTTTCATACTCAACTCATCATGTCACGTTTATACTACATCGTTAGAAAAATGGCTGCCCCCACTTATACTTGCGCTGCGAACGTATGCACCCAAACCAAACTGTCAGGATCCCACGTCATACCCGTGTGCATCCTCAAAATAATGTCTTTATACATCTCAAGGTTAGGATAACCCTCCGCTTTCGCATGTTCGTCAGTCATATCGCCCAAACGCTGGCGGGTCAAATCGGTGACAATAAAAGCCATGCCCTCCAGCTCAAATGTTTCTCCCGGCCACCCATAGACACCATCACGGCGTTGCTGCGTTTTTACGCCCGCTTTTGCCGCCTCGACAAGTTTGGCATGGGTCACTAAACGGTCTATCGAACAGGTTTTTTGGGGGTAATTTTCCATACTGGGTCTCCTAAATAAACTTACAAAGGGGGCATTATACCGAATGATTCAAGCGAGTTCATAAGATAGGTGGTATTTAAAGGCGAATTTAGGTGACGCCTTAATCATAATCATCATCTAACTGAAATGTTTTTGCCCTGGCTGTATTTTTAATGCTAATATTGGCCGCGATTATTAGTTTGAGCCAGTTTTATTTTAAAACTGGGATTTATAAAGCCAACCCATGGCGATTTTCTAAGTTAAGAGTGTGATATGTCAGATCAAGTTGTAGGTACCGTTAAGTGGTTCAATGATGAAAAAGGTTTTGGATTTATTGAACAGGAAGGTGGTAAAGATGTTTTTGTCCACCACAGCGCAATTAACGGCAGTGGCCGAAAAACCTTGCGTGAAGGCCAGAAAGTGACCATGCAGGTGACTCAAGGCCAAAAAGGCCCGCAAGCTGAAAACGTAACCCCAGCGTAATCATCTTAAAAAAGCCCAAAATTATATTTATTTTGGGCTTTTTTTATGGCTTAAAAAGCCTGTTAAAAGGCTTTTAAAATAACAAACTTTGAATTGGCAGCCACTGTTGACACGCCATTAAACCAGCGTCGTAGCGTGAGATGATAATTCAAATGGCGGTTACCTATAACCCACAATTCCCCATTACTGCGTAGCACCCGCTGTGACTCTTTAAACATAGCGCTGGCTATGTGGTCGCCTATGGTGTTTTGCTGATGAAAGGGCGGATTACATAAAATCAGGTCAGCTGAAGCCGTCTCAAACACCATCAAACCATCCCCTTCATGAAAAGTCGCTAACCGCCCAGCACCAAAAGACCGGCGAAAATTTTCTTGTGCCGAAGCTATAGCCATAAACGACTCATCTACAAAATGCACGTTTGCAGTAGGATTGCGCTCTCCGGCAATCAAACCAACTACGCCATTGCCACAGCCCAAATCAATAATATCGCGATATTCTTGCCTGGCCGGGATATGCTGAAGAAAAAAGCGCGTACCTATATCGAGGCTGTCCCGTGAAAACACGTTGGCATGATTGGCAAGCACATAATCGGTGTTTTCCAGTTGGTAACGCACCGGATAGGGATTGTCGGGCAGGGCTAACGCCGCATTAAACTCTGCAAAAATCAGCCGCGCCTTTTTTTTCGCCAGTGACGTCGTGGTGGGGCCCACTAACCGCCCCAGTAATTTCCATACCGAAGCGGGCAACGCTTTTACCATGCCCGCCACAATAAGCTGCGTTGCCGCCGTTAAATGCGGGCGAATGCGCAATAGCTCATCTTCCAACAATGCCAGCGTTTTAGGCGCTTTAATCAGCACCACATCAAATACGCCAGTTAGGGGTTGTACGCTGGTAACTAGATTGACATCTTGTTCGGGTAAATTGTTGGTGGCCAAATTAAGCCGGGTTGCCTGCTGAGACAGGTAAGAGTCAGACAACGCGCAGGGTTGCCAAGCGTGTAACGCGACCGCTAACGCGCCAAAACTGTCATTGACCAACAATATCCGCGCACCAGGCTCGGGCTTGACCACCTCAGCCACATAATCGAGCAAATATTCATCGGCGGCGTCAAATGCCTGTAACAGTTCACGGGGGCGTTTAGGCAACCTATGGACGACAAAATCACCTTGTGCGACGTGCAAGACGTGATTAGCTTCAGGCATCATCAAAACAAATTAAGCGCGTGACGAATATTTGCCCGTTTCCGTATTGACCTTAATCAGCTCGCCCGTTTCCAAATATTCTGGCACTTGCACCTCCAATCCAGTCGATAAACGTGCCGTTTTTGTCCGTGCCGAAGCCGAGGAGCCTTTAATCGCCGGCGGCGTCTCGACAATCTCCAACACCACCGTCGATGGCAATTCAAGGCCTAATGGCTCATCATCAATCAACAGCGCGACAATGCCTTCCAAACTTTCTGACAAATATTCAACCTGCCCTTCCAAATCTTCTGCGCTCAGCGTGTATTGCGTGTAATCCTCAGCATTCATGAAAATGTAGTTTTCCCCATCCTTATACGAATACTGCACACGGGCACGCACCAACTCCGCTTCTTTAAAAGTATCATCACCTTTTAACGACTCATCCAGTTTCAAGCCCGTTTTCATATTAGTGAAGCGGACTTTATACAAAGTTGTCGCCCCACGTGAAGACGGGCTTTTTACCTCAACTTGCTTGACCACATGGGGCACACCGTTAATATCAACCACCATACCCCGTTTTAAATCACTCGCCTTTGCCACGCTGTATTCCCCCGCTGTTAATTTATGGATGTTAATTTTTTTGCCAACGCGGCTTTTTTCTGCCTGGCACGTTCTGCCTTTTCTGCCGCTTCCTGTGCTTTACGTAGTTCCCGCGCTTCATAGCGACGTTTTGCCAATGCCGATTTTTCCCGTTTGTCGGGCACTTCCACACTCACCGGCTGCATGATAATACAATCAACAGGGCACGGTGCAACGCACAATTCACAACCCGTACACTCAGACGCAATCACCGTGTGCATAAATTTTGCCGCCCCCAAAATAGCGTCAACCGGACACGCAGCAATACATTTCACACAGCCTATACAATCCTCTTCGACGATAAATGCCACTTGTTTCGGCTTATGCACACCATAAGCCGGATTTAACGGCTGAACCGGCATCTGCAAAATTTTAGCCAATGCGGTGACACCCTCATCGCCACCCGGCGGGCATTGATTAATCGCCGCCCTACCATGAGCAATCGCCTCAGCATAAGGACGGCAACCTTTAAAACCACATTGCCCACATTGCGTTTGCGGCAATAGGGCGTTAATTTGGTCAATCACGGTATTGATTTCAACCTGTTGTATATCACTAAATTCGGCTTTCATTTGAATCTTATCAAGTGCTCCAGTAGCTACCGCCGATGCTATTTTGATTGCCCGGCTTAAGTGTCATCACTAACGGTTTCAAACCCCAATCACTTAACCCGCATCCCCGCCACAGCGCCATCATCAGGGCTTAGCAGCCAAATTTCCTTATCCCCTGGCCCTGCCGCCAACATCATCCCTTCGGAAACCCCAAAACGCATCTTTCTTGGCGCAAGGTTAGCAATCACCAAGGTCAAACGCCCTTCCAAGTCTTCCGGCTGATATGCCGATTTAATGCCGGAAAAAATAGTGCGGGTTTCATCGCCTATATCCACGGTCACACACAACAATTTGTCTGAGCCTTCTACATGGTCGGCTTTGATAATTTTGGCAATGCGCAAATCCAGTTTGGCGAAATCGTTAAAGTCAATAGTGTCGGCTACCGCTTCAAATTGCTTGGCCTTAGGCATATCAGCCGTTTTTTCTAAGTTTTCCTTAGACGCTTCAACTATCGCGGCAATTTTGTCAGCGTCAACGCGGGTCATTAGCGGCTTGAACGCATTAATTGGATGGTTTAATAGCGGCTGCATATCGGCAACCCAGGCTTGTGCCGGAATATTCAAAAAGCTTTCCGATTCAGCCGCCAATACCGGCAACACAGGCTTCAAATAAGCGACCAACAGACGGAACAAGTTGAGCCCCATAGAACAGACATCATGCAATTCCTGCGCTTTGCCGTCTTCTTTGGCGAGCAACCACGGTTTTTTCTCGTCGATATACTGATTGGCCTTATCCGCCAAGCCCATAATTTCACGCATGGCCTTGCCAAATTCGCGGGTTTCGTAATAATCGGCGACACTAGGATTGGCGGTGATAAAAGCGGCAAAGAGAGCTGGTTCCGCACAGGTCGGCGACAACAAACCGGCAAAACGCTTGGCGATAAAACCACTGCAACGGCTGGCTATATTAACGACCTTACCGACTAAATCGGCGTTCACACGCTGGCTAAAATCGTCAAAATTAAGGTCGATGTCATCGACACCGGCGCTGAGTTTGGCGGCAAAATAATAACGCAGGTATTCAGGGTTGAGATGTTCCAGATAGGTACGCGCCGTAATGAAGGTGCCGCGTGATTTGGACATTTTTTCACCGTTAACGGTTAAAAAACCATGGGCAAAAATGGCGGTCGGCGTCCGTAAATGCGCACCATACAACATCGCAGGCCAGAATAAAGCATGGAAGTAGATAATGTCTTTGCCAATAAAATGATACAGCTCGGCGGTGCTATTTTTCCCCCAAAACTCATTAAAATCTAGCCCTTTCTTGTCACACAGGTTTTTAAAGCTGGCCATGTAACCTATCGGCGCGTCCAGCCAAACATAAAAATATTTGCCTGGCGCATCGGGAATTTCAAAGCCAAAATAGGGCGCATCGCGTGAAATATCCCATTGCTGCAAACCGCCGCTTAGCCATTCGGCCAATTTATTGGTGACTTCTGGCTGTAAATGGCCGCCATTCGTCCACTCAGCCAACATTTCGGTAAAATCCGCCAGATTAAAAAAGTAATGGACTGAATCTTTCTCTATGGGTTTTTCGCCAGAAATAGCCGACACTGCATTTTTAAGTTCAATGGGGGAATAAGTCGCTCCGCAGGCTTCACAGCTATCGCCATACTGGTCTTTAGCGCCACATTTAGGGCAATCGCCTTTGATAAAACGGTCGGGCAAAAACATTTCTTTGACCGGATCATAGGCTTGGGTAATGGTGCGGGAACTGATGTGGCCGGCATCACGCAGGCGGGTATAAATCAAACTGGCTAATACTTTATTTTCTTCGGAGTGGGTGCTGTGGTAATTGTCGAAGGCGACGCCGAATTCCGTAAAGTCGGCAAAATGCTGTTCCCAAACTTTGGCAATCAAGGCTTCAGGGCTGATGCCTTCTTTATCAGCCTTAAGCATAATGGGCGTGCCATGCGTGTCATCCGCGCAAACGTAATAACATTGGTGACCGCGTTGTTTTTGAAAGCGCACCCAGATGTCGGTTTGAATATACTCAACAAGATGCCCTAAATGAATCGGGCCGTTAGCGTAAGGAAGCGCGCTGGTGACGAGAATGTTTCTGTCTGACATGATTATTACGGTGGTCGTAGTGGAAAAATAGTGCGCATTATGGCACAAAATCATTCTCACTACGCCATCGTGGGGGCGGTTTTAGCCACTGTCACGCTGCCAAAATCGCCAGCTCAACATTAAAAATTAGGGGGCAAGCCTGCCTTGTTGCCTAAAAAGCCGCCCCACGCGCCTTTTGCAGCTTTTTCAAGATACTTTTACCGATTGCATCGGCAAAATCCTCGATATTTTCATACGCTTGCTGCTCGGCAAAGTTCACGGCGGCCATGACCAATTTTTTAGTTTCAGCTATTTCCTGGTGTGATCTGCCACAACCTTGGCAATGCGTCCCGTCATACGTGCATTCATCTTTACATGGGTTGAATTTCATAATATTTCCTCGAAACAGAATGTGATTTGATTGACAAAAAAACAGCCGGCACCCTAATAATCGATGCCAGCTGGATTTAAAATGATGGCCTGTTACAGATCAAGATAACCTGTTTCTTCATGCAGGGCAGTATCCAAGCCTTGCACTTCTTCATCAGGTGTGACGCGCAGCCCCAGCCATTTATCCAGCAACTTCAGAATCAAGTAACTGAACAGCCCGCTCCAAATGGCTGTCATCAAAACCGCCAAAGCTTGCACACCGACTTGCCCAAGGATGGAGACACCTTCTGGCAAACCCAAGCCACCTAAACTGCTGGAGGCAAACACGCCTGTTAATAAAGACCCAGTCACCCCGCCCACACCATGCACAGGAAACACATCTAATGAATCATCTATTTTTAAAGTGCGCTTTACATACTGGGTCGCATAAAAACAGACCATACCGGCAGTGACGCCAATCACCAACGCCCCGAAGGGGCCGACAAAACCGGAAGCGGGGGTAATAGTGCCTAACCCTGCGACCATACCGGTCACAATACCCAATACACTGGGCTTGCCAAAGCGTTTCCACTCGATACACATCCAAGTCAATGACCCGCTTGCCGCACCGATATGCGTCACCAGCATGGCCATACCGGCACGTCCGTCTGCGGTTAAGGCGCTACCGGCATTAAAACCGTACCACCCCACCCACAACATGCCCGCGCCTGTCACCACCATCGTCATGTTATGCGGCGGCATGGCAGTTGTTGGAAAACCTTTTCTATTGCCTAACACCAGCGCCGAAACCAAGGCTGCGACGCCGGCATTGACATGGATCACAATACCGCCGGCAAAATCCATCGCGCCCATATCCGCCAACCAACCACCGCCCCACATCCAATGGCACACCGGCAAGTAAACGACTATCAGCCATAAACCGCTAAACCACAGCATGGCCGAAAACTTCATCCGCTCGGCAAACGCACCGACTATCAAGGCGGGCGTGATAATGGCGAACGTCATCTGAAACATAAAGTAAACAGTTTCAGGAATGTCGCCAATTAACGTGACGGTATCTATATCAGGTAAAAACACCTTAGATGCGCCACCGATAACTTTTTGCAAATCGCCGCCATCGGCAAAAATAAAACTGTAAACACCCGCCAGCCAAAGTATTGAAACCAGACAGGTGATCGAAAAACATTGCATCAACACCGACAACACGTTTTTGCTTCTGACCAATCCTGCATAAAACAATGACAAGCCTGGAATCGTCATAAACAAAACCAACGCCGTAGCGGTCAGCACCCACGTGGTATTCGCTTGATTTAATTGCGCCGCTACCGCCAGCCCAGGCACTAACAACAAGCCTGCCAACAGCAG
The DNA here is from genome assembly GCA_002422395.1 of Methylococcaceae bacterium UBA6146. Classification (GTDB taxonomy): domain Bacteria; phylum Pseudomonadota; class Gammaproteobacteria; order Methylococcales; family Methylomonadaceae; genus Methylovulum. Next base: position 37,206 of record DIUY01000030.1, on the reverse strand, counting down.
GCCACTATTCTTAAATGACATTTTCTTCCCTGAACCTTTAAATTGCGTCCTCGCCGGTTTCACCTGTCCTGATACGGATAACCTGTTCCAAATCGGTCACAAATATTTTGCCATCACCTATTTTGCCAGTGTTGGCGGCCTTGACAATAGCGTCAATCGCTTTGTCCAGCACATCATCAGCCACGGCGATTTCTAACTTAACTTTTGGCAAAAAATCGACGACATATTCAGCACCCCGATACAATTCAGTATGGCCTTTCTGGCGGCCAAAGCCCTTCACTTCAGTGGCGGTCACACCGGCAACGCCGATTTCCGATAAGGCTTCCCGCACATCATCCATTTTGAACGGTTTGATAATCGCTGTTATAAGTTTCATTTTGTCCTCTCTAATTCTGTCAGTTGAGTAAGTTATGTTGGTAAGGTAAAGCGGCAATCATAGTGAATTATCAGACAACATACAATTATTAGGCGGCCTGCAAAACTATAAGGCGCATAGGTCAGGGCACTTAATGTATTTACTGTTGGTGGCGTGAGCGTAAACCGACTTACACGTTTTCTAGCAATGCCTAGGCTACCCAAACAAAAACGCCACACGCTCGCCATCGCCTTTTTTACCCCGCTATTAAGAACTGCAAGACAACATCGAACAGCCCGCCCGTTGCCGCGCCCAATCCGGGCGTTTTTCGGCAAATTTTTCTTTGCCCGGTTGTTCTTCGTAAGGATGACGCAAGACGTCCAGCAACTCGTTAACCAACGAAAAATCCCCCTGTTCCGCCTTATCAATAGCCATTTGCGCGAGGTAATTGCGCAGCACATACATTGGGTTAACGGCGTTCATGCGGTTGCGGCGCAGGGTATCTGGCAGGGCATCCGTTTGGACGCGCTTGATATACGCCCTAAGCCACAAACGTAACCGTGCTTGGTAATCCGCTGTCAGTTGTTCCGGCACATAATAGGCTGTCAGCAAAGGCCGCATTAACGCCTCATCGTCGCTATCGGCGCTTAGGGGCAGTTCCGCTAAGCGCCGATAAAAAAGGGTCATATCGGTTTCGGCTAACTGCAAGACCGTCAGCAATTCCGTGCACAGCTCCCCATCTGTTGCCGGAGCAAAAGCCTGCAAGCCGAGCTTGTCAGCCATTATGCGCCGCCAACCTTGCTCATACGTTTCTTTATAAACCATCAGGGCCTGTTGCAGTGGCTCGACTTGCTCAATAAGCGGGTAAATGGCATTGGCAAGTTGCCCCAGATTCCAGTAGGCAATCGATGGCTGATTGCCGTAACGGTAGCGGCGCTCATCGGCATCCGTGGTGTTTGGCGTCCAGTTAAGGTCAAAGTTTTCTAGCCAACCGTAGGGGCCGTAATCAATGGTAAGGCCCAATATTGACATGTTGTCGGTGTTCATAACCCCATGCACAAAACCGACCCGCTGCCAATGCACAATCATTTCTGCCGTCCGGCGACAAACTTCCTCAAACCATGTCAGATAAACGGCGGGGGACGGCGCACCTAAATGCACAAAATCAGTGCCTAGCGTGTAATCGGCCAATTTTCTTAACAAAGCCACATCCCCGCGTGCGGTAAGAATCTGAAAATGACCGAACCGGGTGAACGATGGTGCCACGCGGCACACGACCGCACCCGGCTCTGCTTGCGGATTGCCGTCATAAAACATATCGCGGATGACGGTTTCGCCAGTGCCTATCAAGCTTAAAGCGCGGGTCGTCGGCACACCTAAATGGTGCATGGCTTCGCTGCACAAAAACTCCCGCACGGATGAACGCAATACTGCCAAACCATCGGCGTTGCGCGAATAAGGCGTCAGTCCGGCACCTTTCAGCTGCAATGCCCAGCGCTCACCACGCTGATTGATGACGTCGCCTAAATTAATGGCACGGCCATCACCGAGCTGGCCGGCCCAGTTGCCAAATTGGTGGCCACCGTAGCAAGTGGCGTAAGCCTCCATGCCTTGGGATAAGCGGTTGCCTGAAAAGACCTGAACAAACTCTTCAGATTCGCAGAGGCTTGCAGGCAAGTCCAAGAGTGCCGCAACTTCTTTAGAATAGGCAATCAGATGGGCATTGGTAACTGGCGTGGGCAGCACCCGCGAATAACAAGCGTCGAAAACCTGGCGGCGGCTATTTGTGCCATCCGGGTCGGCGGGCAATTCCGTGACAAACCGGTTATCGAAGCAAAGATCATCGAGGCAGGAGATTTTTTTGGCTAGGTTCATAAGCGAGCGTTGTGAGTTATGGCAGGAGGAATAGGGACAAAAAAGTGTGGCGAATGAAATCTGTAATTTGCGGTATCAAAAAACATGTTTTTTGATACCAAAATATCATTACGATTTTTACCACCACCTAATTTTTTATACCTTGGGAAGAAGCTACACAGGAATAATATCCTTCGGTGAGATGTTATCCCTAATTTTAGGAAAGTTACAACCCGCTATTGTTTTTAGATTTTGCCCGCCCGCTTAAAAAAATCGAAAAACCGTTATCTTACCAGGGACAGGGGAAAGTCCGTCATGGCGTCCCCACTAAACCGACACGCATAAAAAAAGCTTTTGTGAAGCTATCACAAAAGCTTTTTTTATGGCGGACTAATCGGTTTTATTTAGGATTAACGTTAATGGCGGTTAAACCTTTTGGGCCGGATTCAATATCAAAATTTACTTGCTGTCCCTCAGCCAATGTTTTAAAGCCTTCGCCCTGAATGACTGAATGGTGTACAAAAACATCTTCACCACCTTCAGCCGGTGCGATAAAACCAAAACCTTTCGTGTTGTTAAACCACTTTACAGTGCCTGTTGCCATTTGCAAAACTCCTAAAATTAAAACTTAACGTAAGACAGAATTACGACATTGATAACAGGACAACCTAATCATAAAGAAACCTTCACTTACCCAACATCTTTACTCTGCTGGGTGTGAATTGTACTGATATTTTTTGCCGGATGCCATTTATCGTGATGGCTTTATTACAATTTTGTTTTAAAGTTCCCTTAAAAAAACATTATTTTCTTAAGAAAATGCGGCTTAACCCTATCGAAAACCCAAAACCGGATAATAACCGTGTGATTATTAAAGGGTAAGTTTTCATGACTACAAGAGGAGGCCGGCTTGTCCGATAATCTATTATAATGAGTGTCCTTACCCTAAATTCCCTGATTATTGGCACGTGACGGAATTAATTAAGCGAGTGTCCATAAATCCCCCTATCTTCAGGGACGCCCCCTCCTGCATTGCCAACAAGCTCATAGACGCTTCTTACCTAGTTATCTATTGACAACCTAAGACAACTGGTCGTATCATTTCTGACATGGCCAAAATTATACAAAAACATCTTAACCTTGATAATTTGCTGAACAAAGGTGTTGCCTTGTTGACCGCACAGGGTTATCACGGCACAGGTTTAAAAGAAATCCTCGATGCCGTACAGATCCCCAAAGGGTCTTTTTATAATTATTTTGCCAGCAAAGAAGAATTTGGCGCGGCAGTCATTGAGCATTATATAAACCCGTTTATTGAACAATTAGACAATCATTTGCAAAATCCGGCACTCGATGCGTTAAGCGCCTTAAACTTATATTTTGCGCAATTAATTGCTGAATTGGAAAAAGCCGATTTTAAAGGCGGTTGCTTGCTCGGTAACTTGATCGGTGAAATCGGCGATACCAGCGAGTTATGCCGTATCGCCCTACAAGTCGCAGTCAACCGCTACCGTGACTTGGTGCAGGCGGGATTGGCAAAAGCCCAGCAGGAAGGTACCGTGCGGACAGATAAAACCGCGCAGGCAATGGCGGATTTATTGGTTAATGCTTGGCAAGGGGCGTTACTCAGAATGAAAATTGAACAATCTTCGGCACCGCTGAAGCAATGTTGCGATGAGCTGTTAGGCGATTTTTTTAAAGCCTGATTTTTTTAACCCAAAAAACAAGACGACCAGTCATATCCAAGGAGGCTAATATGCCTAAATATTTAATCGAACGCGAAATACCCGGCGCAGGCAACTTAACCAGCGAACAACTGCAAGCCATATCGCAAAAATCTTGCGGCATATTGAGCAAGATGGGGCCAAAAATACAATGGTTACAAAGCTATGTGACCGACGACAAAGTGTATTGCGTCTATATCGCACCGGACGAAGCGACTATCAGGGAGCATGCCGAACAGGGCGGCTTTCCGGCGAACCACATTGCAAAAATTAAAACCATGATAGACCCGACCACGGCTGAATAGCCGTGTCAACAGGGGGTTAAAAATTTATTTTTAGCCCCCTGCCCCACCCCCAACACAAAACAACAACAGCAAGAGGAAGGATGATGAACAAAAAACTGAAGTCATTAACACGTTTAATTATGGTTGCGGCGGCCTGCGGTGCACCGGCATTTGCCGATGAAACCTGCCAGTCCCCGTATATGCCAAAAATCACCGGCCAGGAAGATGTCGTGTACGTCTGGACGCTTGGCATGGAAGGGATTGGCGACGAGCAAGACAAAATGGTGACCGTCGATGTCAACCCTAAATCCGCCCATTACGGCAAAGTGGTCAATAGCGTTTCCGTGGGCGGGCGCAACGAGGCACACCACTCCGACTTTACCGACGACCGCCGCTTTCTGTGGGCCGGTGGCTTGGACACCAACAAAATATTCATTTTTGATGTCCATACCGACCCAGCCAAACCTAAGTTAGTCAAAACCATCACTGATTTTGTCGCCAAAACCGGCGGCGTGGTTGGCCCGCATTCGTTTTACGCACTGCCTGGCCGCATGGTCATCACCGGCTTGTCCAACAACAAAGACCACGGCGGCCGCACCGCGCTGGCCGAATACACTAATGATGGCGCTTATGTCGCCACTTACTGGATGCCGACTGACCAAAAACTGCAAGACGACCAAAGCAAACCTTACGCCGACGGCTATAACTACGATGTCCGCGCCCTGCCCCGCAAAAACCTAATGCTGACCTCCTCGTTCACTGGCTGGTCGAATTACATGATGGACTTTGGCAAAATGCTGGCCGACCCCGAAGCCATGAAGCGTTTCGGCGCAACCGTCGTGCAATGGGACTTGCATACCCGCCAGCCGAAAAAAATCTTTAACGTGCCGGGCGCGCCATTGGAGTTGCGTTGCGCCTGGAAACCGGACCACAACTATTGCTTCACCAGCACCGCGCTAACGTCAAAAATCTGGTTGATCTACGAAGACAAACCGGGTGTTTGGAAGGCCAAAGACGTTGCTGACATCGGCGAACCCGCCAAGGTGCCGCTGCCAGTTGACATTTCCATCTCCAGCGACGACAGCAAGTTGTGGGTCAACACCTTCTTAGACGGCAAAACCCGCTTGTTCGACGTCAGCGACCCGTTCCACCCCAAACAGGTTTATGAGAAAAAAATCGGCACACAAGTCAATATGGTGTCATCAAGCTGGGACGGCAAACGCATTTATTACACCTCATCATTGCTGGCCAACTGGGACAAAAAAGGCGTGGATAACGAACAGTTTTTCAAATCTTATACGTGGGATGGCAAAGAACTGAAAGAACAGTTCGCGATTGATTTCATTAAGGAAAAACTAGGACGGGCGCATCAAATGAAGTTTGGCGCGTATTCGTTGTACACCGCCCAAGCCAAATAAACCACATTACCGATGGAGTGAAAAACAGGCTTTTTCACTCCAACCGGTAGGGATAGGGTGCGCAGTGCGTACCTTTATAAATTTCAGAAAGGTACGCACTGCGCACCCTACAAAGGCACAGTCATGAACGCTCATTTTTTCCTGGTGTTAAGTTTACTTAGCCTTGCGGTTGTTGCCGCCGACAACCCCGCCCCACTTGCCCCCGGCTACTTGCCTCTGGGCTTTTCCGCGCCTGTTCCCGGCAGTTACCAATTGCCCGCTTTAGGGTCGGCGGTTGACGGCGAAGTGCTGGACAGCGACGGCAACGCCACCCGCCTACATCAGCTAATGGACGGCAAAACCACCGTCCTTAGCTTTATCTACTCCACCTGCAATGATGTCAACGGCTGCCCGTTGGCGACGGCAGTGTTGCACAAAATCCACAGCCGATTAAAAAAAGACCCTGAACTTGCCAAGCAAATCCGTTTGATCACGCTCAGTTTCAACCCTGAAAACGACACCCCAGCACAAATGCGCGGGTACGGCGAAAGCTTTGCTGCACCAGGGATTGACTGGCGATTTTTGACCACACGCTCGGAACGCGAATTACAGCCGATTCTTGACGGCTACCGGCAAAACGTGCAAAAAATCTATGACGAAAAAGGCCGTGACACCGGCACTTTTGCCCATGATTTGCGCGTTTACCTTATCGACAACCGGCAACAAATCCGCAACATTTACAGCGTCTCTTTTCTGCATGCCGACACCTTAATCAGCGACCTGAAAACCCTGCTGCAAACCGAACAAGTCAATAAAACACCTACTATTACCCTCGCTTTGCAAGAGCGCACCGGTACTGCCACAAATCTGCTCAACAACGCGCTTAAGCCACCCCTTGGCCTGCCGCCCCTGCCGATGCCGTCCGACAATCCGCTGACCGCCGAAAAAATTGGTTTGGGGCGCAAACTGTTTTATGACCGCAGGCTATCGCTGAACAACACGTTTTCCTGTGCCATGTGCCATATTCCCGAACAGGGCTTCACCAGCAACGAAATGGCGACGGCTGTTGGTATCGAAGGCCGCACCGTCAGACGCAATTCGCCGACGCTGTACAATGTCGGTTATGCAGAACACCTGTTTCATGACGGGCGCGAAAATACCCTGGAGCATCAAGTCTGGGGGCCGCTGCTGGCGCATAACGAAATGGCCAACCCGTCCATTGGCCACGTCATAGGCAAAATCAACCATAATGCCGATTACCAAGGCTTATTCGAGCAAGCTTTCGGCAAACCGCCTAACATGGAAAATATCGGCATGACCCTGGCCAGTTACCAACGTACGCTGAACTCTGCCAATTCGCCCTTTGACCGTTGGCATTACGGGCACGACAAACAGGCACTGCCAGCCCAAGCGCAACGCGGTTTTAAGCTGTTCACCGGCAAAGCGGGATGTTCCGCCTGCCATAGCCTCACCGACCAATACGCCCTGTTCACCGACCAACAATTGCATAACACCGGCATCGGCTACGCCGAAGCCATGGGCGCAACAGGCGCAAGCCAACGGGTGCAACTGGCGCCTGGCGTTTATACGGAAGTCTCGGCGCAACTTATCCAGTCCGTTTCCGAACGAAAAACCAACGACTTAGGCCGGTATGAAATCACCCAAAACCCCGCTGACCGCTGGCGTTACAAAACCCCGACCCTACGCAATATCAGCCTGACCGCCCCGTATATGCACAACGGCAGCCTGCGTAGCTTAAAGGAAGTGGTCGAGTTTTATAATCGCGGCGGCATTGCCAATGAAAACTTGGACAAGCTAATCAAGCCACTAGGGTTAACCGAACGGGAAATAGCTGATCTGACCGCATTTTTAACTGCGCTGACCGGGGACAACACCAAAGCACTGGTTGAAGACGCGTTTGCCGCGCCGATTGGTGACAGTGGGTTTTAAAAATTACGTGATATGCCCCTGTCAACCGGGGCATATCACACACACTTTCTTGAAATGGCGGCATGGCCAATTATTCACCTCCCCCAAAATTTACCCCTTTGTGCCCGCTAAGCCACGCCACAAGACCCCTCCAATAAACAAGCCATCCCAATGGCATAAGTTATGCTGTCCCTAAAAAGCCCGACGCGGCTGTGGCCAAAAATGCCTTAACTTTTTTCGCCAAATCAATTGGGGGCGGCCCTAACTACGACAATTGCCGTTATCGCCTTCCCAGCTGTTGAAAAACTTTTGCGCCATTAACTTTATAAGATAATTTTCTTGGAGAAAATAACCAGATGAATAATAAAAACAGCCTCAAGTTTTTGGGGATCGCGTTATTAGCTTGGCAAGGGATTGGTGTTGATGCCTTTGCTGACAATATCGGCGCTGAACATGGGGCAATCGACACTCACTGTAGGTTACTTGCCGCTGACCGCCTGTTTGACGGCTACGATTTGCAAACCAATATGGCGGTCTTGATCAAAAACCAAAAAGTCGCACAAGTAGGGACAAGAGCGGTATTAGCTGGCGTGTGCGCCAATATCATTGATATGGGGGATGCCACGATTTTGCCCGGATTTATCGAATCTCATGCCCATATCAGTTTCCAAAACGTCAGAAAAGATACCGTCTTGGCGCATGGTGTAACCACGGCGCAAGACACCGGCGGCGCACTGCTACCGCCTGAAGGCGGGCGCGGCCAGCTCCGTTTGCTAAGCGTTGGCCCGATTATCCAAGCACCCGGCGGATACCCGCTCAACATCTTCGGCGGCACCAGCGGTTATGACAAAATAGGCTACACCGTTGCATCAGCCGCCGATGCGCGAAGTGTTGTCCAGCATCTGGTCGATGGCGGCGCGACAGCTATAAAAGTTGCTTTAGAGCCGGGTGGTGAAAGCGGTGCGCCGTGGATGATGCCACACGGCAGCAATCCGGTGCCGGCGACGCCTTGGAATATATTGTCCCGACGTGTTGTTAATGCTATTGTCGAAGAAGCGCACCATCCGCATGATGGCAGACCGGCAAGACGGGTCATTGTGCATGCGGGCGAAAACCTAGGCTTTGAAAGGGCGTTACTGGCCGGCGTTGATGAGTTTGCCCACATGCCTTGTGCGCCAATTGATGAAAACCTATTGGCACAAGCCGCCAATACCGTAGGTTTGACGTTTGTTAGCACCATTGACACCTTGGGTTCTTGTGTAGATGGCGTCACCCATATGGGCATCCATTCCAACACGATGCAACTGGCCACCATGATAGCCGAATGTGAAACCAATACACCGGGCAATTGCGCACAACTTATCTATGGCTCAGAAATCGGCCACGACAACGTGCCTTGGGGCATCAACGGCGAAGAAATGCACATGATGTTGCATCTGACCAGTGGCGCATCAATTGACTTTGGGGATGTGCTTAACGTCTTCAGAGCGGCGACATCTAAAGCGGGACAACGTTTAGGGATTGACAAGCTAGGCACACTAATGGTGGGTGCGCCAGCCGATGTGATTGCAGTCCGTGGCAACGCCATTGAAAGGTTCAAGCTGCTCGAATACCCTGACTTTGTTATGTCAGGAGGCCGTATCGCCGTCAATAAATTCAGATAGCAATAAGAAGCCACAATCCGGCAATTTGCCACGCAACGGGCAGCCTAAGCGGCAAAAACCAATGGGTTTTGCCGCCTATAAAAGCCGTTAGCAAACACCCTGAAAAATATAAAGTAGTGGGTTAAATGTGGTGGTTGGCGTACAAGCCTTGGCTTGTACTGAGGCAAACCAAGGTTTGCACGCCAGCTTATCAACGTGCAGCTACAGATTTAACCCACCACCAAAATATAAATCCAAACCCTTCACTTAATTGCAGTTGTTGTACAATATCCGGTTTGTTCCGCTATATACAGCACGGCTTATGACTGCATCGAAAAAACTGCTTATCTCTGATATCCGCTACGAATGCGAAGAAGACTATTACGAGCGGGGGAAACGTTATTTTGAGAAAGGTCAAGTGCTAGATGTGACAGTCACCAATGAAGGTGCACTTTTTGTGCAACTGAATGCAACCGTAAGAGGCACGGCCAGCAACCCTTATAAGCAAAACATCCGTGTCGTCTGGCGGCCTGATTACAGCTCCGCAGAGATTGAAGGCGATTGCTCATGCCCTATCGGCTATAACTGCAAACATGTTGCCGCCGCTTGTCTTAAATACCGGGCCTCTACATTGCCTGATGCCATAGTGGAAAGCGCCCGCCCCAGCTGCCTAGATTGGCTGGACGACCTCACTGAGCCAGCGCCTTTATCCCACAACAACTATCAAGAATTTCTTGCTTATCTTCTTAAACCCAGCAAAACCGCCAATGAATTTATCATTGATATTTTTATTACCCGAGAAAAAAAATCCGGCGGCTTAAGCAAGGGCCGGAGAACTAACTTAAACAACCTGCGCTACAGTTTTTCATATGTGAACTATTTCCATCCGCAAGATGAGGAAATAATCAAATTGCTTTCTGCCGCCAATACTTCAGCCGGGCTTCCCGTAGTTTCGGGGGCAGCCGGTTATTTGGCGCTGTCAAAATTATTGCAAACCGGGCGGCTGTATTGGCAAGACGGTGAAAACCGGCCACTCAAAATGGGTGCAAACCGCGACCTGGCATTTGCCTGGCAACAAGCGGACAACGGCGACTACCAATTAACCGCCGCACTACCCGACACCACACTGCTGCTGTTTACCGATCCGCCTTGCTACCTGGATACCGTGCCGGGCACGCTAGGCACAGTCAACACGAAATCCATCAGCACGGGGCAATTAAAAAAAATCCTGACCGTCCCGCCCGTACCCGCAGCGCTTGCCGATGAGTTCAGCCGACGGCTGGTCATTGAACATCCTGAGCTACCTTTGCCGACACCAAAACAATTGCTGTTAACTGAAGAAAACAGCCTCAGCCCGACACCGGTGTTACTGTTATTTGGCCAGCCAATCGATACCGGGCATTACGGTCATTTTATCCGCCTGGCTTTCCGTTATGGCGAGTGGCTGGTCTCTGCGGCTGAGGCTTTAGAGTACAGCGTGGCAAAAACGGGCGAGGGTCTGGTGCGGATAAAACGTCAGTTGGAAACTGAACAGCAGGCCATCGCCCGGCTGACCGAGCTGGGCTTCATCACGGCGGACCACCCTAGCCTACAAGAACTTATTCTGTTCAGCCCTGATGAAAAGGCATCCTTAGCGGGCGCGGCCCGTTGGGGGCAGTTCTTGCAACATACCGTTCCGGTGCTGGAAAGCGAAGGTTGGCTAATTACTGTCGATGACAGTTTCCTGCTTAATTTCCAGACCGCGCAAACCTTTGACGCCGAAATTGGCGAAAGCCAGAACGACTGGTTTGAAATGCGCTTTAACATAGAAATCAACGGCCAGACCCATGCGTTATTGCCGTTAATTATGCCGGTGCTGGAAAACTACGACCCTGAAAATTTGCCGGAAACACTGAGCATCCCGCTAGGCAACCACAGTTATCTGAGCATGCCCAGCGAGCAGCTTAAGCCGATCCTCAATATATTGTTTGAGTTATTCAACACAAGTTCGCTCACTAATGATGGCAGCCTTAAATTATCCCGTTTCAATGTCGCCAGCCTTGCCGACCTGGAAGAGCACAGTTATGGCCTGTTTTCCCTAACTGGCGGCAAGGAACTGCGCGAACTCGCTCAAAAACTAAAAAATTTCACGGGTATTCAAGACGTTGCCCTGCCTGCCAACCTTAACGCAGAGCTTAGGCAATACCAGCAACAAGGGCTTAACTGGCTGCAATTTTTGCGGGAATACCGATTTGCCGGCATTCTTGCCGACGATATGGGGCTAGGCAAAACCGTCCAGACGCTCACCCATCTTTTGTTGGAAAAACAAAGTGGCCGCATGATTTCGCCCTGCCTGATCATTGCGCCAACCAGCCTGATGAGCAACTGGCGGCGGGAAGCCGGACGCTTCACGCCCGACTTAAAAGTGCTGACCTTACAAGGCACTGAGCGCAAACAACTGTTCAGTAAAATCAATGACTACGACCTGATACTCACAACCTATCCATTATTGCCCCGGGATGAAGAAACCTTGCTGGAACATGATTACTATTATCTGGTTCTCGACGAGGCGCAAGTCATTAAAAACCCGCTGGCAAAAGCCTCGCAGATAGTGCGCCAAATAAAATCCAGCCATCGGCTATGCCTGACCGGTACGCCGATGGAAAACCATCTGGGCGAGCTTTGGGCGCAGTTTGATTTCCTGATGCCCGGCTTTCTTGGCAATAGCACCAACTTTAAGCGGCTGTACCGGACGCCGATTGAAATTCATGGCGATAACGGGCAACGCTTACGCCTATCCAACCGTATCGCGCCGTTTATGTTGCGCCGCACCAAACAGGACGTGGCCACCGAATTGCCACCTAAAACCGAGATGATCCGCTCAGTGCCGCTACACCCCAAACAGGCGGCTTTATACGAAAGCATCCGGTTGACAATGGAGAAAAAAGTCCGTGACGCCATCGCCCAAAAAGGGCTGTCTCGCAGCCACATCACCATTTTGGATGCGCTGTTAAAACTTCGGCAAACCTGCTGCGACCCGCGCACCCTATCGCTAAAAACAGCCCAAAAAATCACCGAATCCGCCAAGCTCGACCTATTGATGGAAATGCTGCCGGAACAACTCGAAGAAGGCCGCCGTATTCTGGTGTTTTCACAGTTCACGCGGATGATTGCCATCATCGAACAGGAGCTTGCCGCCCGCAATATCGGCTACAGCAAGCTGACCGGACAAACTAAAAAACGTGATGAGGCAATAGAGCAATTTAAAAGCGGCGCGGTGGATGTGTTTTTAATTAGCTTGAAAGCCGGTGGCGTCGGTTTAAACCTGACCGAGGCCGATACCGTGATCATTTATGACCCGTGGTGGAATCCGGCGGCCGAAAGCCAGGCGGCCGACCGCTCGCATCGTATCGGCCAGGACAAACCCGTGTTTGTATATAAGCTGATAACAGAAAACACGGTGGAAGAAAAAATCATCGCCATGCAGGAAAGGAAACGGGCTTTAGCGGCGGGCATTTACCAAGACGATGCTGCTGAGGCGTCATTAAAACTGACCGCCGATGATTTGACTGCGTTGTTTGAGCCGTTATGAATCCACTCCAGCCGCCCCTAAACCGCGACGCTATGTCAACAGAACCTAGCTAAGCCAGCATCAATAAGACGAAACTCACTATTTAGTAAATTTTTTAACAAAAAAAATATTTTCTTCTAAACTAATACAAACAATTTAAATCTGAAAACGGCAAAACCATCGAAAGGTGGTGACGCAAAATTTCCAGTCTAACGGAGCCATTCCTATGACAGTGGGGTTGCCAGATCCAAAAGCAGTCCAATACTGCTTGATTGAAGGTATATCACCCGTTCAGGAACTCCTCGGACCTAATTATTAAAATTTAGGAGAAGAGAGTCATGAAACCCAACAGCCAAAGCCGCTATTTTTTAGCCCCTCAGCGGCTTAGATCAACTCTCTTTAATCGACATATTTTATACCTTTTATTGTTGCTCGCTGGCGGGGTTAGTGTCGCCACGTCCAGCCCGCTACCGATGCCGGACTCCGAAACAACTTACCCTGGGGCAAGTGCAGACAGTCCATTTGTCGCGATGGAGCCTTACCAAGTGAACATCCAGGGGACACAAGTCACTATCCCTTTGTGGGGCTCAGCCCGCACACATGATTTCAGCGGCGCAATGCCGTTTATCAACACCCAAACAGGAAAAGCCGATGCAGCCCAGATACAGGCATGGGACCCTGTTTTTGCGGCATCTTTTACCCCTCCCCTCTCCGGTTCTTACAATCTCAATGTTGGGCAGATCACTAACGCCGGATTTCCTGGCAGGGCCGATAAGCAAACCGTCAATAATGACCCCGTCACGATGGTCAGGTATAACGCCGGGGACAATATCACCGAGGGCAAATGCAGATCCCAGCTTAATGCGTTCGCCATTCCACCCCGCACCCATGTGCGCTGGGAACTTGAAGTTGCTTTTGGCAACGCAGATGGCGTTAATGACTGGGTATTGACCCCAACCGGAGCAAGCCCGGTGCTGTTCTGGCAAATGCACAGCATGAACCAATCTAACCCGCCGTTGGCAGCGAACGTTGACACCGATGCCAATGACGCATCGAAACTGATGGTCACTTTTTTCCAGCGGGTAGGGACAGCAACTGCGCCAAAAGAAATTGGCAGGGTTAACGGTATCCCTAGAAACACGATGGTGCCAATTGTTATCGAAGCCTTTCTGGATGAACGCGCAACAGAACAAGGCGGCAAGGGGCTTTTGCAAATCTCAGTGAACAACACGCTAGTCATAGAAAAAGCCGGCCCTACGTTGGCATTAGGAACAAAACCACATTGGTGGTCCATGGATATGTATCTATGGAATGAACCACTCCCTTATCCCTACACCCGCGCTTCATTTTGGAAAACAGCCAAGTTCTTTGTATTCCCCATTGGCGCGGCTGACACCACACCGCCATCAAACCCCTTAAATCTCACAGTAACCGTGCCTGATTCCTCAACAGCCAATCTCTCATGGGACGCATCGACTGACAATGTGAGCGTTGCCGGTTACAAAATCTACCGGGATGGGACAGAAATTGGCTCTAGCACCACCACAAGCTTTACAGATACTGCGGTTATTGAAGGGGCAAACTACAGCTACACGGTCAATGCCTATGATGGCGCCAATAACCTCTCCGCCTCAAGCAACACCGCAACAATCAGTGTGCCTTTGGCAACGCTCAACATAAACTCTTATTATGCCGACAACATAAGCGCTAACAGCGCAACGATTAACTGGAACACCAACCTAGCTTCTACCGGCATAATTTATTACGGAAACAGCATAGATAAGCTCAGTTCACAAGTTATCGCCAACGATTTAGCTACTGGCCACACCCTAGAAATATCCGGGCTTTCCAAAAAAACCACGTATTACTACAAAATCGCGGCTTACAAGGGTTCTGTCAGCACTTTTTCCGAGCTATCCAGCTTTAGGACAAATCGGCGTTAACATGAGCCAATTTATTTTATAAACAGGCAAATATCTCAGATATTTGCTCCTATAGGGATTAATTAGTCCGTCGAAACTTTGCAAAAACCTCTTTTGCAAACAATATAAAAAACGCCATATCATCAATAAAATAGCGCTTGAACATACGCCGTGGTTCTTGCAAAAACCGATAAAACCATTCCAGACCGTTTTTTTGCATCCAGACGGGCGCACGTTTAACTTTGCCAGTCGCAACATCCAGCGTCCCGCCCACCCCCATAGCAAAAGGGATTTTCATTTCAGCTTGATACTGCCCAAGAAAATGCTCTTTTTTCGGTGAACTAATCGCGACAAACAGAAGGTCGGCTTGCGCCGCCTTGATTTGCGCCACCACATCCGCCTCTTCTTCCTGACGCCAATAACCATTACGGTGACCGGCCACCGTCAGCCCAGGGTATTTTCGTTCGTAAATCTGTTTTGCCAAAGACACGACTTCTTCGGTCGCACCCAGCAGGAACACACGCCACCCCTTTACAGCCGACCGCTGCATAAGCGCTTCGAACAAATCCACGCCAGCAACGCGTTCCTTGAGCGGCTTGCCTAGTAGGCGGGAGGCCCAGACTACCGGCATACCATCAACATTGATTAACGCACAGTCATTGATGATGCGCCGTAATTTTTGATCACGGCTGGCCTTCACCAATTTATCTACATTTACCACCACATGCTGATGCGGCAATCCTGACTTGATGAAACCCTCAATAACTTGCAGCGTTTCTTCCATCGACAGGTTGTCAATCTGACAGCCCATCATTTCAATCCGCTGGTTCACGACAACTCCTTCGCCAACACTTCGACAATCCGCACCGCCGCTTTGCCGTCCCATAAATGGGGACGGCGTCCTTGTTTACCCTCACCGCGCAGAACCTTACGCGTCTCAGCCACAATACGCACCGGATCAGTGCCAACCAACACGTTCGAGCCTTCATCGACGGTTATTGGACGCTCGGTATTCTCACGAATGGTGATGCAAGGCACACCTAGTGTTGTTGTCTCTTCCTGAATTCCGCCGCTATCGGTCAGCACCACGGCGGCATCTTTCCATAAATTAAGGAAAGACATATAGGCCTGTGGGCCTATCAGGGTGATGTTCGGGCCAAGATCAACACCAAACTTTTCCAAGTTGGCACGGGTTCTAGGGTGCATTGGAAAAATTAAGGGCAATTCCCGCGCAATTTCTTTGAGCGCATCGGCAATCGACGCCATCATTTCCGCATTATCCACATTGCTTGGCCGATGCAACGTGATGACCCCATAGCGGCCACCGTCAACCGTGCTTGCCGCCTTGAAGGCGCTGGTCTCAAACCCGGAAGTGTCGGTTGTGGCAAGCTTTTCAACCTGAAACAGCAAGTTATCGACCATGACATGGCCCACGTAATGAATGGCCGATTCCGTTTTCCCTTCTTGCCGGAGATGATCGACACCGCTAGTCTCGGTGACAAAAAACAGATCGGAGATGCTGTCGGTGACAAGACGGTTGATTTCCTCGGGCATGGTCATGTCACCGCTACGCAGGCCCGCTTCGACATGAGCCACGGAAATGTTCAGCTTCTTCGCCACAATTGAACAAGCCAATGTTGAGTTGACATCGCCTACAACCAATACGGCATCAGGCCGTTCAGCCTGACAAAGCTCCTCAAACGCCACCATAATTTTAGCGGTCTGCTGGGCATGGCTTCCCCCGCCGGCCGCCATAAAAACATCAGGCGCAGGAATGCCCAGTTCGTCAAAAAAAACATCATTCATATCGTGGTCATAATGCTGGCCCGTATGGATAATTTTAAATGCCAAACCGCCATGAGCCTGCAACGCGCGGACAATCGGCGCAATCTTCATAAAATTAGGCCGCGCCCCGGCAACAAGAAAAACCAAAGGTTGTACCATACTATTTATCTCCATCCTGAATCGAAAAATATTCGCTTGGCAAACACACTATCTGCAAGCAGTAAAATTGTGTTGTAAATCAATCTGAATCTTCACACGGCTGCATTTAACCCCACCTAAACCCACAGGGCGGCGGCAAGCTGCCCCGCCAACCCTTTTTCATACCACTAGCGGTTAGTCAAGCGGCTCTGATAATCGCCAAAACCTACAAATTGATTAAATTGGCTGGCCTTGCCACATTCAATAAAACACGCCAATTGTTCCAGTGAATAACGTGTAAGCGCCTTAGGATGCCCCATCACCACAAAATCCGTCTTGCCCGCCAACTGATATTGATGGAAAGCATCAGCTAAAAAACTAGCCTTGTAACCATCCATCGACACCACACTGTTCGTCCAATGGCTTAGTTTCCTGATGAATTCGGCACGCCTCATCGGGACAGGCTTGCCCTTGCCAAACGTTTGATGCCTGATCCCGCCAAATTTTTTGGCGAGTGCAAAGCGCCAATAAAAGGCCGGTGACACTTGGTGGCTTGCTATCGGGATTTCCAGGAACTCACCTTCGGGATTGCTCACCAGCGGATCATTATCAAAAAACCAATGGCTTGCCGGAGGCGCTCCAGAAAAATCAAACTGATGGATATCGCCTTCTGACGTGCCCCCCGGAAAAATAGTGCTGTCAATATAAATGCCCATGTCACGCAAAGCCCCGCTGATTTTTTCAAAGGGCTGTACCATCCATCCACCGGCCCGATAGGCGCAAACCCCATCATCACCAGCAATAGCACGCAGCGCTTGGGTATAACGCTGGACTATCTCGCCAATTTCAGGTTCGCTAAAGTCGTGCAACCGGTAACGCCGGGTGTCGATATGCCAAACTTCGCCATTCCAATACGAATCTTCCCAATGAGGGTGCACATGCAACTGGAGTTCATGGCCTGCGGCAACAAACTGCGTCAATTGCCGCATCACCCTATCATAGTCACGCATCAACTGCGGAAACCGGAGCGCTTCCTTACGCAAGCGCAGTAAAAAGCCAATATCGACAAAAAACACCAGCGGCACACCATGACGTGCGGCAATATCACACAAGGCCTGCGACGGGCCCAGCAAAGTGTCCTCGACTGTGCCGGTGCTTTGCCCAAAAAAAACCTCGTAATCAGTTGACAATACTATCTTCATAGGGCTTACATGATCTTCAAAACCTATTTTATTTTTGATCATTCACATAAGCCTCATAAACGGATGACAATATGGGCAAAATGACCTCTTTAGAGTATTCTTCCTTAATCGACTCGCGTGCAGCCAACCCAACACGACGGCGGATATCAGGGTTGCCGCCCAGTTGCTCCAACAGATTTTGCAACGCAGGAATATCACCTGGTGAAATTAAAAAACCGTTGACATGATCTTTAATCAGCTCAGGAATACCCCCCACAGCGGTTGTAATGACCGGAAGCCCCCAAGACATTGCCTCAAGAATACTTACCGGCAATCCTTCGTTATAGGACGGCAGGACAAAAATATCTGCGTCCCGTAACAAATCATTTTTTGCATCTCCGCTGATCCACCCCAAGCAATCAACATTGGCTTGCAAGCCCAGCTTATCGGCAAGCGCTTGGGCTTTCTCCACTTCGCCATTACCGCCAATACGAAGGAACAATTGTGGCACTGTTTTTAGCGCCGCTGCAAATGCCGGGAGAAGGTCATACACGCCTTTGCGGTCACCCACCAGACCTAGGAACAACACATTGATGTTAGCGTCTGGGCTTAGCTTTTCGGTAGGTTCAGGCAGTTCGACATAATTCGGCAGCACCACAACCTGCGCTTTTGGCGCCACGTCCAACACGAACGAGCGCCAAGATTGAGACAGCACAAACACCACAGACGCCGCAGTGAGTTGCCGGGCGACTATCCGCTTAGCAAATGAAGGCAACGCGATATAAAACAGTTTTGTTTCTGACCCATGCAAATGCAGTATGACAGGAATACCGAAGCGCCTGCCAAGCGAGGCCAAGGCGAATTTCCGCCAAAAACTCCCGCCCATAGACACATGGCAATGTAATAAGGCTACACGACCTCTAACAGCAAGCATGAAAACATAAGCAAAAGCCTTTAGGAATTTCCAAATCTTTTTAGATGCGGAACCTTCCACATGGGTAGGCACAAACTCCACGCCCCAACGTTCAAAGATACCATCACGCTGGTAACCTTCTATTACTGATAACATGCCCCCAAGTGCCGAAGTGGACAGCATCACAACTTTCTTATTCATATTTAGATAATCAGTTATTGTTGAAAATGGCCTAACAAGCGGTTTAAAAACGGGCCGCGCCCCAGATCGGCTGTCACCCTTGGTTTACTTTTGGATTACTTTTGCGGCTATTTTTGAATGGGTGTTTTTAGGTTGCCTAAGCAAGCCAAGTATTAGCCCAACAAGCTCTATATGCCATGCAAACACTGAAAACAGCGCCTCTTTGAAGCTGCGTTTTTTTACTGTCATAAAAATCATGCCCGAAGATATTATCGTAATAGGCAGCGTTATATCTCCGTTAATTAAAAAAACTGCAATCACCCCCCATAAAATGAGCGTCGCCAACAAAATTTTGGCATTCCACAGCGTCTTTAAAAAATAAGGCTTACCCATTGCCGACCTAATCAATTCACCATAGCCATAAACATATTTCGTTTTTAATCTTTTTAATATAAGCCGCAGCGAGGTGTCGGTATGGCCATGATGTTTTACGGCAGGCACATTAATCCTTTCCAATGTCCAGCCTTTTGCAACCAACCTTAAGCCAAGTTCAAGCTCTTCAAATGAATGGAGGTTTATATTGGAAAAATAGCCCGCGTCTTCCACTGCTTTTCTTTTGTATAACCCACCCATTGCCAAATGCCCGACGTTGCCATATTTAAACTCTTTTTGCGCCCGTTTTTTAAACACCAAATTTTCAATGCACATTTCTTTCACACTTCCCGCCACTCCGGCCAATAACGGGTTGGCTTCGAGCTTAGCAATCGCTGTCACCAGAAATTCGGGGTTTATTTCCATATCGCCATCCAAAATATAGATATAGTCCCCTTCTGCATATTGAAACCCTAATTGTGGGCCGACACCACAAGAACGGTCATCCGCATGTTCTAGCTGGACGATTTTTATTGGATATTGGCTTGCCTTGTCTAGGGTTTTGTCGGTAGATAATGAGTCTGCAAGTATGACTTCTGTATCGATGGCTTTGGCCACTTTTACAACCGAATCCAAACACCTTTCAATGTTTTTTTCTTCGTTCAACGTTTTTATTATTATTGATAATGTGGGTTTCATTGCCTTACCTTAATTTTTTGTTGATCAATTGCTTCATTCTCATCTGCTCATCCTTCTTGAAAGGATTGAAGAAATAAGCGGCCAGCAGGAAAAAACCGCCCGCCAACACACCCATAACAGCCAAATCTAACCAGCCATGCGCAGACAATTTGGCCTGTTGCGCAATAACATCGAAAACAAGGGCTTGGACATTTTCTAACCAACCCACCGAACTGTCTGCCTGAAATTGCAACGGCGCCAACCAAACCATCCTTACAAAAATGCCCAGCACAAGGCCAAACAAAGCCGCCGCTAACATTTTGAAAAGCCCAAGCGAGTCGGGGCGATAAGTGGTGTTAAATGCCATAGCGGCAATAAGCGTGGTGTTGAATGCCATTTGACCCAAGACCATTGCGATGATGGGACTCCACAACCCCTGCCCTAAGGCCAGCAGCCCATAAGCCACAGGCAAAGTCAAAACCCCAAGGGCGCTGCCCCAAAAACATAAATGGCTATGACCAGACGCCACCGCCACTGTTTCCAGTATCAGGCGCTGGCTAAACGGAATAAGCACCAGCAGCAAACCCGCCAAATAATAGCCTGCGTGGGTGAATTTTCCACCACTGAGCAGATTTAATAACTCGCCACCGGCAAGCCAGGCAAACACCAATAGCGGCATCAGCACGAACAGGCTCACCTTGCCGACAAGATTGGCGTTGCGCGTCAACTGCGCCATGCCGCCCTCACCGACATAGGAAGCCATGAGTTTTGGCCGAATCAGGCCAAATAATAAAGTGGCTGGCAAGTAGCGGCAAATCTGCCCGTACAGATTGAGTAAAAAACCAAACAATGCCGTGGCTTCAACGCCGAGGAAACGTTGGGTTAAAAAAACGAATGTCTGTTGGCCATACGTTAACGTAACGAGGTAACTGAAATACATGTGCCGCGCAGTGCCCCACATTTCCGCCCAGCGTGGTGGTTGCCAGCCCTCTTGCCCTGGCAAATTGCGCTGGCTGTGCAAGTGACGGCCCAAACCGCGCAATGACGATGCCGTACCCAATACCGTCCCCGCCAACTCAGCCCACACCACCTGCTGGAGATGAACCTCGCCTTGGCTGGCAATGACGGCAAGGCACACTAACAAACCTAAATTACGCATCACTTGGCTAAATTGTGCGTAACCCTGCTGTAACAGCGGCTCTAAGATGCACTCCTGAACATTCCGCCGCAAACCCTCCAGCACCAACACCACCAGATAAAGCCTAGCCACATCAATTTGTTGGGAAAGGTCCAGAAAGGCGAGCAGCCATGGCAACGCCGCAAAAATTAACACGGCACCGATAACGGCAAACAGGCCAATCCGGGCAATAAGCTGCCAAACAAATTGCGCCAACTGCATCCCGGTCGCGTGCAAACGGTAATCTGGCAAATAGCGTGCGCCCACCCAAGGGAGGCCGAGCGACGTGATGGCCAACGCCAATTCCGCACCGGCCACCAGCGTCACATAAGCGCCGTACTCTGCCACAGCAAGCAAGCGCACCAGCCAAAGCAAGATGCTTAAAGTGAGCAAGGCAGAAGCCAATTTGCCGATAACAAAGTGGCGGGCGCTGCGTTTTAGGGCAGTGCCAGAATAAGGCGAAACACTCATATCGGCTTCTCCGCCGCTAAAGCCGCATGTCTACGGCACATCCAGGCCAGATAGCCCATCACTGAAGTGAAAACAATTTGGTAACTCACAGTTTCCAATAGATCGAGCCGGTAAAAGATATGGAACACAAATAACGCTAAGGCCGCCTGAATGGCGGCGGCATCGGCCCTTACCGTTGGCACGGTTGATTCTTGGTATAACCGGCCCTCAGCTCGCCAAGCCAACGTAAGGATAGCGGCAATCAAACCGCAACCAAACACCCCCGTGTCCCAGAGCAGGGTCGAAGCCGCGGTCAGGCCAATGCCGTAACGGGGATAATGGACGTCAATATGGCCGCCCGTTTTTTCGTGCGCACTTCCCAAACCATTGCCAAACACAAAGGAAATTGGGTCTTGGGCGCCTTGATGGCTGGCCCAAAAAGTCAGCGCGGTGGTGCGGTTGAGGAAATTATTGCCATAGCCTTTCTCATAAAGGTTATAGCTGAGGGTGTCCGCAAATAATTTATCAAAAGTCATTTCCGTGACCAGCAAGTAAGCATATCCCATACCTAAGGTCAGCACAGTGCCAACAATCAGCGCTATCACCGCATAATGGGGCCGGGCAAGCAATTCCCGCCGGTAAAGCACCAAAAACATCAGTGGAAACATAACAATCACCGCTTTAGTTTCCCCCACAAACAAGGGCGCCAACACGCCGGGGATAAGCAAAATCAGCCGTCTGGTTGATAACGCTTTTTGCATTTTCCGCGCCAATAAGAATGCCATGACAATAACCAAGAAAGTCGCCATTTCCCCGCTAGCCCCCCCGCCATAGGGGACTGACCCAAAAGTACCGCCAATAATATCGACCGGCACCAGTCCCGGCATGTAGCTGCGCACCGCATCACGTCTTGGCACCCAAACAATAAGTTCGTACAAACAAAAAGGCAGTTGCACCAAGGCGACAAAGATAAAAAAAATCCGCCAACGGTTAATGGACTGCACATCAAAACCCAGCCAACACAAGGCAAATAACAGCCCCCACATCTGAAAGTAGCGTTTGATACCGCCAAAAAACTCTACGGGAGAGTGCCAATTAACCATTGAATTAAGCACGGCAAAAACAAAAAAACCTAGCATAAGCCATATATAGGCTGGCGTATGTTTTTGCGTGTCCGCGTTTGTGGCGACGTTAAACAACGCAACAAACATCAAAAAGAAACAAAGGATCTGGACAGGCCAACCCGCTTTTGGATCTAATGATGGATTATAAAGCGGGATCGGGCCGACTATCAGCAAGCCCAGAAATAAAACCAGCCAGACGATCCATGTTGTCCGGGTCAGCAAAAACGCCCCTGCCAACAGAGCCACGGCCAAGCTCACGACTATCAGGTTAGCGGTCGTTGCAAGCAAACCAAAAACCACCGCCATCAACAGGCTTGCCAGCATGATGAGGAGTGATTTATAGCGGGCTAATAAACTGGCTATCGTGTGCACTTTATTGGCAACCCCAGAGAGGATGACGGTTTAATGGCATTAAGTTTTCCCGCTTTAAAATTCATGGAAACAGGGTTTGAAATTTTAACTTTTTGTAATCTGCATTAAACAAAACGGTAGTAGTAAAAATGGTAATGCTATTTTGAAATCAAAAAACATGTTTTTTGACCCCGATCACTTAAGCATTTGAATGTTTACCACCACCCACAAAACAGCCCAAGAAAGGCTTTTGGGCCCACAATCCCCCACCCGCACGGATTAATGGCATATCCCGCTTATTTAAGGTCAAAGTGCCTTGTAAAGGTAAAGAAAAACGGCGCAAGGCTGCCTCCAACTCGCGGATTTATTTCAAAAATCATTGGCCGGCCGTTTTTTACTTTATAGTCTATACAACAAAGGCCTTCGTAACCCAAGCTGTTAAGAATGGCGGCAAACAGATCAAGATATTTGCACTGGACAATTTTTGAGAGCTTTTTTTGCTTCCCTTGGATGGGTATCGAGGTATTACCGTAATAATGTTTTACCGTTATTGCGCATATAATTTTTTTCACAAAAACAATGTGCGTCGCATATTCACAATTCCCCGTCACACATTCTTGCTGATAATAATCATCGCCATTTATCTGTTGCAATAATGCAAGTTCTTGTGTGCGATTTAAAATCAAATGCGTATTTTCACTCCATTTATCTATTTTCTTTTTTAGAAAAAAAGGATACTTTTGCTCCCCACCTATCTGCGGAATGTAATCGCCAAAACCGCTTTCAATCAGCTTCTGTGCAAACAAATATTTGTCATTACACAAAAGCACGCATTCCATTGCCGGAATTGGAATTGCTTGGCGGTCAATCAAGTGACGCACTGTATCCAGATAAAACACATCTTCAATTGTAAGCGGCACAACTAAATCATATTCAGCTATATTAGCCTCCGTTAGTTCCGCAAAGGTCAGCTTATGAGGTAAGCCCTTAAAACCATTCACCATATCCTCTTGCCACTCTTCCTTCTTGCTAAAAAGAATATTCAAATTTTTCTTAGTGGCCATGTGGATAAGGATTTTTTCAAACCCGATAAAAGCTCGCCTATTAAGGGCATAATCCAATCTTATTAAACCATCAGATAAGCACTTCATATATAACCGTGCTGTGCAAGATATATAACCGTGCTGTGCAAGCATTAAATTTACCCTCGCTTTTTAAAAAGCCGCCAGTATATTGATCCCCGCCGACTGGGTGTCATAACTTCTTAATGAATCGGTGGATTCGCGTTTTTCGTAATTCAGCACCGTACTGATACTAAGGTTGTCCAATGGCGAATACCTTAAATTTAAGCCCATATTGCCAACATTGTCTTTTTCTTGGCCGCCGCCAGGATTAATATCGCCGCCACCCAAAAACTCTTGCTGCTGATAGGATAGCGGCAGCGTCAGGGTGATTTTTTGGGTGGGTTGCCAAGTAAGGTTTAAATCCGCACCTTGGATAAGCACAAAATTAGTAAACAGATTAAGGGCTTGGCTTATTTCCCGTCTTGCAATCAACGCTAACTGGGTTTTTTCGCTGGCTTGCCAAGTCAAATCCAACCGTGCCGTTAAGCCGGAAAAGTCGCGCTCATTAAGATGCGCATAGTGCTGTTGGGTATAGCCAAACCAGCCATTGAGACGGGTTATTTCGCTAGCATGCCAATCACAGGTCAGCGCATAGTTGATGCGGGTGTAAGCGTTGTCTTGGGTGCTGGTGGCAGTAAATTGGCGCTGGGGATATTGGCCCTCGGTTGCCAATAGCCGCAATCCCAAAATGCTACCGGTGGGGCTTAGGTATTGCAGGTTAAGTTCGGCGTTATCTTCAACGTTGTCAGTGATTTTTCGGGTTTTGTCGTCAAACAGGTATTCGTCCCTAAACACGCCAAATTTGATTTTTCCCCTAGGATGAAACAAGTAGCCGCCGTTGGCAAAATAGCGTTGGTTGTTTTGCAAATTGGGCACCAACCTGTTTATGCGGGCAAAGCTACCCAACTCCTGAACGGTGTTGTAACCGACTTCGCCATTCAGGTTGTTGCCCATTTGCCAGTTCCATTGAGTTTGGATGTCCCAACCAAGATAATCCAGTGTGGTGAAATTTTGGAACCAATTCTGGTTAGTATTGGCTTTAATGACGATATGTTGCCGACTGATAGCCCAATCCATCGTAAATCCAGCGGAAAGCCGCTTGATAAAATCATCTTTGTCACTTTTACCGGTAGCCAACACGGGATCAACCCTATCTGATAACCGCAAAAAATTACTGTCGTATAACATGCCTAAGGCAACATAAGGTTTGACTGTGTCATCTGGCGATGCCATAGCCCTGCTTTCACCGGGCATGGCTTGCCCTAGCGATAGGAGAAAAAATGCCAATAAACAGCTTGCCCCCGTTTCACGTCTGTTGCTGCTAGGCTGTAAAAAGTCAAAATATAACCGCACTATTATCAACACTGCGACAGATAACGCGCTTTGTGCCGCTGGCCTATCAAAAAGATTTTGATAATTGGCTTGGTTTTAGGTGTCATGGCAGGTGTCGGACTTTATCTTTGCGGGCAACCGTTAAAAATCAGTCAGCACAACACAAAGGCATAAACTGCCGACATCCTGCAACGCCTCTTTTAAGCGTTGCAAATCATTCAACCGGGTTTTATGTTGCCGCGCCACAAAAATCGAACCTCCACATAATGAGGCGATAATTTGTGCATCTATGCCCTGCTCTGCGGACGGCGTATCAATTAGAATGACGTCATATTGGGTTTGCAATTGTTGCAGGCAATTTTTCAGCCCCCGGCTGATCAATTCAATCGGGTTGGGCGGCACAGTGCCGGCCGGCAAGAGCGACAAGTCGCGAAATGCCGGGACGCGCCTAATACAAGCCACATCGGCACGCCCGGCCAAAACATCCGACAAACCGATGCTGCTTGGCAAATTAAATAATGCGTGTTGCCTTGGTGACCGTAAATCAGCATCTATTAGTAAGGTACGCTCGCCAAGCTGGGAAAAAACAATTGCCAAATTGGCCGCCATATTGCTTCGCCCCTCATTGCGGCAGGGGCTAACCAAGGCCAAAGTTTTATGCTCATCGGTAAACCAACGTAACATCAATTGCCCGCGCACGGCCCGCAATGCTTCCACTTGTGCGCTAAAAGGCTGGTAAGCGGCGACCAGTTCCCTACTGAAATTCTCCTCACTTGCCGCAAGAAAGGGGAAATCAAATTGATAAGACAGCACTTTTTGTATGTCGTCATCGTTGATTAACCCCAACGCCTTCGCTGCATCACCAAAGCGCATACCATTTTGTTTTTGCAGGGCAATAATGCGTTCGGCGTCACTAGCGCTGATTTTACCCGCATTCAAAAGCAAATCTCCCATAGAAGCCGCATTATCCGCCTTAGTCATATTGTTGGTCATCTTGTCATTCATTAAGCTTCCGCCACCCACATTTAAGCACCAGTTCCACCACTAGATGCGCTGCGGCCAAACAACCAGGCCATTAAATTGGGCTTGGCAACCGCCGGGGAAATGACAGTGAAAACAGGGACAGCCAAAGTGTCGGAAATATCAAAAGCAGACCGTACCCTACGGTCCATAAGCTCTGCCACCAATGCCGACCCCATGCCTAACATGCCCCCCAAAATTATCGCCAGGATCATGTTCAGTAACACTTTAGGTTTGGCGTGTTTTTGCGGTGGCAGGGCGGAATTAAGGACTGCAATATTGGTTTGCCCCATCTTGCTTTCCATACGGCTTTGTATCGAGCGCTGCATGGCGGCATCGTAAGCCCGCTGCGCGTTTTGCACATCGCGGTTAAACACCGCAATATCATCATGCTGTTTTTTTAGCTCCAACACTTTGGCTTTCTGTTCAGCCAAGGCCTCTGCCAATAGCTTGTCACGCTGTTTGGAGGCCGCGACGCCACTGGTGATATTGCTTAACACCATATTAATTTCAGACTGGATTTTCTGCCGCCGATTGTTGACTTCGGCTTTAGCCTGCCGGTATTGCGGATGATTAATGTCCACCCGTTTGGCCAATTCGGCAAAGCCTGCTTCTGCTTTGGCCAGTTCCGACTTGAGCGATTGGATCAAGGAACTATTCAAAACCTCCTGCAAAGACTGTGTGGAACCACCCTGTTTGACGGTGGCTCCCAGCAGATCTTTTCTGGATTGCAACTCGCTGGTGCGGGCCTGGCTCTCCACCAATTGCCGCGACAAATCGGCCAAACGGGAGTTTTCTATATCAAGGCGGTCATCAGCGGCCACAATGCCATATTGTTGTTCGTAGCTGGATAACACGGATTGGGCATGTTCAAGGTTTCCCCGTAATGAAGCCAACTGCGAATCAAACCAATCAGCACTCAATTTGGCCGGTTGGGCACGCATTTCAATGCTCGTTTGTATGTAAGCCCGGGCAAAGGCGTTGGCTGCAAGCGCGGCAAATTGGCGGTCGGTGGAGGTGAACTCAATCTGCATCATGCTGCTTTCGCGTGACGGCTTAATTTCCAAATTTTTTTCCAGCAATAAATCCGCAATCCAATCGCCGATATCACCAATGCCCTTGGCTTTGGCAAAATCTTCCTGCATTTTTGCGTCCTCGCCAAGTTTCAGCTGGTCCACGACCTTACGCGCCACATTATGGCTGTTGATCACATCGACCTGCGTCGCCATATAACCTGGCAGCAGTTGCACCGGAACAGTCAAGCCCGACACGGGATCGACACTGCGTTGGTCAATCATTAGTGAAGTTGTGGCGACATATTGCTTAGGCAACAACAGACTCACCACCAACGTGGTGATCACCGTCATAATGAGTGTCAAAAAGACATTCCATTTGCGGGACAAAAGAATATTGATAAATTGTTGTAAATTCATGCCGTTTCCGCCTTTCACCGACCCAATTTTGGCAATCTGCTAATAATAACGCCCGTCATCAAAACCAACGCTCGCCAACATAAACCACATCGTCTTTTAATACCGGGTCATCCAACGCTGCATCAAATTCCTGTAAAACGCCGCCGCTATCCTTGCGCTTTATGACAACCCTGTTTTCTGTGCCGCGCAAGGTCAGGCCACCACCGACCGATAGGGCCTTAACCACCGAAATATCCGGTTCAATACGATACTCACCCGGATGCTGGACTTCGCCATAAATATAAAACATAGGCGCTTTAGGCACATAGACCAGATCACCTTGCCGCATTTTAAAGGGTGTGATGCTTGCCGACACTTCCAAATAAACCCGTAAATCAAGTTCTTGCTTTTGCGGCTTGCCGTTGACGGTGCGGCTCACCACCACCGTAGTGCTGCCCAAGCTGTTGATGCCGCCGGCCATGGCAATCACGTCAACAATAGCGCTATCGGAATCAAGGGGATAGCGTCCTGGCTTGTTAACATAGCCAAGCACCGAGACTTGTTGGCTAACACGTTCCAAAACTGTAACGTTGACGTGGGCATCCTGAATAAACCCACCCTCAGTCAATCGCTGGGCAATAGCCTTCTCAAGCGCCATGCTCGATTTGCCGCCGGCTTCGATATCACCCACTAGGGGGAACGAAATTTTCCCATCGGCTGACACGCGGGTTTCGGTTTTCAGATCCTCGTAACCATACACACTAATGCGCAAAACATCGTCAGAGCCAATATTGTAACTTGCGTGACTTTGCGCAAAAGGCAGCAATATGAACAGCGCCACCAGAAAAAGAGCGTATCCGCCAACACCTTGACGGCTTTTGTTAATATGCATTTTTGTCACGTATAACCACACTGATGGTTCTAAATATGATCAATAGGTCGAGAAATAATGACCAATTGCGCAAATAATCAAGATCGCAGTCGATGCGGGCCTGCATTTTTTCAACGGTGTCAGTTTCACCCCGAAAACCTTTGACTTGCGCCCAGCCTGTAATTCCCGGCTTTACCTTATGGCGCACCATGTAACCCTTGATTAAGCTACGGTATAGTTCATTGTGGCTGATAGCATGGGGCCTGGGGCCGACAATGCTCATGTGGCCTTGCAGCACATTGATAAACTGTGGCAATTCATCCAATGAGGTCTTGCGTAAAAAACGGCCAAACGGGGTGATTCTTGGATCATTGCGGGTGGCTTGGGTAACTTGCCCGCTGTCCTCCATCACCGTCATGCTGCGGAACTTATAGACCAAAATCTCCTGGCCATCCAATCCATAACGGCGCTGTTTAAAAAGCACCGGGCCTGGCGAGCTAAGTTTTATGCCAATGGCAATCATCAGCATCAACGGCAAGATCAACAACAAGATCAACAGCGATAAAAACACATCGGAAGCCCTTTTAATTGTAGCGTTAACACCAACAAAAGGGCTTTGGCACACCGCTACAATGGGAATGCCCCTTATGCTGGAGATATTGGCCTGAATTAAATCAAACAAAAATATGTCCGGCACGAAATAAATCGACGCCGTGGTGTCACGCAAATCATCCAGCAACGCCAAAATACGTGGCTGTGCGCTCATAGGCAATGCGACATAGATATGTTGGACATTATTGGCTTTAATATAGTCGGCCGCCGCTGCGATCTTGCCTAACCGTTCTATAGGGCTTTCTTTTTCGGTTTCTGATGACCGTTCCTGCGTACGGTCATCAAAAAAACCTATGACGGACACCCCCATTAACCGGTTACTGTTAATCTCATCCGCCAATTTCCGGCTTATTTCGCTTACCACAACAATAACCGCCTTGGCATAATCTTGGTCGGAAAACACCCATTTTAGTAATACACTACGCAACAACCAGTGCATCGCCACCAACAGAAAGGGCGTGACAACAATCCATAAAAACAACGCCGGCCTTGAAAAATAAGCCGTCCCTTTAGAGGCAAAACCGATCATCAACAACAAACCAATCACCCAAAACCATTGCAGCACTAAAGCCACAACACTTTTATTCCAAAAGCGGTTGCTGTCCGATTCAAAATCGACCCCGTCAACCAGTTGATTAACCAGTAAAAACGACAGGATCAGCAAAGCAACATATCCACCTTCAAACTCTTCCAAGTAAAGCCATACGCAACCCACTAGGCTCAGACAAGCCATTACAGGGTTAACCAGATTTTTTAAGGCAATCAGCAACTGTCTATTTTTCGGCATTGAAAATACTTTTAGTTAAAAAATTTATAGCGTGTGCGGCAATTGCCGACGGGGATGTTTTAAACAAATCCAATAAATTATGACCATTTTTTATTACCGGAGAAAGAAACGGAAATTAACCACGGCCTTAAACACCCTTAATTTATATTATTGATGATTGTCCGGGAATACTTTAGCAAGCAGTGTCTTGGACTTATGCGTTTGCCTTCCAAATAAAGTTAGCGGCTTTGCGGGAGTTATTGACGGCGTCGGGCGGCATCCGAAAATACAAGGGGGAACAGCGGGGGGATAGCCGGACATTGAACGTCCGGCTACATTATATCAACTTGCGGTAATGGTTAAACCCAAACTGTTTTTCAATCGCCTGCCCCATTGGGGAACAGCAAGACCGACGGCCATAAATCCGAACAGTTGGGGCGCAACCGCTGCCTGACTTACTTCGCTTTGTTGCGTTCGGCAACTTCTTTAATCACTTCGTCAGCCACGTTTTTAGGGCATGGCATGTAATGTGAGAATTCCATTGAGAACTGGCCACGACCTGAAGTCATGGTACGCAAGTCACCGATATAACCAAACATTTCGCTTAACGGCACGTCAGATTTAATACGCACACCCGTCACACCAGCATCTTGTGATTTGATCATGCCACGGCGACGGTTAAGGTCACCAATCACATCACCGACATGGTCAGACGGTGTGAACGTGTCCACTTTCATGATCGGTTCAATCAATTGTGGCGCCGCTTTAGGAATGGATTGACGGAACGCCGCTTTAGCCGCAATTTCAAACGCAATAGCTGACGAGTCAACCTGATGGAAACCACCGTCGGTCAAGATAACCTTGAAATCCAAACACGGGAAACCGGCCAATACGCCTTTATCCAGCATACTTTTGAAGCCTTTATCAACAGCAGGCCAAAATTCACGTGGCACGTTACCGCCAGTGACCGCAGATTCAAAGACAAAACCGCTGCCCGCTTCGCCAGGCTCGATGACGTAGTTGATTTTAGCGTACTGGCCAGAACCACCTGATTGCTTTTTATGGGTGTATTCATCTTCAACGCGTTTAGTGATAGTTTCGCGGTAGGCAACCTGTGGCTTACCTACGATAACTTCCACACCGTGGGTACGCTTGAGAATGTCAACCTTGATGTCAAGATGTAATTCGCCCATCCCTTTAAGAATGGTTTCGCCGCTGTCTTCATCGGTTTCAACATGGAATGACGGGTCTTCCTGAATCATTTTACCCAGCGCGATACCCATTTTTTCAGAGGCCGCTTTATCTTTTGGCGAAATCGCCAACGAGATGACAGGGTCAGGGAAAACCATAGGCTCTAGGGTTGCAGGGAATTTTGGATCACACAGGGTATGACCGGTCTGCACGTTTTTCATACCTAAAACCGCAACAATATCACCCGCTTGTGCGGATTCAAGTTCATTACGCGAGTTGGCGTGCATTTCTACGATACGGCCAATACGTTCGGTTTTTCCGGTAAACGTATTCAGTACAGACGTCCCTTTTTCCAGCTTGCCCGAATAGATACGCAAGAAAGTCAACGCGCCAAAGCGGTCGTCCATAATCTTGAACGCCAATGAGCGTAATGGCTTATCGGCATCAACAATGGCAAAGTTGCCGGTCGCATTACCTTCCAAGTCCACTTCAGGTTGTGGCTTAACTTCAGTAGGGTTAGGCAAATATTCAATAACACCATCCAAAACCAACTGCACGCCTTTATTTTTAAATGAAGAGCCGCAGAAAGTCGGGAAGAAATCCAGATTGATGGTGCCTTTACGGATACACCGTTTAAGGGTTTCAACATCAGGCTCTTCGCCATCGAGATATTTTTCCATAACGTCATCGAATTGGTCCGAGACTGAATCAATCAGTTTTTCCCGCCATTTCTCAACGTCCGCCACCATGTCGGCAGGCACGTCAGTTATTTCATAATTCATTGGGTCCCCGGAATCATCCCATATCCAGGCTTTGCGGGTTAATAAGTCAACCACGCCGCTAAATTGGTCTTCAGTGCCGATAGGCAAGGTCATAACCACAGGCACCGCACCCAACACCTCTTCAACCTGTTTGACTACGCGGTAAAAGTCAGCACCGATACGGTCCAGTTTGTTGACATAGATAATACGCGCAACTTCAGAGTCGTTAGCATAGCGCCAGTTAGTTTCTGATTGCGGCTCCACCCCGCCGGAACCACAAAATACGCCGATACCGCCGTCCAATACTTTTAACGAGCGATACACTTCGATAGTGAAATCAACGTGGCCTGGGGTATCAATGATGTTAAAACGATGGTCTTTCCAGAAACAAGTCGTTGCGGCTGACTGAATGGTGATACCGCGCTCTTGTTCTTGTTCCATGAAGTCTGTGGTCGCGGCACCATCATGCACTTCGCCGATTTTATGGATTTTACCGGTGAGTTTTAAAATCCGCTCGGTAGTGGTAGTTTTACCGGCATCGACGTGAGCGAAAATACCGATGTTTCTGTAAAGGGATAGATCTGTCATGTTGTTACTCTAAAGTTGCATAAAAAACTTTTTGGCGGCCACTTTGATTGGGCATTTGCCCAAAAAGTTTTTGACCGCTGCAAAAGCGAAAGTGCCAAGCGCCGCTGCAATCATCTTAAATGCGCGGGATTTTAAAACCACCACATTAAAAAAACCTGCAAAGCAGCATAAAGCCAAGTGAGTCAGTGTGTTACAAGCAACCCGCCGCCCCACTCGTCCAGCGTTCAAAGCCGCCTATTCTAACCTAAAAATTAGGGTAAAAACACAGGAAACCATAAATTTGTCTTGATCTGTTTGGCAAATCTGCGTTCCAATTTATATATTCAGGTAACATTTCCCTGACTGACGTATTATATTCGTCCGGACAGGAAGGCATCTCCAGGGTCGCCAGGGACTAAAGCACCAAAAATACCCAGCCCACAAAATTGCAGGCCAAAATAAACTAAAGGCAATATTAGCAAAAACCGGTGTTGAAGAAACCACAACAGCCGGCCTATGCACAATCCTAAGCCTTAAAATCCCGACCATTTATCAATGAAAATCCTAGGCATAGACCCCGGTTCCAGAATCACTGGCTACGGTATCATCGAAACGACAGCGCACGGTTACCGTTATATTGCCAGTGGCAGCATCCGTATCACAGCCGATTACTTCCCTGACCGGCTTAAACAAATTTTTGATGGTGTTGTGCAAATTACCAGCCTCTATCATCCCGAAGAAATGGCAATAGAACAGGTTTTTATGCACAAAAACGCCGATTCCGCGCTGAAGCTGGGACAAGCCCGGGGCGCGGCGATTTGTGCGGTGCAAACCACAGGCATACCCGTGTTCGAATACGCCGCGCGGCAGGTCAAACAAGCCATTGTCGGCAAAGGCAATGCTGATAAACTTCAGGTGCAACACATGGTGAAAATCTTACTGAACGTCCAAGGCTTGTTGCAAGCTGATGCCGGCGATGCCTTGGGCATCAGTTTGTGCCATGCCCATTACCAACAAACAGCTAGTGTGCTTGGCAAACAAGGTGTATTAAAATGATAGGCTTTTTACGTGGCAGGCTTGTGCATAAGGCGCCGCCTTTATTAGTGTTGGATGTGCAAGGTGTCGGTTATGAAATTGAAGCGCCAATGACCACTTTTTACGAGCTACCGCTGCTCGGCGCCGAAATCACGCTACACACCCATTTAGTGGTGCGCGAAGATGCGCATAGCCTGTTCGGTTTTGCCGCTGAAGCAGACCGCAGCCTGTTCCGTACCTTAATCAAAGTCAACGGCGTCGGCCCCAAATTGGCGTTGACTATCCTGTCAGGGCAAAATGCAGACGAATTTCAGCGCTGCATCCATAACAACGATAGCCAAGCGTTAGTGCGCCTGCCGGGCGTCGGTAAAAAAACCGCAGAACGGTTGATTATTGAATTGCGTGACCGCTTGCCGACTTCGGGACAGGCAACCGACAACCCCGCCGGGCCTGCCCCAACTACCGCCAGCAATATTAAACAAGAAGCCATCAGCGCGTTATGCTCGCTAGGCTATAAGCCGCCCGACGCCAATAAAATGGTGCACGCTATCGCTAGCGACGGCAAAAGCTGTGAAGACCTTATCAGGCTTGCGCTACAAGGGGCGGCACGATGATTGATAGCGACCGGTTAATTGGTGCGCGTGGCCACGCCGACGAGGAACGCCAAGACCGCGCCATCCGCCCTAAGCGTTTGGCGGACTATGTCGGCCAGCAAGAACTGCGCACCCAAATGGAAATATTTATCCAGGCGGCTAGCGCACGGCAAGAGGCGCTCGACCATGTGTTAATTTTTGGCCCTCCCGGATTAGGTAAAACCACATTAGCTAATATAATAGCCGCCGAAATGGCCGTGAATATTCGCCAGACCTCAGGACCGGTGCTGGAAAAGGCGGGAGACCTTGCCGCCTTGCTGACCAATCTGGAAGCGCATGATGTGCTTTTTATAGATGAAATCCACCGTTTAAGCCCGGCAGTTGAAGAAATTTTGTACCCAGCCATGGAAGATTACCAACTGGATCTAATGATTGGCGAAGGCCCCGCCGCCCGCTCCATAAAGCTAGATTTGCCGCCGTTTACCCTTGTGGGTGCGACCACCCGCGCTGGGCTGTTAACGTCCCCGTTGCGTGACCGGTTTGGCATCGTCCAGCGCTTGGAGTTTTACACCATTGCCGAACTGGGCGGCATTGTTATGCGTTCCGCGCAAATGCTGGGCATCGTCATGGAGCCGCAAGGGGCAACGGAAATCGCCAAACGCGCACGCGGCACACCGCGCATCGCCAACCGCCTGCTGCGCCGGGTGCGTGATTATGCCGAAGTCAAAGCCAACGGCATTGTCACCGAAATTATCGCGGTACAGGCGCTGGATATGTTAAAAGTCGACAGCAATGGTTTTGACGCCCTGGACCGCAAGCTGTTGATGACCATGATTGAAAATTTTGCCGGCGGCCCGGTGGGTCTGGACACACTGGCAGCGGCCATTAGCGAAGAGCGAGGTACGATTGAAGACGTCCTGGAACCTTATCTGCTACAACAAGGCTTTATCATGCGCACTGCGCGTGGCCGTGTAGTGACGCCCAATGCCTACCTGCATTTTGGGCTGCAACCGCCGAAAACCCTCGGTGTTTCCGCTGATTTATTTGACTAGAATTTATAAATGACCCCATTCACTTGGCCAGTGCGCATTTATTACGAAGACACCGATGCCGGTGGCGTCGTTTTTTACGCCAACTACCTGAAATTTTTTGAACGCGCACGGACTGAAATGCTCAGAGCGATGGGACATGAACAAGATGCGCTACTGGCAAAAGAAGGCATTATTTTTGTGGTGCGCTCCGTCACCGTCGATTACTTACAACCTGCCCGCTTTAATGACTTGCTAAACGTCAGTGCAGAAATTACCCTTGCCAAAAAAGCCAGCCTTACTTTTACACAACGCATCACCCGTGAGGATATTATTTTATGCAGTAGCCTGATCCGCATTGCCTGCCTGGATGCCAGCACCCTGCGTCCTAAAGCTATTCCTGACTATTTACTCGAGCAGTTAACGAATGAACACTGATTTATCCATATTCCATTTAATCACCGAAGCCAGTTTTGTTGTCCAATTCGTCATGCTGATATTGGCAACTGCATCAATCGCATCATGGACATTTATCTTTTCCAAACGCAAAGAACTTAACCGCGCGATTGAAATCACCGACGAATTTGAAGAACAATTTTGGTCGGGCGTCCCCCTCGCCGACTTATACAGAAAACTGACCGCCAAAGACTTTCAACCGGAAGGCATAGAAAAAATATTTCTCGCCGGTTACAAAGAATTTTCCAGGATGCGGCAAAGTGGCAACGTAGAAGCCATGGTGCAGGTGGAAAGCGCCCAGCGGGCCATGCGTATCGAACTGTCGCGTGAACTGGACAGGCTCGATGAACATCTGGCTTTTCTTGCCACGGTCGGTTCAACTAGTCCCTATATAGGTTTGTTCGGCACCGTTTGGGGGATTATGAATTCCTTCATGTCATTAGGTAATGTCAAACAAGCGACGCTGGCACAAGTTGCCCCCGGCATTGCCGAAGCGCTGATTGCCACCGCCATTGGCCTTTTTGCCGCGATACCGGCAGTGGTCGCCTACAACCGCTTCTCTACCCGCCTCGATAGGCTGACCGGCCGATACGAATTGTTTGTTGAAGAATTTGTCGTCTTATTGCAAAGACAGGCGCACAGCAAATGAGTTACGCAAGCAGAAAAAATGGCCGTAGAAAACCGATGGCGGAAATCAACGTCGTCCCCTACATTGACGTGACCTTAGTGTTGCTGATTATTTTTATGATAACCACACCTATGTTGCAGACCGGGGTTGATGTTGACCTGCCCCAAGCCGAATCGGCGATGGTTGAGCAAAAAGAAAACCTGCCACCGGTTGTCATTTCAGTTAAGGAGCAAGGGCAATATTTCATCAAAATTGACAATCAGGAAGATGAGCCTATCGCACCTGAAAACATCAATGCGCGGGTGACAGCCGCATTAGCAGCCAAGCCCGGCACCCAAGTTTTGATTAACGCAGATAAAAGCGTCGACTATGGCACCGTAGTCACGGTTATGGCCGCGCTTAAAAACACCGGCATCCCCAGCGTGGGGTTAATGACCCAGCCTGCCGAACAATAAGCTAGATGGATAGTCAAAAACGATATTTATGGCCATTTATATTGGCCTTAGCCTTACATCTTACCTTGTTGGCCTTATTCGCATTAAGCGCCCTGATAAAACCGCCCATCCAGGAACCGGCCACACCCGAACCTGAAATAATTCACGCAACCATGTTCGATGCCGCCGAAATAGAAGCGCAAGAACGGGCAATAAAACAAGCTGAAGCTGAAAAAGAACAAGCGGCAAAGCAACAGCGTGAAGCCGAAGAAGCCAAAAAACAAGCTGAAATAGAAAAAGCCCAGGAAGAGGCAAGGAAAGCCGAGGCCGCTGAAAAGGCCAAGGCCGAGGCCGCCGCAAAGGCCAAGG
>DIUY01000026.1 GCA_002422395.1 Methylococcaceae bacterium UBA6146 | reverse complement strand
GTAGTTGTAGATGATGTCCTGGCCGCTCGCTTTGGCGATCTCATAAACATCGGCGCCTTGTCCGCCATATAAGCTATCGTTCCCTAACCCGCCAATCAGCGTATCATTGCCTCCGTAACCATAGATAGTGTCATCACCTGTTGAGCCAATAAGTTTTTCGTTTTTGTCCGTACCGCTGTAAGTCGCCATAGATTTCCCTAAAGATTGCTTGCAATTGATAAAAAATAAAAAATCGATGTAAATTTCCACCTGCATTTTACTGTCGGAATATTACAATTCCATAATACTAATTAACAAGCAGGCACTTAAAAAATAAGTCCAAAATAACGTCGTGGGTTTTCCACCTAACTGGCGCTCCGTGGTATTGCTGTTATTGACTTGATAGTAAACTAGCCCATTTTTGAATCAGACTATGCTGGTAACTTTTTAAGCGACTCATGCTGTTAAAAATGCTACGACTACGCGTCCTTAAGAGACGGGCAGTCGTCAATGAACACCACTATCCACTATTTTACAACCTTGGGGTCTACGTTCCCCATATCACGCAACTTCTTTTATATGAGGCCACTATGAATGCTGATGATATTGACAGCCCAAATCCACGCCCCCTGGAGATTATATTCAAAGAGCATCTCGATAACACGATAGTGTGCGGCGAGGTGCTTAGCGAACTTTTCTCGAATCTTGGGCAACCTGACCAATACATTTCAAAGGTTAAACAACTGGAAGAAAAGGGCGACAAGCTTACAGCGGAGGCATACGACAGCCTTGAATTGCTTGCCTATTCCGAATTTATTTATATTACTGAGCAGCTGGTCAAATGCTTGGATGATATTGTGGATGGAATGAATGACACCGCCCGGCTGATTGATATTTGTCATCCAAGGCAAATAGAGAATGCAGCGCACGAGATCCTGGCAAATTTGGTGTCCATGACAGAAAAACTACAGAAGGAGATAGCGCAGTATCCGAACATTGAGCTGGCAAGCATCCGGGCCTGCTGTAAGGCGCTTAAAGGATGCGAAGAAAATGCCGACTTAATCTATCATGAGTGGCGGAAAAAGCAGCGTCGGGTTCTCGTGCTTTCCCTGATTGAAGAAACCAATTGGACTGAAATCTTGGGGGTGCTCGAAGAAACGACCGATTGTGCTTACCATGCGGGGCTATTGTTCGAGCGCATAGTAAGACATCGCCAAAGATTGTAAGCCCGCCTGCTGGCTATTTGTACGGTGTGATCTGCGTCCCCCATCAGTTGTAGATACCGCAAACAAACATGCCAAATAGGGGGCGGTGCTTCTTAATCGTCCCATAAGTTTTCGCGCCGCCAAACCCTCTAGGTTTTGGTGTAACAACTTTTAATAAGTTTTTCGGCACAAAACGACTGCGCGTCCTTTGAGGACGGGCAGTCGTAGCCCTGAAACTTTTGAGGATGCACTTACGATGCTAAAACCCCGCTAACTGATGCCCTGTAGTATTGCTGTTATTGACTTTATAGTAAACTAACCCATTTTTGAATCAGACTACTGCTAGGCGGAGAACTAAAGATGGCGATGGACGATAGAGACGGCGTTATTTGGCTGGACGGACAATGGGTTGAGTGGCGTGAAGCAAAAGTCCATGTGTTGACGCACACCTTGCACTACGGACTGGGGGTCTTTGAGGGCATCCGGGCGTATCACGCTGAACAGGGTACGGCAATTTTCAGGATGCAGGAACACACCGACCGGCTGTTCCGTTCGGCGCATATCATGAACATGAA
Organism: Methylococcaceae bacterium UBA6146; assembly: GCA_002422395.1. Lineage (GTDB taxonomy): Bacteria > Pseudomonadota > Gammaproteobacteria > Methylococcales > Methylomonadaceae > Methylovulum. The sequence continues at coordinate 14,034 of DIUY01000026.1, read as the reverse complement.
AATGCCGTTCAGCAAAGAAGACATGAACCAGGCGCAACGGGATGCCGTCGCTAAAAACAATCTGGACAGCGCGTATATCCGCAGCATGTGCTTTTTTGGTTCTGAAGGAATGGGGCTACGGGCTGATAACCTGAAAGTCCATGTCATGGTGGCGGCATGGTCTTGGGGCGCTTATCTGGGCGCGGAAAGCATCGAGAAAGGCATCCGTATCCGCACCTCGTCTTATATCCGCAACCACCACAACAGCACCATGTGCAAAGCCAAAGCCAACGGCAATTACATCAACTCCATCCTGGCGCTGCAAGAAGCTTTGGCAAACGGCTATGATGAGGCACTGATGCTGGATCATGAGGGCTTTGCCGCTGAAGGCAGCGCGGAAAACCTATTTATTGTCCGTAAAGGCAAAATCTACACGCCGGAAACGACGTCAGCACTTGAAGGCATCACCCGCGACACGGTCATGACGATAGCCCACGAACAAGGCTTTGAAGTCATTGAAAAACGCATCACCCGTGATGAGATTTATGTCGCCGATGAAGCGTTCTTTACTGGCTCCGCCGCTGAAGTCACGCCAATCCGGGAACTGGACAACCGCGCCATTGGCACGGGCAGCCGTGGCCCTGTCACCGAAAAATTACAGTCCCTATACTTTGACTACGTGCATGGCCGCCGCGACGACCACGCCGACTGGCTGACTTACCTTGGCTAAGCCAACCAAAATTTTAGTCGTCGGCCCGTCTTGGGTCGGCGATATGGTGATGGCGCAAAGCCTCTTCATCACCCTAAAACGTGCGGTGCCGGATTGCCGTATTGACGTCTTGGCACCGGCTTGGTCATTCCCGCTTTTAGAACGGATGTCCGAAGTGGCCAATGCCATTGCAATGCCGTTGACACACGGGCAATTTGGTTGGTCTGAGCGCGTTGCGCTAGGCAAACAATTGTGTGCAGAAAGTTACGACCAAGCCATCGTGTTGCCCAATTCTTGGAAATCAGCGTTAATTCCCTTTTTTGCATCCATTCCTGTCCGCACCGGTTATCTGGGCGAATGCCGCTGGGGCTTGTTGACCGATGCCAGAAAACTGGACAAACAAACCCTGACCATGACAGTGCAGCGTTTTGTTGCCTTAGGTTTGCCCGCTACGGCAAGTTTGCCGCCCGACTACCCATTACCCACCTTGACCGTCACGCCGGACAAACAACACTCCGTCATACAAAAATTTAACATCACGCCGTCAGAAAAAATACTGGGCCTGTGTCCAGGCGCCGAATATGGCTCGGCAAAACGTTGGCCGATAGCGCATTTTGCCGCCGTGGCACGGCATAAAATCGCTGAAGGTTGGCAGGTGTGGCTGTTCGGTTCCGATAAGGACAAAGCCGTCGCCGAACAAATCAACGCCGCCAGCAATGGGCAATGCAGCGATTTTACGGGCAACACCTCGCTTGCCGAAGCCGTGGACTTATTGTCGCTGGCCGACACCGTGGTCAGCAATGATTCCGGCCTGATGCACATCGCTGCTGCGTTGGACAAAAAACTGGTCGCCCTGTACGGCTCATCCGATCCCGGCTTTACACCGCCCCTAAGTGGCAACGCCCACATCCTCTCGTTAGGGTTGGATTGCTCACCTTGTTTTAAACGTGACTGCCCATTGGGTCACACAAACTGCCTTACCGGCATTCTTCCTGAACAAGTCATTGAGCTAATAACGCCATGAAAATTGCCATAGTCAAACTCTCTGCGATGGGGGACATTGTCCATGCCATGGTCGCGCTACAGTTTATGAAAGCGCACAATCCCACGTTGCAAATAGACTGGATTGTTGAGGCCCGATTTGCTGAATTGTTAAACCACCAGCCCGATATCCATAACGTACTGACTGTGGATTTAAAAACCCTGAAAGCAAATAAAACGGGGCTTTTAAAAGAAATCAGGCAAATACGCAGATACGCAGCACACGGTTATGATTTGGTGATTGACGCCCAAGGCTTGCTCAAATCATCCATCACCGCCCGCTTGCTGGGCAAAAATGTTTCGGGCTTTGACGCCAAGTCCGCCCGCGAAAGAACCGCCGCGTGGTTTTACCATGTCAAAATCGCCTGCCCCTACGAGGCCAACACCATTGACCGCAATGCCGCCGTATTGGCACAACCGTTAGGCATACATATCAGCCGTGAGCAAATACTCGCTAAAAAACCGTTTTTATTTTTTAAAAATGAAAATGAACGCATCCATCTCTATTTGCATAAAAACGCAAAAAACATTGTCTTTATCATTGGCTCCACTTGGGAAAGCCGCAATTATCCGGCAGAAAAATTCATTAAAATCGCGGAGGCCCTACAAGCAAATTGCCTGATTGTTTGGGGCAGCGAACAAGAACGAAAAAAAGCCGAGTGGATGAGCGACCAGTCCGAATGGCTACAAATCTTGCCCAAAATGGACTTGAATGACCTAAAAGCCTTGATTGCCAATGCCGATTTGGTTATCGGCAATGACACCGGGCCCACCCATATCGCCTGGGGGCTAAACCGCCCGTCCATCACCATTTTCGGCCCCACACCGGTCAGCCGCGTCTATCAAACGGACATCAACAAAACGATCAAATCAGCCTCCATCGTTAATCCGCACAAATTAAACAAACATGATTTTTCAATCCGCGATATTGATGAGCAAAACATTATCGATATGGCCAACAATTTGTTGGCCGCACAGTCGGAAAAATCGTCTTCCGCTGAAGTTGCCGAACAACTTGCCCAACAGACCGGCCTGCCCAAGGAAGTTGATAATCAGGAGCTGGATGAAATAGCCAGGCGCTTGCCAGACATTGATGTTGAGGCTGATGACCCCTTGTAAATGGCCGGGAAATGTCGGGCCACAACTAAACAACTGCATTTAGCCCGAAAGGCCAGTTATCAGTTAAAGGAGGTCTTACGCGCCAACACCAACACAATGGCCGGCAAACCAACACACGAAACATAAACAAAAAAGGCCAAATAACCGTAGTGATCGACAATGATGCCTGAAAAACCGCCTAGCAATTGGGCGGGCAAGGTGGAGTGTGTCAATACAGCAAAACACGAAACTGATAACCTGTAACGCCAGGCCAGCCAGCAAAGTACACGCGCTTTAATCCCTTGTCCACACTCGGTACAGGAGTGTTATGAACGAAATTAATACGTTGCCGTTCCTCCGCTTATCGAAGGCTTTGATTAGTGATCCATTAGCCGACTACGGCTTTATTAAGATGCTCCCTAAATCCGAATCCCAAGAACCCAAGCATTAACAATACCAGCGTGGCTGGCTCGGGAATGATTGAACCACTACCACTAAAACCTGCACTACCATAGTCGCTACGATCGGTGACACCATTGAACGCGTTGCAGTCATTAGAAATGGTATTGGTATCCATCGTCACTGCAGCATTTAACGCAATGGCCCTGCCGCACAGAATCTTTGCGCTGGTGTTCAAGGTGATGCTCTGATCCGCGAGAATATTTCCTGCAAACAGTGTGCTGGCACCTAAAGTCGCAGAACTGCCGACATTCCAATACACGCCATTATTTGCACCGCCATTGAGTACGTTGACAAATGAGCTGCTTGCAGTCGTGAGCGTGCTTCCTATCTGAAACACGAAATGCGCATTGGGATCGTTTTGAGCGTCGAGAATGAGCGTTCCCGTCAATTGAGCCGACGAGTCAAATTTATAGACGCCTGGCGTGAGCGTGAGTCCGCCCAAATCCTGACCGGTCAGGTTACTAGTGACTGACTGGCCAGCAAGAGCAGTGTACGCATTAAAGGCATCAACCTGAGCCTGCTGTGCAACCGCATCGGTTTGGTATACCGTTCCTGTGAGGGATATACTCCCCAAGTCAGTGATTGAAGACCCTGGATAAAGGCCCAGATCACCCCAGAGAGTAGTCGAGCCGGTATTGGTCACCGTCGAGGCGCCCAATACCGAAAAACTTTGCGCCGAACCCAGAAATGACGCAGCCAATACAGGCGTAGCGCCGTAAATCGATCCAATGACAGCCAACGACAGTATCGGCAAGTATTTTGGTATTTTCATCATATTCACTTTTAAATGGTTATATATCATTAATGTTTTACCCAGATAACGGAAAAACATTCCTTTCATAGCCTTGGCCTTCGATGGCTATTGGCCAGACTTAGGAGCCACCTAAGCGGTAAAGCGGTAAGTCGCCATGCCAAGCAACAAGATATGGAGAGGTAAACGTTTGGACTTTGCTGACATTAAGCATTATCCGAGTTGGAAAAGCCTGTGAGCCTGTGAGAATCTGGACAATCAGTTGTGGGCGGTCTTATGCGCCAGCAACAAGACTAACACAATGGCCGGCAAACCAACACACGAAGCATAAACAAAAAAGGCCAAATAACCGTAGTGATCGACAATGATGCCTGAAAAGCCGCCTAGCAATTGGGCGGGCAAGGTCATTAGGGAGCTGAACAAGGCATATTGGGTGGCGGTATACGCCGAACTGGTGAGGCTGGAAAGATAGGCGATAAACACTGACGCGGCGAGTCCGCCGCTAAGGTTATCGGCACTGATGACGCCAGCCAATAAAAACAAGCTGGGTTTACTGACCGCTAAAACCGCAAACAGCAAATTGGTGCTGGCCACCATGACCGCACCTAACAGTAATGGTCGTATAATGCCGTATTTTGCGACTAACGCCCCACCTAAGGCAGCACCGGCAATAGTCATAAAAAAGCCAAAAATTTTGCTGACATCGGCAATTTCCTGCTTACTAAAACCCAAATCCATATAAAACGGATTCGCCATTACGCCCATAGTGATGTCGCTCATTTTATACAGGGCTATCAGCAATAAAATCAAAAAGCCCACTTTGCCATTGCGGGTAAAAAATTCGACGAACGGGCTTACCACCGCCTCAAAAATAGCCGCCGACAATCGTTGCCAAAATGGTTGATGCGGCTTGGGATTGGTCCCTTGCTTGACGGCTTGGTGTAATGGCTCGGCCAGGCACAGTGTCGCCACCACACCCACCACCATACAACTTGCCATCACCTGGTACGCGACCGTCCAACTGAAAAAGTCGGCGATATAAAAAGCGCCCGCGCCTGCGGCCAACAATGCAATCCGATAGCCCAGAACATAAGCGGCCGCCATTGCACCTTGATACTCGACCTGTGCCGATTCGATACGGAACGCATCAATGGCGACATCCTGCGTCGCTGAACAAAACGCCACCCACACCGCAAATAAGGCGACTTGCTGCAACTGGCTGTGGACATCACTGCCCGCCATGCCCAGTAAGCCACCGGCAATGCCAAGCTGTGCCAACAACATCCAACTGCGGCGTTTGCCTAACATTCGGGTTAATAACGGCAGCGGTAAGCGGTCAATAAACGGCGCCCAGAAGACCTTAATGGAATAGGTGACGCCGACCCAGCTAAAAAAGCCGATGACTGACCTGGCAACGCCTTCATCCCTCAACCACGCCGAAAGCGTCGAGAACACCAATAAAAATGGCAAGCCTGCGGAAAAACCAAGAAACACCATGCCCAACACATTGGGCTTGGTATAAACGGAAAAGGCCGATAGCCAGTTTTTTTCAATGGCCATCGACCTTACCTTAAAAACAGCACCGCACAGCCTGTGCGGTGCTTAACCAACAAACTACCCATTAATCAGATAATGGGTGAAGATGCTTGCAACGTAACCAGCGGCAATCGCAGGCGTCCATTGCAAATGGCTAAAAAACGTGTATTTATGGTTGGACTGCCCCATTAACGCAACACCTGCGGCAGAACCCACAGACAATAACGAACCGCCCACACCGGCTGTCAACGTCACCAACAACCATTGATATAAATCCATATCCAGACCCATATTCAACACGGCAAACATCACCGGAATGTTATCCACAATCGCGGAGATCAAACCCACCAGAATATTGGCCGTAGTCGCGCCCAAGCCATCGTACATAGCACCGGATAACAACTCAAGATAACCGATGTAACCTAAACCACCAACCGCAAACACGACACCGAAGAAAAACAACAAAGTGTCCCATTCGGCATGACGCACTTTATTAAAAATATCAAACCCTTCTTCGCCTTCAATATAGTATCTGGTTTTTATGAAGTAACCATAAATCATCAATGCTGACAAGCCGACCATCATGCCCATAAAAGGCGGCAAATGCAGCACTTGTTTAAAGCTGACAGCGGTTGCAATCGTCAGCAAAAACATGACACAAACAACAATGGCGCCTTGCTTTAATTGCACAGCGGCCTCGCTCGAGGCTTTAGGTTGTTCGTCAGGCACGGCAAAATACATGACCGCAGCAGGGACTGCGTAATTGACCACTGATGGGATAAATAACTTAAAGAAATCAAAGAATTCCGCGTACTCGGCTTGCCATACCATCAACGTGGTAATGTCGCCAAACGGGCAAAACGCCCCACCCGCATTCGCGGCAACCACCAAATTCACAAAACCGATGCTAACAAATTTAGGGTTATCAGAACCTACCGCCATGACCACAGCGCCAACCAATAACGCCGCAGTCAAGTTATCAGCGACCGCCGACAAAAAGAACGTGATAACGCCGGTGATTAAAAATAATTTACGGTAGCCAAACTGTTTTCTGACGAGCCACGAACGCAATGCCTCAAACACGTTACGCTCAGCCATGGAATTGATATAAGTCATCGCCACCAACAAGAACAGCATCAATTCGGCATATTCTTTAAGGTCATGCTCGAAAGCAGCGTGCATGGATTCCATAGAAACGCCTTTTTGCGCCGCTAAAATAGCCGCATGCGCCCAAATAATGCCCGCCGCCAAAATAACCGGCTTGGATTTACGCAAATGGGTAAACTCTTCCGTCATGACAAAGCCGTAGGCAATCAGGAAAATCAATACGGTGTAAATGCCCCGCTGTGTCCCCGTCATACCCAAACTTTCAAAGGTCTCCGCCATTGCCATTTGCGGCACCAGCAGGACTAATAAAAATACCAATAAAGAACGCGCCACACTTCCCCCTAATTTTTAGAATAAAAAAATAAAACAACCACAAAAAATAACCATTAATGGTATCACCAAACCAATAAATTTTGTCATTTTATGACACGCGGTATATTATGGACAATTAAGATTTTTCGCCTGTAAGGCACTTCAAACACGTACCATGTATCAGTATAACGACGACGACCAGACACTTGTTAACGAACGGGTAGCCCAATTTAGACGGCAAACCGAGCAATTTTTAAACGGTGAAATTACCGACGACCAATTTCGCGCCTTGCGGTTAAGGAACGGCCTTTATATCCAGACCCATGCCCCGATGCTACGGATAGCCGTCCCTTATGGCTTGCTGAGTTCCAGGCAGCTCCGAAAAATAGCCTATATTGCACGCACTTACGATAAAAACTACTGCCATTTCACTACTCGGCAAAACATCCAGTTTAACTGGCCTAAGCTTGAGCAAGCGCCCGACATCCTTGCAGAGCTGGCCGAAGTGCAAATGCACGCCATCCAGACCAGCGGCAATTGCATAAGAAACACCACCTCTGATCATCTCGCCGGTATCTGTGCCGATGAGATTGAAGACCCGCGCCCTTACTGCGAAATTATCCGCCAATGGAGCACGCTGCATCCTGAATTCGACTACCTGCCGCGCAAATTCAAAATCGCTGTCAGCGGTGCAGTGCATGACCGTGCAGCGACCCAATTCCATGACATCGGCATCCATCTGGTTAAAAACGATGCCGGTGAAATCGGTTTTAAAATACTTGTCGGCGGCGGTTTAGGACGTACCCCGGTAATTGGTCAGGTTATTAAACCTTATCTGGAAAAAAGGCATCTCCTGTCCTATCTCGACGCCATCTTACGCATCTACAATTTGTACGGACGTCGCGACAACAAATACAAAGCGCGGATTAAAATCCTGGTTAAAGAATCAGGGCTGGAAAACTTTGCCCGGCAAGTTGAACAAGAATGGCAACTCATAAAAAATACGCACGAGCTGAGCGATGTGCGTATCGAAGCCATAAAAGCGCAGTTTATCCCGCCAGCCTACCAAACCGATGCGGCACAAGACGGCAGTTTTGCGGCGGTGCAACAAGACAATCCGGCGTTTGCCACTTGGGTCAAATACAACACCGTAGCCCATAAGGTTGCTGGCTATCGCGGCGTGTTTTTGTCATTGAAAGCGCCCGATACGCCCCCCGGCGACATGACCGACACCCAGCTTGACGCAGTTGCTGAGCTTGCCGACCGCTACAGTTTTGGTGAAGTAAGAAGCACACACCGCCAAAACCTGTTGTTTGCCGATGTGAAACAAGCCGATTTATTCCCGCTGTGGCAACAACTGGACGCCATCAAACTGGCGACACCTAATATCGGCACAGTCACTGACATGATTTGCTGCCCTGGCTTGGATTTTTGCTCGCTGGCTAACGCCAGTTCAATTGGCATTGCCAAAGAAATCAACGAAGCCCTTGATGACATCGACTATCTCCACGACATCGGCGATGTAAAAATCAACATGTCCGGTTGCATGAACGGTTGCGCCCACCAAAGTGTCGGCCATATCGGCATACTTGGCGTCGATAAAAAAGGGGTTGAATGGTATCAGCTGACCTTAGGCGGCTCATCGGAAAACGAAGCCGCCATCGGCGAACGGCTAGGCCCGGCGGTGGCCAAACACGAAGTCACGCAAGCGGTCACGACAATTCTCGATGTTTATGTCAAACAGCGCTTGGATGATGAATCTTTTCTGGATATGGTAAAACGGGTTGGTATCGACCCTTTCAAGGAGCAAGTTTATGCAGGTCATTAAAGACAAACAAATTGTTAATGACAGTTGGAACTCTATCGCCGATGAAGTTAGCGTCAGCGACGGCGACATCACCGTGTCATTCGCCAGGTGGCAGCAGCACAAACAAGACTTGCTAAATCATAACGGCAAACTGGGGATCCGTATTGGCCCTGACGATTCGGTTGCTGACCTTGCCAATGATCTTGACAAGCTCCAGCTTATCGAACTCGATTTTCCTGACTTTGCCGATGGCCGTTTGTTTTCCCAAGCATGGCTGTTGAGAAGCCGTTATGGCTATCAAGGTGAAATCCGCGCGACTGGCAAGTATATGCCGGATCAAGTGTTTCATTTATCACGCGTTGGCGTCAATTCGTTCAATCCTGAAAATCAAGAACGTTTGGCGATGGAACTTAACAACCTGAATGACTTCACAGTGAGTTATCAACAGTCCGTCAATTAGCAAGCAATAACATTGTATGACCACCCTCCCCTTGGCGAAGGTTATCGCGGGCCAAGGGGGCATATTTTTTATTTAGGCTTGTTAAATTCAGCTAAAAACTCCCCATAACCCTTATCCGCCATTTCTTCCACGGGTACAAACCGCAATGCGGCGGAATTAAGGCAATACCTTAACCCGTCCGGCTTAGGGCCATCGTCAAACACATGTCCCAAATGCGAATCCCCATAACGGCTACGCACTTCGGTACGCGGAAAAATCAGCAGAAAATCTTGCTTTTTTATGATGTTGCCGACAACTAGCGGACGGGTAAAACTGGGCCACCCCGTGCCTGAATCATATTTATCGTTAGATGAAAACAGCGGTTCACCGCTTGCCACATCAACATAAATGCCCGCCCGTTTCTCATTCCAGTAAGTGTTTTTAAAAGGCGGTTCAGTAGCTTCTTTTTGGGTCACTTGATATTGCAAGGGCGTTAAAGTATTGCGTAAGACGTTATCATCCGGCTTGCTGTAAGGGGCTGTGTCCGCATAGCAGACTGTCAACGCGAGGTTTTGGAGCATTAGAAACAAAAATAGACTGATTTTCATACCATTCACCTGAATGTGCCGTTATATTTCCGATAAGCAATTCACTATATTGTTTTTTTTGTTGATGGCAAGTGATTCGTAAGGACTGTGCGCCAGCCTCGGACGGTTGATATTTCTTGGCAGTGAAATTCAAAAACAGTTTCGGGTCAACAAATAAAAGCCATTGTGATTTTTATCCCGCATTCGGACAAAACAATACGGGTAATTAGGCATTGGTTGAATCGAAGAGGACGTGTGCCGTAACGGTATTGGACGGATTCCAAGTTGTCATTTCATTATTAACCCGCGCCCAGGTTGGCAAACCCACCGGTATCTGAACAAGAACCGGTCATAACTTGCCAGCGCCAAAAATATTAGCACCATAATGGCAATAACAGGTTTATCGCCTAAGTGGGCATAAGGCGTCATGCCGCCCATTGGTGTTATGCTTGCTTTCAGCGTGGTTGCAGTAAACAAAGGCGCTTGAGCAATAATTTTCCCATCAGGGGCAATAACTGCGGTCGCTCCGGTGTTGGTTGCCCGCAACATAAAACGCCCAGTTTCCATAGAGCGCATTCTGGCAATCTGTAGATGTTGATGAGGTTCTACAGAATTGCCAAACCAACCATCATTGGTGACGTTGACCAAATAAGCGGCCTCTGGCAAGCCTGCAAGACCGGCATCACCAAACGCATCCTCATAACAAATCGTAGTGATAAACGGGTGGCCGCCCGCTTGTAGCAAAGGCTGGTTATTGCCGCCCGGTGTAAAATCACCCATGTGGATATTTAGATTTTTTAATACCCAGCCCGATAACGGCTGCAAAGGCATATACTCGCCAAAAGGCAGCAAGTGATTTTTACGGTACATGCCCGTTGCCTTTCCCAAGGTAATGACGGCATTGTAAATTTCGTCTTCACCTTCGCCTTCTGCCGGAAGGCTGACAATTAAATCAGTGCCTTGTTGTAATGCGCTCTGCTTTAAAGGCTGTAGAAAAAATTCATCAACTTGCGATAAAAATGCCGGAATTGCAGTTTCCGGCCAGACAATAACATCCGCGCCCCAATTCTCTTCCGTTAGCCTTTTATAAAGCAGCAGGGTGTCCAACCGATTTTCTGGACGCCATTTCTGGTCTTGGGCAATATTGCCCTGAACCAACACAACTTGCAGGGGCTTACCGATAGGTGACGTCCAGTTTATAGTTTGCAGCCCGCCGCCCGCCGCCCATAAAACCACGACCCCAACAGCCAGCAATATACGGTGTTGTTTGGTGCGCAAAATGGCAACACCCGCCGATGCGCTTAAGGTTAATAAAAAGCCCGTACCATAAGCGCCGACCAGTGGAATATACCCCGCCAACGGTGTTTCCAGCTGCGAATAAGCGGCAAGCAGCCACGGAAAACCATTTAACAGCAGATAACCGCGCCCATATTCAATTAATATCCAAATTAACGGCACCATAATCAAGTGCCGTTTACTGTGCAGCTTTACCGCAAGCCACCCCGCCAACGCAGGAAATAATGCCCAGAACGCCACGAATGCACTAGTCAACGCACTCGCACTAAACGCATCGGCGCCGCCAAAATCGTGGATGCTGATATATACCCAATAGACACCGAAACCAAATGAGCTTAGCCCGAACAAATAACCCCGCAATAGCGCACGGAGGGGACTGACATGCTGCCAAGACGCGAACAGCACCAATAAAGCAAGCGGCGCCAGATAAGCATATGCAAACGGCGCAAACGCCAGCGTATACAATCCCCCTGCCAGCAGGGCAAAAAAATCCCGATGAATAATGTTTAAAAGACGCATGACAGATTTCACCCATTGCCAACCGTTTTAAGGGGGATTAAATAGGTTCTAACAAGACAGGTTGGCTCTAGCATTTTTCATCACCTGCTTTAAATCGCTGACCGTTTGCGCCAGTCCCGAAAACAGCGCTTGGGCAATAATCGCATGGCCAATATTAAGCTCGACTATTTCCGGTATCGCACAAATCGCTTCGACATTATAAAAATTCAGCCCGTGGCCTGCATTAACTTGCAGACCGACGCTGTGCGCGTAGCGGGCGGCTTGTTGGATACGCGCCAGCTCTTCGGCTTGCGAAATGCGGTTGCCCGCGTCCGCATAGCGTCCAGTATGCAATTCGACCACAGGGGCGCCGGCTTTTACTGCCGCATCAATCTGGGTCAGGTCAGGATCAATAAATAACGACACTTCGATGCTTGCTTCTGCCAGCGCGGCACATGCCGATTCTAGGCGGGCTAAATTAGCCACCACATCCAAGCCACCTTCGGTGGTAAGTTCCGTACGCTTCTCAGGCACCAGACAACACGCATAAGGCTTGACCTGGCGGGCTATCGCGACCATTTCATCCGTCACCGCCATTTCCAGATTTAAGCGGGTATGCAGCAGCTCTTTCAGTAAAAAAATATCCCTGTCTTGGATATGGCGGCGGTCTTCGCGCAAATGCGCGGTGACACCGTCCGCCCCGGCCTGTTCGGCAACTAATGCGGCCTGCACCGGCTCAGGGTAACGGGTGCCTCTGGCCTGCCGTAATGTCGCAATATGGTCGATATTGACGCCTAATAAAATGGGTTGTTTATTCATGGTCATCGTTGTTTGATAAGTTGATTGATAACGGTGCGGCTTTTTAGTGATCTGCCTTGCAAATGCGTGTTTATGACAGACCTCATCAACAGTTTGGCTTCGTTTAACACCTGTGGATGGGTAAAATCTTTGCGGCTCATTGCCTGTAAGGTAAGCCCCGAAAACGCCCCCTGTTCGGCAGCGACTGGCCCTTGTTCGGCATCAAAATGGTATTTTTTGTCTGGCTCGACGGGCTGGCCATGATAAAAATCATAATCCAATTGCAGGCCATAACCACTATGGCCGATCAGCTCAAGTTCAAATAGCCGTAAAGCCATTTCAAGCGCCTGCTGGTCTGCCAACTGCGCCAAGCACGCGCGATAACCCAAAAAAACTTCGGGATGTGGGTCGTGCGGATGCAAAAAACGGCTGACCAATTCATTAACATAAAAACCGCAGTAGAGCGCAAGCCCGGTTAAGGGGGTGGCAGGCGAATCCATTTCGGCGTGGGTCAATAACTTTAGCTCAGAATGACCCACGTATGACAATTTAAGCGGCACAAACGGCTGCAACAATCCCGCCATTTTCGATTTGGCTTTTCTGACCCCTTTAGCTAAGACTGAAACCCTGCCGTGGTCTTGGGTCAGCACGTCAAGAATCACACTGGTTTCGCGGTAATGGCGATGCTGCAATACAAACCCAGGCTGCAAATAAACGCCATTAGCCGTCATTAAAACCTAAGCTTTGTAACGCCCGCTCACTATCCGACCAACCCGACTTAACTTTGACCCAAAGCTGTAAGTAAACTTTTTGCCCAATCAGCCTTTCTATATCGGCCCGGGCATCAATACCGACTTTTTTTAGCATCTCGCCGTCTTTGCCGATAACAATGTTCTTTTGCGATGATTTTTCCACCCAAATAATGGCGTAGATTTTGGCAAGTTCAGGGTGTTCTTCGTAACGCTCAATTTCTACAGTCAACACATAAGGTAATTCTGCACCCAATCGTCGGGTCAGCTTTTCCCTGACAATTTCCGCCGCCAAAAACCGTTCGGGGCGGTCAGTGATCTGGTCTTCGGGATAGATTAAATCCCGTTCCGGCAAAAGCCCGATAATCAGCTTTTCAAGTTGTTCCAGGTTAGTGTTTTTTAACGCTGAAATCGGCACTAAATGTTCAAACGGAAAACGGTGCCGTGCTTCGGCAAAAAAGGCCAAAATGTCCTCCTTGTCTTTTACCTTATCAACTTTGTTGACGGCGAGAATGACCGGCAACCCGGCCTGCCCCAATTTCTTAAAGATGACTTCATCGTATTCATGCCACGCCAATCCGTCAATTAGCCAAACGATCACATCGACACCCAACAAAGTGGCCTCTGCCGTACGGTTTAAATGCCGGTTTAAGGCGCGGTTTTCATTGTCGTGCATACCTGGCGTGTCCATATAGATGGCCTGGCCTGCGGCGGTGGTGTTAATCCCCAGGATACGATGCCGGGTCGTCTGTGGCTTGCGCGAGGTGATGCTGATTTTTTGCGCCACCAGCGCGTTGAGCAGGGTGGATTTGCCCACATTGGGTTTGCCGACGATGGCGATCAGACCGCAACGCTGACCGGCGAC
>DIUY01000004.1 GCA_002422395.1 Methylococcaceae bacterium UBA6146 | reverse complement strand
CGACGATGAACCCGTAACGGCAGAAGCCCCTCAGGACACAACAGTTGGGCAACCATCTGGCCAGAATGACGGATCTGCACCGGCCAATCCTATCTCTGGACAACTAAAAGGCTGGTTTGAAAAAGTGACCGCTTTCAGCAAAAAGTAAGGCCGGACACTTTTATTGATGGCTGCCTAGTTGTGCGCCAGTCTTTCGGAAAAGAGCGCACGTACCACTTAGCCAGCTTAGGTTCAACCACAACCGTTTCATCAAACGGTCTTCTGTTGCCCAATTAATCTGCAAGACAGCTAGACGAGGCGGTTTGTACCCGCCTCTTTTTGTTTCATGTGCTCGTGATACAACATAATAAACAACTTGCTGGTGATAATTTCATTTTTGTGCAGTTTGCCCAACGCATCAAGCTGCACTGCATACAGCGATTTTTCGGCAGCCCTTTGGTTTAAGCTATTGAGCAGTTCGGCATTGTCTTTTATCAAAGCCTCCATCTTGTGTCGGGTATTGATGTGCAATTCACGGTATAGCCTTTGCAATTTTGCCAACGCACTATGGTCATCAAAAACCTCATTCAAATTTGAGTCACTAATTGCATCCAACGCTTCAACAACCTTGCCGATGATTGTGTTTAGCGTACGGTAATACAAATACAGGTCTTCCGGTTTGAAAGCATGGTCGCGCCAGAAGAATAAACGGCTCACCAATAAAACAAAACGCTCCAGGCTATCAATAGGAAAATGTTCATTGACCGATTCCACTTGCTTTTGGCCACGCTCGACCCGCTCGGTTTGGATACACAGCATGTTCAGAATCTTCTTGTACATTTTTTCATTGATTTCCCCGCGCTGAAAAATCTCTTTCAACGCATCACGCTCAACACCTAGCGCGTATATCCGCAACATATTTTCAATAAGATCAGGCGAGTCCCCCACCGCGTCTTTACATTTTACGCAAGCGGCGTGATACAAATCTTGATAACGCTCCTGCAATATTTGAGATTGCTGTTCATTTAAATGCTGGGTAGCCAGCAGCTCGTCAATCTTTTGCAGTGATTCGTCATACATTTGCGCTTTGCTTTTATGGTAACCAACCTCCTCTTCAGGGGTCAGCGCATCAATGCCTAGCATATTCATGACCTTGCCTATCGTTGTCGCTTTAAACAACAAGGTAAAGTAAATGCTGCCAATAGTCACGGCGGCGACAAACTGCTTGACGCTGAAGGCAAAGCTCCAACCTGGAATGCTCAAATTATCGGGGATCAGCAACACCATAATCACCGCTAACGAACCGCGTAAACTGCCCCATGCCAATAAGTGCATCCAATTATTTGGTATAGGCTCTTCTTTACCAGTTTTATTCAGCAACCATAACAACGGATAAACGGAAACGGCCCGTCCCACCACCACGACAGCAATTGCCAATAAGATAGGCCAAATGGCGACATTCAAATCAATCGCCAAATCAGCAAACAGCAGCCCCATCAAAATAAACACCAGGGAGTTGGTGACAAAGGCAAAGTAACTCCAAAACTTTTCCATGTAATCTTCAACTGCGGGCGACATTTTGTAGCGGCCGAAATTGCCGATCACCATTGAGGCCGTGAGTGTGGCGATAATTGACGATAAGCGGATTTCTTGACCGCCAATGACCAAATGTTGGGAAATGACTTCGGTCAGGATAAAGGTAAAGTGGGCAACCAACAGCGTCAGGGTGATTTCCAGATGCTCATGACCTTTGACCGCCTCGATCAATTTGGCAAACAAAAAACCCATCATGACACCAAAAATGAGGCCGCCAACCAACATACTCAGGAAAGATGCCAACGCCCCAACAATTGAGGCGGCACCGTTGAAACCTGCGGTCATTAACTCCAGGACCACCAAAAATGCAGCAAAACCGGTGGCATCGTTAAACAAACTCTCGCCTTCAAAAATCAACGTCAAGCGGTGTGGGGCGCCGTATTCCTTAAATAACGCCAACACTGCGACCGGGTCAGTCGAGGAAATAATCGCGCCGAACAGCAGCAAAACCAATATCGGCACGGTGTATCCGGCCAGTTGGAACATGTAATAGCCGGCGATACCAATAAATATCGTTGAAACTAACATTCCGACCACCGCTAACAAACCAATGGAATAAATGTTTTCGGTGACGCTGCGGATATTCATGTTATAGGCCGACTCAAAAATAAGGATCGGCAAAAACACAAAAAACAACAATTCAGGGGTTAATTCAAAACTGGTGATGAAATGAAAATATTCGATTTGCGAAATTGGCACTAACAACGAGCCTGCAATCACCAGCAATACCGTATAAGGCAAATTAAGCCGTTTTGAGAGCAGAAACACCGCCAGTGAGACCAGCATGAGACTAAACAGCGATAAAAATACATCAAGATTCATTAAGAAACCCTAAGCTACCAATGTCAATGGAGGGAACAACCGGTGCGCTAACCGGAACAATTTAATTGTGGCAATTTATTAACGATAAAAATTGATTTGACCAGCCCATCCAAGTAAAACAGCGGCGCCATTTTGCGTGAATGGGTTCCGGTATCGCAGGAATAGAACATTCCTTGCTTTGCATTCTACCCTAAACCCCGAGCATCTTGACAGACTAGCTTAGAAAATCCTTACAGATAGCCACACGGGCATTCCATTTAAAGCGGGACAAACAGAACAAGCTTTGCCCGCCCGCTTTTTATACGGACGGACAACTTGACGGTGGGGGCGGTTAATTCGAGGTTCAACACAGTTCAGCCTACGGATAAGATCACGGCGGGTTGCGCCGCAAAAGTTTGGCGCGTTAATCTTCTATCCCCAGCTCCTTTATTTTTCGGGTTAAGGTGTTTCTGCCATAGCCCAGTAAAATAGCCGCCTCGTGCCGCTTGCCATGGGTAAAATCTAGCGCCGCTTTAATTAAAATGGCTTCTACCATTGGGATGGTGTGTTTCGCCACGTCGTTTTCCTTAGTCAGCAATTGCTTATCTATCCAGGTCCGGAGCAATGATTCCCACTCGGCGCCAGCCGCTTTTTTTTCTGTGGCCGCACTAAGTAGCTCTGGCGGCAAATCATGCAAATGCACCTCCCTACCTGACGCCATAACCGTAAACCAACGGCAAGTATTTTCCAGCTGCCGGACGTTGCCTGGCCATTCCAGTGTGCTTAAAAACGCTTCCGCATCAGGCTTCAGTATCTTGACTTCAGTATTTAATTCCTGTGCGGCCTGCGTTAAAAAATGCCGCAATAATAAAGGGATATCTTGTTTACGGTCACGCAACGGCGGAATATGGATACGGATAACGTTTAGACGATGGAATAAATCCTCCCGAAAACGCCCTTGGCCGACCAACGTTTCTAAATTCTGGTGGGTGGCGGCGATAATCCGCACATCGACTTTGACCGATGAATGGCCGCCAACCGGATAAAACTCACCGTCCGCCAACACCCTCAACAACCGGGTTTGCAAATCGGCGGGCATGTCGCCGATTTCATCAAGGAATAAAGTGCCGCCATTAGCTTGTTCAAAACGCCCTGCACGACGTGCTGCGGCGCCGGTGAACGCACCTTTTTCATGGCCAAACAATTCAGACTCCATCAAGTCCTTTGGAATGGCGGCCATGTTCAGCGCGATAAAAGGGTTTTTGGCTCTGGGGCTGTGCCGATGTAGGGCTTTAGCGACAAGTTCCTTACCCGTCCCAGATTCCCCATTAATCAGCACAGTGATGTGTGACCGGGCCAGACGCCCTATCGCCCGAAACACCTCCTGCATGGCCGGCGCAGCACCGATAATTTCCGGGGACGCTTCCAATATAACCAGCTCTTCGCCCTGCGTCCGTTGCCGTTGCTGGCGGCCATGAATACAGGCGCGATGCGCCAGATCAACCACCTCCTTAATATCAAATGGTTTCGGCAGATATTCAAAAGCGCCGCCATGAAATGCGGAGACGGCGCTTTCCAAATCGGAATGGGCGGTCATAACGATGACCGGCAATTCTGGATAATTATGCTGAACCCTATCCAACAACTCTAAGCCATCCATACCCGGCATACGGATATCGGTTATCAACGCGTCAGGTAGCGTATCCCTTAAAGCCGCCAACAATTCGTCGGCGTCGGCAAAACTACGGGTTTTAATGGTGGCTTTTTGCAAGGCCTTTTCAACCACCCAGCGTATGGATTTGTCGTCATCTATAATCCAGACTGTTTCAGGCGTATTCATGATGGCTCACCTTGGACAAAAATAGGTAAATAAATGGAAAACACGGTGTGCCCAGGTTCGCTATTACATTCAATCAAACCGCTATGTTGATTAATCAGCGATTGGGCAATCGACAGCCCTAAACCAGTGCCTTCCGCCCTGCCGGTAATCATGGGGTAAAAAATCTGCTGTAGCATATCAGTGTCAATACCAGGGCCATCGTCACTAATATCAATCTTTGCCGCCAACTTGTAATGTTTACGGCCAATACAAAGATGCCGATGGATACGGGTTTTTATGAGGATATTGCCTTTACCCTCGGTCGCTTGCACGGCATTTCGGGTAATGTTCAATATCGCTTGGATCAATTGGTCTTTGTCGGCCTGTATATCGGGGATGCTTGGGTCATAATCATATTTTATGCTTAGGCTACCGCTGGATGCGGCATGGACTAGCTGCCTGACCCGCTCCAACACCTCATGGATATTCAAGGTTTTTTTATTGGGCAACTTATTGGGCCCAAGCATTTTGTCCATTAACCCTTGCAGACGGTCTGACTCGGCAATAATTATCTGCGTGTATTCTTTCAATTCGGGATCATGCAATTCCAAATCCAACAATTGCGCTGCCCCCCTTAGCCCTCCAAGCGGATTCTTGATTTCATGCGCCAACCCCCTAACCAGCAATCTGGCGGTATTTTGCTGCGTCAACAACCGCTCTTCTTTGGAGATGCGCAAATGATTGTCGACTTGTTGCAGTTCAACCAGTATTTCCATGGGCTGTTCATTGCCCAATAACGGTGTGGCACTGAGATTAATGGTCACACTCTGGCTTAAGCGATTAAGCACTAAAGACCGCTCGACTAATGGCTCTTCCATGGTCAGGCATTGTTTTAAATTTAAAAATAAAGCGGGGTCAGAAGCTTTAAATAAATCGCTGGCGCTTTGGCCGATCAAATGGTTGGCACTGTCAGCCAGCAAAATTTCGCCCGCGGTATTGATATAAGTGAGGGCCAGTTCACTATTAAATAACAAAATTGCGGTATTGAGATGATCAAGTATACGTTTATACATGTATTTTTAAAAAGTGGACAAGAATATGCTATAGCTATGGCCAGCAATTTTTAGACCACCAGTCATATCCCAACAAAATAAACTACGAGGAGACGCCAACACTTAAGGGTGAGGCACAATAACAGCACAATAATAAGGTAAAGGCTGGGGAACTTAAACGAAAAACGCCCCAAAACGGGGCGTTTTTGTCTTTGACTTATAAAAATGCGCTAACTCGCGCCGCTAGGCTTACAAGCTATAGTACAGATCATACTCAACTGGATGAGTGCTCATACGCAAACGGGTGACTTCTTGCATTTTCAGCTCAATGTAACCGTCAATCACGTCGTCAGTGAACACACCGCCACGGGTCAAGAATTCACGGTCATTATCCAAGGCCTCCAAAGCTTGGTCAAATGCATGGCAAACTTGGGGTATGGCTTTACATTCTTCAGGCGGCAAGTCGTACAAATCTTTATCCATTGCATCGCCAGGATGGATTTTGTTTTGGATGCCGTCCAGACCCGCCATCAACATGGCAGAAAACGCCAAATAAGGATTTGCAGTTGAGTCAGGGAAACGGACTTCAATGCGGCGGCCTTTAGGATTGTTGACGAATGGAATACGGATAGACGCCGAACGGTTGCGTGCAGAATAAGCCAGCATGACCGGCGCTTCAAAGCCTGGCACCAAACGCTTATAGCTGTTAGTTGAAGCATTGGTGAACGCGTTCAGGGCGCGGGCATGCTTGATGATGCCGCCAATGTAATACAGCGCCGTTTCAGACAAACCACCGTACAAGTCACCGGAAAACAAATTGACGCCATCTTTTGCCAGCGATTGGTGCACGTGCATACCGCTACCGTTATCACCTACTAGCGGTTTCGGCATAAAGGTTGCCGTTTTGCCATACGCATGGGCGATATTTGCAACCACGTATTTCAAATTTAGCACTTCGTCAGCTTTTTTAACCAACGTGTTAAACTTTACGCCAATTTCACATTGGCCGGCAGTCGCCACTTCGTGATGGTGCACTTCGGTGACTTGCCCCATGTCTTCCAATGTCAGACACATAGCAGAACGTATGTCTTGGAACGAATCAACCGGTGGCACAGGAAAGTAACCGCCTTTAACACCTGGACGATGACCAATATTGCCATCTTCATAGACTTTTTCTGAGTTCCAACCTGCTTCTTGTGAGTCAACTTTGTAAAAAGAGCCGCTCATATCAGTACCCCAACGAATGTCATCAAAAATGAAAAATTCGTTTTCAGGGCCAAAAAATGCCGTGTCAGCAATGCCGGTTGATTGCAAATAAGCTTCTGCGCGTTTGGCTAATGAACGCGGATCACGCTCGTAGCCTTGCATGTTTTTTGGCTCAATAATGTCGCAACGGATGATTAACGTGTTGTCATCAAAGAAAGGGTCCATCACCGCTGTTGATGGGTCGGGCATCAAAATCATGTCTGATTCATTGATGTGTTTCCAGCCGGCAATTGAAGAGCCGTCAAACATGTTGCCCTCTTCAAAAGTGTCTTCGTCGATGGCATGGGCAGGGAACGTGACGTGTTGCTCTTTACCACGGGTATCGCAAAAACGGAAATCGACAAATTTCACGTCGTTTTCTTGGATCATTTTAAGTACGTTTTCTACAGACATTAATCGTCTCCTAGCTAGGGTTCATGTTATTTGAGTTAGCGTTTTATGCCGAACGCATTAACGATACCATTTTTTTTGCTGAATTAGCCAATAAAAAAATAGGCTCAATAAGCCCGGCGTTAAGGTTATTTACAATAACTAAAGAAAGGCTTTTTATGCCCTTAACCAACATTTATCAATTTTCTTGGCATTAGGCAAACGGACAATGGCGCTTCTTGCATAAGCTCATTAACCGCCACGGCTTACCTGACACCTCACCAACAACCCACCTATCCGTAGCTAATTAGCAACTTTTAATGCACAATAATAAAGCGGCAAAAGCCTGTAGCGCACAAAAATAGTGCAATAAAATCAAATCACCATTAAAAACATAAAACAAGCTACTGTTTTATATATATAAATTATATTGGTACAATATCTGCTTTTAGAATTTCAGTGTTTTATGCCGAAATACTAAACTGTTGTCTTATAGCAACAAACGGTTAATGTTCAGACCTTGATCTTAAGGAAGCGAAGCAATGAAAACTCTATCAAAACGTAATAACCAGATGATATTTGCGGCCGTAGGAGGCCTTTTATCAATGACTTTGGGGGCGCACAATACATATGCCGCCGACGGCTTAATCGAAGAAATAAAAGATTATGGCTTTACCGCCGGCGCATGGGCTAACGCGGGTGTCACTTATAACGCCACTGACCCTTCAGACAACTATAACGGCCCTGTAACGTTTAATGACCGCTCAGGGGAATTCCAGCTAAACCAATTGAATGCTTATATTGAACGCGCAGTCGCCTCGGAAGGCAACCAATGGGATGTCGGCGTCCGGTTTGATGTGATGTTCGGCACAGACGCCGTGTTTACCCAGGCTTATGGGGCATTAAATGGCGGCTGGGATCTGGGTTTGTTAGGCGGCGATAAGTTCTATAACCTTGCCGTCCCCCAAGCTTATGCGGAAATTTATGCGCCGGTGGGGAATGGCCTGAAGGTTAAAGTGGGTCACTTTTATACCCCAATTGGCTATGAAGTCGTCACCGCCCCTGATAACTTTTTTTACAGCCACGCCTACACCATGCAGTTTGGCGAGCCGTTCACCCATACCGGATTTTTGGGCAGCTATACCATCGACAAAAACTGGTCGGTCATGGCCGGCGCCGTCACCGGCAGTAATTTTGGTGGCTGGGACGGTAACTTTGACGAACAACTAGGCAATTGGGCGGGTATAGGCGGCGTAACCTGGACCAGCAACGATGAAGGGACATCGCTTAACGTCAGCGGCACTTATGGCCCGACCTCCGAGACCAACGATGCGGGCTTTGGGATGTACAGCGTCGTATTCAAGCATGACATAACCGAAAAAGCCCACATGGTCTTGCAACACGACCACGGCTACGCCAACGGTAACGCGGAGCTTGGCACTACTGATGCAGAATGGTACGGGTTAAACAGCCATTTTTATTACGACATTCAAGATGATTTAAAAGCAGGTGTCCGCGCCGAATGGTTCCGTGACCACAATGGTGCGCGGGTTTGCTATCCTGTCCGCACGCTAAACTGCCCTGGTATCGCCGGCAGTTATTATGAAGTTACTGCGGGCATAACTTGGAAACCCAAAACATGGTTGTCGCTACGTCCTAACGTCCGTTACGACTGGGCGGAAGGCGTGGATCCTTTTGATGCCGGCAACAAAGGCGAGCAGTTCCTGTTCTCAACCGACATGACCGTTACTTTCTGATAAGAACTGGCTCAGCAAGCGGGCAAGGATGCCTTTCCACCACAAAAAAATGCGCCTATTAGGGCGCATTTTTTATTTATGCCAAGGGGTAACTCGGATGAACTAGTTGATAAAGTGGCGTGCAGTCCGTGCAGGCCATTCAATTAGCCCTTTTGCATAAATAGTCGTGCATAAGTTGTTTAACATTTTAGGAGTACAAAACATGTTTTGTATTCCATCAAAACTTAAGCTTTTCAATTACCGCCATTGTTAAAAAAATTTTAAACGGTTACATAGCCGCCCCCTCAAGGCAATCTTGACCCCAAAGGACGCACTATTATGGCCCGGTAATTTCAATACTGACCCAATATAGTGCGAAATGCGCCCGATAATCTTGGTTGCACCTATAAAACAAAGGTGTTGATAGAAATAACAAACCTGGCACACTCTATGCTTTATTCAGTTTTGAGTCGTCACTAAAAACAAAGAGGATGCAATGAAACTAATAACCGCTATTGTCAAACCATTTAAACTCGATGATGTCCGTGAAGCCCTATCAGATATAGGTGTTTCTGGCGTTACCGTCACGGAAGTCAAAGGATTTGGTCGCCAAAAAGGGCATACCGAACTTTATCGTGGTGCTGAATATGTTGTGGATTTTTTACCCAAAGCCAAAATTGAAGTGGCCATCAGTGAGGCATTGGTGGATCAAGCTGTAGAAGCGATTACCAAAGCCGCCAACACCGGCAAAATAGGCGATGGAAAAATATTCGTGCTTAATTTAGAACAGGTTGTTCGGATTCGCACTGGCGAAACTGGCGACGAAGCCCTTTAAAAAAGAGAGGAGGAAAACATGAAACACCTAAAACAACTATTTGGTACTTTTTTTGTATTGGCGGCAATGGCTTTTGCCCAATCAACGTTTGCCGATCCAGATCCGGTGCCTACCGTCGATAAAGGCGATACCGCGTGGATGATGGTTTCAACAATACTGGTCATTATGATGGTGATACCAGGGCTGGGGCTGTTTTACGGCGGCCTGGTACGGAGCAAAAATATGCTGTCGGTATTGATGCAAGTGATGGTCGTGTTTTCGCTCATTATGGTGCTGTGGGCCATTTACGGATACAGCTTAGCGTTTGGCGGCGAAGGTTTGATCATAGGTGGTTTTGACAAACTATTCCTGCAAGGTATCACATCAGATTCATTAGCCGATACCTTCACTGAAAATGTAAAGATCCCAGAATTTATTTTCGTTGCCTTCCAAGCAACGTTTGCGGGTATTACGTGCGCCCTGATTATCGGTTCGTTTGCCGAGCGCATCAAGTTCAGCGCCGTGCTGTTGTTCTCAGCCCTCTGGTTTACTTTCAGCTACCTGCCAATTGCCCATATGGTCTGGGGTGCAGGCGGCTATCTGCTTGGTAAAGGCGCGCTTGATTTCGCTGGCGGCACCGTGGTGCATATTAACTCAGCAACTGCCGGCTTGGTCGGTGCATTTTTGGTGGGCAAGCGCATCGGTTTCGGCAAAGAATCAATGGCCCCTCACAGCTTGACGCTGACCATGGTAGGAGCTTCGTTGTTGTGGGTAGGCTGGTTCGGTTTCAACGCCGGTTCCAACCTAGAATCAAATGGCGGCGCAACGCTGGCTTTTGTCAACACATTATTGGCGACATCCGCTGCTGTGCTTGCCTGGTCAGTGGGCGAAGTCTTTACCAAAGGCAAACCCTCTATGTTAGGTGCGGCATCTGGTGCGGTGGCCGGCTTGGTGGCAATCACCCCTGCTTGCGGTTCCGTAGGCCCGATGGGTTCCATTGTTGTCGGTTTGGCTGGCGGCTTCCTCTGTTTATGGGGGGTTACGGGCCTCAAGAAAATTCTTGGTGTCGATGACTCGTTAGATGTGTTTGGCGTTCACGGCGTAGGTGGCATTACCGGTGCATTGCTTACCGGTGTGTTCACCGCCCCATCATTAGGCGGGACAGGCGCGGCTGATTTTTCAATCGGCGGGCAATTGCTCATCCAAGCAGAAGGCGTGGTCATCACCTTGGTGTGGTCGGGAATCGTATCTTTTGTCGCCTACAAAATTGTCGATATGCTGGTAGGTCTCAGGGTTAGCGAAGAAGTTGAACGCGGAGGCCTTGATATTTCTGAACATGGTGAAACGGCTTACCATATTTAATTTAGCCTGTATCAGACCTGTAAAAAAATGGGCGCATAATGCGCCCATTTTTTGCATGGAACGGCACGGCTGGCTTATCGTTTTTGTAACCACGCAGCCGGAACAGTAACAAACCGGTCATTAATTTCTTTTACCATGTCCGCATAATAGGCATCTAGCCTGTCTTTAAGGGCCTCAGGCATAACTGTTTTTTGGGTTGCATAGACTTTGGCCCTTAACGTTCCAGAAAATATGGCCATATCAGGCAAGGGCATCTCTAAAAACTGATAAATATCCGTAATAAAATCTTCAGGCGACTTTTCCAACTCATCATAAAATTTGATGAGCACCTGCCCGTTATCAAGCAACCCCGCTTCTTCCAAAGCAATTAAGGTTGCCAAATAATTGTTTCTGCCACCCACATCAGCGCTAGAAGTTGCAGAAGTGAACATGATATCAATGGTGGTCGCCTTATTATCAAGGTATCCCGCTATCCCCCCCGCTGTTTTTTTCTTGCCTTGCAACAGTCCAGACCACGCCCGATCGGCAGGGTTCCTTAAAATAAATAACAACTTAACCTGGTTTGCAATACTTTTTATATGCTCAAAGCCTTGTTTGCCTATGACCGCATAATCCGGGGTAATATCAAGCGCAACTTCTTTACCCTCCCTTATACATAACAGACTGCTATACCAATTATCTGTTGCTTCATTAAGTAGCCAAGCAAACCGACGGGCTACTATCCTGTCCTTAAAAGTCGCATCGGCGCTTAACTGGAGATGTCTATCACCTGACAGCCAAGCTAACAATAAAGGCCTTAACGAGTCCCCATAGCCATTAACCAACTTTAATAAATGATGGGCGCGCCAATCATTAAGATGCGTACTTTGCTTATGCACATAATCAAAATAATGTATCTCTTTAACAAAAGGACAAACGGAAAATCGTTTATCTAGATTCAGATTTTCATGTAGCCACGAGGTGCCCGATTTTTGCGCACCTATACAGACAAATAATTTTTCAAGCTTCGGTGCCGCTTCATAAGTGCTGGGAACAACTACAAGCGGCCTGTGCGGCTTTGCTTTAACCAATTTTTTAGCTGGCGTATCGGTAAACACTTTCTCCGCAGTAGGTAACGCCACACCATTGGCATAAACAAAAACAGCGGCATCCTGCTGTTGGGCTTGCAAAAAAGAGTGGGCCAATGACTCGGGTATTTCGATACTGAAACCAGAACGCATAAAACGATCATCTTCCAAACTCGCCGCAACATCCGCACGTTTGCGCCAACTCGGCGACACCGGATAAACTTCATCATTAATCTGCAAGCTCAAGTTCAGCTCGCCTTGCTCTAAATCGACCGCCCAACCATGAATTACAAGATTATCAACACGTTCAACATAGCCTTTAATAGTTGCCTCTTTCTTGCCAGAAGAGCCAATTTTTGAAAGATTCCGAACGGTTGAAAGCACTTCTTTCATCTTTTCCCCTATCTTGCTTTTGGAAACCTTATGTTACAAACTAAAGCCTTTATTGCTTTTCTTAAAGCATCGGCGATGTATGGGAATATACACCACCCACGCGCCCCTACAAAATATCGGACGCGTAATCCGCCAAGCGCGAACGCTCACCCCGTCGCAGGGTGATATGTGCGCCATGTGCCCAAGTCTTGAAACGGTCGACCACATAAGTCAAACCTGAAGTGGTGGCGGTTAAATAGGGTGTGTCTATTTGGCCAAGATTGCCGATACAAATTATTTTGGTGCCAGGGCCCGCACGGGTTATCAAGGTTTTCATCTGTTTTGACGTCAGATTTTGCGCTTCATCAATAATCAAGTAACGGTTGAGAAACGTCCGCCCACGCATAAAATTAAGCGACCGGATTTTAACGCGGTTCATCAATATGTTCTTGGTCGCCCCCAGCTCCCATTCAGTTTGCCCAGAACGGCTACCAAGCAATTCAAGATTGTCCATTAATGCGCCCATCCACGGCGCCATTTTTTCTTCTTCAGTGCCTGGTAAAAAACCTATATCTTCGCCAATGGGCACAGTTTCGCGGGTCATGACAATTTCGTTATAAAGCTTTTTCTCTAACGTCAAAACCAATCCTGCCGCCAACGCCAACAAGGTTTTGCCCGTGCCCGCCGTACCCAACAACGTGACAAAGTCAATCTCAGGATCTAACAGCACATTGAAGGCAAAATTCTGCTCACGGTTTTTCGCTGTAATGCCCCATACGTTATTGTGCTTGCTGCGATAATCACGGGCCAACTCCAACACCGCAATATCGCCTTCGCAAGCCCTGACGATAGCCTCAAAATTGGAGCCATCCTCCATATACAGATATTGGTTAGGGTACCATTCGCTAACCAGCGGGTCTTGCAGGCGGTAAAACGTGCGGTCTTTTTCCTGCCAGGACTCCATCTTAGTGCCGTGCTCATCCCAGAAATCAGGGCCCAACGCCATCGCGCCGCTATATAAAAGATCAATATCATCCAAGGTCTGATCATTATGGTAATCCTCTGCCACCAATCCCAAGGTGGCTGCCTTAATACGCATATTGATGTCTTTTGAAACCAAAATCACATTGACAACCGGCAATTGCTTAGTGAGCGCCAGAACAATGCTCAGGATGGAATTGTCAGCGCTACTGCCCGGCATGCTCTCTGGCAATAAGGCGGTCATCGTGCTGGTTTGGAAATACAACCTCCCGGCGCTATCGAACCCATCGGGACGATGCCTTATATTGGCTAACGGCAAACCGTCATTAAGCGTCTGCTGATTGACGCCACTGATCAGCTCATCTAAAAAACGGCTGACCTGCCTGACGTTCCTGGCAACCTCGGTCAACCCTTTTTTGGCATGGTCCAACTCTTCAAGCACAATCATCGGAACAAACAAATCATGTTCCTGAAAGCGAAAAAGACTGGCCGGATCATGCATCAACACATTGGTATCCAACACAAACAGTTTTTTGTCGGGTGTTGTCTGGATATTCACGGCTGATCCCCCACCAAGTCGCTTAACGCTTGCAACACGTCATCGCTATGGCCTTTGACTTTTACCTTGCGCCATTCCCGCACCAGCAAACCATCCGCATCAATCAAAAACGTGCTGCGCTCGATGCCCCTCACCTGTTTGCCATACATGCTTTTCATTTTTATGACGGCAAACAACTGGCACAGCTTTTCATCGTTGTCCGATAATAAATCAAACGGCAATTGCTGCTTTGCCTTGAAACCTTCATGAACACGCACACTATCACGCGATACCCCTAAAACAACGGCATTCAAGGCCGTGAATTTATCGAAGCTATCACGAAAAGCCTGGCCTTCTTGGATACATCCCGGCGTATTGTCCTTAGGATAAAAATACAAAACCACAGCGTGACCACGGTAATCGGTCAATTTAACGGTTTTATCACCTGTAGCCATTACTTCAACATCAGGCACAGGGCTGCCTATCGTGATTTCGGTCATCGGCAAACCTATCGTTTTATGGGTTCAAGAATAGCATCTATGTTTAACTGATCGCAAAAGTCCAAAAACTCTTCGCGTAGCGACAACAAATGCAGTTGTGGGGGAATTAAAATGACAAATTTGGTTGAGAACACCGGAGTTTGAATATAGGGCGCCAAATAAGAACTGCCGCTGACTTCCTCAATTTCTATTTCCCTGTCTATCAAAAAGGAAGTGACCGATTCAACCACGTTATCCTTGTCCAACGACAAGGTTTCAAGGGAATAAGGCACACAATCTTTGCCTTTTTCACGTGATTCGGGGCGTAACGTATGGATTTTTATCTCCATACGCCGCTGCATAATATCAAGGGTGTTTTCCAGTTTGGCAATCTGGTTCCAGTTGCCCTGCACCAGCAGATAGGCGGCACCTGCTTGGGCGAGGCGGGAGGAGCGTAATTCTAAAATACTGCATTTGCATTCGCGTATGGCAGGTAATATTTCTGCGATAAAATTGGTCTGATCGTTACCTAAGGCTGTAATGGCTATTTGCATATTATGTTTAATAAAATTTTTTTGGAAGTTTAGCATCAAATAAGCGAAACTTTATGCCCATTGCAGCAATTGTTTTAATTCAGCGCATAATGCGTGTACTGCATTTATTTTTTCTTAACTTATCCCAGGCATAAACGCAAAATATGAAACATCCTTCTAGTAGATTGGCCAAACATCGACGGATCGCTTTTGACACTGATTTCGACATCAGGGAGGATGATTTGTTGTTAGCGGATGTCAGTGTCATAAAAGATGATACGGAACTCGCCGTCACCCCAGTGGACACAGGGTTTGTTGATCAGGACGGCATCGACAGATTGCTTATTAACACAGGCTTTGACACTGACATGATGCAACCAAACCCGCACTCAGATAAGTTCGCCATTATTGGGGATATAAAGCCAGACGCTAACACGCCCACCTTTGACACTAGCGAACCGCCGTTTATAGAACCTATGACAGCCGATTTGCCACTGTCAGAAGCCGCCGCCGACTTTCAAGTGGACAATGCCATTTCGGCCTACCTTGCCATGCGCCCAATGCACCAGACAACAGCAGAACCGGAAACAGATTCAAACAATGCTCCGCCGCCTCTAAAAGCCGAACCTGCAACTTCAGAGACCCTCGTTTTAAACACGGTTGAGCCAAACATAAGCGAAATGTCCGATAGCATAGAAAGTGGCTTCACGATTGAAAACCCACCTGAAACCGAACATTTTATTAGCGATGCCAAACAAACAACCCACCGGGACGACTTGGCCTCCGAACCCGAAAACACCGGCATACAGCAACCTTACCCCCTGCCCAAGAACGGCATCAACTATATTATCCTAGCCATTGCTTGCGCCTCCCTGCTCTCCACCCTCTTCCTGGGCATGATGCTTTATGACATAAAAACCGAAGTTACAAAATTGTCCGGATTGCTCGCCATTGTCAAAGAAGACATGGAAATTAACGGCACACCCCAACGCATTGAGCCATTAGAGCAATAATTGGCCCAAGCGCGACCAGAACATAGGGAAGATGAGATATGTAGATTGGCGTGAAGCATGAACGCCAATTGTGTCCCTTAGATGCGTTGGGGTTTGTTCCTCACTCCCGCGCGAGGTCGGCTCACAGCATTAACCAAATTATGACATTCCAAGCCACCAGAAATTGCGTCACTCAATGCCACACTGATTACTTTTTTACCAGAATCTCCCCACGCCCCATCTCGGCCATATCCCCCGCATAACGTTGCACACGGTTAAACGCCGCCGCACTGTCCGCAAACTTGGAATTCAACGATGCAAAAGCCTTAAACAACATTGGCAAAAACGCCAAAGTATGTGTGCCACAATCGTTAAAACTAGCAGATAAGATCGGCGCGTTCCAAAGCAACAAGGTGCCACGGCGCATGGCGTAGCCTAGGTAGCGTCCGGTTTGGCCCATGACGGCGATGGTGCCGGCGGTCATGCGCGAGCCGCAGTAATCGCCCGCGTTGCCTTCAATTAAAATCGTGCCGCGCCGCAAATGGTCGCCAACACGCTCGCCCGCGTTGCCTTTGACCAGAATCAGGCCGCCTTTCATGCCCATTTTGTTGCCGGGCAACGCGCCACCCAAAAAGTCGCCGACATTGCCGGACACTTCCAAATAGCCTTTTTTCATTTCGCATCCGGCGTACAAACCTGCGTTGCCGGAGATTTTAATCTCGCCGGATTTCATGCCCATAGCCAGATAAGCGCCTGCGTCACCTTCGACCATGATACTGCCGCCGTCGAGTTCCTTGCCGATAAAATCCAGTTTCTCAAAGCTGTTTTTGATGACGATGGTTTGCGTGTCAAAGCCGGAAATATTGAACAATTCATCGACGCGCAGCTTGCATTTACCGCTTTGCAATCCGATGGCGGCAATTTCGGCGGGCTCCATACCTTGCAAGTGCTGGCACACCAACGGCGACATGTCGACGCGTTGGGCGGGACGGGTTTTTAATGTGAAAGTCAACGCGCTCATGCCATGATCTCCTGTAAATGAAAGTGGAACGGCCCCAGTTTGCCGCCGTAGTTGCCCGCGCTGATGCGTTTGATGCCATTCGCCGCGCCCAAATCGCACACCGCTTGGATGCCGACGCGCATGGCTTTGTCGATGTCTTCTTTGGTCAAGCCATCAATAACGATTTCCATCACCGATTCAATTTCGGGTGACAAATCGGTTTTGGTCGCACCTTTTAAAGTTGGGCAGAAGGCATCGTTAGTTGAGGCATTCAAGGTTTTGTACTTGGAGCCGACTTTGGAGCCGGAGCGCACCACGCCGCCAGGAAACGGCATGATGACATTGGGGATTTTACGCATTTCCTCAATAGCAGCTTCGCAAGCAGCAAGGGCTTGCGGTTGTGATTCTGCCAATACTAAGAAATTGCCACCGCCGACTGCGCTGACTTGTCCGGTCGTGGCTTCGGTCAAAAATTCGCCGTCCATCACGGGAACACGCCAGTAGCGTTTTCCGGCTATCACTTTGGCGATTTGGAAGCCGTCACCGAAATAGCGCAGGTTTTTGCCCAGCGGGATTTTAGTGTCGCTGTCAATACCGGCAAATAAGGCGGAAGTTGGCGAGGTGAGTACACATTGCCCCGCGCGGGTTTCGAGTTGCTTCGCCAAACCTTTGCCGCCCATTGCGAAAATCATCACCGCCACGCCTGGGCGACCGTCGGGTGTTTCTTCTGGCGTTAAGGTACGTTCAATGCCCGCTTCACAGCCACAGGCGATCACCGACGTGGCAAAGCCGGTCATGGCCCCTGCGGCGATCATCGCCCATTTTTCATTCTGCGCCGTGATAATGGCGCGGGTCGCCTTCATCGAAAAAGCTTCCGCAAAGGTTGCGTCGATGGTTACACCGTTAATAATCATAGGGTTTTGCTCGTTGTTGAGTGTTTTTTATTTTCTAAATGGGTTGATAACACTAAAGTTTTCAATCCATTTAAAATCATCGGTATTGCGTGTGGCTAGGATTTTATTATTTTCAATACACGTTGCTGCAATCAGTGCATCACCTAACGACATTTTGCGCTGTTGTTTTAAAGCGATGGCAATTTCATAACAACTCGGATTGAGGTAAATAACCTCCAAGTTATTCAACAAATCGGTGAGAGCTTGTTTTTGAATGGCTTGTAAACGCGCAAAACCCAGCACTTCGACACGGCTAATGATTGAATAACTAGGCTCATTATCAACAATCCATTCACGCAAATTTTTGTACTCGGCTTGTACTGCGTAAATAATCAGGTTGCTGTCAATCAGCATCATTCGTCATAACCGATATTGCGGTCTTGACGTTGCTCATTTTGCCAAGATACGCCGTCTATATTGGCGAAAATATCTAGCGCGACAGCTTTATCCAAAGCATTTTTTAATCGGTCTTTGCGTTGCGTTTGGCTAGTTGTCTTTGTGTGCTGTGTTTGTTTTTGTTCTAAAAACAAAACAAAGTCAAACACTTCCGCTTGGTGTGCCGGAGATAATGTTTTCGCGTGTTGTTGGATTATTTCATCTAAACGCATGGTTTTGGCTCGTTCGTATTTTAAAAATTTTCAAGGCTTATTTTTGTTTTGCAAGCTCATCCCAAACCACATCTATTTCCGGTTGATGTTTTCTTGATTCCACAACAGCAGCCAATTCAGCATCTTCGAGTTTATCCAATAATAATTCATAAGCTTTAGCCGAAATGCAGTAAAAAGCAGGTTCATTATGGTCAAGAATTGCCACCGGAAAACCATCCCCAGCGGCTACTGTTGCCAATGGATTGTTTTTTAGTTCTGCGAGGCTAGCGGCAGTTTCTGCAAGAATGGTGGTTGTCATGCTATTTTTTCCCATTTTGAGATATGCGGAGAAATTTCATCTTTAACTTTATAGAGACCATTTTTAGATTTGCAAGAGATGCTTAGCTTTGTCCCTTTTATAGCTTCTACTTCATCTTTCGATAAAATAAAAAATTTTTCGTCTTCATCAATTACGACAAGAACTAAAAAATCATATCTATCTTTAAGGTCAACACTGTTGTTCTTACTTTTGTTTTGTAAAAATGTGGTTTTTACCTGAATTCTTTTAACAGTGTCGTCGGGCAAAACTGCAACAATATCCCAATCCGGTTGTGTGTCGCTATTTGCACGATAAGCTTCTATATCTTTTTTAAGCAACTCAGCCATTACAAGATGCTCTCCAATGGCACCGATTGCTTTTTTTGTCGGCTGCTAAGACTCATTGACGTTTATCCTTTCAAGGGATGCACAGTAATACTCCCCCGCCCATCTTCAGTAATCTCATCATCGCTCATCTTAAAATTCCCCAGCTTCATGGTCAGGTAGCGGTCAAAATACTCTTTCAAACCTTTTTCGACTGATGGATCAAAATCCGGTTGCACGACATGGGTTGTCCCCCATGTGACGTGTACGACTTTGCCGTCTACGACGACCAACTCACCATCTTTAAACACATAATCCGGTTTTTCAAACATTTGCTCGCGATTAGGATTGTCGGTGTAGACGGTGATGTCCGCCCAGTTACCGGCACTTAATCCGCCACGGTCTTTCAGGCCGATCAACTTCGCTGCACCAGCGCGGGTCATGATGGCGATTTCTTGCAGGCTGTATTCGCGGTCGATGGAAGCCAGCGTGGTCATTTTTTGCGCTTCAGGATGGATGGTCGCCAGCACGTCGTTGCGGAAGGTTTTGTCCATCAGCAAGCGGATTAAATGTGGGTAGCTGGTGAACGGTGCGCCGTTGGGGTGGTCGGTGGTCAGGAAAATCCGCCACGGGTCATCGACCAACAGGAAGGTTTCCAAGCCAATCGCCCATTGCAAGGCGTTGACGAAGTTTTGGTCTTTGTATTTGAACGGTACCACGCCGCAACCCGCGTCGCATTCGATGTCCATCGTCACCCATTTATTGGGGCTGGCGTGTTTGTGGTTGGCGTGTTGGCGCATACTGTCGCCGGACGCGGTGACGGTTTGCCCGAACAGGATTTGCCCGACATCAATGGTGATGTTTTTGTTTTTATTGATGGCTTCAGCAATCTGCGCCGCGCCGGAGGAGAATTTAAAATCGCCTTCGGTGCCGTAGCTGTGGAATTGGATGTGCGTCAAGTGCATGGGCAAGCCGCCGATGCCTTGTATGGTATCCAGCGTGGTTTGCACGTTGCCTGGTACGCCCAAGTTACAGCCGTGGACGTGCAACGGATGGCTGACGCCCAATTCTTTAACCGCAGTTGCCAACACTTGCAAAATGTCGCGTGGCGTTACGCCGTAATGGGCATTTTGCTCGTCCAAATCCAGTTTGCGTTGGTTGAATTTGAAGGCGTTGATGCCGCCAGGATTCACGACTTTCACGCCAATCGCTTTGGCGGAGTTCATTGTCCACGCGACATAATCGTTAATGGCTTTTTGGTCTTTGTTAGCGGTCATGAGTCGGAGCAAATAATCATCGCTGCCAAGCATGACGTAACCGCCTTTGTCCAAAATCGGGATGTCACCCATTTCCATGTGCGCTTGGCGGGCGTTGATGGGCAAGAGCGCGGGTTCAAACCCGGTGGTATAGCCCATTTCTGCGTAACGGTAGCCAGTGACAAACGTGCTGGGCATGGCGTGTCCGCAACCGGAACGACAAATATGGGTGCTGGCGACAGGGTCTTGGCGGTGGTCTTCCGGCAACAGGGTGCGGGCGATATTGCCCTTGCCGCCGCCGATGTGCGTGTGCATGTCGATAGCACCGGACATGACGACTTTGCCTCTTAAATCGTATTCTTTATCGGGTTTAGCTTCCGCTGGCGGGTTGATGATGCGCCCGTTTTCGATGTAAAGGTCTTGTTGTTGGCCTGCGATGCCAGCGGCGGGGTCGTAGATGGTGCCGCCTGTGAGTTTGATTAACATGGGGTTTCCTTAAAAAACGGTATTTGGTTTTAATAATGGCTTTAAATGAAGCTATTGCTTAGATGGGCAAAGATGCAATGTCTGCGATTCATACGGAAAAAAATCAGGGAGAATACTTAAAATTTCACCGTTCTTAAAATAATGGTGTGCAATTGTTGGAAAAAGCCCTTTTGGCACGGTTTTTTTTGCATTGGGATTGTGAAACATAGATAAACCTTCCCCCCAAGTTTCATTGCAAGTTTCATCGACTAAATATCTAAACTGCCTCGCTTTATTTATACTGGAATCGTAACAAGTACCGGAACGCACTATAAGCGTATCAAGCGGAATATATCCTGCTTGCCTACCCATTCGGTTAAACTTTGAAATAGTTCCATGAGTTGAAAATAAAACCGCACTTATATTTTCAGCATCAGGCAGAAAGAAAAAACCAGACGGCACTTTTTCACCATTGAATTTTTCATGTGATTCAATTGGAATTAATTCGGTAATCTGATCGCCATTTTTATCAACTCGATAAGTATGGCGGACTCCATATAGGTATTCTATAAGTCCTGTAGATGTCCATAACATGGACTTATCGTCGTGAAAATCCGCGATTGCAAATACAAGCGGAATGTCTTTGACGTGTTCCAATGTCCAATATTTCTTTTTCAATTTTCCACATAAAGCACGCTGAAATCGAATGGGAATTTCATTAAGCAATCGATCTTCTCTTTCTTTTGGGCTTGGCAATTCAGTTGGTTTATCGAATATAGAAACCAGTTTGTCTTTTCGACGACCAACAGTAACAGCTTCGATTGCGACTGATTGCCCATATTTTTTTACTAAAAAATCAGGTCTGTTTATTTTTTTTCTATTAATGTCTTCCCTGATAACAAATAAAGCTTCTTCGGTAATGTATGAGTTTAAATAAAGTTCCCACAGCCTCGCATCGAATCCATTAATTGACTGAAATTCTTTAACAAAGCTTTTATCAATATCAACATAGTGAGGCATGATTTCAGAAATTATCTGTTTTGCAGGAGAAAAACAATTTTCTCTTGTAAGATGTAAAAAAACAGGGCTTAAATTCTCAAGAGGCTGAACAACTGTAAATAAATCTAAGGCTTTCTTTTTACAATCAACTTGTGGAAAAACTTTTTTATTATCTCTTGAATGCCATTTAATGGTGTTATTAATCCAGTCCTTGGATTCTTGCTCCGTTAGCATAGAAATTTTAAAATCAATGAGGCAAAATCTACCGATTTCATCACGTCCCAACACAGTTCCTACATAGTCATCATCTGTAGTGTCTAGCCCAAGAACGCCTAATAAAGTTTTTTCTTCATTGGAAAACCAAGCTAATTCTTTACTGTTGAAACCTGCTCCTGGGTAACGTGAATGAGCTACTAAGGCATTGAATTGCTTTATATCAATTTGTTTAACAATAACTTGTTTCATAACAATTCAATTTGCCGAAGTATCAAACATCCCATTTACATTCATTTTTAACTCACCCTTGTGATTTCATAATTTCAAGCATTTTGTCAAAAGAATCCCTTTTGTCTTTCTGCAATAATTCAATTTCTAATTGCGTCAGCATCCTCCTTTGATTTGACGATGCAGCAGACTTTTGGCACTTTGCAGTGTCAAAATCGGCAGGCACGGCGGCGAGGCTACTAATTAACATGCCAAACCCTGTCGTGGCTTGCCCTTTACTGTTGACTGAGGCGGTTTGCGTAGCTGATTGGTTTTGATTAAGCGGCGATTTGTTCATAAGAAAATACCGGAAATCCGTGTGTGCTTTGGCAAGTTCGTTGGGTACAGTTAATTTGTTGCTTTGGCTATTCAAATCAATCTTCCGCCCAAGTATCAAATATCTCATTCACACTCATTGCCAATTCTGGAAATAGATACGGCACGGCAATATCGTCATTGGTGTACATTTGCTGCAATTCATATTTTTGTTGTCCGTTTAATACGAATTGGTGAATGGTTTGATGACCAGGAAACACTAGCCAATATTCCATCACGCCGCTTTCTTGGTAAAGCGCATATTGGGTATGGATTTCCCGTTTGGCATTCCCTTTAGAGAGAATTTCAATAATCCAATCGGGCGCACCGTTGCAGCCTTGGGTATCGAGCTTTTCTTCCGGTTGGCACACAACGCAAATGTCCGGCTGGACAACGGTATGAATCTCTTCGTTTTGTAAGATCGACTTTTTGCGGTCATAAAGCCGGACATCAAACGGTGCGGCATAAACGCGGCATTTTTTGTGTTTAAAGTAGGGCAATAAAAAGCCAAGCAAGTTGCTGGAAATATCCTGATGCCTGACGTTCGGCGCAGGCGACATCACCATAATCTTGCCTTTGATTAACTCCACCGCTTCTTTTATCTGCCATGTCAAATAATCGGCATAGCTGTAGCTTTGGTTTAAATCCAGTTGGTCGAGATGGATGATCTTAGGCATAAGTTTTTTAACTTGATTGTTAGATTATGGCTAATGTTCGGCAACCGCTCCACGTGTTGTTCTACCTCCTGCATCCGTGCAGTCGTAACCCAACCTACATTGTGTTTCTATTGCATTCAACACATCCGCTGTACTCGGCAAGCCCGAATCACGCAATTTTTTCAAACGGATAGCAACAACATTATCCATCCGGTAAGCATGTCCGGCGTGGTCGATGCCGGGTGTGCCGACGGGGATGAACACATCCGGTTCTTTCTCAAACACCATGCCGGAACGTCCAACCACAATGGTCGGCAAATCGGTCACAGGCGGAACGGAGGCGACGTTAAACGCATGTACCCACACCAACGCATCCGCTTCGCCGTTTGCCAGCAAGTCGCGGGAGTCGTTCAGGAATGGGTCGTATTCAGGATAGCCACGGCTAAAGCGTGTGCGTGCGGGGTAGCCTGTCGTCCAGCCGCAGACTTGGTTGGCGGTTTGGTCGCCCTCTTTACCCGCTAATGGCAAGCCAGAGCAACGGGTATTTTGGTTATTAATGTCCTTAATCATTTCCGACAGCATTTGTACAGTCAGTTCGGCCTGACTGTAAACTAACGCGCCCGCTGTCCAAGTTACTACACCATATTTTGCGGCTTTAAGCTGATCAGCAATGGCTTGTAAATCAGCGATTGCAATGCCTGCAACACTTTCGGCACGAATCGGCTGCTTTTTCACTAAGGCCCGTAACACCGCCATGACTTCAGGCAAATCTATTATCTCGCATTCTAAAATTGTCGCTTTGTGACCATTTGGCGAAGTGGATGCATCACCAGATGGCGCTTTACCTAGATAAATCACGTGGCGCTGACCGGTGTCTTCCAGAAACATGGCGTCCGTCCACAAGTAACGTTCGAAAAAACGTGGGGCGAAGGCTTCCAAATCAGTTCCCACCACCAGCAGCAAATCGCAACGGTTTTTAACTTCCGCCAACGTGGTATTCATCCAGCCGGAATCCTGCAAAGCCAAAAAATTATTGCGTGTTCCGATAAAATTCATGTTATCAATAACTGCGCCGCAACAGTCGGCTAATGCCAAGAGTCCCCGCATTCCATTAACATCAGATGCGCAGCCGCCAATTATAGGTAGCCTAGTATTTCTTAGCAAAGCCGCCGCCTT
Organism: Methylococcaceae bacterium UBA6146; assembly: GCA_002422395.1. Classification (GTDB taxonomy): domain Bacteria; phylum Pseudomonadota; class Gammaproteobacteria; order Methylococcales; family Methylomonadaceae; genus Methylovulum. The sequence goes on along the minus strand of DIUY01000004.1, from coordinate 69,689 downwards.
AGCAACTGCAACATCGAGACTAACAGGTTTGCCTTCAACACGGGGCATGGTGTCAGTAATAGGTTGTTCAAATAAGGGTGTATTCACCGCACAACCGTTTTCTATTACTTTAAGCGATATGCCATCAACCCTGATCGTCAGGTCATCTGTGCCTATACCACAAAAAGGACTTGGTACTTCAGTAATTTCAGTCATTAAGCCGCCTTTTAATTTATTGAATTGTTTCTAAATAATGCTATACCAGCAATTTTATTTTGGCATTTTAGCGCGAATTAAAGGCACTGTCTCAATAAACACAAATTGTATCAACACTGAATAGCTGAGGGGTTTTTACTGATTTTTTCGGCTACTGTATACAGAGTGGGCAACATTAAAAGTGTAGCCAAGATGAGATAATAACTGCTAAATGCAAACCAATATATTTTGGTGCTGATAAAAATGGTAATGATATTTTGGGATCAAAAACATGCTTTTTGACTCCGCTGTCACTTAAGCATTTGAATGTTTACCGCTATCTATATTTTTAGCAGAAGCTGTAACGAGTTGTCGAAATTCTAAAATGATACGACATAGTGAAACCAAACTTAATAACCAGCTGTGCTGAAAGCAGGTGGGTTAGCGTGGGACACGGAGGACTAGAGTCGGCCCACATTGTTTTCCCGCGTTGTCGGTTTTTTTTGACCTTGATACTAAAGCCGGTGGTTTTAACCTTAAGGATGGAAAAGAAGCAGTCAGCATTAGTCAATAAAATTTCATTTTCGAAAAACCGAAAACAAAAAAGCCGATGCGAGTGCATCGGCTTTTTCGAATTAGGCAATAAATTATAATGTATTGACCGCATTTAACTCTTGGAAAGCTTGCTCTAAACGCTTCACCATGCCAACTTCGCCCTCGCGTTGCCAAACACGAGGATCATAATATTTTTTGTTAGGTTTATCATCACCTTCTGGGTTGCCAATTTGACCTTGCAAATAGGCTTCATTTTTCTTGTAAAAATTCATAATGCCTTCCCAAGTTGCCCATTGGGTATCGGTATCAATATTCATTTTTACAACACCATAACTAATTGATTCTTTAATCTCTTCCGGTGTCGAACCCGAACCGCCGTGGAAAACGAAATCCAGTGTGTTGTGAGCCACACCATATTTTTCAGAAACGAATTTTTGTGAATTAGCCAAAATGCTGGGTGTCAATTTAACATTACCAGGCTTATAAACACCATGTACGTTACCGAAAGAAGCTGCAATCGTGAAACGATCACTGATTTTGCTTAAATGTTCATAAGCATAAGCAACATCTTCAGGTTGGGTATATAAGGCTGAATGATCCATGTGACTGTTGTCGACACCGTCTTCTTCACCGCCTGTACAACCTAATTCAATTTCTAAGGTCATACCCATTTTTGACATGCGCTGTAAATATTTTTCACAGATTTCAATGTTTTCTTGTAGGCTTTCTTCTGATAAATCCAGCATGTGTGAACTGAACAAAGGTTTACCTGTTTTAGCAAAATGTGCTTCACCTGCATCTAACAAGCCATCAATCCACGGCAATAATTTTTTTGCTGCGTGGTCAGTATGTAAAATAACAGGGACACCATAAGCTTCTGCCATTGCATGAACATGTTGGGCACCGGAAATAGCGCCTAGAATGGCAGGTTGTTGGCCTTCTAGCTTAAGCCCTTTACCCGCAATGAATTGCGCCCCACCATTAGAAAACTGAATAATCACTGCGGATTTAACTTTTGCCGCCGCTTCTAATACAGCATTTATCGAGTCCGTATTAATTACATTTACAGCCGGTAAGGCGAATTTGTTTCCTTTGCAGATAGCAAATATTTTTTTTACGTCTTCGCCAGTAACAACACCAGCTTTAACGATATCTGAAATTTTTTGTGACATTGCGAGTAATCCTGTTTCTGTCTATTACAAAAGCAAAAAAGCCTCCAAATAGAGATGCGGTAACATCTAACTAAGGGAGGCTAAGGTGTTTTTTAAGCTTCTAAGCTATCTAAACGATCAGCAAGTAATTTTTCAAGAGCTTCTAATGCCTTAGCAAAACCGTCAATGCCTTCAGCTAATTTATCAGTCGCCATACGGTTTGCCGCGTGCATACTGTCAAACGTTGTCTTATCTATTGATAATTTTTCAATATCCATAGTTGCTGCATTTGCTGGATCTAGTTTACGAGGCAAATCGCCTTCTGTAGCTTGCAGTTCAGCCAGCAAAGAAGGGGCAATAGTCAACAAATCACTACCCGCCAATTCTGTAATTTCGCCTACATTACGGAAGCTAGCGCCCATTACTTCGGTTTTATAACCAAATTTTTTGTAGTAATTATATATTTCAGTTACTGACATGACACCTGGGTCTTCAGCAGGGGCATAAGAGTCACGACCAGTATCTTTTTTATACCAGTCAAGGATACGGCCTACGAAGGGAGATATCAGGGTAATGCCATTTTCAGCACAAGCAATCGCTTGGTGTAAACCGAACAGTAGTGTCAAATTACAGTGAATACCTTCTTTTTCCAAAACTGCAGCAGCTTGGATGCCTTCCCAAGTTGCTGCAATTTTAATTAAAATACGATCTCGAACAACGCCCGCCGCCTCATATTGCGCTATTAAATCACGACCTTTGGCAATTGTTGCATCAGTGTCGAACGACAATCGCGCATCAACTTCCGTTGATACCCGACCTGGAATAATTTCCAGTATTTTTAAGCCGAAAGAAACTGCTAAACGATCAAAAGCAAGAGAAACAACCTCAGCGGCTGACGCGCTTGCACCTAATGTAGCTCTTGCAGCCTTTAAAGTATCGTCAACAATTGCTTGATATTGCGGCATTTGAGCAGCTGCAGTAATCAATGAGGGATTAGTGGTTGCATCACGTGGTGTGAATTTTTCAATCGCTTCAATATCGCCTGTATCAGCAACAACAACAGTCATCGCTTTCAGTTGTTCAAGTAAATTTTTTTCCATAACAATACCTTAAATATTAATTTTAAAATTCGTGTAAGCAGCCTAATTTGGAACAGATTAACCGTCTGATTTTTATGATTATCCTAAAACATAAAACTAAAAATCGAAATAAGCTATTAAATTGGCTTATTTCGACATATTAGAATTTTTTTATGACCCTCATTAAGTTACATATTAGCTTTGGCTGCGCATGTATCTGTCAACGCTAGTTTCAACGATTACTGGCATAACTGGCTTTTGTTTTGCGGCTATAACTTGCCTTGCCATATATCTGGCTACTTTGCTGGTCTGAGGCAGTTCTTCCTGATGCTTAAGATACCTAGCAACACCCGTAGCTTCAAATTTAACAACTATTTTCTCTTCTTTTTTGGCCAACAATGCCTGTTTTGCCATATACTTTGAAACCTTACTTGGCTGAGGCAAACTTTCCTGATATTTTAAATACTTAGCAACACCTGTATCTTCAATATGAGTTACTGCACGGCTTGCTAATTTTTCAGCTAAGGCCTGCTTTGCCATATATTTGGCAACTTTACTTGCCTTAGGCAAACTTTCTTGATGCTTTAAATATCTAGCCACCCCACTTATAACTGGGGCTTTTCCTTTATTTTTAAGATACTTAGCAACCCCTGTTTCATCAACCAGAACAACTTTTTGTTTTTCTTGTTTTTGAGCTAAAGCCATCCTCAGAGCATATTTAGTAACACCCGTGATTGGAAACTGATCACGATTCTGAATATACTTGGTAACGCCGCTAACTACTGCACTACTTATGCTATCTTCTACTAAGTCCGCATGCTCACTTTTTAAGGAATTATTTTGTTGGTTTTCCAAGTATCGCCCGACACCTGTAAGCCCACTAACATCCCTTGAGTAAACCGCGTTTTCAACTGCTTCGCTCTCTTCAACTTTTGGTTTATTCAAGAAAAAAAACAGGCCTGCAACAGCAGGAAAAAGTAAACCGCCCAAGTAATTTTCATTCATTGATTACCCCCGGTTACGCATGTATTTTTCAACTCCAGTTGCTGCTTGTATTGCGCTGGCTTTTGTCGCTGTAACTTGTTTTGCCATATACTTTGCGACACCAGTTACCGCTACTGCGGACTTAACTTGCTTTTCCACATAACGGGAAACACCGGTACCTGACGTTTTGTTTAGGTATCTGGCAACTCCTGTAAGCTTTTGTGCACCTTGAAATTGTACAGGCTCATCCCGCTCGGCTTTTTTAGAGGCTGATTGGGTTTGTTTTCTGAAAAAGAACACACCAATTGCGGCAAGACCCAGAATACCAATTAGATAACTTGACGATGATTTCTCATTCTTACTTGTCTCGGCCTTATTTGTATCGACTGCTTGATCTTGATCTTTATTTTTATTAACACCAGACTCATTTTCAACCAACTTAGCATCAACAACAACCGAGCTACTATGCTTATAGTCAGGATCCGCATAAACAACTTGAGGTTGAAAATTTGCTGCAGGATACTTTGAATCTGCTGCATTGCTTTCTGAAGATGATGAGTGTCGCTCGGTTGATTGGCTATTTTTCGAAATATAATCAGCATCCTGATAAATAACTTCAGGCTGAAAATCTGCTGCGGGATACTTTTGATCTGCACCAACTAAGGGACTAGCTAGAAACAGGACAGCAAACAAACTATTTGTTAAATTATTACTTTTCACGTTGTTCTCCTATAAGCCTGTACAAATGTACAGAGGCATTAATATATTCAGCTATATTACATGCCTCTTGCAAATGTTGTTTTAGAATTAAAGCACTGCTTCTACGTTATTGACTACATTTTCAACAGTGAAACCAAATTCTTTAAAAAGTTGACCTGCGGGGGCTGACTCTCCAAAACGATCTAACCCTACAACCCTACCATTAGTTCCCACGTACTTCCACCAACCATCAGTTACACCCGCTTCTACAGCTATACGTTTGGTTACGCAAGAAGGCAACACTGATTCGCGGTAAGCCGCATCTTGTGCATCAAATATATTGGTAGATGGCATTGAAACAACACGTACTTTCTTACCTTTTCCATTCAGTTCTTCGGCTGCTTTTACAGCCAATTCAACCTCCGATCCGGTAGCAATGATAATTGCATCAGGCTGACCATCCACATCTTTTAATACATAACCACCACGTGAAATAGCATCAATCTGCTCTTGAGTACGGGGCATATGGGTTAAATTTTGACGTGAAAATACTAATACGGATGGGCCATCTTTGCGTTCAATCGCAGCTTTCCAAGAAACAGTTGTTTCCACCGCATCACACGGACGCCAAACTTGCATACCCGGGATCAACCGTAAGGTGGCAGTTTGTTCAATTGGTTGATGCGTAGGCCCATCTTCACCCAGACCAATAGAATCATGAGTGTAAACAAATATAGAGCGTATCTTCATCAAAGAAGCCATACGTAACGCATTACGTGCATATTCTGAGAACATCAAGAACGTTGCGCCAAAAGGAACTAAGCCACTATGCAACGCGATGCCGTTCATAATCGCCGACATACCAAATTCACGTACACCATAATTGATATAATTAGCATCTGGTTTGTTAGCACGCATTGGCCTATATCCAGACCATTCAGTCATATTTGAACAGCCTAAATCAGCAGAGCCACCAAAAATTTCAGGCAATAATTTCGCAAAGCCTTCAATAGCGGCTAATGAGGACAAACGTGAAGCGGTTGTTTTTGCTTCAGCATTTACAGCACTAACAAACGCATCGGCATCAACTGCCCAATTTGCAGGCAAATCGCCAGCCATGCGGCGCTCATATTCAGACGCCAATTCGGGATGCGCGGCTTTATAAGCAGCAAACTTATCATTCCACTCTTTCTCGGCTTCAGAACCCTTCGCCTTTGCGTCCCAACCAGCATAAACACTAGCAGGTATTTCAAATGGCCCATGATCCCAGCCTAACGCTGCTTTTGTTAAGTTAACTTCAGCATCACCTAAAGCTGCGCCATGACAGGCATGGGTGCCGGCTTTGTTTGGTGATCCAAAGCCAATGGTGGTTTTGCAGCAAATAAGTGTTGGTTTGTCGGTCATAGCCGCTGCCATTTCTATAGCTTTGGCTATTGCTTGGGAATCATGGCCATCGACATCGGCGATAACATGCCAGCCATAAGACTCAAAGCGCATGGGCGTATTGTCTGTAAACCAACCATCTACATGACCATCAATTGAGATTCCGTTGTCATCCCAAAATGCGATCAAATTACCTAACCCAAGAGTGCCTGCTAACGAACAAGCTTCATGAGATATACCTTCCATTAAGCAACCATCGCCCATAAAAACATAGGTTTTATGATCAACGATTTTATGCCCATCTCGGTTAAATTGGGCTGCTAATGCCTTTTCAGCAATTGCCATACCAACAGCATTAGTTATGCCCTGGCCTAAAGGGCCAGTTGTTGTTTCAACACCAGGCGCATACCCATATTCAGGATGTCCAGGCGTTCTCGAATGTAACTGGCGAAAATTCTTCAACTCCTCAATAGGCAAATCGTATCCTGTCAAATGCAACAGCGAATAAATAAGCATTGAGCCATGGCCATTGGAAAGAACGAAACGATCACGATTCGACCATTTTGGATTAGTCGGATTGTGGGACATAAAATCATTCCACAAAACTTCAGCGATGTCAGCCATACCCATTGGCGCGCCTGGATGTCCAGAGTTTGCTTTTTGTACGGCATCCATGCTCAAAGCCCGTATGGCATTCGCTAATTCTCGGCGCGAAGTCATATTGTTCTCCTTATAATACTGTATTTTATAAATTACGTATGGTGACCTTCATCATCTGAGTGATTCTGTCACAAAATATTCTTTTTATGGTTTAACAAAAAAGGAACGAGTGGGCTAGCCACTCGTTCCTTAAACATCACTCTAAATTTGCGTGCCGTTCTCTCATTATTTCTTCAGGAATACCTTTATCGTGAATAATATGGGAAACGGTTGCTTCTAAAAAAAGTAAAGTAGAAAGCTCAAACACTGTGCCCATTGGCATGCCATAGACTTTTCCATATTGCTCCGAACGGCCAATTTGGAACACAGCATCAGCCAAATCACCAATGGTCGATTCAGACTTCGCAGAAATCAATACGATGTTAGCACCTACTTTTTTAGCACTCTTAGTAAATGCTATTAACTGCTCGGTCTCGCCAGACCCAGAGATAATAATCAGCAAGTCGCCGTTCTTAATACTTGGAGTGACAATTTCGCCAACAACACTTACATCGTAACCACCATGAACGAGCCGCATAGCAAAGAAATTGCCGACTAGCTTTGATCGGCCCGCTCCCGCAATAAATATACGCTTGGCGCCATCCAGCAATTGGGTAAGCTTTACATCATAAGTGTTATCTGTAGCTTCAAGAATACTTGATATCTTCTCTACCACAAGTTGCTGATGCATTATTAAACCTCAGTAGCATCAACCAATTCGCGAATTTCACGAGCAGCTTCAGCTGGTGATGGCGCACCGTAGATAGCAGCACCAACAACGATAATGTTTGCACCAGATTTAACAACATCTTGAACAGTTGCGGCCTTAATACCACCCGCAACTGAAATTCTGACATTTAAGCCTAATCCAGCAATATCGTTCAAATCAGAGAATGGTGTATGGCCTGCGGCTTGGGCATCAAGGCCTGTATGGATACCCATAATGTGGGCGCCTGCTTCAGCTGTTGCACGGGCACAAGCGATTTTGTCTTCAACATTAATCAAGTCAATTTGGGCTTCTGCACCATAAGCATTTGCTGCTTTAATAACACCCATACAGGTTGCAAGACCAGACACGCCAAGCACTGTACAAATATCAGCGCCGGCTGCATAAAAAGGAGTTGCTTCGTATTCGCCTGCATCCATTGTTTTAAGGTCAACAAGAATCAACTTATCTGGGAATTTTGCTCTCAGAGTTTTAAGCAGATTGATGCCATTGTGTTTAATGCATGGAGTTCCGATTTCAAAAATATCAACATGTGGCGCCACTTGTTCTGCAAGTGCAACTGTTGCGTCAAAATCTAATGAATCCAATGCCATCTGAATTAATGGTCTAGCCATGATATGTGCTCCGAAGGGTTATATTAATTGTTATAGTTGATTGCATAATTGTTTTGCGAACATAACTGTAAAGGAGAAAGGGGACGGCTGTCAATGCCGAATATCCTCACAGACACCACTAAAATCGAGCTGCGAGGTTACTGATAACAGAAATAACATATAAAATCATGCTATTACACCAGCCTTAAACACTCGTCTTTACTGACACCACAATCCAATTTGATCAAAACATAATGGTTAGTTATAAAACTGACCAGAACCCAAATAAGGCCATTACTGGAAAAAGGCGAGAACCTTAACTAGATCAAATTAAGGGCTACGAAAATTTATTTGCCACCTTCACATTACCTTCACAACAAGCCACTACAATCCCCTGCCGAATAGCCCATTGCTTAATTCTAAGCATGGGCTATTCGTCGAAACCAGCAGCACTTAAATTCACTCTATCTAGCCCTTAGTTAAGGAAAAACAATGAAACATCTCTTGGCAACAATACTCTCCCTGTGCGCATTTAACATTGCCGCTTCTCCTGTCAATGTCAACACCGCTGATGCAAAAACCATTTCAGATGCTTTATCTGGCATTGGCCCTAAAAAAGCTGAAGCTATCATCAAATACAGAACTGAAAAACACTCATTCAAAACATTAGAAGACTTATTGGAAGTTCCAGGTATTGGCGAAAAAACTATCGAGATCAATAAACACGATATCTTATTAAATGACGCCACCAGTCCACTCCCAAAAACAGGCAAAAACTAACAACTGTCGCCTTGGCTGAGCAGATAAGCATTACATTTGCCCAGCCAGGGGATACTGCTAAAGCCTTAATGCCTACCCCGCCATTTTCCCCTATAGTAATGATGTAACAATGGATTTCAAAATGACGTCCCCCTCTCAACCTGCGCCACCTATCAATCAAAATCAACCTATCCTTTTGAGCTAACCAACTCATCAACCAACATTCGCATTTTGTTTTGAATAAGCCGAGTATTTTCCGCCCCCATCCGTAACATTTGCTTTTGCACAGGGCCCAATGCCTCAAGCTCAGGATCAGCATACCGGTAACGTAGTGAATACTTAACTAGGGCGATTGGCTGTTCAATAATAGGTGCCGTCAAAATTTCGGCAGCCGCCTTAATGAATATATCATCCAAGTTATAACCATCCGGATAACTGAATTCAGCGAAAACCTGAAGCAACAACGGCCTAAACCGTTGATATACGGCGACCATCGCAGGTATGTCGATAGCGTTTATAGCCTGAGCCAAGTTGTTATATCGCTGATAGCTTTGGGCGGCAACAAAAAACTCCGCACCCTGCTGCTCAACCATAAAAGGCTCTTTGAGCGCAATGAAATTCAAATGTTTTGCCACCCTGACTCCTTGGGCAAAATCATTGACAACTGCCATATATTTCCTGATGAGGTGATCCGCATCCAACCATTGGGACAATGCGGGGGCAACGGCTATTATAGCCTCGCGTATTTGCCCATCACTGCTGTCAAGTTCTGGCAAAATGACCACCTCTTGTCCCTGTTGCAATTCTTGCAAACCATCATCCACCGAACGCGGCTCCAATGGCGCCGCCTCCAATTTCGCATCGCTTAACCTATTGTCGCCAGATTGTTCAGGCTCATTCTTTTCTGCTAAAAATGGCCTTATCAGTGCCCCTAAACTTATGTCACTTTCATTTAGCTTAGCGCCCAAAAAGCCAACAGCAACGGCACCAACAACAAGTGCAATAACGACAAAGATATTGATGCCTTTACTTTTCGCACTGACAGATTGCCTATCAGTAGCCACATCATCTCGATAACGCCCTGATTTTTTTAACTTGTTGCGATCATATCGTCCCATATCTATTATTTTTTACAGCAGAGGTTGGTGATAATGAAAAAAACCCATGTCAACGTAACAAATACTGCACATTATACGAGAGGGTTTCAAGGGTTATGGGCTATTAATTAAGCACTGTTAGCAATGATAATAGCCCGCTTAGGGGCGGGTAGCCCTTCACAGGTTAACTGTGGATTTTGTAGATCAAGAAAATCCTGCAATGAATGAAACCGCATCCATTCCGTGCTTCGCTGCTCATCAATACGGGTGGCAGTGACGTCAATCAGCCGAATATTGACAAAACCGCAACGCTTCAGCCAACTCATCAGTGTGCCACAACTGGGTAAGAACCAGACATTTCGCATTTTGGCATACCGGCCTTCTGGCACGAGTATTTCACCTAAACCACCATCAATAACTAACGTCTCCAGCACTAACTCACCTCCAGCACGCAAACAATCCCTCAACTCGATTAGATGGTCAATAGGCGAGCGCCGGTGATACAACACTCCCATAGAGAACACCGTATCAAATGCTTTTAGCCCATAAGGCACATCTTCTATACCTAAAGGCAAAACATAAACCGGCGCCTCCCCATACAGCTTCTTGACCACCTGAAACTGCATTACATTAAGTAACATAGGATCTATACCGACCACCATTTTTGCACCTGCACCTAACATGCGCCAACAGTGATAGCCATTACCACAACCAACATCTAAAACCAGGCGATGCTGAAGAGGGGTTATATGATTGCTTAAACGGTCCCATTTCATATCTGAACGCCATTCGGTGTCTATATGAATGCCAAACAATTGGTAAGGGCCTTTGCGCCAAGGATGTAAGGCTCTGAGTTGCCGCTCCAGCTGGCCACTGATATTATCAGCCAGATCATAAGAGTGGCCTATTTGGATAGCGGGAGTGTTTAAGAAGCGGCCATGCCCAGCAGGCAATTCGGGAACGGAATGAAGCAATGAAACCCACTGCGCCAAATCGCCGTGCCTAACTGTATCGAAAGCCTGCGCGATTTGCTGGGGCAATAACTTGACCCAGGCATCTGCTTTAGCATCAAGCAGCATATTGTATAAAGCTTGATAATCAATCATCCCAACCAAGGAAACAAACGGGATTCAGCCTCAAAACATCGGTCATTCTTTACGCTGGCATATGGAAAAGAGGCCTTGTCCGACCTGTTATCAGCGGGCATTTGAAATATTCAAACTATTATCAGGATTTTTTTGCCGCCTTAGGCGCCAACGCTTCTGCGTTACGCTTAACCAAGCTTTCAATAATGGCGTTCAGCGATCCCTTTGTCTGCATTTCATTGCTAAATGTCGTCCGATAATTAGTCACCAAACTAACGCCCTCAATCATAATATCGTAAGCTTTCCACTGGCCATTACTTAACACCATACGATAATCCACGCCTACTGGCTTAATGCCAGGCTGCAAAACTTCGGTTTTTACGATAACTTTAGTTGCACTTGGTTCCATTTCCAACGGCAAAAAACGTACTGACCATTCTTTAAATTCGACAAAAGCGCGGGAGTAAGTTCTGACCAATAAAGTTTGAAACTCGTTCTTAAAACGCCCGCGCTCATCATTAGTGGCTGTTTTCCAAGTTTTACCCAAAACCAGCGCGGCAATCCTGTCGAAATCAGTATGCGGGTTAATGACATCGTTGACATACTGGGTGATTTTCGCGAAATCCTTGGTAAAAGACTTATCCTGCAACCTTTCTTGTAACTGCACTGAAGCCTCGTTTATTGCTTGCTGTGGAGGCAGCAAATCGCCCGCGATCGCCTTACCTAATGGCATCAACCCCAGGAATAATGCAAATATCCCAAATAATATATAGTGCTTAGCCTTCATAAAATCCTCTAAAATGAACCCCATATTAATTTAACCAGACTAACTAAAAATTACAACATACCCATAGACATGGACAATACTATTTATAATAACATCAATTTTCCCAACACACGCATGAGAAGAATGCGCTATAGCGACTTTTCCAGGCGCTTAATGCGTGAAAATCTCCTGTCTGCCGATGACCTGATCTACCCATTATTTGTTACCGAAGGTGACCAACAAAAACAAGCTATTGCCTCGATGCCTGGCATAAAAAGACTATCACTCGATTTGCTGCTGGCAGAAGCGGAAGAGATCTACCAGCTAGGCATTCCTGCTATCGCCTTATTTCCCGTGATTGCCGCCGATAAAAAATCCGCCCACGCCAATGAAGCCTATAATTCTGACGGCTTAGTCCAACGTAGCGTCAGAGCATTAAAAAATGCCGTGCCGGAGCTGGGCATTATTACTGACATTGCACTTGACCCGTTCACTTCCCACGGACAGGACGGGCTCATCAACCAAGATGGCTATGTTATGAATGATGAAACCCTAGCGGTTTTAGTCAAACAGGCTTTATCCCATGCCGAAGCAGGCGCTGATATAGTCGCACCATCCGACATGATGGATGGGCGCATAGGCGCGATACGGCAAGCATTGGAGGCGAACAACCACATTAACACGCGAATCCTTGCTTATTCTGCAAAATATGCGTCCAGCTTCTATGGGCCGTTTAGGGATGCTGTCGGGTCTTCAGGCAACTTGGGCAAAAGCAACAAATACAGCTATCAAATGGACCCGGCAAATTCCGACGAAGCTTTGCGGGAAGTGCAACTGGATTTGCAAGAGGGTGCCGACATGGTCATGATTAAACCGGGCATGCCTTACTTGGACATTATCCGCCGGATAAAAGACCGCTATGGCGTCCCCACATTCGCTTATCAAGTCAGCGGCGAATACGCCATGATCAAAGCCGCCGCATTAAATGGCTGGCTGGATGAGCGGCAAGTTGTGCTGGAATCGCTAACCGCCTTCAAACGGGCTGGTAGCGATGCGGTTTTAACCTATTTTGCCAAAGACGTTGCCCGCTGGTTACGCGATTAAACCCCCATGGGCATCCCGTCCATTTATCACTTTTAGCTCAGGAGGCTGTTCGATGCCAGACAATATTCTAACTACCGAAAAAAGAAGATTTCATATTGAAGAAATCATTTTGATCCTATTGCTTATTTTGTCATTGGTCGGCATCGGCATTACCGACTTCTCCCCTGCCGATGGCTTTGGCTATTGGATAATCATGGTTGTGGTATTCGCCTTATGCGCCATTTTAATTGGTTGGGTACAATCAAAACATAGTGCCGAGGACTTTAAAACCATATTGCGGGAGCAATCCATACATTGGGCCACATCATTATTAGTTGTTGGCGGCGCGTTTTTGGTGGAAAAATCCGAGCGTATTTTGCCGCATGATGCCGGCCTGGTCATCCTGCTGATTTTGTCATTAGCGACCATGCTTGATGGGTTACGGGTAGGCTGGCGATTTAGCTTGGTCGGCTTGTTTCTTGGAACTTCGGCGGTTATTGCCGCACTTACCGAACATTTTTTTTGGATAGAAGCATTGATTGCCCTAGCTATTGTAGGGGCGACCATAGCATGGGAGTTTTGGTCAGCAAAAAGAGCGCAATCATGACAATAATTGACCGTTATGCGGTATTTGGCCATCCCATTAAACACAGCAAATCCCCCCGCATACATCAGCTGTTTGCCAAGCAGACTGGGCAAACACTAAATTACACCGCCCAAGAGGTCATCGCTGAAGAATTCGCAGCAACAGCCGCCGCTTTTTTTGCCGAAGGCGGCAAAGGTTTAAATTGCACAGTGCCACTAAAAGAACTCGCCTGGACATTCGCCGGACATAAAACCAATCGCGCCCAGCTGGCCAAGGCAGTAAACACATTAGCCATGCAAACCGATGGCACTATTTTGGGCGATAACACCGATGGCTGCGGACTGGTCACTGACTTAATGGCCAACCATGCCATTAAACTGGCTGGCAAAAACATCTTAATTCTGGGGGCGGGTGGCGCCAGTCGGGGCATTATCAGCCCCGTTCTTGAGCAAGCCCCACAAGCCCTAATTATCGCCAACCGCACTGTGGCAAAAGCCGCCACTCTAGCGACCGAGTTTCAGCAATCGGGCATTATTACGGGCTGCGGTTTTAACGACCTAAATGGGCAATCATTTGATTTGATATTAAACGCCACTTCAGCCAGCTTAAGTGATGAACTCCCCCCACTGCCGAATGGCTTGCTGGCAAAAAACGGCGTCTGCTACGACCTCGCCTACGGCAACAAACCCACCGCTTTTGTGCGGTGGGGGCTAGCCCACAATGCTGAAAAAAGCCTGGATGGTTTAGGTATGCTGGTAGAACAGGCGGCAGAAGCCTTTTTTATCTGGCGCGGCATTCGCCCTAACACTTCACCGATTATCGAACTGCTCAATGCCGAGCGTAATGAATAATTCGATGGTTAAGCAGTCGTCCGTAAGTTTTTTAACACCGTAGGAGTGCGCTTACTTAATAATAAGCGTTTACCCAGCCGAGCATAGTAGAACCCATCCATTGCGTTGTCACCGGGAAAAATTTGCCGACCGCAAACACTTTCCCTGCCCCAATCAGCAGCAAAAGGCTCAAGCACAGCATCGGCATGTGCCGCTAAAAATGCCAAAACTTGCTGTTCATTTTCCTGCTTTAAAACCGAACAAGTGGCATACAGCAACAGCCCCCCTGGGGCTAACAACGGCCAGACAGACTCCAAAATAGCGTGCTGTAAGACTTGTAGCTGACCAATATCTTCTGCACGACGCAGCAATTTAATATCAGGATGACGGCGAATAACACCGGTTGCAGAACACGGGGCGTCCAACAAAATACGGTCGAACAGCAGCCCATCCCACCAATCCAGAGGCTTTGCGGCGTCACCGACCAATAGCGTGGCAGACAACTGTAAGCGCTGTAAGTTATCGCTGACCCGCTGCATTCTCGCCGCATCAATATCAACCGCAACCATCGCATTTAGGTGTGGCTGTGTTTCCAGAATATGCGCAGTTTTCCCGCCGGGGGCCGCACAAACATCTAACACCCGCTGCCCTGGTTTAAGCACCAGCAAGCCCGCCGCCAATTGTGCTGCGGCATCTTGTACTGAAACCAAGCCCTCAGCAAAACCGGGCAATTGCTCAACCGATACCGGCTTATCAAGCATCAGCGCTGATGGGCAAAAATCAACCGCAACCGCAGAAATCCCCAAACCACCCAGCTGTTTCAAATAGTGTTCACGGCTAATTTTTGCCAAATTGACACGCAACGCCATCGGCGGCAGCTGATTATTTTCTGTAAATATGTGTCCGGCTTGCTCCGGCCAATCTCGCTGGATATGCCCTATCAGCCAATCGGGGTGATTATTAGCGACTGAAGGTATCTGCTTAGCGGCCTGCTCAAGCGCGTCTTGGTCACGCAGATAAGTTCTCAGCAATGCGTTAATTAAACCCTTTGCCCATGGTTTTTTGCGTGCCACATGGACAGTCTCCGAAACTGCCGCGTGGGGCTTTACCCGCATAAACCTCAACTGATGCAGCCCTATTAAAGCCAGAACCTTAACATCCATATCCTTTAACGGCTTGTCCAATAACCGGTTTAGGACAAAGTCCAAATGTTGATAGTGACGGCAAACGCCGTAACATAAAGCTTGAACAAACGCACGGTCTTGAGCGGATTCAACCGAAGGCAACGCCTGATCTAAAGCCGCCGTTAACGAATGTCCTTTTTGTAAAACCTCAGTGAGGACACGCACCGCCACCCCTCGTGTGTTTGTCTTCAACCTAATTTTGCCCCATCAGCATTATGTGCATTTAAAAAAGCCTCGGCGGCCATACGCTTACCACCTGGCAACTGCACTTCCTGCAAGCGCAATACTCCTTGTCCAGTGGCAACATCAAAGTTTTTATGTTGGCCACGCACCGAACCAGGTTCGGCATGACCCTCAGCCGCAATCGCTTCAGCCCGCCAGATACGTAAGACATTGCCCTGATAAAGGGTTTGGGCAACCGGCCACGGATTAAGCCCCCTTACTTTTCTAGCCAGATGCTCGGCTGATTGAGTCCAATCAATAACTGCTTCACTTTTGCCCAATTTTTCAGCATACGTCACCAATGCTTCATCTTGCGGCTCGGCATGCGTTATCCCCTCATCCAACTGCGCCAAAACTTTCGCCAACCCTATCGCACCTAGCTCAGCTAATTTGTCATGTACATCACAGGAAGTGTCATCGGTACCGATCAAATACTCCTCCTTATGCAACATATCGCCGGCATCCAGTTTATGCACGATTTGCATAATGGTCACGCCAGTTTTTGCATCACCCGCCATAATCGCCCGCTGGATAGGCGCAGCACCGCGCCAACGCGGCAACAATGAACCATGCACATTGATACAGCCTAATTTAGGTGCATCCAACACCGTTTGTGGCAAAATCATACCAAACGCCACAACGACCATTAAATCCGCATTAAAATCGGCAAGTTGCTGTAATGCGTCAGGGGTTTTTAGCGTCAGTGGCTGCAATACCGGAAGACCGGCCGCCAGCGCAAGCTGTTTGACAGGGCTAGGCTGCACATGTCGGCCTCGACCCGCCGGCCGGTCAGGTTGCGTATACACAGCACAAATATCGTGTTTTGATTCCCGCAACATTTGCAAACTGGGCACCGCAAAATCAGGCGTTCCGGCAAAAATAATTTTCATGCTTAACCCTGTTCCTGCTTATGGATTTTTTCCAGTTTCTTTTTAATGCGCTGCCTTTTCAAAGAAGACAAATAATCAACAAATAACTTGCCTTCCAGATGATCTATTTCATGCTGGACACACACCGCCAGCAACTCACGGGCATCAAACTCAAACGGCAGGCCTTCTTTGTCCAACGCTTTAACACGGACATGCTCGGCACGCTTTACTTTTTCATAAAAATTCGGCACTGACAAACAACCCTCTTCAGATTCCTTAACACCGTCTTTTTCGATGATTTCAGGGTTGATCAAGCACAACGGCGCGTTTTTTTCTTCACTGACATCAATAACGATCACGCGTTTCTGGACATTAACCTGAGTCGCGGCCAGCCCGACCCCTTTTGCCTCATACATCGTTTCCAGCATGTCATCGACTAATTTTTCAATGTTAGCATCGACTTTCTTGACCGCTACGGCTTTTTTACGTAACCGCTCATCAGGAAACTCAAGAATAGTTAGAATACTCAACAATCTCTCCCTTACAATAATTCAATTTTGGAATTTTATCCGTTTTTGATCTGTCTGGAAACCACACAATTGTAGCGGCTTAAGCGCTTTTGGCCCCCACACAACGGGGGTACATAATTTTGATGGATCAAAAATGATCTGATTAGCGAGATATTTCAGCTAACCGAAGCCAACCAGACGCCGCCCTATGCCGATAGCCGCGCCCTCCTCCCCCGGCTAAGCCTATAAACTGTTTCGCATTCGTACATGGCTTGTATCAGCTTATACTGGCTCCAGCCATGCCTTGGGATGCCTGTCCCCCAGACACCGGCTTCAACGCCAGTACCGACAACCTTAGCTTGGCCGATAAGATAGGCCGCTTGGTGCTTTGAAAGGGCACGCCTGCGGTAAGCGAAGCACGAACGGCTTAACCTGTCCCAACTTAAAAGGCTAGCCTTAACGAAGAGTAAAAACGCTGTAAGTTTCGTAGCCGCTTATAAAACGGGAATTCCTCCAGTCAATATCAGGAATTTACCCCAATGATTTTTAGTTGGGATTATCAATAATGCACATTTGTTTCAGGAATTATTGATTATGACGCCCAACCCTTTTGTATTCACCATCTTGTTAATGTTTCCTTTGTTTGCTACGGCACACGGGCCTACCCCACAAAAAGCCAAGGAAAGTGTCACTATTAACGCACCTGTCACCATGGTTTGGGAGGCCGTCAAACAATTCGACGGCATCTCCACCTGGCATCCCGATGTTAAACAAAGCACAGGGGATGGTAAGCATGAATCTGGCGGAATCCGCGCCATTACCTTGCAAAACGGTGGCCAGTTGGTTGAAGAGCTGGACTTTTACAGCGATAAAGACTACGAGTACAGCTACCGTTTAAAAACCGAAAACGTCCAAGCTTTTCCGGCTAGCTCCTATTCTGTCACTTTACAAGTGACTCCTGGCAGAGATGCCGACAATAGCACCGTAGTTTTAAAAAGCCGGTTTTATCGTGGCGATACGGGCAACACGCCACCGGAAAACCTGAATGATGAAGCAGCGGTCAAAGCCATGAATACGTTTTTTAAGAACGGATTGGAGGGATTGAAGAAAAAATTGGAGAAATAGTCGTGTAGGGTGGGCAACGCTTTTCTGCCCACCATTTACGGATAAAACAGTGGGCTACGAAACTGCTACTCTTAGCAGCGATCCTCATGCAGGGCATCCTTCGCCTCAATCAAGCCTTGCCGCGTAGCCAACAAGGTCAATTCGGCAACTGTCGCCACCCCCAGTTTATCCTTAATCGCTGTGCCGTGATTGCACACGGTCTTATAACCCAAACACAATTTCTCTGCGGCTTTATGGGTGGTGTAACCGTTCGCAAGCAAACAAAACACATCAAATTCGCGTGGTGATAACAATTTAATTCTTTCCGAATCATCCAGCCCCGAAGTCATGGTGATTGCCAATTGCTGGGCAAGTTCAGGTTCTACAAACGTGCCGCCTTGGGCTATTTTACCAACTGCCGTGATAAGGATTTCGGGGACGCTGTTTTTGGTGATGTAGCCTTTGGCGCCAGCTTTTAAGGCGCGGGTGACATAGACCAGTTCATTATGGATACTGAACACCAAAATTTTGGCGTGGGGATCGCGGCTAATTAGCCGCCGGATAGTTTCAAAACCTCCGATGCCGGGCATGGACAAATCCAGCACCACTAAGTCGGGTTGATATTGGTTATACAGTTGGCAAGCGGCTTCGCCACGGTCGGCCTCATAAATTTGCCCGATGTTTTCCGATAAGGCCAAATAGGTTTTATAGCCAGTCCTGACTACGGCATGGTCATCGACCAACAATACATTGATTTTTTGTGACACATCCCCTCCCTATTTGAAACAACCATGATGCCGTTTTTTCGCAGCGGAAACTATGGGAAGTTTTCCTTTTCTGTGCCGCTTAAGTTCAACTTGGTTAAAGGAAATTTTCACCATTATTTGCCGCTAATTTCCCCGTTGTTTTACAGGCTTATTCCGTAACGGCCTTCTGACTGCTTCCCGTATCATTCCTGTCCAGCATAGCCGGGTGTCCCAAACAATCCTTGCCCGATCAAGCAAGCCAAGCACTTTCGGGACACACGGCTAGGCCCTATTGAACACACACCAAATAATATTCTGGAGGAATCATGCGGATTTTGAAAATGGCCGGTTATGCAGGACGCACTGCATTGGCGGCGGGCATTTCATTGGCCTTGGCGCAACCTGCGCTAGCCAATAAAGAACTGGAAAAACTGTCGCGCCAAAACACCAACTGGGTGATGCAGACCAAAGATTACAGCGCGACCCATTTTAGCGAGCTGTATGACATCAACGTCACCAACGTCAAAAATCTGAAACCGGTCTGGTCATTTTCCACGGGCGTGCTGAACGGCCACGAAGGCGGCCCGTTGGTCGTCAACGGCATCATGTATGTGCACACGCCGTACCCGAATAATATTTTCGCCATCGACTTGAACGAGCCGGACAAAATCCTCTGGGAATTCAAACCTAAACAAAACCCGGCGGCACGCGCCGTGGCCTGTTGTGACGTGGTCAACCGGGGCTTGGCTTACGCACCGGAAGGTAACGGCTATCCGGCGACCATTTTCCAAAACCAGTTGGACGGGCATATCGTCGCGTTGAATGCAAAAACGGGCGAATTGCTGTGGAAAATGGAAAATTCCGACATTGCGATGGGCTCAACCTTGACCATTGCGCCATTTGTTGTCAAGGATAAAGTCATCGTCGGCAGTTCCGGTGCGGAACTGGGGGTGCGCGGTTACGCGACCGCTTACAGCATCAAGGACGGCAAGCAATTATGGCGCGTCTACGCCACGGGGCCTGATGAAGACATCAAATTGGCAAAAGATTTCAACAAAGCCAATCCGCATTACGGGCAATTTGGCTTAGGCTTAAAGACTTGGGAAGGCGATGCGTGGAAAATCGGCGGCGGCACCAACTGGGGTTGGTATGCCTTCGATCCTGATTTAGACATGCTCTATTACGGCTCCGGCAACCCCGCGCCGTGGAATGAAACCATGCGCCCTGGCGACAACAAATGGACGATGACGATATGGGGACGCGATGTCAACACGGGCGAAGCCAAATTCGGCTACCAAAAAACCCCGCATGACGAATGGGACTACGCGGGCGTCAACTACATGGGGCTGTCCGAGCAAATCGTCGATGGTAAGAAAACCAAGTTGCTGACCCATCCCGACCGTAACGGCCTGGTGTACACGCTAAACCGTGAAAACGGCGATCTGGTCAATGCCTTCAAGATTGACGACACCGTCAACTGGGTGAAAAAAGTCGATCTGAAAACGGGCTTACCCATCCGCGACCCTGAATATTCAACGCACATGGATCACGAAGCTAAAGGGATATGTCCGTCCGCGATGGGCTACCACAACCAAGGCATCGAATCTTACGACCCTGCCAAAAAACTGTTCTTCATGGGCATCAACCACATCTGTATGGATTGGGAACCGTTCATGCTGCCTTACCGCGCAGGTCAGTTCTTCGTCGGCGCGACCTTGAACATGTACCCAGGCCCGAAAGGCACGTTAGGCCAAGTCAAAGCCATGAACTCGGTGACTGGCGAATTTGAATGGGAAGTGAAAGAGAAATTCGCGGTTTGGGGCGGCACGACCGCGACCGCTGGCGACTTGCTGTTCTACGGCACTTTAGATGGTTACATCAAAGCCTTGAACTCGAAAACCGGCGAAGAGCTGTGGAAATTCAAACTGCCGTCCGGCGTTATCGGCCACCCGATCACTTATCTGCATAACGGCAAGCAATATGTGGCGATTTATTACGGCGTGGGCGGCTGGCCTGGTGTCGGTTTGGTGTTTGACCTGAAAGACCCGACAGCAGGTTTAGGTGCAGTGGGTGCGTTTAAAGAATTGGCGCATTACACGCAAATGGGCGGCGGTGTGATGGTGTTTGCGCTTTGATGTGTAAAGAGCAATCGAGATAGCAATATCGTCATTCCGACAATCCCTGCCGGAATGACGGATTCTCTGAACTTGCATATAGATTGATTGGAAACGAGAACAAACATGCCATTAACAAAAAAACACCTGTTAGCCCTCGCTTGCCTAGGTTTAAGCCTGTCCACGGCAAACGCCGATAACAGCGCCTTAAAAATCTGCGCCGCCGAAGATGAAATGCCGTACTCCAACAATAAAGGCGAGGGTTTTGAAAACAAGCTCGCCCAGTTAGTCGGCCAAGCATTAAACAAAAAAGTCGAGTACGTCTACTGGACTGACCCGCGCTATTACCTGCGCGACACCTTGGACAAAGGCTTGTGTGATGCCGTCATCGGCGTGGATACGGGCGACCCGCGTGTCTCCACCAGTGTGGCGTATTACCGTTCCGGCTATGTGTTCATCACCCGCAAAGACGGTCAAGCGATCAACTCGTGGGATAGCGAAGCTTTGCAAAAAGCCCAGCGTATCGCCTTTGTGCCGGGTTCGCCTGCGGAAGTGATGCTCCGCGCTATCGGACGCTATAACGACATGTTCAATTATTCGCAAGAACTGGTCGGTTATAAGTCAAAACGCAACCAATACGTCAAATACGATACGGCAAAATTGGTCAGCGAAGTCGCCTCAGGCCATGCCGAAGTGGCGGCTTTGTGGGGGCCGGCGGCTGGGCCTTATGTCAAAGCCTCCGGCACACCGTTAACGATGACTATCATCCGCGACACCAACAAACGGGCGGACGGGGAAAAAGTCGGGCATCACTACAGTACGTCGATGGCGGTGCGTAAAGGTAACGAAGCCTTACTGGCACAATTGAACCATGTCATTAAAGATAAACAACCGGAAATCCGGCGGTTGCTCGAAGCCGAAGGCATACCCTTGCTGGACGCAGAACAAGTCTCCGTCGCCGCAACCCATTAAGGAAAAAATCAGGACATGAAATTATCAACACTCACCCTGTGTGCTGCGCTATCGCTGTTTTTTAGCGCGGCACAGGCCGACATCACCCTGCATAACGCCATCACGGGCGAAACCTTAGATTTGAGTTTCGCCAAAAAAGGTGGCAATACCGATGCCTTCAAGCAATTTATGCAAGACGGTAAAAACCCCTACAACGGCAACAAAGAAGTCGTGGAAAAAGGCAAAAGCCTTTATATGACGGGCTGTTCCGGCTGTCACGGACACGAAGCGGAGGGCAAACTCGGCCCCGGTTTGGCAGACGATTATTGGACGTATCCACGCAATGCCACCGATCATGGCTTGTTTGAACTACTGTTCGGCGGAGCCAACGGCATGATGGGGCCGCAGTACGTCAACTTTAACACCGATGAAATGTTGCAAATCATGGCGTTTATTCGTGACATCTACACAGGTGATCCGAAAAAGGCCAAATGGTTAACTAAATAATGAGGATAACACCATGAAAAAATTAGCATTATTCAGCATGGCGGTGCTTGCCGCCGGATTGTCAGCGTCCGCCTTGGCTTACGATGGCACCAACTGCAAAGAACCCGGCGTGTGCTGGGAGCCAAAACCCGGCTATCCCGACAAAGTCGCAGGTAGCAAATACGACCCGAAACACGACGTGAACGAACTGAATAAACAAGCCCAATCGGTTAAAGAAATGGAAGCGCGTAACGAGAAACGCCGCCTGAATTTCGTCAAAACTGGCAAGTTTGTTTATGACGTGGATGACATCGCCAATTAAGTTTGGCGGTTTTTTAGAAGTAGGATGGGCTGACGAAAGGAAGCCCATCAGTTACGCCCAATGATGCGCTTCCCTTCGTTCAGCACATCCTACGATTTGTTTTTTAGGCTAAATCCCCCTCAATTCCGGCAAACCTCACTTGCCGGATTTTTTTACAGATAACCATGACCGACTTACACGCCAGCCGCGAACAAGCCCTACGCTTTGAACACCAGCTTAACCAAATCGTCATCGGCCAAACCGCCGCTGTGCGCCATTTGTTGTTGGCAGTGTTTGCACGCGGTCATGTCTTGCTCGAAGGCAATGTCGGTGTCGGCAAAACCACCTTGCTCCGCGCCATTGCCCACGGTTTGGGTGGTGATTACCAGCGCATCGAAGGCACGATAGATTTAATGCCCGCCGATCTGATTTATTACACCTATCTCGATGCCAGCGGCAAACCCCGCGTCGATCCCGGCCCTTTGCTCAACCACCGCGAACGCTTGGCGACCTTCTTTTTTAACGAAATCAACCGCGCCCGCCCGCAAGTCCATTCCTTATTATTACGGGCAATGGCGGAACGTAGCGTCGGCGCGTTCAACCAAACCTACCACTTGCCGCATTTGCAAGTGTTCGCCGACCGCAACCGCGTCGAACGCGAAGAGACGTTTGAATTGCCTGCCGCCGCCAAAGACCGTTTTATGTTTGAAATCAGCATCGACACGCCCAGCGATGAAGCGGTGCTGCAAGCGCTGATGTTTAACCCGCGCTACCACGATACTGACCGCTTGGTGCAGGAAATGGCGGGCGGACAAATCGCTTATTACCAGCTTAATGAAGTCGCCGCCAGCATCCAAGCCCACATCCATAGCAGCGACAAACTCAAGACTTACGCCTTGGCCTTGTGGCAAGCCTCGCATAGCCCCGCCAAGTTCGGAATCCGCTTGGCTGATGTCGATATGGCGGAACTGATACAAGCCGGTGCCAGCCCGCGCGGCATGAGTTTTTTTCTCCGTGCCGCCAAAACCCGCGCTTGGCTGGAAGGCCGCGACAATTTATTGCCGGAAGATTTACAAGCCGTGTACGCCGTGACGATGGCGCACCGGATATTTTTTAGCCCCTTGTACGCTTACCGGAAAGAGGAATTGATGCCGCAATTGATTAAAGGAATATTGGCGCAGATTGCCGCGCCGTGAATGTTTAGACAGGCTCGTTCCCAAGCTCCAGCTTGACTGACAATAAGTTAAGCAACACAGCCGTTCGTGCTGAGCTTGTCGAAGCATGAATGGCTGTGTTGCAAAGCTCGAATTTTTCCGCCCACCCTTCGACAGGCTCAGGGCGAACGGAAAAATCCTTAACTTAATAATATTAAAGTTCTAGCGTCACACGAGTATCACGAGTGTAAAACATGAATACCACTATAAAAAATCAAATAAACTCCGTATTCGACCTCACCGCCTTACGTTTAGCCATCGCCGCTTACGCAGGCTTAGGCTTATTTGTCGTATTGATTGCCGAGGGCTTGGACAATCAAGAACCTGCGCCCTACGCCGCTTATTATGTCGGTGCAGTTAACGAGGCTATCAGCCCGAAATTTTGGGATTTGCTCAGCGACACCAGCTTATTGCTGCTGTGCCTGAGCTTGCCCGCCGCGTATTTGTCCAGACAACACACTGCGTTATTAACGCTGGCAAAGTATTTATGCCGCCTCAATAATCGGCTGTTCTTGTTGGCGTTTACCTTAGGCGCGACGGCGTGGGGGATTTTATTGGCACAAATTATTTTCCGCTTGGCGGATGGCGTCTATCCCGCTGCATGGGGCAGTTTGTTTTTTGACGCGCCCGGTTTTTTAGTCTTAGTGCTCTTGCTTTTGCTCAATAGCTTATGGTGGTGCGCCGCGCAAGCCGTATCACAACCGGACAGCACCGCGCTGCAATGGCTATTCGGGCAATTGGGCAAATACACTTGGCCTGCGTATGGCCTGTTTACTGGCTTGGTGGTGTTTTTGGTAATTAACCAGCAATAAACACCATGAACCCAACCCAAATATTCCAATACCGCTTAGCCACGCCCAGCAGCCGGGTTTATCCGGGCGCACATGTCGGGCGCATGGTCAGTAGCGGCCATTTGTTCAAACAACACGAACCGCTCATCGCCCATCCCGATCCTCGGCGCATAGACTTGCGGGCTAGTGTGTTGGACGTGTTCGGGCAATATCGGGTGCGGGTTTACCAGCAACACAGCTTAATTGACGTCCTGTTGCTGGCGGATTTGTCAGCATCCATGAGCCAAAACAAAGCGTTGTTGCTGGCCTGTTTGGATTCCATCGCCGAATCGGCTTTCAGTTATGGCGACCGTTTCAGTTTTATGGCCTGTGGCAGCCAAACCCCGAACCACTATCAGCTAAAACACTGCCAACAGCGCGGCGCACTCCGCTCCTTGAGCCAGCAATTGCAAGCCCCGCGTTTCGTACCGCAAAACCCGCAGTGGCAAGCGGTCTTGCCGCAGTTGCCCAACCGCCCGTCATTGGTGTTTTTGCTGTCCGATTTTCATTTTGACTTGGCTAGCCTTGCGCCCATCTTGCCGCAGTTGCACCAGCACGATGTCGTGCCGTTGGTGGCGTGGCAAACGGGCGATTATGAAAATCTGCCAGACTGGGGCTTGGTCAGTTTTCAAGACAGCGAAAGCAGCGCCACGCACACGCTGTTCATGCGTCCGGCGTTGCGGCGCAAGATCGTGCAGAATTTCCAGCAACGGCGGCGGCATCTGCAAAGTTTTTTCCGTAGCTATGGCTGTGAACCGGTGTTTTTGCAAGACGACTTTCAGGCCGCGCAACTGCAAGCGTATTTTTTACAGAGGGCGGCATGAAAAAGTGGCTTATTGTCGGCTTATCGCTGTGCTTGCTGGCGTGCAGCAACGCGCCCGACACCCCAATCAGCGATTTTGAATTTTTAACCCCGCGCCCGTTCGGTTATCTCAACGGTGATGAAATCCGTCACAAAATCATTCTCGAAACCCGCAATGGCGTGCAACTGCAACGTGGCGGCTTGCCCAAACGGGGCGCGGTCAACCGCTGGCTGAATATCAACCAAGTGGCTGTCAACGAAACCAAAATCAGCGGCGGTTTCCGTTATGAAATTAATCTGGTTTACCAAGCCTTTTACGCGCCGCTGGAAGTGAAGATGCTCACCATTCCCAGCTTTGCTTTGCCGTTGGCGCAAGGCGGCAATAACGCCAGCCAAACCGTGCCTGCGTGGCATTTCAGCTTATCGCCGTTACGCGAGTTGTCGATCAGGAAAGACGAATCGGGGCAATATATGCGCCCCGATGCCGCGCCGCCATTGCTCGATAATACAGGCGTGGTTTACGGTTTGTGGGCGGCGTTGGCCGTAACGCTCAGTAGTGCGGGCGGTTTGGCCTACGTCTACGGTTATTTGCCGGGCTTGCCTAAGCGTCGTGTGTTTCAACGGGCGGCGAAAAGACTCGCCAGTTTGTCGGACACGCAAATAGAACAAGCTTTGACGGTGTTCCACCAAGCCTTAAACGCCGTCAATGGTGCGCCGTTGTTCCAACATCAATTGGCGGATTTTTACCAACGCCACCCGCCGTATCAAATGGCTGACGCACAACTACGGTGGTTTTTCCAAAACTCCAACCAGCATTTTTTTAGCGATACCGCGCCAAGTTCAAACGGAACGCTAGTGAATTTACGCAAACTGTGCGCGGCGTGTCTGGATTTGGAACGGGGCTGATGATGAATCTGGCAGTCGATACGCCGTGGTGGCTGGCGGGCTTGGTGTTGGCGGTGTTGCCGCTGTTCAATAGTGGCATCCCGCCTAGCGCTTACCCGTGGTTACCGTTATTGCCCATCGACCCGCTGTCGCAGGCCATTTCGGTAGTGTTGCGGGCTTGTGCGATGGCGACGATTGCCGCCTTGGTGTTAGGTTTGGCTGGCTTGCATCAAACCGAACAAAGCCGCGAGCGCATCGGCTATGGCGCAAACATCGTCTTGCTCTTAGACCGCAGCAACAGCATGGACAACACCTTTGCCGGCAAAACGCCGGATGGCGCGAACGAATCCAAAGCCACGGCGGCGCGGCGCTTATTAAGCGATTTTGTCGAACAACGCCCGCACAATTTGTTGGGCATTGCCGAATACAGCACCGCGCCGCTGTTCGTATTGCCGCTGACTGATAACAAAGCGGCAATCCACGCGGCGATCAACGCCACCGCCACACCCGCCTTGGCGTACACCCATGTCAGCAAGGGTTTGAGCATGGCCTTGGATTTATTTAAAGACCAGCCTCTGAGCGGTTCGCGGATTGTCTTGTTGGTGTCCGATGGCGCGGCGGCGATAGACCCGGACAGCGAATTGCAACTGCGTGTCGCTTTTAAAAGGCAAAACATCCGTTTGTACTGGCTGTTTTTACGCACTGCAAATAGCCCTGGCATTTTTGATAAACCGCAAGACCCACGCGACGATAACGCCGGAGCGATGCCGGAGCGTTACCTGCATTTGTTTTTTTCCAGCCTGAACATTCCCTATCAAGCCTACCAAGCCGAAAGCCCCGATGCCATGCAGCAAGCCATCGCCGACATCAACCGCCTTGAACAAGCGCCGATGCATTACCGCGAACGCATCCCCAAACGCGATTTGTCGGGTGATTGTTATCTCTGGGCGACCGCTTTGTTGGCGGTGTTGCTGGCGGTGAAATTTTTCGAGGTGAAAAGATGATGAAACTAATCGCGTTATGGGCGGCGTTGCTGCTCGGTTCGGTGGCGATGCTGGTGCAAGGATGGACGCTGGTCGGCATCAGCCAAAGCAATCGAGCAATTACCGACTTGGCAGCAGGCAAAGACGTGCCGTTGGAGAAAATCATCAACGCCGCGCCGGAAGTGCGCTTGGCGCGGGCAATGGTGTTCAAAAAGCAGCAGCGCTATGACGAAGCCTTAGCGACCTTGAATTTGATTTTAGACGCACCCGATCCGGCCTTGCAGGCGAAAATCCGTTACAACTTAGGCAATATTTATCTGCATTTGGCGGTGGTCAAAACCGAAGCGATGGCGATCAACGAAGCCATGCCTTTGGTGGCCTTGGCAAAACAAGCCTACCGCCAAGCCTTGGCTTTAGATAGCCAGTTTTGGGATGCCAAATATAACCTGGAAGTCGCGATGCGCCTGTTGCCGGAAATGGACAAGATCAGTAACGAAGAGGAAAGTCCGGTTAACCAGAAATCGCAGTTATGGACGACGGTGCCGGGGTTTCCTAGGGGGTTGCCTTAAATCGGAGTAAAAAACATGTTTTTTACTCCATCCGGTTGTTCCCAAGCTCTAGCTTCGCGAACTTTTTGACGGGAAGCCAGAGCTTCCCACACTGCATTCCCAAGCTGGAGCTTGGGAACGAGCGTATCTTATGACCTCAAACTATCTAAAAAACTACCGCTTCTGGCTATTAAGCCTAGCCCTGCTCGCCATGCTGGTCGCCTTCATCCGCCCGACCCAAAACCAGCCGTGCCCTATCTATAACTACACGTTCATCATCGACATCACCCGTAGCATGAACGCCGCAGATTACCGACTGGACGGGCAAGCAGTCAGCCGATTGGATTACGTCAAACACAGCTTGCGTGGCCTGTTGGCGAAATTGCCTTGCCACTCCAAAGTTGGCTTAGGTTTGTTCACGGAACGGCGTTCGACTTTATTGTTCGAGCCGATAGACGTTTGCCAAAGCTTCAATGAAATTGACACGGCTTTAGCCAACGTCGATTGGCGCATGGCGTGGGCGGCGGATAGCCGTATCGCCAGCGGTTTGTTGAACACCTTGCAAATGCTGGAAAAACTCGACACCCACGTTATTTTCATCACCGACGGGCAAGAAGCACCGCCCGTCAACCCACGTTACCGCAGCGATTTTGCCGCCGTAAAAGGCAAAGCCAAAGGCATGATTATCGGTGTTGGTGGTTTGCAAGCTGTGCCTATCCCCAAATTTAATAACAAAGGTGAGCCAGACGGTTTTTATCGCCCCAATGACGTGCCGCACCGCTCGACCTTTGGCGAAGCGGATGTGAACTCGGAAAAAATCCAAGGCTATAACGCGCGTAACGCGCCGTTTGGTAGTGAGGCGACGGTGGGCAGCGAGCATTTGTCGGCTTTGCAAGAAAATTATCTGCAAGTTTTAAGTACGGAAGCGGGTTTGCATTATCAGCGTCTTACCAACGTGGGCGAATTGGCGAAGGCGTTGCAAATCCCAGATTTTGCTGAGCAGCAAAATATTGCTGTAGATGTGCGCTGGCAAGCGGCATTAGTGGCATTGTGTTTATTGGTGTTGGTTTATGTGCGGATTGTGTGCAAACAATCCAAACTATCAAACTATTAACAGATGCGAGATAAAAGCATCCACAAACTCACCCAACCAAGAATAGCCACTCAATACCAACAATCTTCACCTTATCTGGTGCGTAAATTAGAAACTTGTATCAACTCCCGCACCGTGTAAAATGCCCCACCAACAAACAGCATTCAGGTGTCACACCCCACCCAAAGAGCGGATTTTCTAAAGCTTAAAAATCAACCGCTTAACTTCCGACTTGAAACCTATCCGAATTCATCTAAACTTTGAATCCAAACCGATTAAAAAGACTCCTAAGGAATCACTATGGCTTTTAGAACACTTTCAGGGCTGCTATTTTCTTTGCTTTTCAGCACCTGTTTATGGGCCGAAAACATCCGGATAAACCCTGCGCACCCCGATCAATACACCGTTGTTGACGGTGACACATTATGGGACATATCGGGCAAGTTTTTAAATCACCCATCGCAATGGCCCGAACTGTGGCGCCATAACACACAAATCAAAAATCCTCATCTGATTTATCCCGGTGATACCGTGTATTTTTCCATAGTTAATGGCCGACCTCAGCTTAGCCTTTCCAGATACAACCAACCTGACAGTTCTCTTGTAAAAGGCACCTGTGTGCTGCAAGAGGAAGATTTTAAGCGGGGCCGTAAAAGCTTTGCCGTCGATGAGAACGGTAAATTACTGCCATGCATCCGCGAAACCAACCTGAAACAAGCCATCAAATTAATACCTACGAATGAAATATCGGCATTTTTAACATCGCCCAAGGTTGTTGGTAAAAACGATCTGAACAATGCACCTTATGTTATTGACTTGGCTGGCGAACACTTAATCGCCGGCGCGGGCGACCGTATCTATGTGCGCTCAATAAATAGCCCTGATAACGTCACATACACCGTGTACCGTCCTGGCAGCGCTTACGTCAGCCCTGCCTCAGGGGAAATTTTGGGTTATGAAGCAAAATATGTCGCAGATGCCAATTTACAGCAAGCAGGCGACCCCGCGACATTAACGGCCACCAAATCTGCAAGTGAAATACGTATCGGTGACCGGCTAATGCGTAAAGATGAAGAGGACGTCATCTTGAATTATTTCCCAAGACCACCAGAAAAAAAACTTGTCGGCAATATCATCAGCGTCTTGGACGGCGTTTCCCAAATTGGCAAATATAACGTTGTAGTCATTGATAAAGGCATTCAAGATGGCTTATTGCCAGGACATGAACTGGAAATTCTCCAACAAGGCAGAACAGTGCGGGACAATTACAGCGCCATTAAAAACGAGACGGTCAAGCTCCCTGATGAACATGCCGGAATATTGATGGTGTTCCGCCCGTTTGAGCGCGTCAGCTATGCTTTGGTAATGAAAGCCTCTCAGCCTATCCACGTTTTAGACAAAGTACAAACCCCCTGAGCGCTCTTACTCAGCCTCCTAACACCAATGACATAAAATACTGGCTTGCCTTATTACGCACGCCAGGAATTGGTTGTCGGACATTTGTCCGTTTATTGGCAAGCCATAGCCCCCAGCAGCTATTTGCAGAGCCGGCCTCGGCACTAATAGCCTTAGGGCTAAAAGACAATAGTGTACACGCCGTCAAAAACCCTGACTGGGCGGCGATTGACTATGACCTCTCTTGGTTGGCGCAGCAAAATAATCAAATCATTACAATCACCGACACAAACTACCCCACGCAACTAAAAGAAATTGCCGACCCGCCCCCCGTTCTGTTTGTACGGGGCAATCCGGCGCTGTTATCCCTACCCCAAATTGCCATGGTGGGCAGCCGTAATCCCACGCAGCAAGGTAAAGAAACCGCATTCAATTTTGCCAAAACGTTAAGTGGCTATGGCTTCGTCATCACCAGCGGCTTAGCATTGGGCATAGATGCCGCCAGCCACCAAGGCGCACTTGCCAATAACGGTTATACTATTGCCGTGGCCGGCACGGGTCTGGATCGCGTTTATCCTGCCAAGCACAAAGATCTCGCCACACAAATTGTCAATACCGGCGCAATGATTTCAGAATTCCCGCCTGGCACAACTGCCCAAGCCAACCATTTTCCTAGACGAAACCGGATTATCAGCGGCTTATGCCAAGGTTTGCTGGTGGTTGAGGCTGCCAAACAAAGTGGTTCGCTGATAACTGCCCGCATGGCACTGGAACAAAACCGCGAAGTGTTTGCCATTCCAGGCTCAATTCACAACCCCTTGGCGCGTGGCTGCAACGCCCTGATCCGCGAAGGTGCAAAACTGGTTGAAACCACACAAGATATTCTTGAGGAATTAAATCAATATATTCAACAAGATAATAATTTTCCTGTAACATTACAACAATCAATGCTTGACCTGGAGCAACAAACATTATTGAATCTGGTCATGTTCAACCCAACTTCAATTGATGATCTCGTTGAAAATACAGGGCTATCGATTGGCGTTATCTCATCTATGCTACTTATTTTAGAACTGCAAGGTTATCTGGAAGCGACTGCTGGCGGTTGCTATACTCGACTTAAATAAACAACAACCCACTTATGAAAGAAAATATTTTTGATGTCCTGATGTACTTATTCGAAAACTATATGGAAGAAGAAATTGAAATACTTCCGGGCAGCGATGTCATAAAAACTGAACTACAAGAAGCGGGCTTTGCCCAGCTTGAAGTGAACAAAGCCTTTGACTGGCTTGAATCGCTGAGCTTGCAACGTTCTATAAAACCTACCGTGTCACCGGCATTCCGCATTTTTTGTGCACAGGAACAAGCCAAACTTGACCTTGAATGCCGTAATCTGCTGATGTTTTTGGAGCATAGCGGTATCCTAAGTTCGGCTAATAGGGAAATTGTGATTGACCGTGCCATGGCGCTCGAAAATGAAGAAATCTCCCTAGAAAAACTTAAGTGGATCATATTGATGATCCTGCTCAGCCAGCCAGACGAAGAACTGGCTTTTTCCAGAATGGAAGACATTGTTTACGACCTTGTACCGACTTATTTGCACTGAACTTATCAGACGCAAGGTTCAAGTGACTAAAATGCCAAAAGCCTCCGTTGAACCCTAAATCTTGAACTTGTAGTAATTAAATGAGTAAAAATCTTGTTATTGTAGAGTCGCCTGCGAAAGCAAAAACAATAGAAAAATATCTGGGCAAAGACTTTCAAGTATTGGCCTCGTATGGGCATGTGCGTGATTTGATCCCCAAAGAAGGCGCGGTTGATCCAGACCATGACTTTGCAATGAAATATGAAGTCATTGAGCGCAATCAACGCCATGTCCAAGCCATAAGCAAAGCGTTAAAGACAGCGGACACCCTCTATCTGGCAACCGACCCCGACCGCGAAGGTGAAGCCATTTCCTGGCATTTATACGAACTGCTGAATGAAAAAAACCTACTCAAAGACAAACCAGTGCACCGCGTGGTTTTTCATGAAATAACTAAAAAAGCGGTCACCGAAGCCATCGCCCATCCTGAACAGCTCGCCACTAACCTGATTAATGCCCAACAAGCGAGGCGTGCGCTGGATTACTTGGTCGGCTTTAAATTGTCGCCGTTGCTTTGGAAAAAAATCCGCCGTGGCTTGTCGGCAGGCCGTGTTCAAAGTCCGGCACTAAGGATGATCGTCGAACGCGAATTAGAAATCGAAGCCTTTAAAACGCGCGAATACTGGACAATTGACGCCAGCTTAACCGCACAGGAGCAAGCCTTCAAAGCCAGACTGACGCATTTTGATGGTGAAAAACTGACGCAATTTAGCATAACCCATCAGGAACAAGCGGAACAAACTAGGCTAGCCCTGCTGGATGCTGCGGACGGCCAATTGCTCGTCGCCAAATTGGAAAAAAAGCAACGCAAACGCAATCCAGCCCCGCCGTTTATCACGTCCACCCTGCAACAAGAAGCTTCACGAAAACTGGGGTTTACCACTAAACGCACCATGATGGTCGCGCAGCAGTTGTATGAGGGCATTGACATCGGCGGCGAGACGCAAGGCCTTATTACCTACATGCGTACTGACTCGGTCAACTTGGCGATGGAAGCGATAGCGGACATTCGGGAACTGATTGCCGAAAACTACGGCAAAAATAATGTACCGGAGGAACCTCGCTTATTTAAGACAAAATCCAAAAACGCCCAAGAAGCACACGAAGCCATACGCCCAACTTCCGCCCGGCATCTGCCCAACCAGATAAAAAATTACCTCAGCGCCGAGCAATTCAAACTCTATGACCTGATCTGGAAACGAACTATCGCCTGTCAGATGATCCATGCCACCATCAACATGGTCGCGGTTGATTTAAGCTGCGGCGGCGGCAAACATGTTTTCCGCGCCACCGGCTCGACCATTGCATCACCCGGCTTTATGTCAGTTTACCTGGAAGGCAAAGATGACAGCCATGAAGGTGATGAACAAGAAAGTTTTTTGCCGCCAATGGAAGAGGGCCGCCCCGTGCCGCTTAACAGCATCATCACCGCCCAGCATTTTACCGAACCGCCGCCACGCTACGGCGAGGCCAGCCTGGTTAAGGCGCTGGAAGAACACGGCATTGGCCGTCCATCAACTTATGCATCGATTATTTCAACTTTGCAAAACCGAGAATATGTCACCTTGGACAGCAAACGTTTTCACCCCACCGATGTTGGCCGTATCGTCAATAAGTTTCTGACTGAGCATTTCACTAAATATGTGGATTACGATTTCACTGCCAAGCTAGAAGATGATCTAGATGCTGTATCTCGTGGCGAGAAAGACTGGATTCCATTGATGCACGCTTTCTGGAATCCGTTTAAAACACTGATCCATGAAAAAGAAGAAAGCGTCCAGCGCAAAGATGTCACCCAGGAAGCCATCGATGAAAAGTGCCCCGAATGCGGCAATCCGTTGTCGATTCGCTTAGGCCGGAATGGCCGGTTTATCGGTTGCACACATTACCCTGAATGTTCTTATACCCGCAATCTTAATGACGACGGTGGGGCGGCAGATGAATCCGAAGTGGTGGAAGGGCGCGTTTGTCCAGCGTGTGAATCGCCGTTAGTCATCAAAACGGGACGTTATGGCAAATTCATTGGATGCAGTGGTTACCCTAAATGCCGCCACATTGAGCCGTTAGAAAAACCTTTGGACACCGGTGTGGAATGCCCGCAATGCAAAAAAGGCACGATACTTAAGCGTAAAGCCAAAAGCGGTAAAATATTTTATTCTTGCTCAGGTTACCCAAAATGCACTTACGCCCTTTGGAATGCGCCAATAAAAGAAAGCTGTCCAGCATGCCAATGGCCTATTTTGACCGTTAAAGAGACCAAAAGGCACGGCGTTGAAAAGGTTTGCCCACAAAAAGATTGCAAATATGCGACACCTTATGAGGGCGATCCGGCTGATGTCGGCGGCCCTAAGGAAACGGTGGACTAATCTGGCGTACCAGCTGTTTTAGATGGGCAATCCAGCTAAAGCAGGGCTTTAAACTACGGCTAAGTCTTGCCAATTCCTTGACGTGCCGCCGCAATAGCTGCCCTTACTGTGTCAGGCGCGGTGCCGCCAATATGCTTACGCGCCGCAACTGACCCTTCAAGTGTCAAATAATCAAAAACATCAGCGGTAATCAAACCTGAAAACTGCTGCAACTCTGCCAGCGACAGTTCCGATAGATCACGGTTGCTTTCCAGCCCTAAACGCACCGCCAAGCCAACCACTTCATGCGCATCACGGAAAGCCATGCCTTTACGCACCAGATAATCGGCCAGATCGGTCGCCGTGGCAAAACCGCGTTTGGCGGACGCGTACATATTGGCTTTTTTCGCCTGAATATGCGGAATCATATCGGCATAAGCCCGCAGGCAATTGATTAACGTGTCGACGGTATCAAACAATGGCTCCTTATCTTCCTGATTGTCTTTGTTGTATGCCAGCGGCTGGCTTTTCATCAGCATCAGCAGCGCCACCAAATGCCCCGTCACACGACCCGATTTGCCGCGAACCAGCTCTGGCACATCGGGATTTTTCTTTTGCGGCATAATCGACGAGCCAGTGCAGAACGCATCAGGCATGTTGATAAAATCAAACTGGGCGCTGGACCACAAAATCAGCTCTTCGGAAAACCGCGACAAGTGCATCATGATCAGGCTGGCAACTGCCGTAAACTCAATGGCAAAATCCCTGTCACTGACCGAATCCAGCGAGTTGGCCGAAGGGCGGCTAAAGCCAAGCAACTCGGCGGTCAGGTGACGGTCTATCGGATAACTCGTGCCCGCCAGCGCCGCAGCGCCTAATGGCATGATATTGATACGTTTGCAGCAATCTTGCAGCCTTTCCTGATCACGGCTTAACATTTCAAACCAAGCCATCAGGTGATGGCCAAACGTAACTGGCTGGGCAACTTGTAAATGCGTGAAGCCTGGCATAATGGTATCGGTGTACTGCTCTGCCAAATCCAGAATAGCCGTTTG
Organism: Methylococcaceae bacterium UBA6146; assembly: GCA_002422395.1. Classification (GTDB taxonomy): domain Bacteria; phylum Pseudomonadota; class Gammaproteobacteria; order Methylococcales; family Methylomonadaceae; genus Methylovulum. The sequence goes on along the minus strand of DIUY01000004.1, from coordinate 34,155 downwards.
TAAACGGGTCAGTTCAACAGTAATCTGCGCAATTTCACTGCGTAAATACAAGCGAATATCTGTTGCCACCTGATCGTTACGCGAACGTCCGGTATGCAGCTTTTTACCCGCTATGCCAATCAAATCGGTTAAGCGGGCTTCGATGTTCATGTGCACATCTTCCTGTTTTATCGACCAGACAAACACGCCATTGCTGATTTCTGTGCTGATTTGCGTTAAGCCACGGATAATATCATCACGTTCTTGTCCGGTCAGAATGTTGCAGGCCGCCAACATAGTGGCATGGGCGATAGAGCCTTGAATATCCTGTTGCGCCATGCGCTGATCAAAATCGACAGATGCGGTAAACACCTCCACAAAAGCATCGGTCGCCTCTGCAAAGCGGGCGCTGGAAAGTTTCTCGGAATTAACTGAAGTCATCGTTATTTTTAGTTCGAAAATTGAAAAGGGGTTGATGGGCTGTAGCGGCTACGGACATCTAAATTAATAGCTTTTCTGCGCCGACCTGACCCTCTTCCCATAAAGAACATAAGGTAAGTGTTTTACATAGGAAGCCGGTTTTAGCGCCCCCGTACCACTAACCTTCTTGACCATCTATCCGGGAGCTAGCAAGAATCGGTGCGTAAACAAAGACAAACAGCGCAAATGCCGCCAGCCAGCATAGTGTTGAAACATATAGCAATATACTGTACCAATCGGGTATCACTATCGGCAATAAAACCCTGAACAAAGCGGTGAGGTTAATCAATACAAAGGCAATCGCAATGGCGTTTGACGCTTTCAGTATTCTGCCAGTATGTCCCAATGACACCCTTGCCATCATGCCCAGGGTTAATACCGCTATGCCCCCCACGGTAAACGCATGCAAGGCCAAAGAGGGCAACACCAAGGAATAGGCAGACAGTGCGGTCAGGACAAAACCCGCAATAATCCACCCATAGCCTATATAGAGTATCCACAGCAAAGGTACGTACCAGATTCTTCTTACATACCAACCTGATAACCTGGCGCCATTAATTAGCGCCGCAATAACTGCTGCTATCGCCAAAAAAGCGCCCGAAATATCGGCTAATTGCATAACAAAGACCAGTGCGGCCGAAGCAATCGCCAGTCCATCCAGTAATGGATTTCTTATTATCAATGTTCCCGACAATCCGCGTTCGGTAAAAAATGGAAACACCCTGCCTGCAATCACCAGAATCAAGATAATAATGGTTGCAACAATCAGTTCAACACCAAATCCGGCCGAATTTTTTACCAGCCCTAAAATTTCGGCGTGCATCAGACCGTTACCGAGCGCCAAAAGCAACAAAATCGCTATAAAAATAAGATTCCTGAACTGCTTTACCTGCATGATCGGCTTGCTGATTTGAAAAGCAAGCACCGGCAAAAAAGCAAAATCAATTAGTGCAATCAAAACATCCGGCAATAAGCCAGCATAAAATGGCACAATACGCCCATACAGCCAGAGCAAACAAAGCCCGCCCAGTTGATCGCCCGTCAGCGGCGGCCTACCTGTCCAGTTTTTAACAACTGTCAGCAAAAAACCGGCAATAACCGCCACCGAATAACCCAGCAACATTTCATGGGCATGCCAAGAGTTGTTGGCAAAGTAATTATCTGCGGATAGCTCACCTTTGACTATAGCGTTCCAGAGCACTATCAGAATCAGTGCCGATAATCCGGCCAGCGCGAAAAAGACTCTAAACCCTAAAGAAAACAAAGGGTAATCAAAAATATTTTGTATTTTCATAACGATAAATAGCCTAACCAGCCAACGCCTGGCAAATCAGAGCGGCTTTGCACCCTGTATAATTTTTACACTTATACTTCAGCAGAATTCAGCCAAAGGTCGTGCTTGTTACAGAGACTCAAAGCGTACAATGCACCGCTATAATTTTCCAAGGTAAATTCAGAAATGGCCACCTTATCTTCAAGCGGATTAAACAGACGTTCGTCAATAAACTTATAGTTGCTATCCAACAATACATGTTTGACGATATAGTGTTCATAACCTTTCATTTCATGGGCGGTCGCCACTTTTACGGCAACCTTACCGCCCTGTTTTGTCACTTCTATATTAGGCAAATGCGTTGCGACTTTACTGCTCCAGCGGCCTGGCTCATCTTTTGTATAAAAAATATCGCCTTTTATAGCCGCCTGTTTATTACTTTCTGCCAATGTTTGCGGCGGAATAACCATGCTTACGCCCACACTGACTGCGCTTAAACGAATAAAATCTCGACGTTCCATACCACACCTCTAAAAATAATTTAAAATAATCGGTTGCGCACCAACAAAGATCACGGGGGAGAGCTGCCCTACAATACAAGCCGCTAATCGTTACCCGCGCTTTCATACGCACCTTTTCCAGCTTTCACCAATCGGGATTTAAACCAGTCCCGGACATTTTTTGTCCTGCCCAAAATCAACGGTGCGCCTCCAATAGCAACCGCATCAACTAAACAATACCAAGCGGCAACACCGCTGGGCGGATTGCCTTGCGGCAAACTTAAAACAGGATCTATGGCTGCCCACTTCCAAGTGCCTACCGCTGTACCTATGAGCTCAAGCCATGTGGTGATAAAAAAAGCAGCTAGATAAACCATCGGCGAGCGGCCTTTAAAAAGGTAGCCCAAAAATATGCAAAACAGTAATGCGCCAACCGAATCACCCTGCTGCGCATATCCACTAATACCCCAGATTGACCATGCCCCACATACCAATACAACAAACACAGCAATTTCCCTAGCATACCTTAAAAACAGTCCGGAACGTGCCAATGCAACCGCAGTTAAATAAACCATTCCGTGCCCTGGAGGCACATACGCAGGCACGTTACCAAACCGATAAGTATATCCGCCCATATAAGGCGAAGCAAAATGCTCACCGATAGTGGCAAAAATAACGGCAATTACAACTTGCACCCTGACTTCTTTATTTTCGCCCAGTAGCAGGCCAAATAAAAATAGCCAACCACAAACGCCTAACGCTTTTTGTGTGGCAATGTCGGCATTGGCATCACTTAGCAAACAAACAGCTACGCAAAAAAAAGTAAATGCCGCGATAAAATAATCCCGTTTTTTATGGGGGTAGCCTATATTAATTTCTGGGAAATGGCGTAGCACAACAAACCTCTTCTTAGCGCTTAACGATAAATTTATCAGCGGACTATACCGGAGTCTTAAACAAACAGCCATGCTATGGCAGCATAACGGCTCAGTTTTCCTGACAATATAAACAAACAGGCGGGCAACCAAGGTAGCTTTAACCAGCCACCGGCAAAACATAACGCATCGCCAATTATGGGTAACCAACTAAAGAACAGCGTCCAGCAACCCTTTTTTCTAACGATGTTGAGCATTTTTTGATTTTTCTCGGGCAGCATTACTTCAGCAGGAAACCTTTTCGCCGCTAACCCACCTAGCCACCATGTAGTCATTGCCCCCAATGTATTGCCTATTGTGGCGATTATGAGCAAGCATACAATTGGATACTGCCCTATCGACACCAAATAAGCCAAAACAGCTTCAGAGCCACCAGGTGCAACGGTAGATGATATAAACGCACTAACAAATAACCCTAGTAATTCGCCCACATCGCCCTGTTTTTATTTTTATCAAAAAAAAAAGCCCCTGCGCACAAAAAATGACACAGGGGCTTTTTTAAGATCGAATCTAATTTTCAGGCAATATCTTGTCTTTTTTAGAAGCGACTAGCTTTGCCAAACCAAACAATAAGTTTAAAACAAAATCAAAAACCATCCGTACCATCTCAAAAATGGTGGTGATTATTTCTGATATGCTCATCCCTTTAAATTTTCTTGCTAAAAAGGGGGCGGCAAGCAAACCTATGGCTAAACCAATCACCGTCACACCTGAAATTATAGAATTATCAGATGTTGCTGAATCGGGCGCAACAGGCGGATTAGCTAGGGTGGTAGCGATTGGTGCGCTAGCAAGTTCTTTTCCCAAGGCTTCTGCCGAGACAATTAGTTCAGACAAACTTACTTTATAATCATCTGGTATGACACTAGCCGTCACCCCAGGAATACTAGGCAAATCACCATCACCCTTGCCCACTTTCAACTGTGCTTTCATGCCCTTTTCCATGTGTTGGGCAATATCGCAATGTACCAAATAAGTTTTATCGCCAGGCGGTAAAATTAAAGTCCCAGAAATTTTTGCAGGCCCAGTTATTTCCAGATGGAACATGCCTTTTGGATATAGATACTTAGGCAAACCGTGCATCATCCACTGATGCCGGACACTATCATCATTAACAAAATGTACGGTTAATTTAGTGCACGGTTTGAAATTAAACTCCTGCGTATCAAATGCAAACATCCTGCCCGGAAATTTTTCAGCATATTGATGACCAGCATGAACGGTGATTTCTTTAGTTTCGGCAATGCTCTCACAGCCTCCTGGCAATTTATCAACGTTCTGACCCATAACCATACCGCCAGCCATATCCATTAAGTGCCCATCACCATGATCCATAAGCATGCCATCATGCTCTATGTAATCTTTTGCTGCTACCGGTGCAGAAAAAAGCAAAACCAGCGCTCCTACCGATAATAATTTCACCATTCTTTTTCTCCTCATTGCTCGATAAACATCAACATACCCGAAAATCAGGGACAAGCAAATGCACCGCACCGTTTCAAGCCTTAACTTTTAATCTTTGCTATAGCTTCGTCAACCATTCGTTTGAAACCCGCATGTGACAAGTACAACACATATAAACCTGCAAAGGCAAAAAACACATAAAGCAACATGCTGTTTTTGCTCACAGATTGGCCGGCGCCGGCCTTAAAGCCCATATGGGCATCTAAACGCTCGCCTTGGTCTGGAACCAAAGTAATATGGATAAGATATTTACCCGCTTCTGGCACGCCATCTTTTAAATCAAGCATCACAGTACCTGATTTGTGTTTCGCTGCCGGCAAGAAAAATACCCGAGTGCCTTCTGGCTCTTTAGTCACTTCAAATTCAACGGTCATATCCCTGTACCGCATATCTTGATAGTCGAAAACCAGCTGAGTCACTGTATTTGTGTTAGGGATGTTGCCGCAAAAGTCTTCTGCCGGGAAATCTTTAGGCTGATAAGCGGTGTAATGAATCCAGTGGCCAGGCTCCAGCTCAAACTTACATTGGTCAGTATCAGTACCGGCAGCGCCACCATGGGCCCATACCGAAGAAGACAAAAACAAGCCTAAAAATAATGCCAGGAAACCCTTTCTAAAAATGTGTGCTGTGTTCATAATACCTTCCTGTCTCAATAAATAATAATTATTATATGGAGTCTTTGCGAGCGCCCATTAACTGCATTATGGGACTCACAAACCAACTGCAATTTGCTATATTATTGACCAATAGCAAGTGTCAACTCTAGCACATCCGATATTGCATAAGCAAATGGTAATCTTGCTAGTGTGCTATTGTATTATTGCTATGTTTCCCCCCTTTTCGTAGACTTAAGCCATACTAAATTTAAACGGAGCCGCCACAACATGTCATCCCTGACTACTTCAAAAGCTTGGTCTGCATTGCAAGACCATTTTGACCACATTAAAAATGCCTCGCTAAAAGATGCTTTTGAACAAGACGCCAGTCGCTACGGTAAATTCTCGCTACAACTTGATGACATACTCTTTGATTACTCCAAAAACCGAATAACCGAACAAACCCTGCCTTTATTGATTGATCTGGCCAATCATGCAAAACTTAAAGACAAAATTAACGCCATGTTTTCAGGAGCCATTATTAACACCACTGAACACCGCGCCGTTTTGCATACCGCTTTACGCAACAGAAGCAACCAACCCGTTTATGTGGATGGCCAAGATGTCATGCCACAAATCAACCAAGTTTTAGGTAAAATGCGGGCATTTTGTACGCGCATTCATTCTGGCGAATGGCTTGGCTATACGGGCAAAGCGATCACTGACATTGTCAACATTGGGATCGGCGGTTCTGGCCTAGGCCCCAAAATGGTAGCAACAGCCCTCACGCCTTATGGCTCAGACACCTTAAAGGTGCACTTTATCTCGAATATCGACCAGGCAAACCTTGTTGAAACATTAAAGCCTTTGTCTGCTGAAACCACGCTGTTTATTGTCGCGTCGAAATTGTTTAACACGCAAGAGACTATGACCAATGCCACATCGGCACGCAATTGGTTTCTTGACCGTGCAAAAGACCAGCAAGCGATTGCCAAACACTTCGTCGCCATTTCGACCAACCCCGAAAATGTCGCCAAATTCGGCATAGACACCGACAATATGTTTGAATTTTGGGACTGGGTGGGTGGGCGCTATTCGCTGTGGTCAGCGGTGGGCTTGTCTATTGCCTTGTATGTCGGCATGGATCAGTTTGAGGCTCTACTGGAAGGGGCATACGAAGTTGATGAACACTTCCGTAATGCGCCATTTGAACAAAACATTCCAGTCATTATGGCTCTACTTGGCATTTGGTATAACAATTTTTTCAATGCGGAATCCCACGTTTTACTGGCTTACGACCAGTCCATGCGTTATTTCGCCGACTATTTCCAGCAAGGCGATATGGAAAGCAACGGCAAGAACATCGACATGAACGGGGAAAAAGTCGATTACAGCACAGGGCCGATCATCTGGGGCCAACCGGGCACCAATGGCCAACATGCGTTTTATCAGCTTATCCACCAAGGCACCAAGCTGATACCCGCCGATTTTATGGTGGCCGCTAATAGCCATTACAATCTGCCTGGGCATCACGACATTCTAGTTTCAAACTTCCTCGCCCAGCCCGAAGCTTTAATGCGTGGCAAAACGGTTGAAGAAGTCAAGCAACAGCTATCACCTGCCGAGCGTGAAGATAAGGTATTGGTCGCATCTAAGGTGTTTGAAGGCAACAAGCCCTCAAACTCATTCCTGTTCAAAAAACTGACTCCTAAAACGTTAGGCTCGCTGATTGCGCTTTACGAGCATAAAATTTTTGTGCAGGGCGTAATTTGGAACATTAACTCGTTTGACCAGATGGGTGTTGAATTAGGCAAGGTATTGGCCAAAGTAATATTGCCGGAGCTGCAAAACGATGACGTCATCACTAGCCACGACTGTTCCACCAATGCACTGATTAACGCTTACAAACAATTTCGGGACTGATAAGCCCTAGTGTTGTTAGCCACCGCTCACTATCTGCACTGTTAAAGCCTATAGTGAACCGGCTTCGGGCAACGCCTTAATCATGAGCGTTTAGCACGGAAAAAACCCCTTACCTGTTCCGAGCAATCGGTTTCCAGTATGCCGCCCGTCCAGTCGACGCGGTGATTTAAAAATGGTGCATCCGCCAAGTTTAACGCATGGCACACGGCGCCCCGCTTAGGGTCAAACGCGCCAAACACCAGCCTTGTTATCCGTGCATGGCTGATTGCACCCATACACATCACGCAAGGCTCTAGAGTCACATAAAGCGTTGTATCAACCAGGCGGTAATTCCCCAAAGCCGCGCCCGCCTGCCGTAAGGCCATGATTTCCGCATGGGCGGTCGGATCGTTCAACGCAATGGGACTATTCCAGCCTTCGGCAATGCAGCGTCCCTCTTTAACAATAACCGCACCGACCGGCACTTCGCCCAGCGTTTCGGCACGCTGGGCAAGGCGTAGCGCGTAACGCATCCACGCCTCATCATCGGCAGCAATTATTCCCATTCAATAGTTGCGGGCGGCTTGCCGGAAATGTCGTAAGTCACGCGGGAAATACCGGCCACTTCGTTGATAATGCGGCGGGAAATCAGATCCAGAAACTCGTAAGGCAAATGCGCCCAGCGGGCAGTCATAAAATCGATAGTTTCCACGGCGCGAATGGCAATCACGTAATCATAACGCCGCCCGTCCCCCATCACGCCTACCGACTTGACCGGCAAAAAGACGGCAAAAGCCTGGCTGACCTTATCATACAGATCATGCCTGTGCAGTTCTTCAATAAAAATGGCGTCGGCCTTGCGCAATAAATCGGCGTATTCCTTTTTCACTTCGCCTAAAATCCGCACCCCTAAACCGGGGCCTGGGAATGGATGACGGAACACCATATCCGACGGTAAGCCAAGCTCCAGACCCAGCTTTCTCACTTCGTCCTTAAACAGCTCGCGCAATGGCTCAACCAGTTTTAGTGCCATATTTTCCGGCAACCCACCAACATTATGATGCGATTTTATTAAATGCGCCTTGCCGCTTTTCGAACCCGCCGATTCAATCACGTCGGGATAAATCGTCCCTTGCGCCAGCCATTTTGCATCGGTCAGTTTACCGGCTTCATCATCAAAGATTTCGACAAACAAATTGCCGATGATTTTGCGTTTTTGCTCAGGATCAGTAATGCCCGCCAATGCGTCAAGATAACGTTGCTCGGCATCGACCCGAATCACCTTAACGCCCAGATGTTCGGCAAATATCGCCATCACCTGATCACCCTCATTCAGGCGCAGCAAACCGGTATCGACAAAAACACACGTCAATTGTGTACCGATGGCCTTATGCAGCAACGCGGCGACCACGGATGAATCGACGCCGCCGGACAGCCCTAAAATAACGTGGTCGTTGCCGACTTTTGCCCGCACCGCCGCAATACTGTCATCAATAATATTGCTGGCCGTCCATAACGCCTCACAGCCGCAAATTTCCAACACAAAACGCGCCAGAATCCGCCCGCCCTGCTTGGTATGAGTGACTTCAGGGTGGAACTGCAACGCATAAAAGCCTTTATCTTCATTGGCAATACCGGCGATAGGCGCACCGTCTGAACTGGCGATCAGCATGAAGCCTTCGGGCAATTCGACGACGCGGTCGCCGTGGCTCATCCAGACATCCAGCAAGCCATAGCCTTCGGGGGACAAATGATCTTCGATGCCGACCAGTAATTTTGAATGCCCCCGGGCGCGGATTTGCGCATACCCGAATTCCCGGTGGCTGGAGCTTTCCACCTTGCCACCCAGCTGCGCCGCCATCGTTTGCATGCCGTAACATATTCCCAAAACTGGCACACCCAGTTCAAACACGGCTTGTGGCGCTCTTGGGGTGTCGCCGCTGGTCACCGTGTCAGGGCCACCCGACAAAATAATGCCACTAGGCACAAAGCTTTTTACGTCCACATCGCTGCATTCACAAGAATAAATCTCGCAATAAACACCGATTTCACGAATGCGGCGGGCGATAAGCTGGGTGTATTGGGAGCCAAAATCCAAAATCAGGATTTTATGGGCATGGATATTACTGGCTTGTGATTTCACGGTGTAACTCTTGGGTTGTATCTAAAAAAACAAATGGGGAGCCGAAGCCCCCCGCAAATAAGCGCCTTTGTAACAGTAGGTTGGCTATTCGGGCGTTGCCGTCAACACACTGCGAATAACGGAGACTATTTCATCAATTTCAGCATCCGTTAAAAACGGGCAAATCGGCAATGAAAAACAATGTGCAGCAACGGATTCGGTCACCGGCAAACTCACGCCCGCGCATTCCTGCTTGAATACATTTTGCTGATGCAATGGCACCGGATAATAAACGGCACAACCGATTTGCTTAGCCTGCAAAGTTTTCAAAATTTCATCCCGACGCTCGGACAGCAAGGTGTATTGATGGTAGACATGCATACCCAAACCATCTTCAAACGGCGTGGTCAGTGGTAAATCGGCCATCAACCCGGAATAACGATGCGCGACACGGCGGCGGGCTTGGTTATATTGGTCGATGCGTTTAAGCTTGGCCCGAAGGATAACGGCCTGCATCTCATCGAGACGGCTATTATAACCAACGACATCATGATAATAACGCACGTCGGAACCATGATTGCGCAGTTGCTTTAACTTAGCCGCCGTAGCATCTGAATTAGTGACCACCAAACCACCATCACCAAACGCGCCCAAGTTTTTACTGGGAAAAAAACTGTAGCCCGCCGCATGGCCTATCGCGCCGGTCTGTTTGCCGTTGATGGATGCGCCAAACGATTGGCAGCAATCTTCAATCAATTTCAGATTGTGCGCTTTGCAAATGGCTTCAATGTAATCCATGTCAGCCGGTTGGCCGAACAAATGCACCGGCATGACCGCCTTGGTTTTCGGCGTGATAGCCTGTTCAATGGCTTGTGGGGAAATATTGAAGGTTTTCGGGTCAATATCGACAAAAACCGGCACGGCGCCAACATATTTGATGGCTTCTGCGGTCGCTATAAAAGTGAACGCCGTGGTGATAACTTCATCCCCCTGCCCTATGCCTTCGGCGAGCAACGCCAGATGCAGCGCATCCGTGCCTGAAGCCACGCCGATGGCATGTTTAACGCCCAGATAAGCGGCGGTTTCTTGTTCAAACGCTTGGACATTCGGCCCCAGAATAAACGAACAGTTTTCTATCGTCTCAGCCAGACCAAGCTCGACTTCACCTTTAATTTCAGCGTATTGAGCCTTCAGGTTTACCATTGGAATCATGTTTTTTTGTTGCCTTTTATGTTTATCAATTATGTATCGAAAAATAAGCGTAGCTTAGATTAAACTTTGGGCGCAGCATCAGTCATTGGAAATTAACTGAATTTGCGGCTCATAAAACTTAAAATTGGCATCCGCTGAAATAATCGCCATGTTTTCGTTCAATGCCGTTGCCAACAAGAGCCGGTCAAATGGATCACGATGATCAGGCAATAAGGGGATCTGCTTGTAACATTCAATATGCTTGGTTTGTATGTTTAGGACATTAAATCCATCATGTTGCACTGCATCAGATAACGCGGCTGGGGATAAAGCGAATTCAGGCAGTTTACCGAGGGCTTGTTTAATTGCAATTTCAAAAAAACTAATGGGGCTGACAAAAATGCTTTGATCCTCAAGAATCATCCTTGTCTTCGTCGACAACCTTTCAGGATTCGCCAACGTCCAAATCAAAATATGTGTATCAATGAGACACATCACCACATGTAATCCTTTAAATCATCCATCGGCCCGTCAAAATCATCAGGTACGCTATAGCCTTTTCCCACCAAGCTGCCTATTCTCACGCCTTTATTAATTTTTTTTTCATTCTGTGCCACTAATGGCCAGGCACTAGGAGTTTCACCCCTCCCTTGCGCCAAATCAGTTGTTCTTTGCTTGATTTCCAAGGCTTGCCTTTCCGAACATAATCCCAGCCTAAAATAATGGATAAGATCATAAACTTCCGCGAGTTTTTCTTCTGGTATTAGCCTTATTTCCTCAACGAGCTGTTCTTTTAATAACATTTCAAGCCCTCCTAAAAAGATTGCTTTATTGCTGACATCACCAAACCATCATTTATCACCCAACAACCCAGTAATCCGTATCGCCGTCGCCAGCGCCCTGCGCCCAGCCACACCCGAAACCAGCGGGTTGTCACCGGTCTGGATACACAAAACAAAATGTTTGATTTCTTCAAGCAACGCATCACCGCTTTCAAAAACGGATTCTTCGGTTTCTATTTCAGGAATGCCCGGGAACATTTCTTTGCTGCCGGTGCGGTGCTTGGTCAGCACGCGGTTCTGAAAATCAACCGACACATAAGATGAAGGCCTGAACATGCGCATTTTGCGCTCCAGCTTCATGCTGATGCGGCTGGCCGTCACATTCGCCACACAGCCATTTTTAAACAACAATCGGGCATTGGCGATGTCCGTGCCTTGCGTCAATACTGCCGTGCCGCTGGCGTCGATGCGCTCCACTTCAGAATCGACCAAGGCCAAAATGATGTCGATGTCGTGGATCATCAAATCCAGCACCACGCTGACATCATTGGCACGCGGGTTAAATGGCGCCAAGCGGTGCGATTCGATAAACAGCGGTTTTTCGTCCTTGTCCAGACCCAGCACTGCGGGGTTAAAACGTTCCAAATGCCCAACCTGCAAAACCAGATTGTTTTCTTTGGCAATGGCAATCAGCTCGTCCGCCTCAGCCACGGTGACCGTAATCGGCTTTTCAACCAGGACATGGACACCTGAAGTTAAAAAATCCTTGGCTACGGCATGATGCAATGTTGTCGGCACAACAATGCTGACCGCATCCACTGTGCCGAGCAAACCACGGTAATCAACCAATGCCGTTGCGCCGTTTTTTTCGGCAACCGCCTGTGCAGCCGCTTCGTTAATGTCCACCACGGCAACCAGTTCGCAATCTGGCAATGAAGCATATTTCTCAGCGTGGAATTTGCCCAAATAGCCGGTGCCGATAACGGCGCATTTTAATTTTTTCATCTGTCTATGTGGCGAGCTTTAACAACGCGTTGGGCGTTACGCTCTGAGTGGTTTCGGAAAAGTTCACTTAACGTAGCGAGGTGACCGGACAAAAACCAGCATCCTAATTTACGCGTGAAAACGTTGGCATAAAATTGAAGTATTGTAATCTATCAGTAACTATTCAGAAAATTTTGTGGTGCTGGCTGTTAAATCCAATATTTTCCGCACAAAATTTATAGCGGCGTTAAAAGTTAAGATTGCTGGCACTATGTTTTGCTGATACCATACCTACCGAACGTTTGTTAGGTGCGCTAGGTATGTTGACTTCAAAAGAAAAAATATTGGGCAAAGCTATCGTTTTGTTCGCGGAAAAAGGCTATTCGGGCTTATCCATGCGCCAGTTGGCAACGGCTGTCGATATGAGCGTCGCCGCCATTTACCATCATTTCCCGGATAAAAAGGCGCTTTACCTTGACGCTATCCGCTTTGCCTTTTCCGGCAAAGAACTGGTTTTTGCCAAAATATGGGAATCTGATGGCGCACCGGAACAAAAATTGCGCCAGTTTGTGCGTTCCTTGCTTGAAGTGATGTTGCAAGACCGCGAATTCCACCGTTTGATGCAACGCGAAATCATGGAAGCCGATCCCGAACGGATGCAGTTATTGGCACAAGGCGTCTTTAAAAACCAATTTTGTTCGTTAATGCAGCTGGCAACAGAATTGGCTCCGCAGCTAGACGCCCATTTGGTTGCAACATCCATCATCGGCCTGGTCAAAAATTATATTGACTACCAACCCCTGCACCAAAATTTTCCGGGCTGGAAACTGGAAAACCAAAAGCCGGATGTTATTGCAAAACACATCACCGAGCTATTGCTGAACGGTTTAAGGGCAAGCAATTAACGGTTTTTGTGCGTTACCAAGACATCAACCAAAGTTTATTAACACAACAACATGGCCATTAACATGCCAACTATTGACCATCGCCGGTTCCGCACAACCCTCACCATCGGCGCACTTTTGTTTTCCGGCTGCACGCTAGGCCCAGACTTTGCGCCGCCAGCAAGCCCTGATGTAAAAAGCTACCTTGGCAAAGAAGAAGCCAGCCAAACACTACAAAATATGGCATTGGGCAAAGACATTCTTGGCTTGTGGTGGACGTTGTTCCGATCACCCGCTTTGACGGCCTTGATTGACCGGGCAATCAAACACAACCCCGACTTGCAAGCCGCCCAAGCCACATTAACACAGGCCAAAGAAACCGCTGTTGCTAAAGAAGGCTCGCTGTTCCCTGCCCTTGATGCTGTCGCCAGCGGTACCCGCCAGCAAATCTCCGGGGCACAATTTGGCAACCCTGCGGCTGGCAGCTCGTTATTCAGCATCTACAACACCTCCGTTAACGTGTCTTACACGCTGGATGTGTTCGGCGCAATTCAACGGCAAATCGAAGGTTTGTCCGCCCAAGCCGACTACCAACGCTTCCAGCTTGAAGGCGCATTTTTGACGTTAGCCGCTAACATTGTGACCACCGTCATACAAGAAGCGGCGCTACGGGAACAAATCACTGCCACAGAAGATATTATTGCCGCACAAGCCCAACAACTGGACGTCATCAAACGCCAAGTCGCGTTGGGCGGCGCATCCACCGCCGCCGTATTGGCGCAACAATCGACACTCGCCCAAACACGCACAACCTTGCCACCGCTACAGCAACAATTGGCACAAACGCGCCACCGCTTATCCGTGCTAGTCGGTGACACACCAAATACTGCACCCGCCGTGCAGTTTACCCTCGCCGACTTGCACTTGCCGGAACAATTGCCGCTGAGCCTGCCCGCCAAACTGGTTCGGCAACGCCCTGATGTCCGTGCCCAAGAAGCGGTTTTACACGCCGCCAGCGCCCAAATTGGCGTCGTTGCCGCCAGCATATTCCCTGATTTCACTATCAGCGCCAATGCCGGCAGCATTGCCACCGAAGTCGGCGATCTGTTCGTCCCCGGCAGCTTTATCTGGAGCACCGGCGCCAACCTATTGCAGCCGCTTTTTCATGGCGGCGAATTTCTCCACAAAAAACGCGCCGCCGTCGCCGCTTACGAACAAGCGGGCGCACAATACCGCAGCACGGTGCTGCAAGCCTTCCAGAATGTCGCCGACACGCTAAGCGCACTGGACTTTGATGCCGCCGAACTGAAAACCCAACAAGCCGCAGAGCAGGCGGCGCTCGACAGCCTGACCCTGACCCAAACGCAATTTGACTTAGGGGCGGTCAGCTATCTGGCCTTGCTTACCGCAGAGCGCGACCACCAACAGACCCGCCTTGGCCTGATAAAAGCCCAAGCCACGCAGCTGGCCGACACCGCCGCACTATTCCAAGCGCTAGGCGGCGGCTGGTGGAACCGTGGCAACTTAGCCACCGCCATCATGAAAGACCACCCAAAAGAGAAACCCGCCATGCCGTTTTTTGAACTACTCGGAATAGGAAACTGATATGACCAAGCGCATGTTAATTATGCTCCTCGCAGTCGGCCTGGTGCTGGGCGGGGTCTTTGGCTTCATCGAATTTAAAGGGCGCATGATCAAACAGTTCATGTCCGCCCAAGGCGAACCTGTGCAAATTGTGTCAACCTTAAAGGTGGGCTATCAGGACTGGCAACCGGAACTTAAAGCCGTCGGGACGTTACGCGCGGCGCAAGGCAGCGAGCTAAGCGCAGAAGTGGCCGGTATCGTCGAGGCCATCCATTTCCGGCAAGGCGATAACGTGCAAGCTGGCACACCGTTGCTACAGTTACGCGCCGCTGACGATAGGGCTAAGCTAAAATCGCTAAACGCCACGGCGGAACTGGCGCGTATCAATTACCAACGCAGCTTGGCGCAGTTTAATGCCAAAGCCGTCAGCCAGCAGGCCGTTGACACCGACAAAGCTAATCTGGCAATCGCGCTCGCCAATGTCGGCGAACAACAGGCCTTGGTCGATAAAAAAACCATTACCGCACCGTTTGCTGGGCAACTGGGCATCCGTGCGGTCGATGCGGGACAATATTTAAATGCCGGCGCAGCCATTGTGACATTACAAGCGCTGGATAGTATTTTTGCGGATTTTTTCCTGCCCCAACAAACCTTGGCGGCGCTTAAAACGGGGCAAAACGTATCCATCAACACCGACACCTATCCAGCCCAGACTTTTACTGGCGAGATCAGCGTGATTAACCCCAAGATTGACCCCGACACCCGTAACGTGCAGGTCAGGGCGACGCTGAAAAACCCCGGCCACAAGTTGTTGCCCGGCATGTACGCCACGGTGACCATCATCACCGGTCAAGCGCAACGCCTTATCACCTTACCGCGCACGGCGATTAGTTTTAACGCTTATGGCGCGACGGTTTTTCGCATCGAAGCTAACGGCGTTGACAGCCAAGGCAAGACCAAGCTGACCGCCAAGCAGGCGTTTGTCACCACCGGCGCGGCCCGTGGCGACCAAATCGCCGTGATTAGCGGCATTAACGATGGCGATGAAATTGTCACATCCGGCCAAATCAAATTACGCAACGGCTCACCGGTGCAGATCGATAATTCCCTGCAACCCAGCAACGATGCCGCCCCGCAACCTGTCGACCAATAATCAGCCATGAACTTCACTGACATTTTCATCCGCCGCCCCGTCCTGGCCACCGTCGTCAGCATGATGCTGCTGGTGCTAGGTATCCGCGCGTTAAGCGATTTGCCGGTCTTGCAATATCCGCGCACCGAAAACGCCATCGTCACCATCACCACAACGTATTATGGCGCCGACCCTGACATTGTTGCGGGCTTTATCACCACGCCGCTGGAAACCATCATTTCCCAAGCCAACGGCATCGACTACATCACGTCGTCCAGCCAAAACAGCATCAGCACAATCACCGCGAACCTGCGGCTTAATTTCGACCCCAACAAAGCGTTGACCGAAATCAATTCCAAGATCAGCTCCGTGCTCAACCAGCTGCCGCCGGAATCGCAACGCCCTGTGCTAAGCGTAAAAATCGGCCAGACCATTGACGCGATGTATATCGGCTTTTCCAGCAACGTGCTACCCGCCAACAATATCACCGACTACCTGATACGCACCGTGCAACCCAGATTGCAGGCAGTCTCTGGCATCCAGACCGCCGAACTGCTGGGCGGCAAGTATTTTTCCTTGCGGGCGTGGCTGAACCCCGACAAGCTGGCGGCGTATTCACTGACCGCCGCCGATGTCAGCGCCGCTTTGGCAAAAAACAACTATCTGGCAGGCTTGGGCAGGACTAAAGGCCAGATGGTGCAGGTGAACCTGACCGCATCGACCAGCCTGCATTCGGTCACAGAATTTGAAGAGTTGGTTATCAAGCAGCAAAACGGCGCGATTGTCCGGCTTAAGGATGTCGCCAATGTCACGTTGGGCGCTGATGATTATGAATCCAGCGTCGCCTTCGATGGCGACAAGGCCGTTTATATCGGCCTGCAAATTGCGCCCGGCGCCAACCTGCTTGACGTCATCGGCAGGGTACGGGATGTTTTTCCGGAAATCCAGGCGCAATTGCCGGAAGGGATTAACGGCAAAATCGTTTACGATTCGACCAAATTTGTTGACAGCTCCATCAATGAGGTCATCCACACCTTAATAGAAGCTTTAATAATCGTCACGCTGGTGGTGTTCGCTTTCTTGGGTTCGCCGCGTTCCGTGCTGATTCCGGTGATAGCCATCCCGCTGTCGCTGATCGGCACGTTCACGATGATGCTGATGTTCGGCTTCTCCATCAACCTGCTGACGCTGTTGGCGTTGGTGCTGGCTATCGGCCTCGTGGTCGATGATGCGATTATTGTCGTCGAAAACGTCAACCGCCATCTGGAAGACGGCATGGAACCCGTTCCCGCCGCACTGCTGGCGGCGCGGGAGTTGACCGGCCCGATTATCGCCATGACCATCGTCCTGATCGCGGTTTATGTGCCGGTCGGCTTTCAGGGCGGCCTGACCGGCGCGTTGTTCTCGGAATTTGCCTTCACCGTGGTCGGCGCGGTCACTGTGTCGGCCATTGTCGCGCTGACCCTATCGCCAATGATGAGTTCGCGCCTGCTCAAAGCCCACAAGCATGACCGCAGCGGCTGGGAAGAGCGGTTGGTTGACAGCATCGACCAAAAATTTGCCTGGCTGAGCAAGCACTACTCAAACTCCCTGCACGGCACGCTCAGCTATTTGCCAGTGACCGCCGTGTTCGCCGTGATTATCCTGGGCAGCATATATTTCCTTTACGGCAGCGCGAAAAACGAATTGGCGCCGCAGGAAGACCAAGGCGTCATCATCACCATGTCCACCGCCGCGCCGGATGCGACCTTGGAACAACGTTTGCTGTATTCGCGCCAAGTGTTTGAACAATTCATCAAACACCCGGAAAGCGACCACGTTTTCCAGCTCGATGTGCCGGGGCAATCCATTGCCGGCATGGTGCTTAAACCGTGGGACCAACGTAGCCAAACCAGCAACCAGCTCCAGCCAATCTTGCAGGAAGAGCTGAACAAAATTGCCGGTGTCCGTGTCGCCGCGTTCCAGCCGCCACCGTTACCTGGCAGCAGCGGCTTGCCGGTGCAATTTGTCATCGGCTCAACGGACTCCTTTGAGCAACTGCACGCCATGTCCGAGCAATTTATGCAGGAAGCCCGCAAGAGCGGCATGTTTATTTTTATGGACAGCGACCTCAAATACGACCAGCCGCAATCCGAAGTCAACATCGACCGCGACAAGGCGGCGCTGCTAGGTTTGACCATGCAGGATGTCGGCTCGTCAATGGCCGCCATGCTGGGTGGCGGTTACGTCAATTATTTCAGCCTCGCCGGACGTTCTTACAAAGTGACGCCACAGGTGCAGCAACGTTTCCGGCTTAACGCCGACCAATTGCAAAATTACCATATCCGCACGGCCACTGGCGCCACTGTGCCGTTATCGACGATTGCCACGCTCAGCACCAAAACCGTGCCACAATCGCTGAACCACTTCCAGCAGATCAACGCGGCGGTGATTTCCGGCGTACCGTTCCCTGGCGTTACGCTCGGCGACGCGTTGGACACACTAAAAACCATTGCCAAACGCGTGTTGCCGCCCAGTTATTCGATTGACTACGGCGGCCAGTCGCGGCAGCTGGAAAATGAATCCAGCGGTTTTGTGTTCACCTTTTTGTTTGCGCTCATCATTATTTTTCTGGCTCTGGCGGCGCAATTCGAAAGCTTCCGCGACCCGCTGATTATCTTGGTGTCCGTACCCATGTCCATCGCCGGTGCGCTGATTTTTATCACACTAGGCATAGGCAACGCCACGCTCAACATTTATACCGAAGTCGGGTTGGTCACGTTAATGGGCTTGATCAGCAAACACGGCATCCTGATTGTCGAATTCGCCAATATCAAGCAAAAAGAAGGCCTAAGCAAACGCGCCGCCATCGAAGCCGCCGCCGGTATCCGGCTACGGCCTATCTTGATGACCACGGCGGCGATGGTGTTAGGGGTGTTGCCGTTGATTATGGCAACGGGTGCAGGGGCGGTATCGCGTTTTAACATGGGTTTGGTGATTGCCACGGGGATTGCCATCGGCACGTTGTTCACGCTGTTTGTGGTGCCTGCGGTGTACTTGATGATTGGCGAGAACCATGCGAAAGCAAAGATGCTATAAGGATTGGTCGGGGTTAGATGGGTTTAAAAACGCGGGTAGCACCGTTAATTTGTGCCGCTTCACTAACGGCTACGCGTCCTTCAAGGACGCGTAGCCGTGTCATTCAACAGAAGTGTCGGGAGGAAAACCCAAGCTACCGCGCTACTTGCAGGCCACGTTGACACAATCCGCCACGCCGTTACCTTCCGCGTTATTGCCACCACCATCCAAAACCCCCACAACGGCATTGATACCGATATTGGCATTATGGTTTGCCGTATTTTTTACGAGTGCGGAGTACGCACTCTCAACTTGGATGCCATCCTGCCCATTGCCTATGCTGGTGTTCTTGACGAGCACCGTGCCGGTTAACCCAGAACCGACAAAAATGCCGTCCCACCCGTTTTCTTCGGCATTGTTCTTTTCGAGGAGGGTGCGGTTAGAGTTTTGCGCAACGGAAATCCCAACTTCCCCATTTCCGGTGATTTCATTTTTCACGACCTTGTTCGCGTCGCAGTTGTTGAACACAAACATTCCCGTCACGCCATCGTGGATCTGGTTTTTGGCCACCACATTGCCACCCGACCCATCAGCTATTCCGACCCCGAAGACATTGCCCACCAGGTGGTTTTTTTGGATCAGATTGCCGCTCGACGAGCCCAGCCTGATGCCATCAAGTTCACTTCCGGCGATTGAGTTTTTCTCGACCACGCTCCCATCCGTAATCGCCAACTCGATGCCGCGCATGTTTGCCGTAAGCGTGAGGCCTTGGACACGGGCATCCTCCGCATTGTCGAGGACGACACCTTGACTGAATTCGCGAATAGAACCATTTTTAACCGTCACCCCTTTGTGAAAGCGCACGGCTACCCCTGCGCCCGGATCCCATTCCCCAGGCCCAATGCCAGATCCAGACCCGTCAATCGTGTGTCCATTCAGGTTCAGGGTCACGCCATCGGCCCCGATCACGATTCCGTCGCCCGGACAGTCAACCAAATCGGCGTAAAGTTTCGTGTCAACAACAATCGTATCACCACAGCTCAATTGCCCGGCGAGCGCCCCATTGGACCCACAGGTGAATGCTGCGAATACCAGTGCCGACAAGGTGTAGTTCATTTTAGTGTTCATATAAGGCTCCTCAATTTCCATGCCCTTCTGCTAGGGGCATGAAATTAATATTTGTGTTTATTGGGAATAATGGCATCCCTACTGAGGGATATAAGCATGGCATATGATTACTGCCCTGCCTTAATTTGCTAAAAATGACAACATACTCAACGCCCTTTCCATGATGCAACCACTACGGCTTACCGTCTTTCTCTTAGGCTAAATTTAGCGTAGATTATTATTCTTAAGGCCACTTATTATTACAATCCGTACAAATACCTATACAACATCGTAAGTAATTATGAATAAGTTTTTCGTTACAAAACGGCTGCACGTTCTTCACCCTCTGGGGCGCAAGTAAGGACGGGCTGTCCCATACACACTAGATTTTTTGGCGCCGACCCGAAAACATTGGCTCAACTTTACCTCAGGGGAAAATTTTGGAAACCCTAATCAGACTCTCAACAGCGCTGGGCATCTTTGCCGTTATGGTGTGCTGGGAAATGTTAAATCCCAGAAGAACCCAGCACATCAGCCGTAAACAACGCTGGCCCATCAATCTTGGCCTGGCCGCTTTTAATATGATTTTCATGCGCTTAAGTGTAGGCGGCCTGGCTTATCTGAGTGCGCTTAACGCCAAAGAGCATTCCTATGGCCTGTTAAACTGGCTAAATGCGCCCGACTGGCTGGCAATTGTCATGACCTTGCTGTTGCTTGATTTTGCCATTTATTGCCAGCACATTGTTTCGCATAAATGGCCGCTGCTTTGGCGCTTGCACCAGGTGCATCATACCGATCTAGAATTTGACGCCACCACCGCCGTGCGCTTTCACCCGCTGGAAATCCTGATTTCCATGTTTTACAAGGTGCTGTGCATTTATTTGATCGGCGCTAATCCCTGGGCGGTCATTGTTTTTGAGATTATCCTCAATGGCGCGGCAACGTTTAATCACAGCAATATCAACATTCCACCCGCCGTCGATAAAAAACTGCGCTGGCTGATTATCACGCCGGATATGCACCGTATCCATCATTCAACCCTTCCTGCAGAAACGGACAGTAATTACGGATTTTCCATTTCCTGCTGGGACAGGCTTTGTAAGACCTATAACGCCGAACCAAAGCAACCTCAAACCACGATGGCGATTGGTTTAAAACCCTTCCGTAAGCAAGCCGACTTAAGTTTTGTGCAATTAATGTTGTTGCCCTTCAAGCCCTTGCGCAGACAATGAAAACACCTTACCCATACCCCGATGCGGTGTTAATGGTTTTTTGCAAAGCGCCTGTTGCGGGGCAGGTGAAAACCCGTTTATTGACCGAATTAACGGCTGATCAAGCCTTGCAGGTCCATATCGAGCTCAGCACAGCAACGCTAAATTTGGCAGTACAAAGCCACTTATGCCCCGTGCAACTGTGGTGTGCGCCAACAATTGACCATCCTTTTTTCACGGCATCAGCGCAAACCTACCAGATTCCGCTTCGGCAACAGCATGGCGCTAATTTAGGCGCACGCATGAATCATGCTTTCTGTTCGGCGCTTGCCGGCTATTCCAAGGCATTAATAATCGGCTGCGATTGTCCGTCATTAACTAAGCAGGACTTTGATCAGGCATTGGCGGCTTTAAATGGGCGCAATGACATTGTCCTGGCACCTGCCGAAGATGGTGGTTACGTGCTGATTGGGCTTAATAAAGCGCATCCTGAACTTTTTACTGATATTCCCTGGGGAAGCGGCCAAGTGCTTGAACGCACACGTCAGCGTATCCGGCAATTTAATCTCAACCATCATGAATTAAAACCACAATGGGATGTGGATACCCCAGAAGATTTGGCGCGTTATCGTGCTTTGAATAATTACGATACAGTGGCCTGAAGACACACCTAGACAAAGTTAAGCCGTTCGTGGTGAGACTTTGCAGACCACAGGCGGCTTAACCGTCCCCATCGAAACAAGAGTGATAGTGTGCTAGGACAGCAATAACATCACCGTGCTTAGCACGAACGCCGAATTGATAACCATCAATTTGATTTTTTGGCTTAAGTGCATACTCCGCCAGTAATAAAGGGCGTGCAACTTGACCAGCAAAAATTGCTTTAGCAGATGGTGTTTAATGCTGGTAAGCAGCCCCGGCAAACGTCGCCACAACCAGTAAAAGCCGTACAAACCCACACCCCAAAACAGGTAAAACACAATCAATTGGCTGTGGTATTTGCGCAAATGGAACGTGTGTCCAACCATTTCCTCAAGCAACAAGGAGATGCTTTCGTATAGGATATGCACGACAACCAGCAAGTAATGCAAGACCTGCTCCGGCGCGATCACGCAGTAAATCAGGATCAGCAATGACGCCAGTTTTTTGGCGATGGCAATCTGAGTTGCCAAAGGGGGTAACTGATTTTTCATTAAAGTGCTCTAATCAATATTTGAAATCAGTTTAGATGAGCAACCTTTCAAAAACCTTTCAACGCAAAAAATCAATGTCAGATATGGGATTTTGCCTTTTGCCGCAAACTGACTAAGCCATTTTTTCTCTGTTTTAGCCGCCACGCCTCATACTCCAAGGTTGCCTCAAGCCAGTCTTGTTCGTCACGGTTAGGCCAAAAACCTCTTGCCAATGCTTTGTAATAGGCGGATTCGGCGATCCAGCGGTTTTTTTCCATGACACCGATAGCAGCTTCGCTATTTTTAGACGTGGGTTTTTTAGCTTTTTTTATCATAGGCTAATCTTATAGGGTGGGCGGACTGGGTATTAAGGATTTCATCAAAAATAACCTCCTTGAATACGCTCAGCCGTCCGTGCCTGGCCTATAGAAGCATGAACAGGGGGAGCGCGTCATCTGGGAATTTTCCGTTCGTCCTGAGCCTGTCGAAGGACGAACGGAAAATTTTATCGGGACGTTATTCATGGCCATATCCTAAGCTAAGGCTGGGGCTTGCCCAAGCCGCCCATAGATAGCCGTAACAACCGCACCGGTTGGGTCGGGCGGCGTATATCGCCATGGTTCGAAGCTACCCGTGAGCAATTTGGCGGCGCCATGGTCAATTAACCGTCGGACAATTTCCCGATGAAAGCATTCCGTGGCATTGGCGCTGAGATCAACCAATAAGGGCTTGCCGGTAAACGCGGCTTCCGAACACATGGACAAAGAATCGCCGGTGACTATAAACAAATCGGCATGTGCCAGTAAGGCGTGGTAAAAATCAGCGTCGGCTTGTTGCCAATCAAAAAACTGGGGATTAAACCGGGAAAGTTCCGCTAACATCACGGTTAAGGCATCAGCCGGAGTCCGGCGGCTGTTGGTGACCATCAAGCTGCCGCCAAGGGTATTGGCTATCTGGGCAACTCGTCCGGCCAATTTGCG
This sequence comes from Methylococcaceae bacterium UBA6146, assembly GCA_002422395.1. Lineage (GTDB taxonomy): Bacteria > Pseudomonadota > Gammaproteobacteria > Methylococcales > Methylomonadaceae > Methylovulum. The sequence goes on along the minus strand of DIUY01000004.1, from coordinate 10,820 downwards.
GGCATGGTCTTGGCTGAAACCATCACAGTAGCGGGTGTTGCCGCCGACCAGCAGGGCGGTGATAGGTTTGGGCAGTTGGCTAAAATAACCGGCATGTTGCCGGTAAGCAGCGGCTAAGCCAGCTTGGGTCAGTTGATGGGGGACGCCGGTCAGCGTGACGATATTGTCGCCGGTCAGCTGGGGCGAGGCGATCAAGTCGTATTCCTGCAAGCGGGGATGGCGTTGTTCGGGCAAGATGGACGCCAAATAAACATTGAATAAGCGTTCTTTAAACACCTGCCGTAAATCGGCAATTTCTGCGGTGGTTTCCTCCCCTGTGCCGCTGATAATCAGCAGCGGCGAGGCATCGCCGTTGGCGTGGTATTGATGCTTAAGCGCCTGTTGGTAACCGGCGGCATCGCCATTTGGCAACGGGATAGTTTGATAACCAAAGCCCAAACGCTCGGCAAGGCCAATCCTGGCGTGCAGCTCACCGGTATAGGCGCTATCCACAACCCAGACCAAAGGTTCCGATTGTTTGCTTAGGTCTTCATTAGTCATCCTGTTTTCCTTCCGCTGAAATCTTGGGCGGCAACCGCGCCGTCGGCAATGGCCACAACCACCGATTGATGTTTCGAATTCGCGACATCGCCTATTGCGTAGAGCCAAGGCAAATTAGTACGTTTGGCGGCGTCGGTGATGATATAGCCGCTTTGTTTATGCAACCCTACCAAGGCGTCGAACCCATTCAAAAACTCACTGTTCGCGGCAAAACCGATGCGGACAAATAGCCTGTCAACGCTAAGCCAGCCGCTTACCTGATTGTTTTTTTTTAAGGCCACGTCGATGCCATTTTGCCGCAACCGGAAACCGGTCACTTCCGAAGCGCTGTGTTCCGTTATAAGGCCTTGGCAGGCCAATGCGGTCACTTCAGCGCGGATGGCAGATTGGGCTTTTGCTGGGGAACGCAAGACCAAATGGACGTGCGCCCCGGCTAGGGCGACATCTTTGGCAGTGAAATGGGCATTATCGCCGCCGCCAACAACGGCAACCCGTTGGCCATTTAACGCCGCCAGTTTGTCGAGATGGTCGAGCGGGAAAAAAGACACCAAGCCGGACAGGTAGGCGGCGGTAAAGCCTGGCAGGTCACCGAACATTTCGGCGCCTAAGGCTCTAACACCGGTGGCGATGACTATAGCTTGCACAGGGAGGGTTTGGGATTGGCTGTTACGGGAAAGCTGCATTTGATAACCATCCGGCAAGGCTTCAATGGCAAGTAACCGGCTATTAAAGCAGACTGAAACCGATGTTTTGGCAATATGGTCAGCGTAGCGTTTGGCCATTTCCGCACTGGTCAGGCCGGGTAAGCCCAGCACCCAATGGTTAACACGGTTAATGCCGAGCAATTGCCCGCCCAATTGCCCGCCACGTTCAATGATTACGGCCTGATGACCGAGCTGTGTTAGCCACAATGCACATGACATGCCTGCCACACCACCGCCGATAATCCCGACTAACGGGCTGGAGCGGGATTTGCCCATAAAAGTGTTCCTGTTTTGAGGATAAGTTTTGCGTGGCTCGCAGCCGGATACAATTTACCTTAAAAATGCCTGTATGCAAGCAAATACCGATACCTTTCAGATTAAGCGTAACCAATGCTTGGACACTATCCAAAGGTAGGGCAGCGTAAAAAACGCAGTTTTTACTGCCAGGGTCAAGCCATTTTCCATGGCATAGACGGCTTTCTTAAAATCAACGCCGATTATCAATCCTTTGACATAATTATCATAGGGGTGGCAAACCCTACACACTACGTTTTTTCGCAAATTAAATAGCTCGCCACATTTTTGTGGGAACGGCTTACTCTAAGCCGGCATATTAAAATCAACCCCAGTGCAAAATTGAGGTATTGGCAAATACCACCTATCGTCCCCAAAAAAAATGCAACTTTAAAACGCCTCACACGGTATTTATTGCAAGGCAATGGCAATAGACCGCATACTTCGTGTTCCCTTTTTTTTGTATTCCTTTGGAGAATGGTTATGACAGAAACAGACCAACACCAAGATGTTAAAAATGCCGTCCGCGCGGCGGTAAAATCAGGGGCTGATGTCCATCAACAAATCAAAGACATTACCCTGAAAGCGCTGACCCAGCGGCAACTGGACTTGGAAAACATCAAAAGCGTCACTGAAGCCGTCGGCAATGGCATCAGCGAGGGCATGGCCACTCAAAGCGAACATGCCAAGGAAGTCTTCACCCATGCCGCCACGGCATTGGATGATGCCTTGGCGATTGTGGCGGAGGCCTCAAAACTGGCTATTGAAGAGGCGGCTTCCCGTGTCAATGAGTATTCCGGACATGATCTTAATGATGCCCTCAACGATTTGCAGGCTGTGGAAAAGTCGTTTCTCGGCACGCTGGAAAAAATAGCGAAAGGCAGCAATCAAGTGGTGGCTGACATTGTGGGCGATTTTATTGCCCATACGGAAAAAAGCGGGACGGCAGTGGGCAAGCAAACTTTAACGGCTCTGGAAGCGCTGAAAAACTTACCGCAGATCAGCAAAGAAATAATTGTCTCAAGCACGGTTGCAACCGCAGCCACTTTAGCGCAAATAGCCAGCGGCATGTTGTTGGGTATTGCGGAAAGTTTGCAGCCCCATTCCAAAAAATAACGCTTATGTTATGGCAAATGTTAAACGCAGTCAGGGACTTGGGCAGAATCCATGATATTGCATCAGTATTGATCCGCTATGGGTTTGGCAGTTTCGTCCGTGGTCTAGGGATGGGCGAGGTGTTGGAGCGGGCGGGCAAGGTGCTGCATTGGGAGCAGGTGGAAGATTATGTAAACCTCGACACCCCGCATCGTGTCCGTCGTGTCTTAGAGGAGTTGGGGCCGACTTTCATTAAATTGGGGCAAATCCTGGCGACCCGCGTGGATTTGCTCCCCCCCCAATACATCACTGAGCTTGAGAAACTTCAGGATCAGGCGCCTCCCGTGCCCTTCGACGAGCTGTTGCCCCAGCTTGAGGAAGATCTTGGCGGCAGCATTGATGACTTTTTTTTGGCTGTTGACAGACAGCCTCTTGCCGCCGCATCAATCGCCCAAGTACATAAAGCCATACTCAAGGACGGTACGCCCGTCATTTTAAAAATTCGCAGGCCCGGCCTGCGCAAAATCATTGAAGCCGATTTGCGTCTCTTGCAGCGCATTGCCGATATTGCCGAATCGGAATCACCCGATATTCGCCGGCTTCATCCGAATGAAGTCCTTCGCCAATTTAACCAATCATTACGCCGGGAGCTCGACCTTGGCGCAGAATGCAGGAATGCGGAACGGGTGGCCACCAATTTGGCCGATGATTGCAATATCACGATCCCTAACGTTTATTGGCAATGGACAGGGGAACGGCTTAACGTCCAAGAGTACATCCAAGGCATTCAAGGCCGGGATTTGGCGGCAGTGGACAAAGCGGGGCTGGACAGGAAACTGCTGGCGGACCGCGGCGTAAAAGCGGTCATTAAGATGATTATGGTCGATGGCTTTTTTCATGCCGACCCGCACGCCGGCAATGTGTTTTATCTGGAAGACAACAAACTGGCCTTTATCGATTTCGGCATGGTGGGGCGTCTGACCGAAGAGCGCCGGGAGCAAGTGGTCAGCCTGCTGTACGGCATGACCAACCACCTGCCAACCAAAGTCGCCGAGATCCTCGAAGACTGGTCAGACAATATTTATACCGACGAACAAGTGCTGACCATTGATATAGAAGCCTTTGTCGATCAGTACAGCTCGTTGGCGCTCAAGGATTTAAGCATTACCGCCATGATGGGCGATCTGATGGCGATACTACGGGACCATAATTTGATATTGCCCGCCGATCTCGCCCTGTTAATTAAAGCCTATATCACTTTGGACGGCCTTGGCAGGCAACTCAACCCGGAATTTAACATCCTGGTTTTTGCATCCCCTTACGTCCAAAGCATCATGATGGAACGTTACAAGCCTGACGCTATCGCCAAGCGGGGCTGGCGCAATCTGGTGGGCGTCGCCGACCTTTTGTCCAGCTTGCCTAAAGACTTGCGCAAACTGTTGCGGGCTTCCAGAAAAGGGGCGATTCAGGTTGATATCACCGTCCGGCGGCTCGACCAGTATGTCAATAGCATTGATAACGCCATTAGCCGGTTAACCATGGGCATAGTGACCGCCGCGCTCATTATTGGCTCGTCAATTATCATGACGGTCAAAGGCGGGCCGGAAATAATGGGCTTACCTGCCTTTGGTTTTCTGGGATATTCATTTGCCACGATAGGCGGAATCTGGTTACTGCTGTCCATTTGGAAAAGCGGCCACTAACTGCGCCAGACGACGCCCCTTTAAAACCCTTGCCTTTATTTATTTTTTGGATAATGGCTAAGCTACAATTGTTTGTAAACGGCAAATATGGCACGAGGACTGACGACTGCGCGTCCTTGAAGGACGGGCAATCGTAACAAGGCAGTTACCCACCTATTTTCGTAAACTATGGCCAAACCATTTTTGCACAACCGCACTTAACCAGCACATTATCGCCATGCACTTTATCCCCTTCAGCTTGATTTTTTCTGCGGCCCTCGTTTTGGCCGGCACAGTGGACGCCAATCCGGCCACCCTCCCCCAAGGCTTCGTCTATGTGGATGAAACCATCCCCAGCATCAAACTGGAGATGCACTATTGCACAGACCATAATTTTATCGGCAAACCCATAGACGGTTATCTCAAGCCCCGCGCGATATTGACCCGCGCCGCAACCGATGCACTGGACGCCGTACAAAAAGAATTGGCGGCTTTTGGTCTGGGCTTGAAAATTTTTGATGCTTACCGTCCGCAACGGGCAGTTGACCATTTTGTGCGTTGGGCCGCCGATGCTAACGACACGTTGATGAAAAACAAACACTACCCCCATATCGACAAAGCCAAGCTTATCGGGGAAGGCTATATTTTATCGCACTCCGGACATAGCCGGGGCAGCACGGTTGATCTGACGCTGGTGTCGTTAAGCACAGCGGAAGTTATCGACATGGGCGGTATTTTTGATTTTTTCGGCCCACAATCCTGGACGGCGGCGCCAACCCCAGAGCCGTCGCAACGCGCCCATCGTATGCTGCTGCAAGTGTTAATGGAAAAACACGGATTTGCGCATTACCCGCAAGAATGGTGGCATTTCACACTAAAAAATGAGCCTTACCCTGACACTTATTTCGATTTTCCCGTGCAATAGGCATCCGCACAGGGATCTCAAAAAAGTCGGGTAACGATGCAACATCCAACAAAAAACAGCATGGAACCAAGCACATGAAAAAACTGGTCATCTATAATCACGGCAAAGACAGCATTCCTTGGGGCGAAAAAGCACTGGCGCTGGCGGCGGTCGCCAAACGCCATGGCTACGAGGTTATCAGCCCGGACTATCAACAGAGCAATGATCCTGATTGGCGCGTCGGGCAATTGTTGGCAATGGATTTGTCCGCTTATGACGAAGTGGTGTTGGTCGGCTCCAGCATGGGCGCTTATGTCGCCACGGTCACCTCGGAAATAATAAAACCGCGCGGCTTGTTCCTGATAGCGCCGGCGTTTTATCTGCCCGGCTATCAGCGCACCGAATTCAGGCCTTATGCCGAACAAAGCCTAGCCATCCATGGTTGGCAAGACGCCATTGTGCCCCCAGAAAATGCATGGCGTTTTTGCCAGCAGCACCATTTCCCTTTGTTTATGCTGGACGGTGACCACCGTTTATTGAGCGTGTTGCCGATTATGGCGGTTGAGTTCGAGCGCCTGTTAGCGGCGCTTGCTATTTGATGATTGGCAAAACCCTACGACTGCCAGTCCTTGAAGGACTGGCAGTCGTTATGACACCGAAATTATTTCATGCCCGTTCCTGAAAAGCTGAAGGGAATTTGACCAACCGCCCTTCAGCCGCTGATTGCAAAGCGGCGGTTATGATTTGGCAATTGGCTTTCGCATCCGCCAAGGATAGCAGGGGCGGCGTTCCGGTCAGGACACTGTTGCTAAAATGCTCGATTTCCAATCGGAAATGATTGGCCGCAGGCAACCGTTCTTCACACTGCTGTCCGGCTTCCGTCCACCAAGAAATGACCGGCACATCACCGGGCAACTGCCAAACGGTATGGCAGGTTATGCCGCCTTGCGTACCAATGACTTCATACTCACACCGGCGGGCGCGGGCAAAGCTAAAATCAAAATGGGCGAATTTGCCGTCGCCAAAATCAAGCACGCCGCTGGTGGCCATATCGGCACCGCTCTCGACATAGTTTGACAACGCGATGACTGACACGGGTGGCTGGTTGAAAAACTGGCGCAACGAATGGATGGCATAACAACCAATGTCCCAAAAAGCACCGCCGCCATGTTCGACGTTTTCCGCCAAACGGTACATCCGTGCCGGCCGCATCATAAACGAGTAGCTTGCCCGCACCGAACGGATCTCACCGATAAGGCCTGAATTTATCAATTCCTGCACCCGTGCATGTTGCGGGTGGAAACGGTACATAAAACCTTCCATGACGGTCACGCCATATTGGCGTGCCGCCGCTTCAATCGCATCAATGTCCGCTACCGTCAATGCCATTGGTTTTTCGCACAGCACATGCTTGCCGCATTCGATGGCGCGTAATGTCCATTGCGCATGTTCTTGATTGGCCATTGGCACATACACGGCTTGAATATCTTCATCATCAAGCAACGCCTCTAGCGTGTCGTAAGCTTTCACGCCCTGTTGTTGCGGTGCGAATTGCGCGAGCGTCTGTGCAGCCGCACCGGGACGGCGGCTGGCAATAGCGACCAACTCCGCATTTCCGGCCTCCACAATGGCGGGCAGCAAACGTTCGTTGATACGCGCCGCACCTAAAATACCCCAGCGCAGTTTCGATTGGCTATTCATTATGTTCACCTTTTGTCAGTTGTCAGTTGTCAGTTGTCCAAAAACCGTTTTAAGCTTATTTGCTTTAACAGCGCACCTATTTGTTAATGATTTTAAACCGGCAAGCCCCACCGCCTTTGGCCATGCACTCCACTTGCTCAATCTCTTTAGCCAATAAGGTGGCGATGAGCGTCCTGTCAAGCTCGCAAATTTCTTCATGTTTTTGCGCCAGATCATGATAAATGCAATTGCAGGCTTCAATGACCTGCCCATCACCGTCCGGCGCCGTCATCGCCTTAACATTAAAACCTAGCCCATCCATGATTTGCAGTAATGCGTCAATGCGTTCGCCGGTTTGTTTGCCCTCAAACTGGGGCAAAAGGCTTTGCGATAAGTTACTGCCTAGCTTATGCAGGTAACGCTGGAAAGCCTCGGAACCCATTTCATTTTTTAAATCGGTCAATATGAGTTCGGCAAACCACGCATATTGCTTTGGAAAACTGTTAATGCCCGCTTCGGTTAGCACGAAGCTGCGCACCGGACGCCCCGCTGTTTTATTAAGCACACCGGCCTGTATATAGCCATCCCGTTCCAGCACGGCAAAATGCTGTTGCACAGCGTTGCGGGAAATGGCCAACACAGCGGCAACTTCATCAATACTCAACCCCGCTTTGTTTTCAAGCAACAACTTTAAAATTTGCTGTTGCCGTGATTTTATCTTTTCGGCCATAAAAACCCCTTATGCTAATCCTTTCGGTGGTGGTAAAAATGAAAATGATATTTTGGAATCAAAAAACATGCTTTTGACTCCGCTGTCACTTAAACATTTTAATGTTTACCACTACCATCCTTTCTATGATTTGGAAGTATAACAAAAACCTCGTTTCAATAGTAGAATACAATATAACTTGTTTATATTGTATAAGGTTGATTAGTTTGTTATTATTTTTATGTGGCCAGCCCTGTTTGGTTACATTTTGGATATAACAACTGAGGATATAATGATGACTGAAACACCAACCAATGAGGAAGCAAAAATGAGTGCGACACTTTACGAAAGAATAGGTGGTGAGCCCGCAGTTAATGCGGCTGTTGAACTTTTTTACCGCAAAGTCCTGAATGATCACCGGATTAACCGTTTTTTTGGCAACTCTGATATGGATAAACAAATCGCCAAACAAAAGGCATTCTTTACGATGGCGTTTGGCGGCCCCAATAACTATACCGGCCAAGATATGCGCAACGCCCATGCCCATCTGGTCGAAATGGGTCTGGACGATTCCCATTTTGACGCTGTGATGGAACACCTAGGCGCCACTTTGGTTGAATTGAACGTACCGGCCGATTTGATTGCCGAAGCCGCCGCGATTGCCGAAAGCACCCGCAATGATGTGTTAGGCAAATAAAAAATAGCGTCATGCAGATAACATCCATTGAAAGGGGTGTTATCTGTTTTGCGGTTTGCCTGTTGGGCTAATATCCATTTTGACTTGCCCAGCCAGTAATGCAGACATTTAAATAAAGGCGTGTCATGGCTAACTTAACAATAGAAGAAAAGACTTATTCTTGCCAACCCGATGAAACCGTGCTTGATGCGTTATTGCGCGGGAACGTCAATATTTCCTACGCTTGCAAAAAAGGCAATTGCCATAGCTGTATGGTGCGCAGCCTTAATGGCGCACCACCCGAAAACACTCAGGTTGGCTTAAAAAGCACCCTGAAAGCACACCATCATTTTCTCGCCTGCCTGTGCCTTCCCGAACAGGACATGACCCTTAAACTGCCCGACCAATCGGAATTCTATACCGAGGGAACCGTGGTTGTTAACGACATGCTCAATAGAAACACGCTGTTGTTAATCATAGCGTTTAAGGATGCGTTCGAATTTAACGCCGGACAATTTGTCAATCTACAGCGCCCTGACGGCTTGACGCGCAGTTATTCAATTGCCAACACCCCGCAGGAATCCAACACACTGGAATTTCATATCCGCCGCTTACCGGGCGGCAAGTTTAGCGAGTGGTTGCATGATGGAATCAAGGCGGGGGACACCATTGCCGTATCCGAACCGCGCGGGCATTGCTTTTACCTGCCCGAACGCCGCGAGCAAGGCTTGCTTTTGGTCGGCACGGGCACAGGCTTGGCGCCGCTGGCGGGCATTTTGACAGACGCGCTGGCACACGGACACACCGGCCCGATTTATCTGTTCCACGGTAGCCGTGAAGCTGAAGACCTTTACCGGATTGATGAGCTACGCCAACTGGCAGCACAACATCCAAACTTCCATTACATGCCTTGCTTGTCCGGCCCCCATGTACCGGAAGGTTTCACCGCAGGACGCGCCAATGATGTCGCACTGGCCACACTTGGCGATTTAAAAGGCTGGCGCATTTTTCTCTGCGGCCATCCTGACATGGTTAACCAAACAAAAATAGCGGCATTCCTTAAAGGCGCGTCTTCAACGGATATTTATGCCGATGCCTTTTTGTCGACACCCGTCTGAACGCGGCCATCCTTATGGTTAACGTTAAGCAACTGCTTCGTTTTATAACCGCCGATCCGGTTAACTTAAACTTTAGCGGCAAACTCCTTTCGGTCATTTTGTGTTTCAGCGTCATTTTGTTGATTGCATGGATAACGCGGCAATTCAGCGTAAATACGGCATACCCGATTATCGTCGCCTCGATTGGCGCGTCTGCGGTGATTGTCTTCATCATTCCCAATAGCCCGCTTGCGCAGCCCTGGCCGTTGGTCGGCGGGCAACTGGTGTCAGCCATAACCGGTGTGCTGTGCGCCCAAGTATTTGCTGATACGGCGGTCGCTTCGGCCAGCGCCGTGGGCGGCAGTGTCCTCGTCATGCTGCTGCTGAGATGCCTGCACCCGCCCGGTGCGGCAACCGCATTGACGCCGGTCATGGCCGGCGACCCTGTCCTGTCGCTTGGCTATAGTTTTGTGCTGGTGCCGGTGGGTTTAAACGTAATCATCATGCTGATTTTGGCGATTGCCATTAACCGCTGGCTATTGGGTTGCAACTACCCTGCCCTTGCGCAACAAGCTGGCGGCAAAAAGTCTACGCAAAACAAGCTCATCGAACCGCTACAGCGCACCGACATTTCCGATCAGGATGTGGAACAAGCATTGGCAAGCATGGCGCGTTTTATAGATGTCACGGCGGACGATCTGGGCAAGTTGCTCACTGATATACAGAAGCAACGGTTTAAACGCCATAGCCGGAATATCACCTGCGCGGATATTATGGCCACAAATATTGTTACCGTTGAATATGGCACTGAAGTTGAAGATGCGTGGCAAATCATGTACCGCGAAAACCTTAAGGCGCTGCCGGTTATTGATAAGGCCAGACGGGTTATCGGCATTATCACCTGGCATGACTTTTTCAAGTTCGTTAACCTGAATGTGTACGCCACTTTTCAGGAAAAATTTTGGGCTTTTATACGCCGCACTGCGGATATTAATGCCGACAAACCCGAAGCTGTCGGACAAATTATGACATCTTCTGTTGCGGTTCTGCCGGAACACACGCACATTGCCGAACTGATCCCGCTAATGTCGGATCAGGGCCACCGGCAGATACCCATAGTCAATAACGAAAACCGCCTAGTGGGCATAGTGCATCAGGCCAATTTGATTGCCGCACTTTATAACAGCACATTGGATAATTCGGGCTATAACTAAAGCGCTAAGGGCAACGACAGGTATGTGACCGTTCATAAATTCTTTAACCTAATTGGTGGTGGTAAAAATGGCAATGCTATTTGGGAATCAAAAAAACCTGTTTTTTGACTCTGCTGTCACTTAAGCATTTGAATGTTTACCACTACCTAATTATCAAAGGGCGGCCATTTATTAATTTCACCAAAGCCACCTTGTCTATGACAAAAAAGCCCGCTTTAAAGCGGG
>DIUY01000005.1 GCA_002422395.1 Methylococcaceae bacterium UBA6146 | reverse complement strand
ATGACCGGCGACGGCGTGAACGATGCGCCGGCATTAAAACGCGCTGACGTGGGCGTGGCGATGGGTAAAAAAGGAACCGAGGTTGCCAAGGAATCCAGCGAAATGGTACTGGCGGATGACAATTTCGCGTCCATAGCCCATGCGGTTGAAGAAGGCCGGGGGATTTATGAAAACCTAAAAAAAGCCATCATTTTTATCTTACCTACCGGTGCCGGTGAAGCATTGACCATCGTCGCGGCCATCCTCATGGGTGAAGCATTGCCCATTACTGCGGTACAAATATTATGGGTGAACATGATCACCGCAGTGACATTGGCGCTAACGCTTGCCTTTGAGCCACCCGAGCGGAACATCATGAGCCGCAAGCCCCGGAAGCCAAACGAGCCGTTACTCTCAGGTTTGTTGGTGTGGCGCATTTTGTTCGTATCGCTCATCATGGTGGCAGGCGCCTTTGGCCTGTTTCTCTGGGAACGGGCATTGGGGACTGATATTAAACAAGCGCAGACGGTCACGGTGAATACCCTAGTGGTGTTTGAAATGTTTTATATCTTCAATAGCCGTTATTTGTACCATTCTGTACTTAATGTGCATGGCCTGTTTGGTAACCTGTGGATATGGTTGGCGGTTTTTACGCTAATCCTATTCCAAATGGCTTTCACCTATTCGCCGCCCATGCAAATGCTGTTTGGCACGGTTGGGCTAGATGCGCTTACCTGGCGGATGATTATCGCCGTCGCCTCAAGCGTGTTCATCCTAGTTGAACTTGAAAAATTTTTCATCCGTTTGTTCCTGCCCAAAACGGCTACCGGAAGCAGCAAAAAATGAGTGAGGGAAACGTATTTTTAGTTGGTTTGACGATCCCATTTTCAAAAAATGTAACATACGGCCCCAAGGCCCATACACCAACCGCCCGATGCCCAACCACCACCAAATGCTTAAATAAAACCGGTGCAATGGCCTCTTCATTGCCATTTTCACCTATTAATTGTTATGACCACATGCACTAAGGCAACAGTATGAAAATATTAGTTTTTTCTTTTATTATAGGAATTATTTCGCTGTATTTCTTAAACATAGCCCTATTAAAAACCCCTATACTCACTCTCGATTGGTCAATACACGCAGGCCTAAGATTTTTGGTGGGATTTCTCGTGCTAGGGGTCAGTTGTTTTTATGCGGAGGCAATTACATTTAAAAAAGCCTTGTATATAACCGCTTGTATTATTACAGCCGATTACATCTATGATTACTTTTCACAGACCTATAAGTTTCAATTTGAAATAATATTACACGGAATTTTTATGATGGTATGGGGGGCTGTTTTGGGCTATCTGACCGCAAAATATATCAAAGGGCGACCAATGCGCAATTAGTTTTTGGCAGGGTATTAGTTATCACCTAACCGGCACCGACCAACAACTTCCCCCCGCCAGTCCATGCTTCCCATAGCCTAGGGGGTTTCGGGCCGGTTAAGCCTGAACTGTTTTCAATCACCACGCCATTAAGAAACAGCGGGGGCTTCAGGCGGGTATGGCCGATGCGGCAAACCACCCTGAACTACCCGCTTTTTGATGCCAACTATGCGCCACTTTGCAACTAAGGAAATGTGGGGCATTGATAATAGCTTGACAAATCGAAAAACTGGCAATATCTTTCAAACCTAACACCTTGATTTTGGCCATTTTATGGGGGGGCGGTCTTGATTAGCGATCCGACTTCATTTTCTTCAGACCTGTCCAATGACCGATTGAATGTGATTGCGGGGCTTTTGCTCGATGCACGCCATAAAGCCCTGCATGACGCGAACACCGAATTGGATGACCGCTATACGCAAAGTTGCTTAGCCTTTGGCCGCCAACGCCAAGCTATCCTAAAAGCCTGGAACACCCAAACTTATCCGTGGCTTTCGGTCTCTCATCGCGGCACTGACCTGCTGTTTAGAATTGGTGCCGTGCTGGCGCGTTTTTTTACCGACGATGCCAACAAACCCAAAAAATCAACGGTGCTGCTCCCCACCTTTGCGGAATCCACACAGCTCAACCTGTTCGAGCCAGGCGCGGCCGACGTCGTGCTTTGGCGGTTCATCCTTGAGCCCGCATTCAGTGATGGCGATAGCAATGGCGACTCGGTGTTTTTTATTGGCATCAACGCGTTTAATGAAATCTTATGCCGTTGGAAATATGAACGTTCGGCAACAGCGCCCCACAACATTGGCCATACGACGCCGCCCGCATTAGTCTTGCCCAAAAGGGGTAAGGCTACGGGGCAAAACCGCAAGCATGTTTAACGGCCACGAATTTTCGCGGGTTTTACAATCCAAACCGGAACAGCAAGCAAGGGGTATATGACAAATGGATGAAAACAAAACACATAATGTGGTGGTCACCGATATTCAGATGCCCTTCATGTCGATGGTCGTCTTCATGGTCAAATGGGTTATTGCCGCAATTCCGGCAATGCTGATCTTAACAGTGTTGGCCACCCTAATAACGGCTTTTTCCACCACGTTTATGCAGTATGCGTCGGCTCCAAGCATACAAAAAACCCCATCCCAAAACCATTCAACCGTGAATTAGCCCAATGACAACGAATAAATCAATTATGCGGATTTGGCTTTTGCTTATGATTGCCTTGGTCTTGAATGCCTGTAACAGCACTGCCCCTGAAGTCAAGCACGACAAGCCCTTGGCCTATCGGCCAGCCGTCCGGCCACCGTCCACCCCGCCACAAAACTTCTACACCCCACCACAAAACTTTTATAGGCCGGAAATCCGCTCCGGCGCATTTCAAGAACCTTGGGAACTGCGGCCCGCAGTGGACTTTTGGCGCAAGACTTATGTGGTGTGGCGCCGTTCGGAAATCGCGGTTCACGATAACCGCTATCTGGACGTGATATACGAAGTGATGGCGCTGCCAGGTGATGTAGGCGAAAGCCTGACTAGCGGGCAAAAGGAAATGGTCAAGCAACGCTGTGATTTTTGGAAAGCCCAGTTGGCGGTTTTGGAAAGCAAATTACGCCACAATATGCCATTGAACGCCCACGACCGGCAAATCATCGCCAAACTGCAAGCTAATGGCAGACCGCTTAACAGCGTATTGGCCGGTGCCGCTGAGCGGGTGCGTTCGCAGCGCGGCACCCGCGAACGTTTCCTGAAAGGGTTGGCAATCAGCCGCCGCTATGACCAGCAATTTAGAAAAATATTCCGTAACGCCGGTTTGCCGGAAGATTTGGCCTTGCTGCCGCATGTCGAGTCCTCGTTTCAACCGGCGGCCAAATCATCCGCCGGCGCCCTCGGCATGTGGCAATTCACCAAAGGCGCCGCAAAAACCTTCATGCCCGATGGCGGCAAGATTGACCGCCGCCTCGATCCTTTTGCCTCCGCCATTGGCGCGGCCCGCTACCTGAGCTACGCTTACAAAAAACTGGGGGACTGGCCCACCGCGATCACCTCCTACAACCACGGCATCGGCGGTATGAAACGGGCGCAAAACCAAGTTGGCCGCGATTTTGTCCACATCGTCAAGAACTATGACGGCCCGTCATTCGGTTTTGCCTCCCGCAACTATTACGCCCAATTTCTGGCGGCACGCGAAATTGTCGGCACTGTTGTGGCTAGTGGGGGCGAGCAGGCAAACCCTTAATATCCCGTCAAAAATAATTTCCCTAAGTGCGCCCACACCCTTCATGGGCATCGTCCAGAGCTTGGACATGCCATCACTGCTGACCGGAAATGTAAAAACACATACGCCACGATGCGCCACATGTATTTGCCATTTACCGGCGCGGCGGCGCAAACGCCCGATGACACAAGCGCTTTTGCAAAGCTGCACCTACCTGATAAGCCCGATGTTGCCGGACATGTGGCAAAGTTGGCGGTGCATGTCGGCAACCGGCGTATTTTAGTGCATAAGCGAAAACTGGCGAACTTTGCCGCAATAACAGGACTCCCATAAGCGCACTGTTTTCAGATTGTTATCTATCCGCCCAGAAGGGTTTGATAATGGCCGGAACATAAGTCAAATCTAATATTTTTGATGATTGCGGAAAGCTCAATGACAAACGCATATCATTGACTCTCTTTTTATTACACGCACGGAATCAGAGCCACTCAAACATGCTTATCAAACTTAGCGATATGAAGGCAGGCGACCGGGGACGCATCGCCCATTACGAACCAAGCCTGTTGCATTACCGGCAAAAACTGTTAGTGATGGGCTTAACGCCGGGCACGGAATTTGAGGTCATGCGTGTCGCGCCCTTAGGCGATCCGATTGAAATCAGGGTTCGCGGCACCGACATTTATTTGCGCCAAGAAGAAGTGGCGGGGCTAAGCATCAAGTCTGTAGATGGTTTCACGGAAACGTCAAAGCCCCGTGCGCGACCGGAAGAACACACCGTCGCCGTCATCGGCAATCCCAACTCCGGCAAAACCACCTTATTCAACGGCCTGACCGGTGCCCGCCAGCATGTTGGCAATTGGGCCGGCGTGACCGTCGAACAAAAAACCGGCACCTACAGCTACTGTGACAAAATCATCAAAGTCGTCGACTTACCCGGCATTTATTCGTTGGATGTGAGCGGCACGGCCAGCGCTCTGGACGAAAAAATCGCCAGGGATTACATACTTTCTCGGCAAGCCGACTTGATCATCAATATCGTCGACACCTCCCACCTCGAACGCAATCTATACCTGACCACACAACTGCTGGAAATGGGTGTCCCCATGTTGGTCGTGCTAAACAACATGGACGACACAACGGGCTGCAATATCAAAATCGATAGCGATGAAATCGCCCGCCGCCTAAGTTGCCCGCTGATTTCCTTGACCGCAACCCGAACAGATGATGTCAGAAAATTGAAATCGGCAATAGCCCGTTTGATGGAGGACGCTTTTTTTCCGCAATTCTTGATAACCTATCCCGATGCAATCCAGGCGGCGTTAGATCAACTGACGCCTCTGGTCAAACAACAGATGGATGGCCAAATTGGCGACGCGCGTTGGTTGGCCGTCAAATTGCTGGAAGGGGATGCTTCTGCCCTCCGCCGCGCCGATGCCTTGTTGGTCGAAACCACCGAACGCCTGCGCTATGAGATCCAAAACCAAATTGGCGAAGACACGGACATAGCGATTGTGGACAGCCGCTACAGCTTTATCAATCTTCTGGTTCGGGAAACGCTTTACCGACAAACGGAAATCGGCCGCGATTTGTCCGATAACATCGACAAGGTGGTGTTGCAGCGATTTTTGGGCATTCCGATTTTCTTCGCCGTGATGTACTTGATGTTCACGTTTACGATCAAGCTCGGCCGCGCCTTCAAGCCGTTTTTCAACGATCTCGCGCAAGCGCTTTTCATTGATGGCATGGGCCAATTCTTGGCGGCGCTGGACACTCCGCAATGGCTGATTATGCTGTTGGCTCAGGGTGTCGGCAACGGTATCCGGGAAGTGGCCGCGTTCATCCCGATTCTGGGCTTTCTGTATCTGTTTATTTCGGTGCTGGAAGAATCGGGCTATATGGCCCGGGCGACGTTTGCGATGGATCGGTTAATGCGGGCATTAGGTCTGCCCGGCAAAGCCTTCGTACCGATGATTCTAGGTTTCGGTTGTAACGTGCCGGCAATGCTGGCGACCCGCACGCTGGAGAGTCCGCGCGACCGCTTGTTGAGCATCTTGTTAAACCCATTCATGACTTGCGGCGCACGCCTGGCGGTATTCACCTTGTTTGCCGCGGCCTTTTTCCCGGACAACGGCGGGCTAATCATTTTCATTCTCTATCTGACTGGTGTGGTATTCGCGGTGCTGACGGCGATACTGCTAAAAGACACCTTTCTGAAAGAGGAATTTTCCCTGGTGACAATGGAAATCCCCAACTACCACGTCCCGAAACTGAAAAATGTATTGATCAATAGCTGGACCCGCGTCAAAGCCTTCGTAGTGCGGGTCGGAAAACTCATCATCACGATGGTGGTGCTACTGAACATCCTCAGTTCTTTAGGGACGGATGGCTCATTTAAAACCAATAACATTCAGCACTCGGTGCTCAGTGCCGCCGGACGGGCCGTGACGCCGGTTCTGAAACCGCTAGGTATCAGCCAAGACAATTGGCCTGCGACAGTCGCGCTATTTACCGGTGTGCTGCATAAAGTCGTGGTGATCAGCACACTGAAGACAATCTATGCCGAAGTCGAGCAACCGGCAACCGTCCGACCGGCGCAAGCGTTTGATTTGGCCAACGCCGTCAAACAGGCGTTCATGACCATTCCGATGGGGCTGAAAAAAATGATCGGCATAAGCCCCGTTAACCCGTCGGCTAGCCAAAATGCCTTCGTGACCGTATTGCATAAGCATTTTGACGGTCAAGCAGGGGCTTTTGCCTATCTGCTGTTTATATTGCTGTATTTTCCTTGCATCGCCACCTCAGCAGCCGCTTACCGGGAATCGAGTTTGAACTGGTCATTATTTATGGTGGTTTGGGCTACCGGCTTGGCCTATTTGACCGCAACCGTTTTTTACCAGTTGGCGACTTTTAGCGAACATCCTGAAACGTCAGCGGCCTGGCTAATAGGGATTGCGGCGACTGCCGCCGCAATCGTATTGGCGTTTCGTTATTGGGGAAAACAACGCCAGCCAACGGATAACTCAGTGTGACGTGCATGATGGATTATACCGTTTCGTGCTTACCCTGATTTTATGAAATACCTCTGCAACCAGGAGAAAAAACGATGCCTTATAAAGCCTATTTCGACAAAATCGACGCGGAACTGCTGAAAATCAGCCCCCGCCGAGACATTATGCTACTGCGCGTCATTGCCGCCGCGATTCCGGTGGCTCTGTTAGCATTAGATGCGCTATACGATTTGCCGACTTTGTTTTGGCTGAGCATGCCGTTTTATCTGTTCTGTCTGGCGCTCTATTTGGAAGGCTTGCTAAAAAGCCTGCTGTTCATGCACAAGGTTTCGGCGGAATTACTGATCGTGCTTGTGATGGGCGTCACGCTGATCGACGGCGCACCACTGAGCGGCGCGATGGTGGCTTGGTTCATCGGCTTTGGGTTGTACATTTCGTTTAGGATCATCCGTAAAAACCGGGAAAAAATCCAAAGCCTTATTCAGGAAGGCAAAAAAAGCGCCCAGGTGCTGCAAGGCGAAACTATCGTGGAGCTGCCGATCAATCAAATTCAGAAAGACGCCGTGGTACTGATCCCCAAAGGTGCGATGGTGCCGATTGATGGCCAGATCATCGAAGGCGAGTCGGCGGTCGACGAATCCAGCATGACCGGTGAGCCCTTCCCTGTGTATAAAAAAACCGGCGCCACTGTGACCTCGGGCACACTGAATCTGACCGCACCTCTACAAGTCAAGGCAGACAAAAACGGCGACGATTCATTTCTGGCGGTGATTACCCAGCAAATCGAAAGCAGCCTGGAGAACAAATCGGATTTACAGCGGCGTGCCGATACCACGGTGCAAATTTTATTGCTGTCGGTGACGGCTTATGCCTTTCTGCTGTTTTTTATCACCGGCAGCTTGCATCTGATGGCGACGGCCCTCGCGGTCGTTTGTCCCTGCGCCTGGGCGTTGGCGACACCGACGGCTTTCGCCGCCAATATCGGCCGCCTGGCTCGCAGCAACATCCTCGCCCGTGGCGGCGAACCCTTGGAAAACATGCAGGACATCAAAACCCTGATTCTGGATAAAACCGGTACGGTGACCTTGGCGGAACCCGAAGTCAATCAGGTCATCGAAATCGGCCTGCCGCAAACACGGATTTTGGCCTTGGCCACCTCGATAGAATCCCGTTTCGATCATCCGATAGCGCGCTCAATTATCCATTTTGCCCAAAAACACGGCGTGACCCAAGTGCTGCCGGTCGAGCAGGCAGAAGATCTGCCTGGGCGTGGCATCCAGGCCCGCATTGAAGGCCAGGACATTCTGATGGGTAGCGCCGAAACCTTGAGCCTACAAGGCATTGAATTGCCGACGCTGGCCTATACCGGTCGGGCAATCTGGTTGGCGGTCGACCGTGAAGTCAAGGGCGTCATCGTGATACGCGACATCATGCTATCCGAAATGCAGGGCCTGGCCGACAGCATCCGCGCCTGCGGCATCGGAAGAGTCATTCTGGCGACCGGCGATAACGAAGAACAAGAAGCCAAACGGGTGGCCGATTTCATCGGCGCCGATGAATACCATTTCGGATGCACACCGGACCACAAAACCGCGCTGGTGAAAAAATTTCAAACACAAGGCAAGGTGGCGATGGTCGGCGATGGCGTCAACGACGCGCCAGCCTTGGCCGCCGCCAATGTTGGCATCGCCATCGGCGGCCATAAGAATGTCAATCTGGCGATCATCTCATCGGATATCGTCATTCTAGGAAACGACGCCCAAGATTTGGTCACTATATTGCGGCTCGGCCATAAAATGGGCGGCATTATCCAGCAAAACTACCTGTGGGCCGTGGGTTTCAATAGCATCGGCTTGGCACTAGCCACCTTCGGTATCCTCAATCCCATCGTTGCCGCCTTGTTGCATCACGTTAGTTCGGTATTCGTCGTGGTTAATGCCGGCCGCCTGTATTTCACCGGCATCGAACAATCGTTAATAGGGCCTTTGTTCAGAAAAATGGATGAAATGACCGGCAAAGAACAGCGTTGCCAACCCGAACTTTTACCGCACAACAGCGAAACGGTCGTTGAACAAGAGAGCTGACTATGCTGCTTTGGATAATCGGATTTAGTCTATTGGGCAGTGTCGGCGCTATCGGCGGCGCAACCTTGTTTTTATTTTTTCCGGAAGGAATCCGTGAGATTCTGATTCCCTACCTGATCAGCTATGCAACTGGCACGCTGCTCGGCGCGGCATTCCTGGGCATGATTCCCGCAGGCCTAAACCACGCCCCGGCGAACCTGGTACTGGCGGCGGTGTTGGCAGGGATTGTGGCATTTTTCGTTTTGGAGAAACTCGTCATCTGGCGTCATTGCCACAAATCAGACTGTGAAGTGCATGGTCAGGCCGCACCGTTGATTCTAATCGGCGATGCCTTTCATAATTTCGTGGACGGCATCGTCATCGCTGCCGCCTTTCTTACCTCTATTCCGCTCGGCATCGCTACGGCATTGGCGGTAATCGCGCATGAAATACCACAGGAAGTTGGCGACTTTGCCATCCTGCTCGATAGCGGTTACAGCCCTGCCAAGGCCTTGCTGTCGAACGGTTTGTCGTCCATCGCCACCCTGCCCGGCGCCTTGCTGGCCTATTTCTGGTTGGCCGAGACGCGCGAAGCGGTACCCTATATTTTGGCTATTTCCGCCGCCAGCTTTATTTATATCGCGACGGCCGATCTGATTCCGACCCTGCACCGGCGGCAGGTGAGCTTGCTTGCATCGCTGCGCCAACTGATATTGCTGCTAGCAGGCATTGCCACCATTGCCTTTTTCCACCTAGGAGGATAAACATGAACCCGCTGACCGAAACTGAAATAGCCGCGCTGAATGAGGCGTTGGACGACGAATATAAAGCGCTCGCGACTTACGAACAGGTGATGGTCGACTTTGGCGAAGTGCAGCCCTTCAGCAACATACGCGAAGCAGAAAGCCGACACATCGAAGCGCTTTGCTCGCTATTTTCTCGCTACGGGCTGACCATCCCCGACAACCCCTGGCTGGGAAAAGTCGAGCGGTACACCAGCCTGAAAGCCGCTTGCGAAGCGGGCGTGGCGGCCGAAATCGCCAACGCCGGCATCTACGGACGTTTGCTTCAAGCCACGGAACGCGCTGATATTCTTATGGTGTTCCGTAATCTTCACGACGCATCACAACAACGCCATCTGCCGGCATTCCGACGTTGCGTGGAAGGTTGCGGCGGACAGGGACGCGGCAAAGTACGGCACGGCGGGCATCGGGGTGACCATGAGTAGGTGTGCAGATTGCCATTTTCAAGGAGTTATGTGTCATGCCTAAAGCCGCCCCATTCGAGGCTTATCATCAGCGCTACGAAACTTGGTTCGAAAAGCACCAAGCCGCTTATATTTCGGAACTGCTTGCCATGCGGCCATTCGTCTCTTGGGAAGGTTATGGGCTGGAAATTGGCGTCGGCAGTGGTCGCTTTGCGGCACCATTGGGGATACAAGTAGGCATTGACCCTTCGCCGGCGATGTTGGCCCACGCGGCGGCTCGGAGCATTAAGGTCGTTGAAGGGGTGGCCGAAAACATGCCATTCGAGGCGGGCGCTTTTGACCACGCATTAGTGGTGACGACCATTTGTTTTGTCGACTCCCCCGCGAAGATGCTTGCCGAGGCGCACAGGGTGCTTAAACCCGGAGGCCGATTGGTAATCGGCTTCATAGACCGGGAAAGCGCCTTGGGTCAAGACTATTTGGCCCACCAGGCCGCAAATACGTTTTACCGCGAAGCCACCTTCTATTCCGCCGACGAGGTAACCCAGCTTTTGCGGCAAGCTGGCTTCATAATCAATGCTTGGGGGCAAACCCTAACCCGTCCCTTAGCGCAAATCCGTGAGATCGAGACCTTGCGGGCGGGGCGGGGCCAAGGCGCATTTGTAGTCGTGGCGGCATCAAGCCAAGCCGATTCTGCCAATAGCAGGTGAGGTTTCCTAACGTTACTTTGCCAGGGTGTTGATGAGTCATCAGCAAAACGGATGGAGGCCGTTTTGGCAGTGGTTTAAATGGGGTGGTTGGAGTACAAGCCTTGGCTTGTACTGAGGCAAACCAAGGTTTGCACTCCAGCTTATCAACGTGCAACCACAGATTTAACCCACCACCACCGTTTTTATACCTTGCCCATTTGGCTACCCAAATAATCCTCATAATTCCCATTAAAATCAACAATCCCATGCGGGGTCAATTCGATGATCCGAGTCGCCAGTGACGATACAAACTCGCGGTCATGGCTGACAAAAATCAAAGTGCCGGGATAATTTTCCAACGCAGTGTTGAGCGATTCAATGGATTCCATGTCCAAATGGTTGGTCGGCTCATCCATGACCATGATGTTATTTTTTTGCAAAATCAGCTTGCCAAACAGCATCCGGCCTTTCTCACCACCGGACAGCACTTTGACGGATTTGTTGATTTCATCTTGCGAAAACAATAATCGCCCCAGTGTGCCGCGCATGGTTTGGTCGTCATCAGTTTCTTTGCGCCATTGCCCCATCCAGTTGATTAGCGTTAAATCTTCGGCAAAGTCTTCGGCGTTATCTTGCGGGAAATACCCGATTTCTGAGTTTTCAGACCATTTCACAACGCCGGTATCGGGCGTCAAATCACCCACCAAGGTGCGCAATAAAGTCGATTTACCAATACCGTTAGGGCCGATCACGGCAATCCGTTCGCCGACAGCAACCATCAGGTTTAGGTTTTTAAACAACGGTTCACCACCGTAACCTTTGCTTAAATCTTCAACTTCCAGCGCCAAACGGTGCAGTTTTTTGGTTTGATCGAAACGGATAAACGGGTTGACGCGGCTAGATGGCTTCACTTCATCGAGCTTGATCTTATCCAGCTGTTTGGCGCGGGACGTTGCCTGTTTGGCTTTAGACGCATTGGCGGAAAACCGGCTGACGAAAGTTTGCAGCTCGGCGATCTGGGCTTTTTTCTTGGCATTGCCCGCCAACAGGCGTTCACGCACTTCGGTGACGGCGATCATGTAATCGTCATAATTGCCTGGGTAAACACGCAATTCTCCATAATCCAAGTCGGCCATGTGGGTGCAGACGCTATTTAAAAAATGCCGGTCATGCGAGATGATAATCATCGTGCAGTTACGCTCGTTAAGCACGTCTTCCAACCAGCGTATCGTGTTGATGTCAAGGTTGTTGGTCGGCTCATCCAATAGCATGATGTCGGGGTTGGCAAACAGGGCTTGCGCCAGCAACACCCGCAGTTTCCAGCCCGGCGCTACGGCGCTCATCAAGCCGTAATGCTGTTCCACCGGAATATCCAACCCTAACAGGATCTCCCCGGCGCGTGCTTCGGCGGTGTAGCCATCTAACTCGGCAAATTCAACTTCCAACTCGGCAACCTGCATGCCCTCGTCTTCGGTCATTTCCGGCAGGCTGTAAATGCGGTCACGTTCCTGTTTGACGTGCCAAAGCTCTTTATGCCCCATGATGACCGTGTCAATCACGGTAAAGCCTTCAAATGCGAATTGGTCTTGGCGCAGGTTTCCCAGACGTTCGTTGGGCGTGACTGAGACGTTGCCAGCGGTAGGCTCCAAATCGCCGCTAAGGATTTTCATTAGCGTCGATTTTCCGCAGCCGTTCGCGCCGATCAGACCGTAACGGTTGCCGTCGCCAAATTTAACGGAAATATTTTCAAACAGGGGTTTCGCCCCGAACTGCATGGTGATGTTAGCGGTAGAAATCAAGGTGGTGTTCCATAGTGGTTTTTGTAGGGCAAAGAGCTGCCGTTACTCTGGGGAAATAAAAATAGTTTACAGCAACAAGTTATCATCAATCACAATGAACCGGTCGCTGGCCTGAATCAGCAAAGGCGCAGTCAAGGCGGGCACGCCATACACTTCAGTTGTCACGCCATAAACGCTGCGGACTTTGGTGAGCAGCACGTCAAAATCGCCATCGCCGGATAATAAAATGACCACATCGGCCAGCGGCGCGTAGTCGATAACATCTAAGGTGATGCCGACATCCCAATCGCCCTTTGCCGTGCCATCACTGCGTTGGATATAGGGCTTCAGTTTCACCTCAAAACCGATGTTCCGAAGTATCTGCTGAAACCCTTGCTGTTTGCTGTCGCCTTTGTCAATCGCATAGGCTATCGCCGCGACAATTTGCCGGTTGGCGGTGGCCTGTTGCCAAAATGCGCTATAGCTAAAATGCCGCTGGTAGCTTTGCCGCGTGGTGTAATAAATATTCTGCACATCGGCGAAGATAGCGACTTTTTCCATCATTACTTAATAAACGAACAACAATAGTCGGTCGGGGCGGTAACTTTTACGGTGAATTGCGCGTTGGCGGACACATCGAATGATTGGCCGCCTTTAATGGTTTGCCATTGCTCGGCGCCTGGCAGCAGCACGTCAAGTTCACCGTCGATAATGTCCATAATTTCAGGGTTTGCCGTATTGAACGTGTATTCGCCTGGCAACATAAAACCCAGTGTTTTTAATGAACCGTCGGCAAAACGGACAGTGCGGCTGCTGACATTGCCGCCAAAATAGACGTTGGCTTTTTTAACGACCGATACGTTATTGAATTCCGACATGGATTATCCTTAATTAGCGTATAAATAAAAATTGGCAATGATAGCAGATTGTAGGAGCGTTGGTTTGGATTTGCGCGGCTAGCCAGACCCAAAAAATTCGGACAAAGCCTCTTTGGGCGCGGCCATTATTTTATAGGTCACCAAAAAATAATTATTGCCAACTGTAAAATTCGCAATATACTTAGGTTACTTTTTAATAAACAGTTAGATTATGTCAAAAAAAGAAAAACGAGGGCGCAAAGCCTTACCGCCGGAGCAAAAAAAACCGCCCCAACCGACGGTAAAAATTAACATTATGCTATTTCCGTTCGTAAAATTGTTGAAACATGAATACAAAGCCAAGCGGGTTGATGCCCAAAAATTACAGGCATTAACCTCGCTATTACTTGACGACAATACTAACTACGCTATTGAAGAGCAAATAGCAGCAAACTTAGACCTTCCTAAAGGAAAACCAGAAGATGCCGAGTAAGTGACATCTATCTGGACAATTTTTCGGCCCGATTTGCTGCCTTAAATTTAAATCAAGCGTTTGAGTTTTGGAGGTGCGCCATGAAACACGTTCGGCATCATTTTGATGAATTGACGTTTTTTTTGATATTCGGGGTTATTGTAATAGCGGTGGTTTTCTTCACTATTTTTTGGGGGAACATCTGACTTAAGCCTAACCATTAACTTTAAAATTAAAAAGGTCTGGCCTTGCCTTTCGGATTGCCCGCTACGACAGTCCGAAGGGTTCGTTATATCCTGTGCCGACCCGCCCGCCCAAATTAATTTTCAAACAATGGATAGAATCCCCGGTCTGTTTTCAGCATATGCCGGGCAACCACCTCATCCGCCAGAAAATCCACCAACTCCCCAACAGACAAACCACCGGCAAGCGCCGAATCACGCAATTCCAAAGCGCGTTCAACCAAGCGCTTATGGGCGCGGGCATGGGCGGCCAAATCGGCGTAATGATGCTCAGCGAGTATCGCCTCTTCATCGGCGAAGTGCCTTACCACATGGGCTAACAAGTTATCCAAGGCCTGATGGAATTCTTGCGGTTTTTCGCCCCGCGCGAACGCCGTATTCATTAAAACATTAGCCAAGTCGAATAACTTACGGTGTTCCGCATCAATCACCGGCTGTCCGCAGTCATAGGAATCATGCCAGTTCAAGTGCAAAATGAGGCTGCTTTCTGAACCGTTCGACCATAAGTCACTGTTACCCTGCGTATCTACCACGACCCGGTTGCGGCCACTGTTTTTTGCCGCATACAATGCCTGATCGGCACGTTTAAACCAATGTTCTTGGCTTTCTTCAGCCCGATACTCAGCAACCCCCAGGCTAATGCTGATCCGCCCCACTCCGTCAATGTCGTGCCCGGCAACTTTACTACGCAATCCTTCGGCTAAGGACTCCGCTGCACGGTAGTGGGTCGAGGCAGCCAGAATCATAAACTCCTCGCCTCCCCAGCGAAACAGCATATCTGAGGCACGGATATTGGCATTCGTCAGTTTCACCAACGCGCCCAATACCGTGTCACCCACGGCATGGCCGAAGGTGTCGTTGATTTGTTTGAAATGGTCAATATCAAAGAAAATCAGGCTGAGGGGCTGCCGGTAACGCAGGCTACGCGCCAGTTCTACAGAGATGATGCGGTCAAAATGATGCCTGTTCCATGCCCCGGTCAGCCGGTCAGTCGCACTGATCTTTTCAAGCTCCAGAACCCGTTGGCGCAATCCGGCCAGTTCGCCGTCATAGCGGCTTCCCGCTGATTTTTCTAACACCAGAATAATGTCGTCGCCTAAATTGACCACCCGTATAAACACTTCCTCCACGCGTTGCCCGCATTCGAGCAATAGCGGTTTAGAGATATGCTCATCAACTTCCTGCAAAATTTTTTGCAAATTCTTTGAATTCAGGCGTGCATTGCCAAACGTGCTATCAAAACAGTGATTGACCTGCTTAACCTGCCCGTCATGCCCTAAAATAACCAAAGGCAATGGAAACTGCATAAACAGCGTTTGTGTATGCGGCTCAAGAAGCCAAGAAATATCGCCGCTCATCATATCTTTCCCGTCAAGGCTATTAATCTAAAATATCATTAATGGAACTGGCTGACCACCAAGGGCCACTGCCCACAGTTAAGCAGGAGTGAAACGGCTTCAGGCGTTTTTGTTATTGGCGGAAGGCTGATACAGCAACGTCTAAAGCCATTGGACTCCAGTCAAAATAGCTTAACTGTGGGCAGTGCCTCTAAGGAT
This sequence comes from Methylococcaceae bacterium UBA6146, assembly GCA_002422395.1. GTDB lineage: Bacteria > Pseudomonadota > Gammaproteobacteria > Methylococcales > Methylomonadaceae > Methylovulum. The sequence goes on along the minus strand of DIUY01000005.1, from coordinate 61,413 downwards.
AGGGGCATGGACAACTTCCCGATAAAATTTTCCGTTCGCCTGCCCTTAGACCTCACCTGTGGTGGCGCTTGTCGAAGCATGAACGGGCGGGCGCATTCAGGGAAGTTATTTTTGACGTAATCTTAAAAAACATTCACGGGCCTTACATCCGTCGGGGCAGACCCAATACTTGACTTAAGCCGTTCGTGGTGAGCTTGTCGAACCATGAGCGGCTTAAGTCAAGTATTGGGGGCAGGCTACGCCCCCTGCAATATCACTTCTTGAGTTTGTCAACCAACATCTTATTAACCTCAGCCGGGTTTGCCTTGCCCTGCATGGCTTTCATCACCTGACCGACAAAAAAACCGAAGACCTTGTCATTGCCGCTTTGATACTGGCCAACCTGTTTGCTGTTATCGGCAATAATCTGGTCGATGACCGCTTCAATCGCGCCAGTGTCGGTAATTTGCCTTAAGCCTTTCGCGTCGATGACAGCATCCGCCGTGACCGATGGGGTTTGCCACAGTTCTTCAAAGACTTGCTTGGCGATTTTGCCGGAAATGGTGTTGTCGTTGATCCGTACCAACAAACCCGCTAACCGCTCAGCGCTGATTGGCGATTCGGTGATTTCCAAGCTTGCCTTATTCAACGCCGCCGCCAAGTCGCCGTTGACCCAATTGGCGCACAACTTAGCTTCGCAACCGGATTGTTTCACCACGGCTTCAAAATAATCCGCCAAAGCGCGGGACGACGTCAATTGGGCGGCGGCCTCGTTGTCGAGTTGGTACGCCGATTTAAAACGCAGCTTTTTGGCCTCCGGCAATTCCGGCAAAGTCACGCCGACTTCGGCTTTAAACGCCTCGGTGATGACCACCGGCAACAAGTCGGGGTCAGGGAAATAGCGGTAATCGTTGGCTTCTTCTTTACTGCGCATCGAGCGGGTTTCATCTTTGACCGAATCATACAAGCGGGTTTCCTGCACGATAGTGCCGCCGTTTTCGATCAGTTCTATTTGCCGTTCAACTTCATGGTTAATCGCTTTTTCGACAAACTTAAACGAATTGATGTTCTTAATTTCGACGCGCGTGCCAAATTCTTTTTGGCCTTGGGGCCGGACAGACACGTTGGCATCACACCGGAACGAGCCTTCTTGCATATTGCCGTCGCATATCCCCAGGTAGCGTACCAACTCGTGCAGCTTGCGCATGTAGGCGACCGCTTCCCCCGCGCTGCGCATGTCCGGTTCGGAGACGATTTCCAGTAACGGCGTACCGGCGCGGTTCAAGTCGATACCGGTTAAACCATGAAAATTTTCATGGAGGGATTTACCGGCATCTTCTTCCAAATGGGCGCGGGTGACGCCGACGCGTTTGGTCTCGCCGCCAACATCAATGTCCAAATGGCCGTTACCAACGATAGGCAACTCCATTTGGCTGATTTGATAGCCTTTGGGCAAATCCGGATAAAAATAATTTTTGCGGGCAAACACCGAACAAGGCGCAATTTCGGCGTCAATAGCCAGGCCGAACATAATGGCTTTGCGCACCGCATCTTCGTTTAACACCGGCAATACGCCGGGCAAGCCTAAATCAACGGCGCACGCTTGGGTGTTGGGTTCCGCACCGTAAGCGGTGGATGCGCCGGAAAATATTTTTGATTGGGTGGCAAGTTGGGCATGGATTTCCAGACCGATAACGGTTTCCCAAGAGGTTGTCATAATAAAGTCCTTAGATTTTTTAGTTACTCGGCAAAAACATCGGCCAAGTCGATGTTTAAGTCAGGAAAGAGATAGGGCGTGGCAATGTCGTCGCCTGCGTGCATGGCATATAATTGGTACAGGTTGGTTTGCGCATTGAGCACGAATTGGTAAACCGCTTGTTCATACGGATAGACTAGCCAGTATTCCTTAACACCGTTTTCTTGGTACAGCGCATATTTTAAGTGCATTTCCTTTTTCGTGTTACCCGGCGACAACACCTCAACAATCCAGTCCGGCGCACCTCTACAGCCCTGTTCAGTCAGCTTATCAGAATCACAAAGCACACATAAGTCAGGTTGCACTACGCTAAAAACTTCGCTGTCAGCCAATTCGGATTTACGTCTGTCACAAAGGCTGACATCAAACGGCGCATAAAATAATTGGCAGGGTTTTTTATGGAAATAGTTAAATAACGCCCCGCCCAGATTAGTGATGACACGCTGATGTTTCACATTTGGCGCTGGCACCATCAACATGATTTTTCCACGGATCAGCTCGACGGTTTCCTCAAGTTGCCACGTCAAATAGTCGGCATAACTGTAAGTGGCATCTAAATCCAATTGCGATAACTGCGTGATGGTGGGCATAAATAATTCCTGCGTAGCTTAGGTGTCCGGCAAAGCTTTAGCCAAACCTGTCTGGCTGCAAACAGGCCAGTGGGCATCACCCTAACAATCCCCGCCTACAGGGCAAGCAATATACAATACTGTTGGCTTAAGGAAAAGCAACACCGTCATTTCATGAATCCACCCACGCGCCCGACAAGGCTAACGCCGCTCTAGCAAACAATACCCAAACCCATCCCATCATTTTTTGTCCTGCCCGTTGGCAGATTCGGCGGGAAAGGCTTTAACAAACGCCTCGATAACTTCCCGCACCACCTTGCGTTGCGGCGCAGGCAAAGCATGTAGGGTTGCCGGTGTTGGGAGACGGAAGTTATTTTCCTGCCTCGCAGAAAAACGCGTTGGGAGAAATTGGCGAATAAAAGAGCCAAGCGGATTAACCTTGCCCCTCTTCCAATTTCCGGTAAAGCGTACCCCTGTCAATGCCTAATATTTTAGCCGCTTGCGCCTTATTGCCCTGCGTTGTCAATAAAACCCGGCGGATGTAGGCCATTTCCAATTCCGCCAAGGACATTGATTGGTTTTCGGCATTGCCAAGGAAATTGTCTTCAACCGGCAATTGGGTTGCCTGGGCCAAATCCTCCAGCAAGATGGTGTCGTGTTCGGCCAATGCCACCGCCCGCTCCAGCGTATTTGCCAACTCGCGCACATTGCCTGGCCAGGAATAGGCACGAATCCAACGCATCGCCTCAGCCGATATGCCGAGGATTTGCCGCCGGAGCTTGGTTTGGGCGTTTTGTAACAGATAGTCCACCAACTTGTCCATATCGGCCAAACGTTCCCTCAAGGGCGGGACATCCAGACGGATGACATTCAACCGATAATATAAGTCGGCCCGCATCAGGCCGTTTTGCACCGCCTTTTCAATGGGTTGGTTAGTGGCGGCGATAATCCGCACATCGGTCGCCACTTCGCCACCGGAACCGACTGGCCTTACTTTGCCGGTTTCCAACACCTGCAATAGTTTAGGCTGGATCGCCAGAGGCATTTCGCCAATTTCGTCCAGGAACAAGGTGCCGCCTTTCGCTTCGGCAAACAGCCCCGAACGGTTTTCACGCGCGTCCGTATAAGCACCTTTGCAGACCCCAAACAATTCGCTTTCCACCAAGGAAAACGGCAAGGCCGCACAGTTGATTTGTAAAAAAGGCCCATTGCAGCGTGCGCTTTGCTCGTGGATGAAAAGGGCTAGCGCGCCTTTTCCAACACCGCTTTCCCCTGTCAGCAAGACTGGGGAATCAATTTGCGCAGCACGGTTGGCAAGTTGCAATATTTTTTGCATGTTAGGGCTTTCGGCAATCAATGCTTTCGGGACAAGCTTCCCTCCAGTGTTAGCCACCCGGACAATCTCCCGGTGCATGGCGCGGTCCCGAAAGGCTTTTGCAACCGCCGCCAGCAGGTCATTAAATGAAAACGGTTTGGTGACAAAACCACAGGCTCCGGCTTGTAAGCTTTGGATGCCCAGATCAATGCTCCCGAAAGCCGTCATCAGCAGCACCAACTGCCCCGGTTTTCGGGCATGGATCGCTGACATCAAATCCAATCCACGCAGTCCTGGCATTTCAATATCGCTGACCACCAAATCGAAATTCTCCGCTTCAAGCCGCAACAAAGCCTGGTGCGGGTCGGATTCGCCGCTCACGCCATAACCATTGGCGGTGAGCATTTCCAGCAAGTAGTCAACCACACCGCAGTCATCATCAATAACCAGCAACTGCTTGCGTTCTTGGATAGTTTGATTAAGCGATGCCATAGTGTTCCTCCCCTATGGGCAATAAGACGATGATTATGCTGCCTTCGCCCGGCGCACTTTCGGCTGTGATACTGCCCTTGTGGGCAACGGCAATACTACGTGCGACGGCCAACCCCAGCCCGACACCGCCTTGCCCGTGGCGGGTGGTGAAAAAAGGTTCAAACGCCCGCCCAAACACATCTGCGGACATGCCACAGCCATCATCCTTCACGGTCAACCTGACCGCTGGCCCGCCTGGCGTTTGCGCACAGACGGCAGTGACGGCAATATGGCCTCCTGAAGCGGTTGCAGCAAGCGCGTTGGTGATCAGGTTCAAAACAATTTGTTGGATGCCGTCGCTATCGGCAAAGATCATCGGGAGGTCACTGTCCGCTTCAAAACGGATTTCCACTTGCTTGCGCAGTGCCTCATACTCCAATAAGTTCAGCACCGCATCCACTGGCACACGCAGGTCGCAACGGCTGAAATTGGGCGGGCGGCGGCGGGTGAATTCCAAGAGTTGCTGGACGATGCGGGTAATCCGTTCGGCTTGGGAGGCCATGATCTGGGCGTTACGGATGATATCTTCAGGCTGGGCCGCACCCATTTGCAAATACTCGGCACGGCCTTTTAACACCTGCAATGGCGAGCCGATTTCATGCGCCAGCCCCGCCGACAATTGGCCTATGGTGATGAGCTTGTCCGCTTCCTGCAACGCAATCTGGAGGTGGCTGCGCGATTGCGCCTCTTCTTTGAGCTTGCGCCGTGCATTTTCCAACTCCGTCGCCATGTTATTGAACGCCACCAACAGGACGCCAATTTCGTCTTGTTGTTTTTTTAACGGGAGGGGGGAAAAGTTGCCTTCCTTGATACGTGCCATCCCGCCAATCAGTCGTTTAAGCGGCCAGCCAATATAAACCCAACAAATCAGCGTACACAGCGGCACGGCAATCATAATGAAAGCGGCGACAGAAACCAGTAAATTGCTGCGCGTGGCTTCAAGGTCACGGCGCATCTCGCCCAGTGTGCGCACAACAGCCAAAACCCTAAACCTTTCACCCCGTTCATTTTGTAAAGGCAACAGCACGGTAATGGTTTCGGGGTCTTCCAAAGGGTAGAAAAAAGGGGCGTTGTTTTCATTTTTTAAGGCCGTTTGCAGCCTGTCATGAAACGCCTTTTCAAAAACGTTGCCAATGGCATCAGGAAATATCTCGCCTTGCTGGTCATAAATACGGATTTTCAAGTCCGGTTCAATTTGTTCAAGCCCTTTCAGCAATTCCTCTATGTCAGCCAATCGCTTATCCCTGACCGCTTTTTCGATAGCGATTTGGAGGCTTTTACCTAATAACTGGGTTTGTTGGCTAATATCTAGGGCAAGGTCATGCCGTTCGGTCAACAGGTTGTAAAAGCCATAAGCAATGAAAGTGACCAAACCAATGGTCGTTAAAGATAGGGTCAGCTTAGTGGCAATGCGCATAAGAAGTGATGTTGTAATTTGCAACAGTGTTGAAGTATATCGCAACACACAGGTGGCTAACAGCCATTTCAAAGCCTCGGCAAGGTTGGCTACCCTCGCCAGTGAAGTTGTTTATTTTTAAATAAAAACAATATGTTCAATCTATTGGAAAACCCTATATAAAATAAAAGAGTATTTGGCACGTTTATTGTTAACTAACAATGAATCCGAAAACCAAAAAACCTGCCTATGCGTTGTTATCCGTTTATACATTTTCCTCCGGCAAGCTGCCTCGGCAAAGACTTTGATCCCCTGCCGCCTGTTGTTTCGCCAAAACCCGCTAATCCTTTTTCAATAACCATTGGCGAGCCGGCTGTTTCTACTCAATAGCCCCACATCAATATAAGCATCCGAAATGAAAAATAGCCCATTACTGTTACCCGCATTGTGTTTCATTATGGTGGCCTGCACGCCCCCAAAAGAAGCGGATAAAAAAGCCGTCCCTTACCAGGTGGTGAAGCCCATCGTAAAAGACACCGCTTACAGTGTCGAATATGTCGCCGAAATCCAGTCGGTGAAACATGCGGAGGTGCGCAGCAAGGTTAAGGGTTACCTTGAAAAAATTTATGTCGACGAAGGCCAGCCGGTAAAGGAAGGCCAGCCACTCTTTTCACTTAACCTTTTGGAATCCCAAAAAGAATTGCAAAAGGCGGATGCGGCTTATAAAAGCGCCGTCGCTGATGTCAAGGTGTCCGAAGTTGAATTAAAAAATGTCAAATTGCTGGTTGAAAAAAACCTTGTCTCGGCAACGGAACTTGATGTCATAAAAGCCAAAACAGATGCCTTAAGGGCCGACGCGGAAGAGGTATTGGCTCACAAAGAACAGGCCGCTTTGCAACTGTCATTTGCCCACATAAAAGCGCCCTACCAGGGCGTTATCAACCGTATCCCCAACAAAGTCGGCAGTTTGTTGGCTGAAGGCGATATGTTGACCTCGATTTCCGATAACCGTGAAGTGTTCGCCTATTTCAATTTATCAGAAGCCGATTACCTAAACACCATCGGCAATCAAGGGCAATGGGCCAAAACCGTGGGCTTAAAACTCGCCAACCAAACGCTTTACGGCCATGAAGGCAACATCGAAATGATTGAAAGTGAATTCGACCACGCCACCGGCAATATTGCCTTAAGGGCTAGGTTTACAAACCCGGAGGGCATTTTAAAACATGGGGCGAACGGCAAGGTCGTGGTCAACCAGCAACTGAAAGATGCCTTGCTTATCCCACAAAAATCCACGTTTGAAATTCAGGACAAAATCTATGTGTTTGTCGTAAAGCCGGATGGTGTGCTGGAGCAAAGGAATATTATCCCCAAAATGCGTTTCCCGGATTTTTATGCCGTGGAAGCCGGTTTGTCTAAAGACGACAAGATACTGTTCGAGGGCGTAGCGAATGTTAAGGATGGCATCAAAATAGAGGCTGTTGAGGTTGATTTGGCCAATGCCATGTCCTTAAGCACCCAAGACCAAGCAAAGCCATAATTATGATGACCGCTAAATTTATTCATCGTCCGGTACTGTCCATCGTCATATCGGTGCTCATCACCTTGGTGGGCTTGTTATCTTTAACCAAGCTGCCTATCACGCAATTTCCCGACATTGCCCCGCCGGAGGTCAATGTCACGACCAAATTTATCGGCGCGAATGCCGAAGCCTGCGTTAGGGCGGTGGTGACACCGCTTGAGCGGGCCATCAACGGCGTGCCCGGCATGGCCTATATGTCATCCGTTTCCGGCAATGATGGTGTCAGTGTCATACAGATCATTTTTAAGGCTGGCACCGACCCGGAAGTTGCTTCGGTCAACGTGCAAAACCGAGTGTCTTCGGTATTGGATGAGTTGCCGGAAGAAGCCATCAAAGCCGGGGTCATCGTTGAAAAAGTCCAAAACAGTATGCTGTTGTACGTGAACATCCTCAGTTCTGACCCGACCTTAGACGAAAAATTCCTGTACAACTTCACCGACATTAATGTCTTGAGGGAACTCAAACGAATAGAAGGCGTAGGCTTTGCCGATATTATGGGAGCCAGGGAATACGCGATGCGGGTTTGGCTGAAGCCCGACAAGTTAGTGATGTATAACATTTCCGCAACCGAGATCATTGAAAAATTAAGGGCGCAAAATGTCGAGGCCGCACCGGGTAAAATAGGTGAGAGTTCCGGTAAAGACGCACAGGCGCTGCAATACGTTTTAAGATATACCGGCAAGCACAACACCCAAGAAGCGTATGAAAACATCGTTTTAAGCAGCACAGCGGATGGTGAAGTTTTGCGCCTCAAAGAGGTTGCCGAAGTCGCATTTGATTCGCAGGATTATGATGTGCTTTCCAAAGAAAACGGCAAGCCTTCTGCCGCGATTATGTTAAAGCAGCGCCCCGGCAGCAACGCCAAAGAAGTGATCGCTAACATTAAGCAAACCATGGCTGATATTAAAGCCAACTCTTTTCCACCGGGAATGGACTATTCCTTAAGCTATGATGTGTCGGAGTTTTTGGACGCCTCCATCCATGAAGTGATTAAAACCTTAATCGAAGCGTTTCTGTTGGTGGCTTTAGTGGTGTTTGTGTTTTTGCAAGATGTCCGTTCCACCATCATCCCCATTTTGGCCGTTCCGGTGTCGCTGGTCGGCACGTTTTTCTTCATGCAATTAATGGGCTTCTCGCTTAACCTCATCACCTTGTTTGCGTTGGTGCTGGCGATTGGGATCGTGGTCGACAACGCCATTGTCGTCATCGAAGCGGTACATGCCAAAATGGAGCATTCAGACATCGGGCCGCTCAAAGCCACCGAACAGGCGATGCGCGAAATTAGCGGGGCGATTATCGCCATCACGCTGGTAATGTCGGCGGTGTTTTTGCCAGTCGCTTTTATGGACGGCCCCACCGGGATATTTTATCGGCAATTTTCCCTGACCATGGCGGTTTCCATTGTCCTGTCAGGGGTCACTGCGCTCACGCTGACCCCCGCGCTCTGCGCCCTGTTCCTTAAAAAACCCCATCACGATAAAACCCATAAGACATCGGGGTTACCAAAAGCCTTTGCCGGATTTAACCGCCGTTACGACGCCCTTTCTGATAACTACAAGCAATTGATCGGCGCAATCGCCAACCGTAGGCTGGTTACCTTTGGGCTATTATTGGCGTTTTCGGTGGGTGCTGGCCTGATAGGGGCTAGAGTGCCGTCAGGTTTTATCCCGGAGGAAGACCAGGGCACGATTTACGCCAACATCACTACGCCCGTCGGTGCGACCCTTGAGCGCACCGAAAAAGTCGTCAATGAAGTGCAAAGCATCGCGTTGGGTGTGGAGGGCGTCAATTCGGTGTCCAGCCTAGCTGGGTTTAGCGTACTTTCCGATGGTACGGGCGCGGTTTATGGCATGAATTTGATCAGTTTAAAAAACTGGGAACAACGGGCCTTATCCGATAAAGACATTATCAGCGTCCTCGAAGAAAAAACCCGGCATATCAAAGATGGCAGCATTGAGTTTTTTACCCCGCCGCCCGTGCCCGGTTACGGTAATTCCAGCGGCTTTGAAATGCGTTTGCTGGACAAAACCGGTTCGGGCGACTTGGCCCAAACCCAAAAAGTGGCGGACAGCTTTGTCGACGAACTCAACAAACGCCCCGAAATAGCCAACGCTTTCACTACGTTTAACGCCAATTTCCCGCAATTGTTATTGCATATTGATGGTGACAAGGCCGCGCAAAAAGGCATTACCGCCGACAATGCCATGAGCACTCTGCAAACCCTTATCGGCAGTGAATATGCGACCAACTTCATCCGCTTCGGACAAATGTACCGCGTCATGGTGCAGGCATTGCCCGAATACCGCGCCCAACCTCATGACCTGATGAAGCTGTACATCAAGAATGAAGCGGGGGAAATGGTGGCTTTCTCGTCGTTTCTCAGCATTGAAAAAGTCTATGGGCCGGAGCAGGTGACGCGCTACAACATGTACACGTCGGCGATGGTCAACGGGCAACCCGCCCAAGGCTACAGCAGCGGGCAAGCCATTGCCGCCATCAAAGACGTTGCCGCGCAAAAACTGCCGAAAGGTTTTGGTTATGATTGGGCCGGGTCATCACGCGACCAAGCCAACGCAGGCAACCAGGCCATTTATATTTTTGTGATCTGCCTGTTGTTCGTTTACCTGTTGCTCGCCGCGCAATATGAAAGCTTCCTGTTGCCGTTGGCGGTGATTTTGTCCCTGCCAATAGGCATTTTCGGGGCCTTGTTTTTATTGATGGTGATGGGCTTGGAAAACAATATCTATGCGCAAATCGCGATGATTATGCTCATTGGTATTCTCGGTAAAAACGCCATCTTGATTATTGAATTCGCCACCTTGAAACATCGGCAGGGGAAATCGCCTTTTGAGGCGGCTATTGAAGCAGGCGTGCTACGTTTGCGGCCTATCTTAATGACCTCGTTTGCGTTTATTGCCGGACTTATTCCGCTCATGTTTGCCTCAGGTGCTGGCGAAATAGGCAACAACACTATTGGTTCGGCGGCGGCGGGCGGCATGATTTTTGGCACGGTCTTCGGGGTCATCGTCATTCCGGGGCTGTATGTGGTGTTTGCCAGCACGGCTGATAAGCACCGCCGCAAGGGCAAAAAAGAAGAGCTGGCATTTACTGAAACCCTTTAATACTGCGTAGTCCTGCATCGGAATGATGGGTAAAAAGTCAAGTGTGCGGTTTTATGGGTACGACGGCCCGTCCTCTCAGGACTCGCAGTCGTTTTAGCGGATGACTTGACAAAGGTCTTATCATTCTTATTGCAGGATTACCTAATACTTTAATGATGCGTAGAATTTATTCCCCCCTGATTATGGTGTTGTTACCGATGGTCTTAAGCGCTTGTGCATCGCTAGCTACTGACCTGTCCTTTCCCCAAAAAGCCATGCCCGCCAAGTTTCAAGACCCAAAACCTAACGCCCGTTCAATCGCCAACATCAACTGGCGGGACTATTTTGCTGATGCCCACCTGTTGAAACTAATTGACACCGCCATTAGCAATAACATGGATTTGCAAGTGGCTTTGCAGCGCATTGAAATATCCCGTTCCAGCGTGAAACTGGCCAATGGTGCGCTGTTGCCGCAAGTCGGCCTGAATGTTGGGGGAGGCGTGCGCAAGTTCGGGCTGTACACGATGGATGGCGCAGGTAATGCGACCACCGAAATCACCCCCGGTCAAACTGTCCCTGTTAACTTACCTGATATGTATTTAGGCCTACAGTCATCCTGGGAAGTCGATATTTGGGGCAAATTGCGGAACCAGCGCAAATCTGCGGTTGCCAATTACCTGTCCAGCGTTGAAGGCACTAAATTTGTCATTTCAGCCTTGGTTGCCGATGTGGCGGTTTACTATAACCAACTGTTGGCGTCGGATTACGAACTGGACATTGTCCGCCAGACCATCCAGAAACAACAAGAAGCACTGGAAGTCGTCAAAGTACAAAAGGAAGCCGGCCGGGGTAATGAACTGGCGGTACAACAATTCCAGGCCGAACTGCTCAACACTCAGATACTGGAAAAAAAGCTGCAGCAACAAATCGTCGAAACCGAAAACACCCTTAATTTCCTGTTAGGACGTTATCCGCAAGCCATCCAACGCACCACGGACATCGGCTTTGACGCGCTCCCGAAACAGATTTCGGCAGGCTTCCCTTCGGAATTATTGGCAAACCGCCCAGATATTCGTGAGGCGGAATTGCAAATTGAAGCCAGCAAGTTTGATTTAAAAGCAGCAAAGGCAGCGTTCTACCCTAACTTTAACATCACCGCCAGTTTCGGTTTCCAAGCCTTCAACCCTGAATTTTTGTTTTCGTCACCCGCCTCCATCGCCTATTCCGTGATGGGGACTTTGGTTGCCCCCATCATCAATAGGAACGCATTGGAAGCCCAGTTCAACACCGCCAAAGCCAACCAACTGACCGCCCTGTACAATTATCAGAAAACCATTTTGAACGCCTATGTCGAAGTGGCAAACCAGCTCGCCAATATCCAAAACTTACAACAGATCAACACCCTAAAAACCCAACAAAACAAGGTGTTGGCGGCATCCGTCACCACCGCCAACGAATTGCACAAATATGCACGGGCAAGTTACCTAGAAGTGCTGGTTGCCCAACAGGGCGCTTTGCAATCCCGTCTGGAACTCATCAATGTGGTTAAGCAACAACGCTTGGCTAGCATAATCATTTACAAGGCTTTAGGTGGGGGGTGGCGGTGACGCCTTATGTTAATTGATTAGCTTTGTTTCTAGCACGGGGTTGTGTAAATGCCCCATTTTTGCCGCCAGCCACTCTTCAACATTTAAGTAGTCGGCCATAAGGCTTTTGACATTTTAAAATCCCCCTAACCCCATTTCTCAAAGGGGGAAATGCGTCCTCCTTTGCTAAAGGAGGGCTGGGGAGGATTTTCGGGTGGTGGGTTAAATTTGTAGCTGCACGTTGATAAGCTGGAGTGCAAACCTTGGTTTGCCTCAGTACAAGCCAAGGCTTGCACTCCAACCACCACATTTAACCCACTACCCTAAACCCAATTGCGATAACTGCGTGATGGTGGGCATAAATAATTCCTGCGTAGCTTAGGTGTCCGGCAAAGCTTTAGCCAAGCCCATCCCATCATTTTTTGTCCTGCCCGTTGGCAGATTCGGCGGGAAAAGCTTTAACAAACGCCTCGATAACTTCCCGCACCACCTTGCGTTGCGGCGCGGGCAAGCCCAAATACCGCTCAATGGTTTCCCGTTCCTGAAAATCCAAGCCCTCTTCCCACTGCCGCCGTTTCGCGCGTATCGACTCCGCCGCCTGCTCGCCAAAGCGCAGCGCGTGGGGTTCTATTTTTAACCATTCCGCCAAGACCTGTAGTTTTTCTTGTGACGGGATGGCTTCGCCGCGCAACCAGCGGCGCACCGCCTGCACAGTGACCGAACGTCCCCAATAGCGGGTATTGAACTCGCGTTCCAATACCGTAGGGCGAACCTGATAACCGGCGTCCTCAATGGCTTTACGTAACCGCAGACTAAATTCTGTTTTCTCATCCATGAACAGAAAGTTAAATTTGAAAGCTATTTTTTAACAACCATTTGTTCATTTTAATATAAACTTCATGTTCACTTTTTAATGAACAGATAGTCATGGCAAAATCCCTGCTCGAACAACTCCCCGAAATCGTCGCCAAAGGGCGGCAGACGGCTGAAAAAATACTGGAAAATCTCGAAGGCCGTCATCGGGTTGGCTTGCAAACACGGGAATGGGTATTGCCTGCCAAGGACGCGGCGCAGAATGATTTAATTAGAAGCGTAGGTTGGGGTGAGCTTGCGAACCCCAACGCTCCCGTCCAATGCCCTGTTGAGGTTCCTTGCGTCACCCCAACCTACCCTTCGGAACCGCTTTGGCAAAACCGGCTGATTTACGGCGACAACCTGCTGGCAATGGCGGCCTTGCTGGCGGGTGACGAGAACACGCCCTCCCTGCGCGGCAAGATTGACTTGATTTACATCGACCCGCCGTTTGATTCCAAGGCCGATTACCGCACCAAAGTCACGCTGCCCGGCGTGGAGCTGGAACAAAAACCCACCGTGATTGAGCAATTCGCCTATTCCGACACCTGGGCGGACGGCACGGCATCGTATCTGGCAATGATTACCCCGCGTTTGATTTTAATGCGTGAGTTGTTGAGTGATAGAGGCTCGATTTATGTGCATCTGGATTGGCATGTGGGGCATTATGTGAAGCTGGTTTTGGATGAGGTGTTTGGACGAAGTAATTTCAGGAATGAAGTAATTTGGTGTTACTCAGGGCCGACACCAGTCAAAACCGCATTTGCTAGAAAACACGATGCAATTTACTTTTTCTCTAAATCGGAGACCTATTATTTTGTTGGTGACTATGTGGAACACAAAAGTGGTGTTCACAATACAGGACAGGTTTTTGGAGCAACCGATGGAGACCCAGATAGGGTAAAAGAAATTGAAGAAAGAGGAAAACTTGTTGAAGACTGGTGGATTGATATTTTCACAGCAGACAGAGTTAGATCTGAACAAGTTGGTTACTCAACTCAAAAGCCGGAAAAACTTCTAAGTCGAATTATCCGTGCTTCATGTCCTGATGGTGGTTTAGTAGCAGATTTTAACGGCGGCTCAGGCACCACAGCCGCCGTCGCCGAAAAACTGGGTCGCCGCTGGATCACTTCAGACCTCGGCAAACCCGCCTGCATGGTCATGCGCAAGCGCCTGATCGACCAAAACGCCAAGCCTTTCCTGTATCAAGCCATCGGCGATTACCAAGTGGAGGCCGCCAAATCGACATTGGGGCGCAAGTTCCGTATCGGCGACTTATCCACCATCGTCCTGCAACTGTTCGGCGCGTTACCGTTGCCGCCGGAAGACAATCCTAACCGTAATCTGGGTTATTTGCCCGTGGGAGCGGCTTTAGCCGCGAATGTCGCGGCTAAAGCCGCTCCCACAAATGCGGCTACTGAATTCGACCGAAAAACCAACAAAACCCTGGTGCTTGCCGATTCCCCCAACAAACTCACCGGCGCGGCGACACTGAAAAAAGCCATTGCCCAGCGCGATACCCTGATGGGCGGCTGGGACAAGGTCATCGTGCTGGGCTGGAATTTTGAGCCATCCATCGGCCATGACATCCAAGCCTTAAACGACCCGCTGCTAGAAGTGCTGGTGATTCCGCCGGATTTATTGGACAGGTTAAAAAAGAAAGGCGGGCTGGAGAAGTTAAAAAATACCGTGCGTTTTGCCAGTTTGCAGTATTTGACCATTAAGCCTGTGATAAGAAAATCCCCCCTAACCCCACTTGTTCAAGGGGGGAACAGCATCGAGGAAACCCTGACCATCGAACTCGATAACTACGTCCTGCTTTCCCCCGAAGCCATCAACCTCGACGAAGCCAACCGCACCAAACTGCACGGCGTGATGAATGCCGAACCGTTGGCGTTAATCGAATACTGGGCGGTTGACCCCGATTATGACGGGCAGTTGTTCCGCTCGGTCTGGCAGGATTATCGCGGCAACACCGACAATGACGGCGACCCGTTGCGGGTGGTGACTAAAGCCGTGTTGAGCGTTCCCGCCAAGACAAGCAGCCGCACCGTGTGCGTGCGGGCGGTGGATGTGTTTGGTTTTGAGGCGGAAGTGCTGGTTGAGGTGGCGGCATGAACGGCAACGAGCAACTGGCGCTGGCCAGTGCATTAACCGCCAAGACCAATCAACTGTGCATCGGCCTTGAAGACGGCGTTGCCGATATTTTTGATCTGGTTACGCCAACCACTGCCGAGCTGTTGCATGGTTGGTTTGGCGGGGAAGCAAAAACCACGCGCCGCCTGAATTTTCATGACGGGCAACGGCAAGCGATTTTAAACACTATCGTTGCCCATGAGGTGTTAAACGCGAGAGACTTAAAAAGCCTTTACCAGACCGCCGCGCCGGATGCGCTGTTATCGGGCACACGCTTGGCGGAGGTGTCAGAGGCCAAGCACGGACATCCCAAATACTGTTTAAAAATGGCGACGGGTACGGGCAAAACGTGGGTGTTGCAAGCCTTGTTGATTTGGCAGTTGCTCAACAAGAACGCGGTGCAGGCGGCAGGCGTGGATGATACGCGGTTTACGCGGCACTTCTTGATTGTCGCACCAGGTTTGATCGTCTATGACCGCCTGCTGGATGCGTTTTGCAATTTGAGTTATTTGCCAACCGTGCTATAAACCAACAGCACTTCGATAACTCCTTGCTTCAAAATGCCTTATGTCCAACAAGCCGAAAATCTTCCTTTTGTCATTTGAAATTGTGCCTACAGCTGATAATCAGAGCAAAAGCATCGTAGAAAGCGGCTACACAATTTGCCTAGTTTGTTCTGAGTATCCAGAAGATGCTTACAGAAAGGCTAAGTTTTTCGTCGAAAAAGCTGATTGGAAAATAATCAAAATGAATGAAGATTTTCCACCTTTTCCAATCGAAGTAACAGAAGAGGCTCTGTCGGAGAATACAGAGAATTTGCGGTTATACCGCTCTGCGCAAGAAAAAGGGATTGCAATTGATTATATCGTTGCGGCAAAAGAAGGGACAGGAATACAAAAGCCAACCATGCTACCCCATAAACCCTCATATCAATTTGATTTAAATAATTCGCTGAAGCGACAAAAACAATTATCTGACAAAGGCCGGTGCTTACATTACGAAAATGGCGAAGTCTGTAACGAAGTAATCAATGCCCATTCAATCCAAAAGAGCCAGGCATTATCAGCTATAGCAGAAAACGGCCATGTTTATATGCCTTTAGGTGATATAAACAAAGGTATCATCTATAAAAAACGAGGGATTGAGAAGCAGGCCTCCACTTTTCTTGGTTTTTGCAAAAAACATGATAATCAATTATTTGAGCCGATTGACAACTTGCCGCTAATTCCAACAGAGCAACAAGTTTTCCTATACGCTTACCGTTCATTATGCCGAGAGCTATTCGTCAAACAAAACGCAAAGGATTCGATTGATTTTGTTATAGAAACTACTCAAGCCAATAAGGCTATTAAGGAATTAAATGCAGGTATTAAAATCGGAACTGAATTCTCATTAAAACAGCTAAAAATCCATAAACAGCATTACGACGACTCTCTAAAAAATAAACGTTATTCAGATATTCAATACACTCTTTTTATTTCCAAACAAAAGCCTAACGTTGTTTTTTCTGGTCTTCTATTGCCAGATTTTGATTTTTCAGGTCGAACGCTACAAGATTTGGGCAATCATGCGTCAAACTTAGAACTAATTACGATGTGCTTCGCCCCTATGAATAACGATGAATGGGGATTTTTATTGGCTTGGCATAAAACCAGTTCAAAAGTCTGCAAAGAGTTTATGGGTTCATTAGCAACTAGGATTTCCCAAAGCAGCAATGTGGGGGATTTATTGTTTCGCTTGATTATATCTAACTGTGAAAATATCGCCTTTGCTCCGACATGGTGGGATGGCTTAACTGAAGATGCACGAACCCACATTAAGCAGCGAGCAGAATCTATGGTAAATATGCTGACTTTGGTTAAATCCGATTATCTAATGACCGGTTTAGAAGGAATTGTAAATTGGGAATTTACAAACGTAATATGCAATTAAGGCAAACGGTTACGGGGTATTCAAAACTTAATCTCCAACGTGAAAACCTTGATGTTAGCCATATTTGCGTGATTATGTCGTTGCGCTCATCGTAAGCCCGAAAACCGCGAACGTACCGCAGGCGGGCAAGAGCCAAACAGCCTGATTGATATTTTAACGATTGTTGAACATCCAGCGATTTAATCTCAGTGGGTCTGCGCGAAGATTACCGAGACTTCGATTTCGCCATTCCGTTCATTTTGCGCGAGGCGGAACAATGGCTGGAACATCAAACACTGGATATTAACGCATTGCCGCCGTTTTCGGCGCTGACTTTAGTGCAACTGAAAGACTTGCTGGGCAAAGGCGATGTGTTTATCTCGCAGGATTTACAAAGCAACACCTTGTTTGGCGATTACCGCATTGACGGCGCGGTGATGAATATCGGCGGCTACAACGATTTTCTGTCACGCATGACGCGGCGTATTAGCCAAGCCTTAAGCCAACCACTGCCGAAAGGCAATAAAATCGCCACGCATTTGGCAAATCCGTATCTGCAAGTGAACACGGCCCAATTGACAGGTTGGCTGGACGGCTACATCCGTGAGCGGCTGTTCAGCGGCGCATTTGTACCCTTGCACGATGAAAACTGGCGGGTCTTGTTGTTGCAACCGGTGCTTGACCATATCAGCAAGGTGATTGCTTTGGCGTTAATTGAGGCTGAAGACCAGCCGTTAGCGGGCGATAGCGAGGTGCATTATCGCCATCTGTCTGAAGTCGGCAAGTTACCGATGCGCAAAAGTAGCTCACTGGAGGTGAATAAGTGCATCTATGAACGCTTGGCATATCCGGCGCGTAACGGCGGCTTGGAAAAAGCCTTGATTGAATGGGCGAATGCCGACAGCCACGTGCAGGCATTTTGCAAAATCAGCGAAACCCGTCATGATTTTGTCAGGTTGCGCTATGTCAAGGAAGACGGGTTGCCTGCGTTTTATTCGCCGGATTTTTTGCTGCGCACGAACAAGGCGGTTTATTTGGTGGAAACCAAGGCGCAAGGCCAAGTTTCATCGCCCAATGTGCAACGGAAACTGAAGGCGGTGGCGGCTTGGTGCGGGCGTATCAACGCCTTGCCAGCAGCAAGCCGCTCAGATTTACCATGGCACACTGTTTTGCTGGGCGAAAGCGTATTTTGGGAATGGCGCAACAAAGGGGAAAGGCTAGCTGCGTTATGCGAGTATGCCAAAATCAGGGACAAAACGCAGGTTGATGCCCAGCAAAGCCTGCAATGGAATTAACTGCTCAGGCTAAGTTTTCTAGTCCGCAAAAACATCGGCCAAGTCGATGTTTAAGTCAGGGAAAAGATAGGGTTTTACTAATTCGTCTTCTGCATACATGGCATACAGTTGATATTTTTCGGTTTTTGCATTAAGTACAAATTGGTAAACCGATTGCTCGTAGGGGTAGACCAGCCAGTATTCAGTCACGCCACTTTCTTCGTACAGCGCGTATTTGATACGGGCATCACGCTTGGAATTGTTTGGCGACAAGATCTCAACCACCCAATCCGGCGCACCGTTACAGCCTTGCACGGTCAATTTTTCAGGGTCGCAAATCACGCATAAATCCGGTTGCACAACGCTAAAAATCTCACGGTCGGCAAGCTTGGATTTGCCGCTATCGTAGAGGCTGACATCGAATGGGGCATGAAATACTTGGCAACGGTTTTTATAGAAATAATTACTGATAGGCCGCAACAGATTACGGGAAATCCGCTGGTGCTTCACATTCGGTGCCGGTGCCATCAGCATGATCTTGCCGCGTATCAGCTCGACGGTTTCTTCCAGTTGCCACGTCAGATAGTCGGCATAGCTGTAAGTGGCATTCATGTCCAATTGTGAGAGCTGCGTAATCTGCGTCATGGCGATTACCTCAAATGTCGGGCGCTTGCTGATGCCAGCCGGTCACTTGTTGGTATTGGTGGGCGACGTTCAACAAACGGTCTTCGGCAAAATGATTTCCGATAATTTGCAGGCCGACGGGCTTGCCGTTGCTGAATCCGACCGGGACTGACATCGCAGGCACACCGGCAAGATTAATGGCAATGGTATAAATGTCGGCTAGGTACATTGATATTGGGTCGCCCATTTTTTCGCCAATTCCAAAAGCCGTAGTGGGTGTGACCGGCCCCATAATGACATCGACTTCAGCCAACGCCTTTTTAAAATCTTCGCTAATCAGGCGGCGGACTTTTTGCGCTTTAATATAATACGCATCGTAATAGCCGGCGGATAAGGCATAAGTGCCCATCAGGATGCGGCGTTTGACTTCTTTGCCAAACGCCTCGCCACGGGAACGGGTGTACAAATCGGTCAGATCGGCGGGATTTTCGCAGCGGTAGCCAAAGCGAACGCCGTCAAAGCGCGATAGGTTGGCCGAACATTCGGCTGGGGCGATAACGTAATAGGCAGGAATGGCCAATTTTAGGTTGGGCATACTGATATCAATGACTTGTGCGCCCAACTTGCGGTATTCGTCAATGGCATCTTGCAACACCTGAGCGACGTCGTCGCTTAAGCCGTCGCTGAAAAACTCTTTCGGCAAACCGATTTTCAAGCCTGCCAAAGGGTTGTCCAGTCCTGCGCTATAGTCGGGCACAGGCTGATTGACGCTAGTGGAATCCCTTTCGTCAAACCCCGCCATCGCTTGCAATAAGGCCGCCGCGTCTTCGGCACTACGCGCCATCGGGCCGCCTTGGTCCAAACTGGATGCGTAGGCAATCATGCCGTAGCGGGAAACCCGTCCATAAGTCGGCTTTAATCCGGTTATGCCACAAAATGCGGCGGGCTGGCGGATAGAACCGCCGGTATCCGTGCCGGTCGCACACACCGCTAACCGCGCCGCGACCGCCGCCGCCGAACCGCCGGAAGAACCACCCGGCACTGCCGTGGTGTCCCAAGGGTTTTTGACTACGCCGTAATAACTGGTTTCGTTGGATGAGCCCATCGCAAACTCATCCATATTGAGTTTGCCCAGCAACACCGCACCTTGAGCGTTGAATTTTTCCACCAC
The DNA here is from genome assembly GCA_002422395.1 of Methylococcaceae bacterium UBA6146. GTDB lineage: Bacteria > Pseudomonadota > Gammaproteobacteria > Methylococcales > Methylomonadaceae > Methylovulum. The sequence continues at coordinate 41,630 of DIUY01000005.1, read as the reverse complement.
CGTGGCATTGTAAGGGGCAATGAAATTGTCGAGCATTTTTGAGCCGCAACTGGTTTTAACGCCCAGGGTGCAAAAAATGTCTTTTTGGGCAATGGGCAAACCCAGCAACAAACCGTCTTCGCCCGCCGCTAACCGCTCGTCTGCGGCTTTGGCTTGCGCTAGGGCAAGCTCTTCGGTGACGGTGATATAGGCATTTAAGTCTTGATGCTGCTTGATGCGCTGCAAAAAATGTTGCGTCAGCTCGACGCTGGAAAACTCGCGGGTTCGGAGGCTGCGGGCCAATTGGCTGATTGATTGTGTGTGCATGGCTAAGCTCTTATTCGATCACTTTGGGTACTAAGTAAAGGCCGTCCTCGACCTTTGGCGCGATAGCTTGGAAATGACCGCGCTGATTGGTTTCCGTCACCACATCAGGGCGCAGGCGTTGCACCTGGTCTAACGGATGCGCCATAGGCTCAACGCCGCTAGTGTCCAATTCACCCATGCGTGCCATTAGCTCAAGCATACCGGACAAATCTTTGGTGTAAGATTCCACGTCCTGTTTATCAATCCCTAGCCGCGCCAAATGCGCGATTTTGTTTACATCATCTGCTGTCAACGACATTTTTACTCCAAAAAGCCAGCAATTAAGCAAAGTCCTACCGTCAGGTAAAATCCTTGCGGCGCAAATAAAGGTGCAGCCAGAAACCAGTCGCTTGGACTGTTTTTTCTGCGGGCGGCAAAAACCAAAAACTTTTGCCGCCATGCTTTGTCTAGCCAATAACGGCGGGCACAAAGCCGTCTAAATATAATACTTTATATCTTGCTCAAATACCTGCTTGATTGATACAGTATTACAATTTTTATTCCATTAAAGGAAACAGGTAAAAATGTTCAAACGAATTCGCGGCCTTTTCTCTAACGATCTCTCTATTGACTTGGGAACCGCTAATACCTTGATATATATTCCCGGACAAGGCATCGTCCTTAACGAACCGTCGGTTGTCGCCATTAAAGAAGATAAAGTGCGCGGCAATAAAACAATCGCTGCGGTCGGTGCCGATGCAAAACGGATGTTAGGCCGCACACCGGGCAATATTACCGCCATCCGTCCCCTGAAAGACGGCGTTATCGCCGATTTTGCCGTCACTGAGCGCATGTTGCGTTTTTTTATAGAAAAAGTGCACAAAAGCAAATTATTACGCCCTAGCCCGCGGATTTTAATCTGTGTGCCTTGCGGCTCAACTCAAGTGGAACGGCGTGCCATCCGCGAGTCGGCGGCTATGGCCGGTGCCCGCGAGGTCTACCTGATTGAGGAGCCGATGTCGGCGGCTATCGGCGCGGGTCTGCCGGTCGATGAAGCCTGTGGTTCAATGGTTTTGGATATTGGCGGCGGCACCTCTGAGGTGGCGGTCATTTCCATTAACGGTATTGTCTATTCCAATTCCGTGCGTATTGGCGGCGACCGTTTTGATGACGCCATCATCAATTATGTGCGCCGGAACTACGGCACATTAATTGGTGAAGCGACGGCGGAGCGGATAAAGTTGGAGATTGGCACCGCCTACCCAGGTAGCGAGGTGACTGAAATCGAAGTTAAAGGCCGCAACTTGGCTGAAGGTGTGCCGCGCAGCTTTGCGCTAAATAGCAATGAAATCCTCGAGGCTTTGCAAGAACCGCTGTCCGGCATTGTTGGCGCGGTGAAGGTGGCTCTCGAACAAACACCACCCGAACTGGGCGCCGATGTCGCTAACCGTGGCATTTATTTAACTGGGGGGGGCGCACTGTTAAAAGACATAGACCGCCTGATTGCTGAGGAAACCGGCTTGCCGGTCTTTATTGCTGACGACCCTTTAACCTGTGTTGCCCGAGGTGGTGGCATGGTTCTGGAAATGCTCGACAAAAAAGGCGTGTCCACATTTTCCTTGGAATAAAGCACAGCACCTTAACATCGCTTATTCTGGCGGCAACCTACGCACCGTTTAGGTTGCCTGATTTTTAATTGATACGACTGCACGGATGCAGGGATTATGCAACGCAGGGAGTGCCTGCCGAGGATCTTGCTATAAAACTTTTATTTGCCACCGGCCCATCAATCAACACTCGCCTGCTTGTGGCTGTCATCCTCTCCATCGCACTATTGGTTGCCGAACACCGAAGCCCACAGCTGGATTTCTTGCGTGCAACCTTATCCTTTTTTATTGACCCGCTAAAATATATCGTTGACCTGCCATCAGCCTTAATTGAAAGTGCCGCTGATTCAATCAGCTCATACGCAACCTTAAAAAAAGATAACGAACGGTTGCGCAAGGAACAACTGCTCAGGCAAACACAGTTGCTTAAATTTGAAGCGCTTGAAAAAGAAAACATCCGCCTGCGGGCATTGCTGGAAAACTCCTTTAAATTAGGCGAACAAGTGCTGATTGCCGAATTGCTGGCTGTCAATATGCTGCCTTCCGAGCATATTGTCATCGTCAATAAAGGCACGCGCTTTGGGGTGCATAAGCAACAACCCGTGCTGGATGCGAATGGTGTGGTCGGACAGGTGTTTAGGGCGTTGCCATTAAGTTCGGAAATCATGTTAATCACCGACCCAAACCACGCCATACCTGTACAAGTAAACCGTAACGGCCTGCTGACGATTGCGGTCGGCAGCGGTGAACCGAACCGGCTGATATTGCCTTATTTGCCAAGCAATGCCGATATTAAGCCCGGCGACCTGCTTATCACCTCAGGCCTAGGCGGGACTTTCCCGCAGGGTTATCCGGTTGCAACTATTGATGATTTCAACTCGCAACCGAACAAGCCCTTTGCCAACATCACCGCAACGCCGGCGGCCAAGCTGGACCGTAACAGAGAGCTCATGATTGTCTGGAGCAATTCCACGCCCGTCCCGCTCACCACAAAACCAGTAACCGAAACTGCACACCAGCCTCCTGCCCATGAATAATAATTATGGCTTTGGCCGCATTATTTTGACCATCCTCCTCGCCATGTGCATGAGAATTGCGCCCTTACCCGATGCCTTGGCGGCGTTCAACCCTGACTGGGTATTGTTGGTGCTAATTTATTGGTCTCTTATACTCCCTGAACGCGTAGGCATTTTTCATGCCTGGGGGTTTGGCTTATTGACCGATATTTTGACGGGCCGGTTATTAGGCCAATATGCCTTGGCTTATTCACTGGTTATCTACATTTGCCTTAAACTGCACAAACGGTTGCGCCAGTTTCCATTGTTGCAGCAAGGGCTGTTTATTTTTTTCTGCCTGCTGCTGTCGCAACTGCTGCTGTTTTTTATCAAAAACCTTCAACATCCCGCGCAATTACAACGTGTGTTCTGGCAACCTGTTTTTACGGGTACGCTGTGCTGGCCTCTAGTCCATACCGCGTTACGCTTTGTCCGCTTAAAAAAACATAATTAACTGACGCATGCCCCTCACTTATCCTGTCAAGGACAATACCGCAGAAAACCGGCTGTTTTTTAAACGCATTATTGCCGCGTTTGTCGTTATTAGCCTGCTCACGTCTGGCTTAATAGTGCGGCTAGTTTATTTGCAGGTCGTAGGTCACGAACACTATGCGTCAATGGCCAAAGAAAATAGTGTGAAAATCGTCCCGCTGGTGCCAACCCGTGGCATCATCTACGACCGGAACGGCAAAATCCTCGCCGAAAACACACCCTCTTACAGCTTGGAGCTGATTCCCGAACAAATCAGCAACATGGATGACACCTTGGAGCGCCTGCAAAAAATATTGGCCATCCCCGATGAAAAAATAGACTCATACCAGAAGCAACGCAAACGCCAAAAACGTTTCGTCAGCACCCCGCTGCTGGTCAACATGAACGATGACGAGCTGGCAAAATTTGCCGTGGTCAGGCCTTTTTTTCCTGGCGTTGATATCCAGACACACCTTATCCGGCATTACCCGTATGGCGATCTGGCGTCCCATGTCGTCGGCTATGTCGGGCGCATTAACGAAGACGAATTAAAAGAGCTGCCCGTCACCGAATACCGTGGCTCCACACATACCGGCAAAATCGGCATAGAACGCAGCTATGAAACAGAGCTGCATGGCAAGACCGGTTATGCGGAAATAGAAACCAATGTCCAGGCCCGCTCTCTAAGCACTTTAACTGAAACAGCGCCTGAGTCTGGCGCAAGCCTCTATTTGACTTTGGACATCGATTTACAAAAAACGGCTTATGATGCCCTAGAAAGCTACAATGGCGCCGTAGTTGCCATAGACATTAAAACGGGCGGTGTGCTGGTTTTTGCCAGCCGTCCTGGGTTCGACCCGAACCCTTTTGTCGTAGGCATCAGCAATGATGCCTATCAGGCATTGCAGGCCTCCGAAAACCAACCGCTTTACAATCGCGCCTTACGCGGCCTCTACCCTCCCGGCTCCACTATCAAGCCATTTATCGCGCTCGCAGGGCTCGAATACGACGCCATCAGCGCCCACCAAAAGCTTTATTGCCCCGGCTACTACCAATTGCCAGGCGTCAGCCACAAATATCGCGATTGGCGCAAAGGCGGCCATGGCTCGGTTAATATGAACGAAGCCATAACCCAATCATGCGATGTGTATTTTTACCGCCTAGCCGCCACCTTGGGCATAGACCATCTCTACACCTTTTTGCATAAATTCGGCTTTGGCGAAAAAACCGGCATCGACTTGGTCGGCGAGAAATCAGGTTTATTGCCCTCGCGGGAATGGAAGCAAGCACGGAAAAAGCAAGCTTGGTATCCCGGCGAAACCCTAATCACCGGCATAGGCCAAGGCTACCATCAAGCGACCCCACTGCAATTGGCGCGGGCCACCGCCACCTTGGCCAACAAAGGCAAAACCGTCATGCCCTTTCTGGTCGACAGAATGGTGACTGCCCATGCGACCCAACCTGGCCCGCACCCCGCACCTGCGATTATTCCATTAAAAGAAGACCATGTTTCTAAGGTTATCGACGCCATGATTGACGTGGTCCATAGCCAGCGGGGCACGGCAAAAAGCATTGGCAGGAACATCAATTACCAAATTGCCGGCAAAACCGGCACTGCGCAAGTGTTCAACATCAAACAGAACGCCAAATATAATGAACACAGCATCGACTTTAAATTACGCGACCACGCCTTGTTTATCGCCTTCGCCCCTGCCGACGACCCCAAAATTGCCGTTGCGGTGATTGCCGAAAATGGCGGTCATGGCGGCTCTGTCGCCGCGCCTATCGCCGGTCAAGTCATCAAGCAATATTTAAAAGACGCGCATTAACAGAACCCGTATGAAATCAGAAACCCGTAGCGAGCACTTTGACCCACCCTCCCTCATTGGCACCCTCCTCAGAAAGCTGCACATAGACATCCCGTTATTTATCGGCCTGTGTCTTGCCGCACTGCTAAGTTTTGTGATTTTATACAGCGCAGGCGGCCAAGAGGTTGGCATCCTGATGCGTCAGGCCGCCCGCGTCGGCTTGGCATTTGCGCTGATGACCGTACTGGCGCATGTCAACCCTTACCAATTTAAACGTTATTCGGCGATACTTTTTGGTTTGGGGGTATTTTTGCTTATCACCGTGTTAATCATGGGGCAGATAGGCAAAGGCGCACAGCGCTGGCTGGATTTGGGCTTTTTCCGCTTCCAGCCGTCAGAAATGATAAAAATAACCACGCCGATGATGATTGCCTGGTATCTGGCGGAACACGCCCTCCCCCCTAAAACCAAACAACTCTTCACCGCAACCCTGCTAATCCTTATCCCAACCCTATTAATCGCCAAACAGCCGGATTTAGGCACCGCCCTGCTGGTGGCAAGCTCCGGGGCCGGGGTACTGTTTTTTGCCGGACTATCTTGGCGCTTCATCCTGGCAATCGTGGCCACACTGGCGGCCTTAACGCCCATTATCTGGCACTTTATGCGTGGCTATCAGCGCGACCGGGTATTGACTTTTCTAAATCCCGAAGCCGATCCGTTAGGGCGCGGTTACCATATTATCCAATCCAAAATAGCGATTGGCTCAGGTGGCATTTACGGCAAAGGCTGGCTGGGCAGCACCCAGTCGGAACTGGACTTTTTACCGGAAAGCTCGACCGACTTTATTTTTGCCGTGTTTGCCGAAGAATTTGGCTTGTTTGGCTGCCTGGGCCTATTGGTTTTGTATTTGCTGATTATCGCCCGCTGCTTGTATATCGCCTCCCAAGCGCAGGACACTTATAACCGGTTATTGGCAAGCAGCCTAGCCTTCACTTTTTTCGTTTATGTTTTTGTCAACATCGGCATGGTCATCGGCATCCTTCCTGTCGTCGGCGTCCCGCTCCCCCTCATCAGTTACGGCGGCACATCAATTGTCACGCTACTGGCCGGTTTCGGCATCCTGATGTCCATCCACACCCACAAAAAACGCTTATCACGCTAATGACATTATTGCCCCTCCCAAAAACCACCAAACCCTTTGCCATTGCTTGCAGCCTGTTAATCACCGCTTGCACAAGTGATTTAAGCAACACCAAGCCGGTCAATGAGTTCATCCGTGCAATGGCCAGCAACCATCAGTTTGATGAAAACGAGCTGGATGAGTTATTCCAATCGGCCGAAATAAAAGACGACATCCTCAAAAAAATGACCGCGCCCGCCGAAGGCTTGCCTTGGCATCGCTACCGCAAGATATTTATGACCGAAGCCCGCATCAATGGCGGGGTAAAGTTTTGGAAAGAAAACGCGGCCGCCTTAGCAGAGGCAGAACAACGTTACGGCGTTCCGGCAGAAATCATTGTCGCCATCATCGGCGTGGAAACCTTGTACGGCCAACGCACTGGCAATTACCGGGTGCTTGACGCCCTGTCCACCCTCGCCTTCGCCTATCCACCACGCAGCCCGTTTTTTCGCTCGGAATTAGAAAACTTTTTGCTGCTGTGCCGTGAAGAACAACTTAACCCTTTAGAACCCACCGGCTCGTATGCCGGTGCTATGGGCATACCGCAATTTATGCCCAGCAGCTTTCGGACCTACTCGGTTGATTTTGATAACGATGGCCGCCGCGACATCTGGCATAACAAGGCCGATGTCATTGCCAGTATTGCCAACTACTTTGTCCAGCATCATTGGCAAACCGGACAAGCCATTGCTGTACCCCTAAAAGCAACAGGAACAACTTATAAAACCGCACTGAATGACAACCTTAAGCCTAATTTAAGACTTGCAACGTTAGAATCACTCAACTTAAAAATATCTGTGCCGTTAGCTTTAGACACTAAAGTTAAAATTCTTGAATTAAAACAAGAACAAGGCGAAGAGCTCTGGGCGGTCTTGGACAACTTTTATTGTCTGACCCGATACAACCATAGCCCCTTATATGCCATGGCCGTTTATCAATTAAGCCAATCTATCTTAAATAAAAAAGGGTCATTCCCATGAACAAACTCATATCAGCAATTTCAATTATTGTGCTATGCGGTTTTTTTACAAGCTCAATTTCCACGGCCGAAGCGGCGCAACGCAGCGGCTCCAAACACCACCACACCAAAGCAAAGACGCACCGCCATCACTCAAGGCATCGCTCTGGCTTTTCCCATACCACCGTAAAACACGGCAATGGCAGGCAGGGCAGAGCATCATGGTACGGCCCTAAATTCCACGGCAAAAAAACCGCGACATGTGAACGCTACAATATGTACGCCATGACTGCAGCCCATAAAACGCTGCCCTTGTCATCCTATGCTGAAGTCACCAATCTAAAAAACCACCGCACTGTTATTGTCCGCATTAATGACCGTGGCCCTTATTATGGCAACAGGGTGATGGATTTATCTTACGCCGCCGCTAAAGAGCTAGGCATTCAAAAAACTGGCACAGGTTCCGTTGAAATCAAGCCGCTCAGCGAAAACCAGGCTTTATCGCAATTACAAAGCGACCAGCCCGGTTAAAACCATCTAAGCACCCTTCTTACGGCATCCTACAAACGCCCCCTACGCCCAATTCCCCCAACATTATCTTTTCAATGCTTACGGTATGGTTTACAGGGCTTGCCGTAAGCGCCCATCACCCCGCGCCTACCGCACGTTAGCCACACCCCGTCACAACGGCATTTCTTATGTATGCCAGGTTTCTACTGCAAAGTTTATTTTCCGGTATAATTCCAATCATTTTTAACTCAAGGTGTTATAACGCTATGTCGGATATCAATAAAGTTGTGCTCGCTTATTCTGGAGGCCTGGACACCTCCGTTATACTAAAATGGTTACAGGATGTTTATGCGTGTGAAGTCGTCACATTTACCGCTGATTTGGGTCAAGGCGAAGAAGTTGAGCCGGCTCGCAGCAAAGCGCAAGCTTTAGGCATCAAAGAGATTTATATTGAAGATTTGCGCGAAGAGTTCGCCCGTGACTTCGTGTTCCCAATGTTCCGCGCCAACACCGTTTATGAAGGCGAATACCTGCTGGGCACTTCCATTGCCCGTCCATTAATCGCTAAACGCCTGATAGAAATTGCCAATGAGACGGGGGCAAAAGCCATTTCCCACGGCGCAACCGGCAAAGGCAACGATCAGGTGCGTTTTGAGCTGGGCGCTTATGCCTTACGCCCGGACATACAAATTATTGCACCTTGGCGGGAATGGGACTTAACTTCCCGGCAAACCTTGCTGGCGTATGCCGAAAAACATAACATTCCTGTGGAAATGAAAAAAGGCAAGACATCGCCCTATTCGATGGATGCCAACTTGTTGCATATTTCCTACGAAGGCCGCGTACTGGAAGACCCTTGGGCAGAGCCCGAAGAAGACATGTGGCGCTGGACAGTTTCGCCTGAGGCCGCCCCCGACAAGCCGACTTATCTTGAATTGACCTATCGCCAAGGCGATATTGTCGCGATTGATGATGTCGCCCGCACACCGGCGGAAGTCCTGGAAAATCTGAACAAAATCGCCGGAGAAAATGGCATCGGCCGCCTGGACATCGTCGAAAACCGCTATGTTGGCATGAAATCACGCGGTTGTTATGAAACCCCGGCTGGCACCATCATGTTGAAGGCGCACCGTGCGATTGAATCATTGACGTTGGACAGGGAAGTCGCGCATTTAAAAGACGAACTCATGCCCCGCTACGCATCGTTGATTTACAATGGTTACTGGTGGAGCCCTGAACGCAAAATGTTGCAAACCATGATTGATGCCTCCCAAGTTTCTGTCAACGGTAAAGTTAGGCTAAAACTGTACAAAGGTAATGTCATTGTAGTGGGCCGCGCCTCTGAAACCGACAGCCTGTTTGATGAGAGCATTGCCACTTTTGAAGAAGATGGCGGGGCTTACAACCAAAAAGATGCGGAAGGTTTTATCAAATTAAATGCCCTGAGAATGCGGATTGCAGCCGCCAAACAGCGTAAATGAAGCCACCATAAAAACACAGGACAAATACTATTAAGCTTGTATAATTGCCCGTTAGGCAGCCATTCATAAAACAATATTTGTCCGGCCAGGTAAGCATCTGGTTAGGGAGGAAGTAAGCAATGAGTGATACAGACAAGATAAAATCAGAAATTATTGTTCTCCAACGTGTGCCTTCACACCAAGCATTAATGAAATCGAACAGATGGCTATTAACTGGCATACTTTTTCTGATGACTGTCATTTTTGTTGCAGGCTTTTTGTTGCTTCCTGCCAATGATTTTGTAGACAACTATAAAAAAACCGCTGTGGAAGACGGGGGGCCGGCTCAAACCAACCCACGCCTGTCAGCGGAAGTTGACACTTTAAAGGGGCAACTTGTAGGCTTGGTCAGCGGTTCGATTGAAAGCAAATTAAGGTCACTAGAAGACAGTCTTCGTGCCGGCACCATCAACAATTCATTAGGCACCATCGAAGATTTAAAAAATGACGTCAAAGTGCTGCGGGCCTATTCCGAACCTGTCAACAAAGAGCATGCCGCCACCGCTGCAAATGAGCGGTTGATTCAGGAAATGTCGCAACTAAAGCGCCTCATTTATCTAAGTCTTGCCTCTTGCGGATTAATGCTGGCGGCTGTTGCAGGCATCTGGATTAAAAACCTTAACAAACTGCCTTATAAAGAAGCGATCACCCGCTATTTGGGCAGACAACACTAAAAGCTTGCCAAAAAAAAGCCGCCTATGGCCAAAGACCTAGGCGGCTTTTTTGTGTGGCAAATACTGAAGCTTATTTTGTTTCCAAATATTTATATAACGCGTCAACCGCTTGATCTTCGCCGTAACCCGCTTTTTCCACTGCTTTTTGCTTCATGATTTCTTCAATCGCTTTCGGCATGCCGCCTTTGCCTTCTTTCAAGACTTGTTCAAATTTCGCCCTGTCCAATTGGCCGGCTTTAATCAAAGCAGTCAGTTGTGGGTTAGAAGCGATGTCGTGGCAAGTGCCGCAACCGCGGCCGAAAGCACGCTCATAGATTTTTTTACCGATTTCAATTTGCTCATCGGCCATTGCTTGTCCGCTTAATGCGACTAATGCAATGCTTGCTGCTGCGATTAATAATTTTTTCATAGTGACCTCTCTTAGTGGTAAAAAAGAACTGTATTTTTACTCTTACAGTCCGGTTAAAAGTTGAACCGTGAAAGAATAGGGAATTTAACCACAAAATTCAATTGTTTTATTTTCGCGGCCGCAATTATTTGGCGGTGTCGTAACTTTGCAATGCCCATCTAGCGTACCTGTATCGCCCTCACTAATCCGCCGGACAAGCGACGCTACGCGTAACCCATCAAGTATCCGTTTTGTTCCCCCGCCTAATCAAACAAGATTCAACAACCTTTAGCGTCAAGCCCCGACATTGCGCCTTGCGCTTAACCTATTTAAAAAACTCAATTTCATTTTCCATGCCTCATGCGCAGGTTTTACCGGCAGCGGGAACAGTAACGTGACTTTCAACCCGCCTAGCTGGGACACCCCTAAAATCAAGTCCGCATTGTGGATAGCGGCAATCCTTTCAACGATGGAAAAGCCCAAGCCCGTGCCTGGGGCGGCATTGGCTGTTTCAACGCAGCGATGAAAACGTTCCAGAGACTTTTCATATTGATCAGGCGCTATGCCCGGCCCTGAATCTTCAACACACAGCTGCACATGCCTATCCTTGCCAGTGACAGTGATGATGACCGTGCCTTTAGCTGGCGTATATTTTATGGCGTTATCAATAATATTGCGGATCAGGATGGCAACCAGTGGTGAATTGACAATCACAGGCACGGGATTATCTTCAATAAACTCCATGAGTATCTGCTTTCTATGTGCTTCCGGATCCAAATCGGCAACAACCTGGACAACCTCACGTCCTAAATCAGTCGGCTCCTTAGTTAAGAACTCTGTGCTGTACTCTATCCGCGAAAACGTTAACAGCTGCTGAACCATGTAAGTCATGCGGTTAACAGCCTGCTCAATACGCTTAAGCGCCTGTTTGCGCACATCGTCATCATTAGTGCGCAAAGCCACCTGCGCCTGGGTCAGCAACCCCGCCAACGGCGTCCTCAATTCATGCGCCGCATCCGAGGTAAAGCGGCGCTCATGTTCAAACGCCTTCTCAAGCTGGGCGAAAAGGTTATTTATTTCATTAACGACCGGCAAAATTTCATTGGGCAGCTTGCGCATGGAAATCGGCTTAAGATAACTTGCTTCACGCCTTGCCAACGACCTTTCCAAACGATCGATGGGCCTTAATGAATGACCTACGATTAGCCAAATCACCGCCCCCAAAAAGGGCAGCCCTATCAGAAACTGGGTGACCAGTTGAGCGGATATTTCATCAGTCAGTTCGGCACGGATTTCTTCCTTTTGTCCAACATGGACAATATATTCACCCGTGGCATTCGAAATGCTAAAAACATGCCACAAATGCCCATCAATATTAGCTTGGCTAAAACCATTGCCAGCATCAGAAAACGCATACTTGGGGGCGCTTTCCGAACGCATCAGCAAACCGTCCTTTTTCGACCATAACTGAAAAGCGATTTTGCGCTCATACTTCCGCCCTAAGGTATTGGCTAACAGGACATCATCAAAAGCATGCCATAATTGCGTTTCACTATTAAGCTTATCGAAACCCTGCACCGAAAATTGTGCTGACTTTTCTGAGCGCAAAAATAAGCCTTGGTCATCAGACCACAACTGAAAAGCATTTTTTCGTTTGAACCGATGTTTTAAGGCATGGGCATGCAAATACTTATCAACCTTTTCTTGTCGCCAATAAGCCGACAACGACCCTTCCCGCAATAAACTTTCGACAAACGCATGCAGGACTTTTGCGGACTGCGACAACTCAGCGTCAAACAAATTAGCGACTTCATGGCGGGTTTGTTTATAGCTGATATAAGCGGCAACCCCCCAAATCAGCATGGATGCGGATAATAAACTGATTAACAACAGCTGCCTGAGCGAATAATTCATTGTTCCTCATCAGCATCAATAATGTAACCCACGCCCCTAACAGTGCGGATTAAACCAGGCTCCAGTTTTTTTCTAAGATGGTGGATATGCACTTCAACAGTATTGCTTTCAATGTCCGAGTTCCAAGAATAAAGGCTTTCCTCAAGCCGGGCACGGGAAATGACCTTACCGATATTACTCATCAAAAAATTGAGCACCTCGAATTCTTTTTGCGACAACTCCACTTTTTCATCATGGAATGTCACTTGATGGGCAGCCGGGTCCAGCACAATACCTTTATATTCGATAGTCGGCACACTCCGGCCCTCACTGCGCCGCGCCAAGGCCCGCAAACGCGCGCAGACCTCATCAAGTTCAAAGGGTTTAACAACAAAATCATCGGCGCCGCTATCCAATCCTAAAACACGGTCGGGGATAGTGTCTTTCGCCGTCAACACCATCACCGGCGTTTCATCCTTACGGCTTCTTAACACCCGCAAAATGCTTAGGCCATCCATATCCGGCAAGTTTAAATCCAGCACAATCAGCTCGTAGCTGTTTAGCTTCAACGCTTCATCCGCCAACTTGCCATTGGTAAGCCAATCCACCGCATAGCCTTCCATCGTCAAACCGGCAACCAAGCCATCCCCTAATATTTCATCATCTTCAACAAGTAACAAACGCATACGGATTTATTTAAAAATTGATTGACCCAGTTTTATGAGCATACCAGAAAAATAACCGCACTGCCGCAGCTTGGCGCGTGAATCAAGAAACTGTACACTTAGCACAAACATGCCACCTTAAGCGCCGGTAGAAGCCAATATCCCTTAAACCCAACTTCCTTAAATCGTACAGTCCCGTTGTTTATAACTGACACCAACCCATGCCCATATTACTGCATCAATTACTATCCGAATCCGCTAAACGCGCCAGCCACTGCCCGGCTATCGCACATAAAAAAAATACGTGGAACTACGGCGAGCTGGCCGGACACGTCCAACAACAAACACAGGCGCTGTTAGGCGTACATTTAAAACCGCAACAACGCGCCGCCGTTTATCTGCCCAAACAACTGGAAACCGTCACCAGCTTGCTTGCCATTAGCCAAGCGGGCGGCGTCTTTGTGCCCATCAATCCGGTTCTAAAAGCCCCGCAGGTGGCTTACATCCTGAACGATTGCAATGTCCAAATCCTCATCACATCAAAAAGCCGTTTACAGGGACTGGCATCTGCATTAGAAAACTGCCCTGACCTGCACACCATTATTGTGGTGGAAGACCTGCCCGACCAGAGCCTGCCAACCACGCAAACAGTGTTAGGTTGGCAAGCATTTATTGGTTCGGCAAATCCTCAAGCGATAACACCCGCTGTTATCGACACCGACATGGCCGCCATTCTGTACACCTCCGGCAGCACCGGCAAACCCAAAGGCGTGGTGTTGTCCCATCGGAACCTTATTGCCGGCGCACAAAGTGTCAGCGATTATTTGACCATAACCGCCACGGACAGATTGTTGGCGGTACTGCCGTTCAGTTTTGATTACGGCCTAAACCAATTGACTGCCGCGCTACTAAAAGGCGCCTGTTGCGTACTATTGGATTACCTATTGCCGCGTGACGTCATTAAGGCCTTGGAAGCCCAGCGCATCACCGGACTGGCCGCCGTCCCGCCGCTATGGGCGCAGCTTGCCGCGTTGGATTGGCCGGCCAGCATCAACACCCATCTGCGTTATATGACAAATTCCGGCGGCAAAATGCCAAAATCCGTATTGGCCGACATTCGCCAAAAAGTCCACGACAGCCAGTTTTTTCTGATGTACGGCCTGACCGAAGCGTTCCGCTCAACTTATTTACCGCCAGGGCAAATTGATATTCGCCCTGACTCCATGGGCAAAGCCATACCCAATGCCGACATCTTAGTGGTGCGCGAGGACGGCTCGCTGTGCGCCCCCCATGAGCCAGGCGAACTGGTGCATCGTGGCTCGCTAGTGGCAATGGGGTATTGGAATGATCCGGCGAAAACCGCCGAACGTTTCAAGCCCGCCCCCAACCAACTGACCGCCTTGCCGCTCACCGAAATTGCAGTATGGTCAGGCGATACGGTCACGAGGGATGAGGAAGGCTATTTATATTTTGTCGGGCGCAAGGATGACATGATTAAAACCTCCGGCTACCGTGTCAGCCCCACTGAAATCGAAGAAGTGATTTACGCCTCAGGATTTGCCAAAGAAGCCGCCGCTATCGGCATAGAAGACGACAACTTAGGGCAAGCCGTATTAGTTGTGCTAAGCCCTGAAAACCCGGTCGATTTTCAAGAACAGGCAGTGCTGGCTATCTGCAAAGCCCAACTGCCTAATTTCATGGTGCCCGCTAAAATCGAAGCCATGCCAATATTGCCTAAAAACCCCAACGGTAAAATCGACCGTAAGGCACTCGCCCAACAATTTGCCGACATCTTCAAGCCCGCCCATGACTAAAACAGCCCCACAACATCCCGCTATGGATCAATTTGCCGTTAACGGCAACAACCTAGTCATCGGGGGAATACCGCTAACCGTGCTTGCCCAGCGTGCAGGTTCCACACCCTTTTATGTGTATGACCGGCAACTTATAAGCCAACGGGTGGCCGAATTGCGCCAACAAATGCCGCAGGATTTAAAAATCCACTACGCACTAAAAGCCAACCCCATGCCCGCCGTCGTCCAACATTTCGCAGGCTTAGTCGATGGCTTTGATTTGGCTTCCGCTGGTGAAATGAAAGTCGCCCTCGACACCCCCATGCCTGCTGAACATATCAGCCTGGCCGGCCCTGGCAAACGCCCCGCCGAATTGGCCCAAGCGATTGCGGCGGGCGTCACCATTAATGTCGAGTCACCTAACGAACTGGAAACCATTGCCCAACTGTCCGAACAGTCCGGCATCCAAGCACGGATTGCACTGCGGATTAACCCCGCGTTTGAACTGAAAGCCTCTGGCATGAAAATGGGCGGCGGCGCCAAGCAATTTGGCATTGACGAAGAATTACTGCCGGAAATTTTAAAACGCACCAAAATATTGGCCTTGGATTTTCAAGGCTTCCACATCTACAGCGGCTCGCAAAACCTTAAAGCGGAAGCGATTATTGACGCCCAACAAAAAAGCCTCGCTTTAGCTGCGCGGCTCTCTGCGGATTGCCCTAGCCCGATTAAAAAACTCAATATCGGCGGGGGCTACGGCATCCCGTATTTTCCAGGTGATACGCGTTTAAATACCCAAGCCGTCGGCGACGCACTGGCCGAGTCTATGGGGCATTTCCACAAGACCAACCCACAAGCGCAGGTGATTGTTGAATTAGGGCGTTATCTGGTCGGCGAAGCGGGGCTGTATGTTTGCCAAGTGCTTGATAAAAAAATCTCGCGCGGGCAAATCTATTTAGTTGTTAATGGCGGCTTGCACCATCACCTTGCCGCATCGGGCAATTTCGGGCAAGTCATACGCAAAAATTATCCGGCGGCTATCGGCAATAAAATGAATGGCGCTGTGTTAGAAACCGTCAACATTGTCGGCCCGCTCTGCACACCGCTCGATATGCTTGCCGACCGGATGGCATTGCCAAAAGCAGAAATCGGCGATTTTGTGGTGCTTTACCAATCTGGCGCGTATGGCTACACCGCCAGCCCCACTAAATTCCTCAGCCAACCGGATGCGCTGGAGTTGCTGGTTTAAGCAAGCGCTGGACTAACAATAATCATCAGTTCATCGTAGGGGCCGCCCCTACGATGAACTAAATTACTTACACATACTATCCAACAACTCAGCCAACTGCCGGGTCCGCGCTTGTCTTGATTGCAGGGCAATATAGCTATCATCCGCTATAGAATTTCTATTATTTTGCAAATCATCGATAAATTCGGCTAATTTGCCGGCTATCGCGGCCTTGTCATCTAATGGCGCAATTCCTGTTAAGCCTGCGTCCAACAGCACCTTAGCCGTATCACCCTTAGGGTCGGTCAATGCCAAAATAGGCCGCCGCGCCCGCAGGTACTCATAGATTTTTGCCGGAATCTGATGGTTGCAATTAGCGGCCTGAAACACCAACAAACCATCGGCTGTCAGCATTTCCGCCAATGCCGCCTCATACGCTATGCTCGGCTCAAGAAAAACCAACTCATCCAAACCATTGTCGGCTATCAACTGCCGATGCAATCCATCATGCCCAGTTGCCCGTAAAATGACTTTAAACCGGCCCGCAGCAACCCGCCCGCTTTGTTTTAGCTCTGCCAACGCCCTAAAAAATTGCCGTGGATCGCGCTCCGACGGATATAACAGGCCGCTATGCAACAACACAATTTGCCCGTTATTTTTAGCCGCCAACGCCTGCCGATAAGCTTCTGATTGTTCGGCACGGACAAAATTTTCTTCATCGTAGCCATTGGCAATCAGCGCCCAACGCGATGCGGGGATTTCAGGATAACGTTCAGCATACATACGGATCGCGCCAGGTGTAGTAAATACGGCACGGGTGCAATGCCTTACCGTTTGCCGCTCTAGCCAACGAAAAACGCGCCACTGCGAAGGGTCAGTGGGGTAGCCGTCTTCGGTCATTGAATCGCGAAAATCAGCAACCCAAGGGATGCCGGTCATACGGTGCAAAATTAAACCCAGTAGATGCGCCGTAGCAATCGGGTAGGTAGACCAGATAATTTTTGGCTTATATTGGCGGATTAACGCCAAACCGCTTGGCATCCCGCCCAACCACCAACTTATCCAACGGTCAGGCAACGCCAGCCAACTAAGATAACGGCCTTTAATGGACAGATGCTTGGCGGTGTCCAAAGCAAACGCCCGTTTAACAACAACTTCGGCGGGAATCTCATGGAGCTGGTCATCACTTACCCGCTCATAAGCCCTAGGGTTAACCGTGAGCACCTGCGCTGTCCAACCATAATCCAGAAGATAGTTTGCAAACTTGAGCGTCCGCTGTATGCCGCTGCTCACCCGGACGGGTGGGAAATGGTAAGCAATCATTAATATGTTTTTCATAAGCTACCGACCCAAGCCGATGTCCATCCCATCACCCGTTCCCGCCAAACCGCCGAAGAAAACGTATGGTCCGCTTCAGCAAAATCGTGTCGGGAAACCCGTTTTTCAGCCAGCAAAACTTGCCATCCAGCATCACTTTTAATGGTTTCCTTAAATTCTTCGGCGGTCAGATCGCGGCCACTTAAAATTAACAAAACCGGATGGGCAAATTGCTTTAGGCATTCGCGCATCCGTATTGGCAAAGCCATGGCTTCATCAACTTTGGCAACAGTTGCGCTTGATGCCTGTCCGGCCTGATGACCCCCCAGCTGTTTAAGCAAACCCACTAATGACGCCAATGAAGTGCGGTAATCGAATTTGAGGGCAAAAACCTTGCCCCATAAATCCTTGCTAAACAAGCGTTGCAGATAATAGTGTTTAAGATACGTTTTTGCCGCCCCCTGCGCCGTGAACACCCAAGGGTTCAGCAACACCATGCCTTTGACACGGCTATCTTGATAACCATAAAACAACGCGGCAGAAGCGCCATCACACAGCCCCCAGAGCACAACACCGGTAAGTTCAGGACATGACGCCAAAAGGCAATCGACAGCGGCGCGTATATCGTCATCAAGCTGGCTGAAACTACGGGGCTCGCCTTCCGAGTCGCCCATGCCCCGCACATCAAAGCGGAGCGTGGGAATGCCCTGTGCCGCCAACTGCCGCGCCAATAATAGAAATTGCCGGTGGCTGCCGACCCGATACTGCGGGCCGCCGACGATTATTACCATACCGATAGTGGCCGACACATCGGCAGGGTGGATCATGCCCAGCAATTGCCGCCCTTGGCAGTCAAAAACAACGGGGGTTTCTTGGGTGATTTTTTCGTGCATTTAATTAACCCGATCTACATTGCTTGTTGCTGTGATTAAATCCGGCACTTCACTAATTTCTTGGCTAGCCCAAAACGCATCGCCTGCAATGGTTACTAACGACGCATTGACCGCCTGTTTTTGTAATGTTAACAATAATTGGCTATTGCCTAAGCTGGCAGGGCTATCGGCACTGGACACCACTTCAAAAACCGCAATATCATGAATAAACTGCCAATTCAATTGCTCGGCGCGTAAGGCCATAAGCGGCACAACCAATTCTGGATTTAACAAGTATCCGGCCACTTCAATGCCCTGCCCTTCTTGCAACTGCCGTTTTAGATCCGCTGTTTTTTCCCTTGGCGCATTGCTGTCCATCATTGCCGCCGCCACGCGCAAACGCAAGAACTGCGTGATGAACGTCTCGCCATTTAAAACCGGCTGCCACGCTATAAGGCGCTGGATTGGGCACCGACCAAGACTGGCAAAATCCATGGCCAGCAACGCGCCCGTCCTTAACCCCCACAGGTCAATTTTTTGTGCGCCTTGTTGTTTTAACCAATCAACCGCCACCGCAATATCTTGCAACCAAAGTTGCCAAGTCGCCTCGCCGAAATCACCCGAACTGTCGCCGGTACCGAACAAATCCAGCACCAAAACAGCCCTGCCCTGTTCGGCAAACGCCCGTGCTTGCAAGGCAACCATACGCCGGGATTTGTTCATTTCTTCGCCAAAGGCGGGGATATGGATTATCGCCCGGCTAATGGCCTGATTAACCGGTAAATACCAAACAGCAAACAAGCGCCCAGACGGCGCGGGAATAAATAACGGCTTCATAATATTGCCCGCGTTATGCCAACTTTTGCTCGACAAATTCGACTAACGAGCCGACCGTTTCAAACGCTGCCGCATCAATTTCATCATCATCAACCACAAAGCCAAACCGCTCTTCCAATGCCGTGATAATCGACACGACCGCCATTGAATCGAATTCGGGGATTGCGCCAAGCAAAGGGGAATCCTGCACTAGGGCATTCGCATTAGGAAGCTGTAAAACCGAACCCAATATCTCTTGTATCTGTTGCATCACCATCATTTTTATCCTTTATCCTTACTTAAAAAAGCCGACCAGCGTTTTATGTAAAATTTTGCCTGCTCTTTAGCATATTCAACACATCCTTTAAGTGTCGCCGGGTTAAAGGCCAAAATTCCCCAGCGTTCACGCCTGTGCGACATCCAGTCTTTTTTATAGGCATCGTCACCACATAAATAATCCACCACCCCGACTTTATCAACATCAATGACATGTTCCATTAATTTTGTCGTCAAAATAGTCCCCGCCGAATGCTGCTTATAGTCTTCGTCGTAGGCCAGTTTAAAGATAGACGCGGTGTTGTCGGCAACAATCCAAAGCTGCGCCGCAATTGCCTTATCGCCCAAATAAGCAACCCCCAAGCGCAACCCATCAACCGATGCCGCCAATTTCATAAGCCCCGGCATAAAGTCAGGGAAAGGCTCTTCAACCTTCCAGCTGGACTGATAAACACGCTCATAGGCCGCCAACCCTTCAGCCAAGCCCTCTGCGGAGGTGATGATTTCAACACGGGCACCGTCAAGCTGGAAAAACTTCTTGGTTTTACGGGAGACAGTATTCTTCAGTTGTGACGGGAGACCGGCAAAATACTCTTTAAACGAACGGCCATTAAGCTCCAAATACCAATTGCCAAAACAAAAAAAACTCACCGCAGGCAAACCGGCCTGTTTGAGTTGCGCTAACAAAGAAACACTCTCCTCATACGCCAGCGGCCGCAATTCCATAACATCCCATGTCGGTAGATGCGCTTTTAAGCCAGCGAAAAAATCAGCCACCGATTTGCCGCTAGCCGCATCGCTGCCTAATACCGCATAAATCGGCGAATAATAATTGGCCAAGCTCCTAATCTTTCTTAAGGAATTCTCAACCGTAAACATCAGCGGAAAAATAATCGGCTCTTTAGCATCCGCTTGATAGAAAAAGCAAGCGTCAACTCCCATAGGCTTGGCAACAGTCTCGTGAAAATTCACAAACCATTTAAAAGAAAGGAAAAAGCCCTTATCATAAGCGTCAAGCCGCTTTACCAAATCAAGTGGCAAATCGCCCACGCCTGACTTTACAATTGTCATAACCTCTAAATCCAAAAATAAAATTGATGAAAAAACTATTGCTAGTGACCTTATTGTTATTGCCTATCCCTCTTTACGCTGCCCAAGCTCCGTGGGTAGGGGCTGACCTAAAAGGTCAAGCCTGCGCTGGCAAGGGTCAAGGCTATGGCCCTTTTGATTTCACCAAAGCAAGTGATAAACCCCATATCCCTATTGTTGAACAACATCATTTAACACCCAATGTCATAAATCACATCAAAGGGCAGGAAGGTTCAATTCCCGGTGACCTCGACTATACCCTACGCGCTGTGCCCAACCATCACAACGCCTTGCTTAGTGCAATACGTTACCAACTTAAGCTCAACAATAAATTGTTAGCCAAAAAGGAACCACTGTCGACTCCCGTGGAGTGCTACCTACAACGCGCAATCCACTTTAGCCCAACTGATGCCGTGGGCGTTTCCTTATACGCCTACTACTTAAAAAAAATAGGCGAATTAGAAAAATCGGCTAAATTTTACCAAAACGCACTAATTATCAGACCGGACGACGCCAAAATTGAATACGCCTATAGCCAGCTGTTAATTGAGCAAAAACAATACGATAAAGCTTTGGAATATGCCAAGAAAGCTTATAAGCATGGCACACCCCCGCCTAAATTGAAAAATCAATTGATCAAACTGGGTGTTTGGAAATGACCTGTTGATAAATAATAGCCAGATCTGCCGCGACATTACCCCAACTTAATCCTGCAACACTAGAGCGGCAGTTTGCAGCATCCACTGAATGGGCTAACAATCCAGAAATCGCTTCCCGTATGGCCGCCCAATCATCCGGCTCAATTTCCCTAACGTAGGGCTGCATCTTACTAACATCCATACAATGGTTTTTTGTCATCACCACCGGCGTACCCGCAGCCAGTGCTTCTAACACGCTTAACGGCATGACCTCGCTCTGGCTAGGCAAACAAAACACGCCTGCTGCCGCATACGCCGAGGCTAGCAAAGGATCATCATAGGCCAATGAACCCAAATACATCACATGCGGATAAGTTAATAATTTCGCCAAGTAGGATTGCGATGATGCTAAGCAAGAACCAATCAGAACCACGGTTAGCCCGCTGTCCTTTAAAGCATCCACAACTGCCAGCTGGTTTTTATGACTGTTAATGGCCGCGACACACAGCACAAAACCGGGGGCAATATCGTGCTTATCAACAAACAACTGGGGAGTGGCTTTAAAAAAGCGCTGCGGAATACCATTGGGGATCACCTTAATTTTTTCCGATGCAATCAAAAAAGCATCTATGATTGATTGTCTCTCAATCTCACCTAAGGCAACAATGGCATCGCTTGCCTGCAAACAATAATCAATTTCCCGATAGGTGGTCTGGATATGCCAGCCCGTCGATTTGCCCACTAAGCGATCAAAAAATCGCGCCCGCATCCCGCTAAAGCGTGTCCAGTCAGGCCGGACGAGCGGTGAAATAACCACCGGCTTACCGGCATCTTTTGCCGCTTCAACAATACGATAGTTGCCATTAATAGCCGAAAACACATGCACCAGCTCATAATCAGTCAAATGGTCTTGCAGCGGATCAATTAACTCCGCTTGGACACCTAATTGCTTGAGTGCGGCAACAGTTTCTTTGATTTGAATTTGTAGCCCGCCTTGGCGTTGGAATAGCATGGGGTAGGATAGTATGGCGATACGCATATTTTGAACTACCTACCAATAATCGAGGCACAGAGACAATACCATGCTTGATAGTTTAAAAAATCCGTTTTTATTGCCATCAATGCGTTTTGCATTGATTTTAAAAATCGTCTATTTTTTCTGTAATCGTAAGATATACCTGTGTAAATAGATGACATTTTTTTATGTAAATGCGGCCTATATGCCCTAAATCCTTCCAACCACATCACTTTTTTTATGGCTATGATCCTCCACTCTAAAGTCTTCAATTCAGACTTTGTAGAATTCGATTCATGCTGACGATAAAACGCACAAATTTCCGGAACGAACACGAAATCCGATAACAAGGCTAACTTTAAATAAAGATTGTAATCTTGTTGCAGTCTAAGTGAATTATCATAACCACCCACCTTATCAAGCAATTCCTTTTTTACCATATTTGAAATAGTGTGGGTCAATGCTGTTTCTATAAACTCTTTAATTGGTTTTTTAAATAAAATGGGCTTGTTATTTTGATAAGCCTCTTTCAATATCTTATAAGTGATGGGTCTGTTTTTAAAAAAACTGCCTTCCATTGAGTCATCGCTGTCATACCATATGGAAAAGTCAGCGCCTACCCAACCGCAATCAGCATTCTCGTCTGAAACCTTACTCATTGTGTCAAGCGCATGTTCACAATATTTATCATCGGCATCTAAAAACGCAATCCAGTCACCTTTCGCATATTCAATGCCGACATTTCTTGCTGCCCCTGGCCCTCTGTCGCCTATATTCTGAAAAACCTTCACATTATCAGGATATTCAGCTTTTAATTTATTCAAAGCATTTAGCGTTTCAACATCATCATTATGATCATCTACAACGATCACTTCTAACAGATTATGCTTACCTTTTTGGTCAAGCACAGAGTCGACTGCTTCCAGCACATAATTGCCAGACCTAAAACATGGGATGACCACACTAATTTTCATTCAATTACCACTTATTCATTGTTTATTTTTTGCCATGTCGAAATTTACATGATATGCAGCTAAAAACTTCAGCCTATTGCCGATACCCATGTAATTAGTGTTTATTATGACCAGCTTTTTATTAAAGACCTTTAAAATTGGAATCCAAAGTTTTCTGAGCCTTTTCTCGCTAATAATCATGGTTTACGCTCAATGGAATATAACTTTTTAAAGGTGTCCGAAATCAATTATCGTTTTTTTGCAACTAAAAAATAACCCAAAGGAAACTGGGGTGATTTTTTGGCGGATTGTTTTCGTCGCGATACATACCAAGCAACTAACCGTTGAATATAATCAGCGAATAGCGGGCCAAACCGCCAATGAAAATTAATGATATTTTTAGCCAAAATATCGGCCAATATTTCCGGCACACCGCCATATTGCTCCATAACAAGAATTTCAAAACCTGATAATGCTGCAAAACGTTTTAATGCATGTTCAGTATATCGGTAATAGTCATGGGGCTCTTCATGTAGCCAATAATAAAATGGCACGCTAACAAGCAAGTGACCACCCGGCTTTATTATTCTTGCCATTTCCAGCCACAGGTTTTCAGGCGCGGGGATATGCTCCAACACATCAGAAAGGATAATAGTATCGAAGTGTTGGTCTGGTAATGGCAGCGGTTTTGATAAATCACACGATATATCGATATACGATAAGTCATGAAAACTATTAACCCAATCCACACAGACCACATCAGTGATATGGTTTTTGTATGTGCCGTATAAGGGGGCTTTTCCGCAACCTAAATCAAGCAATAAACCAGAGCAATATTGAGGGATAAATCGTGCAAAACAATCAGCCACCGCATCTGTAACTAGCCGTGAAGAAATTGCAACTTCATTAGCGTCACGGCTGGCCCGAAGCTTACCGCCTTGATTAAAATATTTACTAGGTTGCCAAAGATTCTGGTTAAGCATAATTTTCACTCATTTGTCTGTAATACACATATAACCAATAAGCCGTCACCAAAAAAACCTGACCTTGAATATAAGAATTTAACAAGCTGTATTTCAAACAAATGGGTTAACCAATACAAAAAATCTCCACTGATAATTTTACTAAATTGTAACCAACCAGAAGCGGATTTATATTTATTCACCAAATCCCAATATATTAATTTAATTACGCCATATTGAGATTTAAAAGGAGCATACTCACTAAATGTATAAACATAATTTTCTTTAATACCTAAACCAGACTTTCTGAGGATATTGTTTAAGCAGACATAAGAAAAATAATAATTATGGTCTGGATGCACATATTCTATGCCTTTCAGCATATTCAAAATATTTGTTGTACTAAACGCATTAGGTACTGATACTAAAAGGGCAGTTTTTTTATTCATCAGCTTTTTAACCGATTCGAGCATCAGGCCAGGGTTACTGAGATGTTCAATTACCTCACTTAGGATGATGACATCAAATTCCACTTCATATAGCACAGCGCATTGGCTTTCATCACTAATATCAACAAAAAACAAGTTTTCGAAGCCTTTATCTTGTAAAAAAGATATTCCATTCCTATCAATGTCTACCCCATACAATAATGTTGCCACTTTATCTAACTTTTGATGTAGCAACGCATTTTGTTTATACCGTTCTTCCATTAGTCCAGCATCAACGCAACCGATATGGAGCACTTTTTTTCCAATGCAGTAATCAACAATAAAAGGATGGCGGCCATGAACCAAATTAGCTTGTGGAAGAACATGGCTGAAGTTTGTTTTTGTTAGTTTCATATAAGACCTATTTCTGAATGGCTTTTTGCCAGTAATCTATTAAACCCGCTGTCACTTTTTCTCGGGTAAATTTATTTACAACCATTTCGCGGCCTTGTTTCCCCATTGCCAACCGCTGTTCGGGATGTTGGATCATCCAAACAATGGCATTGGCAAGGGCTTCTGGATTTTCCACTGGCAACAAAAGACCCGTCACATGCTCTGTGACGGCTTCAGGAAATCCTGTCACATTGCTGGCAATCACAGGCAATTCCATTGCCATCGCTTCCAAACAGGCCACCGCAAACCCTTCGCTCCGGCTTGGCATAACAAACACATCAGCTTTATCCAAATACTGGCACACCTGTTCTTGTGATCGCGCCCCTAAAAATTCTACGCAATCGGACAAGCTTAAGCGCTGTGTTTGCGCTTCCAACTCACTCTGTAACGGCCCTCCACCAATAATTTGCAAGTGCACACTGAAGCCCTGCTCGCGGACACGATGCAGCGCTTCAA
Organism: Methylococcaceae bacterium UBA6146; assembly: GCA_002422395.1. Taxonomy (GTDB): domain Bacteria; phylum Pseudomonadota; class Gammaproteobacteria; order Methylococcales; family Methylomonadaceae; genus Methylovulum. The sequence continues at coordinate 16,320 of DIUY01000005.1, read as the reverse complement.
GCAAAATGTCCTGACCTTTGACAGGCACCAAACGGCCAACATTGATTAAACGTAGTGTGGATTGTTCGGTTGGATTATGGCTGGGTTGAAACATTTCTATACAAATGCCATTGTAAGCAACATAAATTTGTTCCGGTTTTAAGCTAAATTTTTCAATTATAAATCGCTTGTTGTATTCACTAACTGTGACAACTGCACAAGCTTGATTAGCTAAATCCGAAAACTGGGCAACAGGAAGCGGATTGTCGAGAATATCATAACGATGCGCTGTAAAACCAAACGGTATTCCCGTCCATTCTGACAAAACGGCAGCAAAGAGAAGGTTTTTATCGGCAAAGTGGGCATGAAGATAATCAGTTTGGTTTTCGATTAGTTCAGCCGCATAAGGCAATGCTTGAAAATATAACCAGCGTTGCTGATGTGCCAGCGCTTTCCGTAACGTGTTAAAAACCGTAAGCGGTTTTTTTAAGGCCAGTTGTAATAAAGCGCCGAGTAATTTGAGCTTGTTTGTATCGCTAACATAGCGTACTTGATTTTGATCCAGCAAAGCCTTGGCACTGGAATGGATTATCTCAAAATTGACTTCATTCAAGGCAATTAGCATCATCTCAATGCCAAACTTTTTAAGCGATTGCGCTTCTTCAGCAATAAAAGTTTCACTTACTTGCGGGAATCCCATCACGATATAAGCTATCCGTTTCAGCGGCTGCCGTGGCTTTTTGCTATTTTCATGGTTATGCTGCACATTTACCTCCGATACGATAAAAAACTATTTTTTTAAATGCCGCTTCGTCTGCCAAAGGGTGGCGAGTAACGATTAAGCCGAGTATCCAGCTAGGCACCATTAATGCACCGATAGGAATCAACAGCCAATCTTTTAGATACCTGGTATTAGGGGTTTTATAAAGCCATGTTAAATGCTCATGAGTGACATTTTGAAAAAAGCCGATGGACTCAGCGTATATCCAGCCAACCAATAAAGCAGGTATAGCTAAAGCAAAGGCTGAAACCAATAAACTCTTAAACAATCCCGCGATTAAAGCCTTGTAACGTGTAGGCAGCACTTTATTTTTGAAATAAAAGATCAGTGGTGTGGATAACATAAAAAATACCAAAAAGGTAATTGCAAATGCTTCCGTCGTCCTGAACACATAAAGCACAGCAGCAAACGTCGCAATACGCAACGGATCAACCAAAAGATGCAACCTGACCAAATACTTCACGCCACCTAAGGCGGGCAATAAGGTGGGAATTAGCGAGCAGGTTGCCGCCACTGCCCCACCTGCACAAAACCAAGGCACTAGCGGCCCCGCCTCATCCCATTGCGGGCCAAAAAACAACCGTAAGGCTTCGATAGGGTATAAGCTGAAAAAACCATAAAAAGGCCAAGCAAATACCGTTAATATCGTGACTGATTTAATAAAGTCCGCTTCAAGATTGCGGTTTTCCCGATGTGCCGTAGCAAAAGCGGGAAACGCCACGCCACGAATAGCCGCAGTAATATCGCGATGAAAAAGATACATAATGCCTTGGGCACGGCTGACAATGCCGGTTTGTGCAAAGCCTAGAATCCGACCCAAAATAAGATCATTGGCATTAGAAGAAATTTCGCTGGTGATACTGGTTACCGTCATTTGTGAGCCGAATGCGCTAATAGCTTTCCACTCGCATAAGGTAATGCGATGAAACATACCTCCTTGACGAAAAAAACTGACCGCTATTCCAGTCGCTAACGTATTTCCCAAAGAAGACCATACCAAGCTGTAATAGCCATAGCCATAATATGAGAGACTTATCGCCACCGTAACTCCGACTAACGCAGCAAATGTATTAATCCAAAATATTGCCGTGAATTTCATATCCCGTCGCAAAAGACTTAACGATGTGGAATTGAGTGGAATAATCAGGAAATTAAATGCGAGCAATCGAAAAACGTCAATTAGCCGTTCATCCTTATAAAAACCAGCAATTATCGGTGCTAAAAAATATAGCGATAAAAACATTATCGACCCTATCAGTAAGGTCAATGTAAAAGCTGTTGCTATTTTTCTTTCATTCAGTTCCTTTTCTTGAATCAAATAGCTGCCAACACCAAATTCACGGAAGACTTGCGCAATGCCAATTGCTGCCGAAGCCACCGAAAATAGGCCAATATCGGTTGGTGTTAAAAGCCTCGCCAATATAAAGTAGGAGACTAATTGAATACCGATTTGAACGTAGCGTCCTATTAAAGAAATTGCTAAAGAGTGGCGAATACTGGACAAAATTATTTACTTTTAATAAAGGATTGCGAAAACCTGACATTATTTTTAATTAAACGATTAAAAATAATGTCAGGGTGTTTGAGCTGTACCTATTGCCGCACAGTTGGTAAATGCTAAAATATTTGCCTTTTTAACATAATGTCTATAAAACTAATCGCTAAAGTGACATATTTTTCTGAGAAGGTAATTAAGATGGATCTTCTAATGGTCACGGCGTCGGATTTCTTCTGGTTTGGTTAGGCATTTGTTTATTTAAAAAAACCCCATCATCTGAAGTTGTTAATTTTTTTGCCATAATGGTCTCAAGAATAATTACAAAACTGACTAAATGCCAAGGCAAGTCAAAATAAGACAAGCTTAAAAATGCCCCGCCAACTAGATAGGCTATAAAACTGACCTGTAACATTTTCGCCAGAAAATTGATTTCTTTGAGTTCCGGTTTTTCATTAGTCTTTTTGATTACCGTTTTTAGCTTTTTCCACGCCAGGTAAAAAACCAGCAAAAACAGCAGCAAACCTATCCAGCCATGATCGGCCAACACGCTGAAATAAATACTGTGCGCCACATGGATATCCTTTGGGTTCGGTGCATATAAAGCAAAGGTAAGCGGATCCCAAGCATCAAACCCTACCCCTAACAGATTATCGCTGGCGGCATTAATCGCATATTCCCAGGCATTCAGACGCCCCATTGCCGAGCCATCTTCTTCGTAAGTTTTAATGGTGTCCATACGTTCGTGCCAAGAGGCGGGCATAAACGCAACAATGCCTAGGCTTAATAAAACCATTGCCAGCCCAAGGGCTAATTTTTTTTTGCTTTTCAGCCAAAAAAACACGGCCACCGCCGCAAAGGCAATTAGGGCGCCACGCGATTGGGTGCCAATGGCGGCGAGAAAACTTAATGGCATGGCAACTAGTAGGCCCTTTTTTAGCCACCACTGAGGGTAAACCTGATACAAGTAAGCCATCAATGGTATTACCATTAATGAGGCCACAGCAAGCTCGTTGTTGCCTTCTATGAAACTTTCTGGAGGCCCCCAAACCCGGTAAGAGCCACCTGTCATTAAGGTAAAAAAGCCACCTTTCACTGAGTAAAAACCTATTGACAACACAATGACCCATATTAAATGGTTCAGCTTGGTCAAATCGGTTATCAGCATCATCGTGATAAAAACAATCAACTGAATTTTTATCACCCGGACATATTGGATTTGCGCACTGTCCGGAAAGTAAGCGAACAACGTGGTTAAGCCCATAAACAAGACGAATAGCATCCAGATAACCGTTAGCGTATTAATCGGCAGTTTTTTGGTTTGGCTGGAAAACACCATAGTGCCCATCAGCACTAAGGCGGTGATTTGGGCGAACGGCATACTGTAGGCAAAACCATATGACAAGCGGTGCGGATTCATGTAGCCCAGCCAAGACCAGAGCAACACGCCAATATAAGGTCTTTGTAGGGTAGACAAGCAACCATAGATAACAATCAGCGTAATGGCTATATCACGCATAAGTTAGTGGGTTGGATTGTGTTGATAGTACAAACGGGCCATGCGGGCCATGAATTTTATCGGGCTTTTATCCCAGGGGGTAAAACGTGGCAATTGCCAAACCTCACTGGTTTTATCGGCAACGCCCCACTCGGTTGTTAGGGCGGCTTGATAGCCACAAGCTTTTAGCAAGGCGCTTTGGTCAGGCAAATAATCCTGCCCGGTTTTACCGTTAGGGTAGGCAAAATAGCGGATTTGCCCACCCAGCAATTGTTCGAGGAATTGCTTATTTTCTGCCAGTTCACGGATAACCTCAGTGTCGGAGAGATTTGCCATGATGGGGTGGGTTACGGTATGCCCGCCGATTTCCATGCCATTTTGATGTAGCTGCACTAATTGTTCGGTGCTGAGCATCAAGTCATCTGGCAAATAGGTGGCCTGTTGCTCGATATAGCGGGTGTGTTCAGCCCGTTGTTCAGGCGCCAGGTGTTTTATTTTTGTGAGTATTTGTTGGGTGCTGGCGGCTTTTTCGGCAGGCGTGGCGAGCGCATAACGGCCCAGGCCAATGGCGCTTAAATCCAGCAGGGGCTGCGGCATTGACCGGATGGCTTCAATAATGCTGTCATTCCACATCCGCCCGCCATTCAAATACCCTGAGGCAATAAAAAATGTGGCCGTTAAACCATGATTTTTCAGTATGGGCAAGGCATTGGCGTGATTGTCGGCATAACCATCATCAAAGGTGATGGTCACCGCGCGGGGTGGCAGGGTGTCGCTTTGTAAGCGTTGCAATGCATCATCAAGCGATAAGACATTGAAATAGCGGGACAGCAAAGCCATTTGCCAGTTAAACGCGTGCCTGTCAACCTCGCCTGGACGCATGAAATCAGGCTCATCTAAGACCCTATGGTAAATGAGGATGAATAGCTTTTTTTGTTTGCCTAAACCTGACGCCAGCGTCGCCAAATGCTTCAAGCCGCCTAATACAATAGATTGCATAATGCTTAATTACCTGACTTGGCTATAACCGGAAAGTGGTTTGGATTGAAATTTGAAAAACATGTTTGAAGCGGTCAATTTTATGTTTTTTAGACGTAGCGCAAAGCCGGTAAGGAAACACCCGTCTTCGCAATTACTCGAACAGGTTTATTCCAACCCACCCAACAAAATTTCAGCAGTACGCGCTGAATTGGCTGCAAAGTATAGTCCATTTACCCAATATTGTTGGTGTTATTGCCGTAAATATTAATCGTCCCATAACTTTTTGCGAGGCCGAACCCGCTAGGTTTGGCAACATGGAGGGTTTTAGTGCAACAGCTTTTAGGTCGGCTAAATAAGCAAAAATGCTGTCATTGTAAGTAATGGTAGTGGGTTAAATCTGTAATTTTAGTCCGTAATGTGGAGTGCAACCCTGGGTTTGCGCCTGTACAAGCCTAGGCTTGTACTCCAGCCACCAGATTTAACCCACTACCTAAGTAATGATGAATAAGTTTTTCGGCACAAAACGACTGCGCGTCCTTTGAGGACGGGCAGTCGTAGCCCTCTCTATGTACTTACGAGCGCCGCCATTGTCGCGGCCAAGGAAAGCCGCTCCTACAGGCTTTTACACCAAGCTTTTGCTGGCGACTTCGTAAACGTCCCTAGAAATCGCCTCGGTGTTCATAATGCGCTCTAGCTGCGCCTTCATTAGCGCTTGGCGGTTGTCGTCAAAACGCCGCCATTGGGTCAAGGCGTTTAACATGCGTGAGGCGACTTGTGGATTCAAGGTGTTGAGGGCGATTATTTGATCCGCTAAAAATTGATACCCTTGCCCATTCGCGGCATGAAAATGCAGTGGATTAGCTTGGCTAAACGCGCCAATCAACGCCCGTACACGGTTAGGGATGGTCAAGTCAAACGCCGGATGCTTCATTAACGCCTGCACGGTGGCAAATGTGTCAGATACCGGACTGGCGGCCTGTAAAGCGAACCATTTGTCGATAACTAAGGCTTCATGCTGCCATTGTTGATAAAAATCGGTCAACGACTGGCGTCTGGCGGTGTGCGGATTATTGACCATAGCGGTTAACGCGGCGATCTGGTCGGTCATGTTTTTAGCGGTTTTAAACTGCTGGTGCGCCCAATTCTTAATAGCTGGGTCGTCTAGCGTGCATAAATAATTGAGGCAGGTGTTTTTAATCCGCCGACGTCCGATGGCACCGGCATCAAACTGGCCCGATTCATCGCGGCGGTTGTTTAAGTAAAGCGTTTGGAATTGCTGTTGTAACTGCTCTGCCAAGGTGTGCTTGACAAATTCCCTGGCTTGATGAATGGCAACCACATCCACCACCGTCATTTGTTCTGCCAAATAAGTTTCTGAGGGTAAGCTTAACAACAACGAAAAGTAAGACAAATCATCCCAATTTTGCCCCAGCATTTGCCTGAAGGCTTCAATAAGCACCGGATTAAGCGCCAGCCCGCGCCCTTTTTGAATAGCGTCCACCAAGCCTAAAATAACTTCACCGACCAATTGTTGGCCAGCTTCCCAGCGGTTAAAAGTATCGTTGTCGTGGCTCAACAAAAAGGCGAGTTCTTCAATGCCGCGTTCCATCTCCAACTTCACAGGCGCTGAAAAACCGCGTAATGCGGACACGACAGGGGCTTGTGTCAAGCCTGTAAAAACAAACACTTGCTCTGCTTGGGTCAGCTGCAAAACAACCTGCCCAGTGGTTTTTCCCACCTCACCGCCTGCTAATTCACAGCTAGCAACCGAGCCATCCTGATTGAGCAAACCGACGGTGACGGGAATATGCAACGGCGCTTTTATGGCCTGCCCAGGTGTTGGCGGGCAGGTTTGTTTAAGGGTTAAGGCCAAGGTTTGCTGTTCGGGGCTATAGCATTGCGTGATATGCACGACGGGGGTGCCGGCTTGGGTGTACCAACGGCGGAACTGGCTTAAATCAATGTTGTTGGCATCTTCCATCGCTTTGACAAAATCATCGCAGGTGACCGCTTGGCCGTCATGGCGGTCAAAATAGAGGTCACTGCCTTTGCGGAAACCCTCCGCACCGACTAAAGTGTGGATCATCCGCACCACTTCCGCACCTTTTTCATATACGGTGACGGTATAGAAGTTATTGATTTCTATGTAAGAATCTGGTCTGACCGGATGCGCCAAGGGGCCAGCGTCTTCGGCGAACTGGCGGGTGCGCAGCATGTTGACATCTTCAATGCGTTTGACGGCTTTTGAGGTGCGGTCGGCGGTAAATTCCTGGTCACGGAATACCGTGAAGCCTTCTTTTAAACTGAGCTGAAACCAGTCGCGGCAGGTGATGCGGTTGCCTGTCCAATTGTGGAAATATTCATGGGCTATCACGCCCTCGATATGCTCGTAGTCAGAATCGGTTGCGGTGTCAGGGCGTGCCAGCACAAATTTGGTGTTGAACACGTTAAGCCCTTTGTTTTCCATGGCGCCCATATTGAAATGGCTGACCGCCACAATCATGTACAAATCCAGATCGTACTCGCGGCCATATACTTCCTCATCCCAGCGCATGGCGTTTTTTAGCGATTGCAAGGCATGGGCGCATTTATCGACATCATGTTGCTCGACAAAAATCTGTAGCGCAATTTCGCGTCCTGATTGCGTGGTGAATGTGCCGGAAACGCACTGCAACTGCCCTGCCACCAGCGCGAACAAATAGCACGGCTTGGCGAACGGGTCTTCCCACGTCACCCAGTGCTGATTGTTGGGCAACTCGCCGGTGGCGATTTTGTTGCCGTTCGACAGCAAAACCGGATAGCGGTCTTTATCGCCCGTCAGCGTGGTGGTAAACCGCGCCATGACATCAGGGCGATCCAAGAAATAAGTGATTTTCCTAAAACCTTCCGCTTCGCATTGGGTGCATAACATGCCATTGGACAAATACAGCCCTTCCAGCGCGGTATTGGCTTTAGGGTTAATCTGGTTTTCAATCGTCAGCACAAAAGGGCGGTGTTGCGGCACGTCGTGAATAATCAACGAATCGGGGGTTTGCAGATAGTCCTCCGTGGTCAGATTATTGCTGTCATTTAACACAACGCGGATCAGCGTGAGATTTTCACCCGCCAAAACCAGCGCCGTTTCACTGGACTGGCTGGCCGGATTGCGGCTTAAGGTTAGCCGCGCAACAACCCGAGTATCCTCATCCGCCAGGCTAAAATTTAACGCCACGCTATGAATCAGATAATCCGGTGCCGTGTAGTCTTTTAAATGAATAGTTTGGGGATTCGCGTCACGCATTTGGGATACCTTCCTGTTATGTTGTTTTTTTTGCGGCGAACACGGCGATTAATAACCAAGCCGTTAAAAAGCTGACGCCGCCGATGGGGGTTATCATGCCCAACCATTTTTGGCTAAGCAGGGCTAATAAATACAAGCTACCAGAAAATAACAGAATGCCAAGAAACATCAGCCAACCTGCCCAACGCAATAAGCTTGATCGAGGGGCTTGTTGACGTAATAGGGCAATGGCAATCAGACCCAGCGCATGCCACATTTGGTAGGTGACGCCAGTTTGGTAGACCGCGAGCAGCTCAGGGCTGAGGATGGCTTTTAAGCCATGGGCGCCAAATGCCCCCATACCAACGCCAGTCAAGGCGCTGAGCGCACCGAGCAATAAGAATAGTGAGTGCATTAAAATCGCCCATAAGTTTGTTGGTATTGAAAGGGATGGCCCCTAACACTATCTGAAAAGGTTAAGAAATTATGCATACCCACGTAAGTTTAGGAACGGGCATGAAATAATTTCGGTGGCATAACGACTGCCAGCCCTTCAAGGGCTGGCAGTCGTGCATTCTACCCATTGTAAAAAAACGCACTTGACTAAAATGTGTTGCGCACGTTCCTTAGCCGCAAACAGATTCAGGGAAGTTATTTTCGACGAAACCCTAAGCTAGCTTTCCATCAGCCTGGGCATAAGCTGCACTAAATTGCAGGGGCGGGTACGGTGATCCAATTGGGCGTTGATTAAACCGTCCCATGCCAGTCGGCACGCGCCTGACGAGCCTGGCAAGCAGAATATATACGTTGCGTTGGCGACGCCGGCCAATGCCCTGGACTGGATGGTGGAGGTTTTAATCTCTTGATAAGAGAGCATTCTGAATGTTTCCCCAAAACCGTCCAATGTTTTGTCCAGCAACGGCAAAATGGCTTCGGGTGTGCCGTCCCGCCCCGTCACACCTGTACCGCCGGTGCTGATAATGACATTAACGGCATCATCAATAATCCAATTGGAAACCGCCGCACGGATTTGGTGGATATTGTCGGGAACTATTTTTTTTTCGCTGACATGATGGCCGGCCTCAGTCACCCGCTCAGCCAACACTTTGCCGGAAACATCATCGGCTTCGGTGCGGCTGTCGGAAACGACCAGTATGGCGATATTTAACGGAATGAAGTGCTTTTCTGTGCCCATTGTCTTTAAAGTCTGGAGGCGGCGGGTGGCCCGCAGGAATAATGCAGAAGAAAAAAGGGCGACCCAACCCCGTCGCCCCACCACTAGTGATTTTATTTTAACACGGCAAAAAAACCTTCCTGTCCACGTTGGATATTAATCAGTAAGCCGCTGTTAGGGTTAATCACTTGCTGTAACTCCGCAAGGTTATGGATCCGGTAACGGTTGGCCGATACGATAACATCCCCCGGACGCAAGCCGATGCGCCAAACTTCGGAAGAGGTGTCAATTTTTTCTATCAAAACCCCTTCCAACTGGCTTTTGGCCGTTTCAGCCAGCACGGTGCCTTTTAATTTGTGGTGCAGTTTTTCGCCCATCACCTGAAGCCGTTCAGGCTTGCCTATCGTGGCGGTGACTTGTTTTTTCTCATTGCCGTGATAATAATCTATCTTCACTTTGTCACCGATTTGCATCAAACCGATGATATTACGGATGTCATGGCTGTCTTTAACAGGGCGGCCATTGGCCGAGACTATAATGTCGCCCGGCTCCAGCCCCGCTTTTGCGGCGGGCGAATTGCTTTCAATGCGGCTAATGACCGCACCGCGCTTATTTTCCAGATTAAACGCATTGACCAATTCGGGCGTCAGATCTTGGGTAGTGACGCCAAGCAGACCCCGCCGCACTTCACCGTGCTTGACCAGCGACTCCTTAATCGACATGACCATATTGGACGGAATGGCAAAACCAATGCCGACGTTACCCCATGTCGGGGCAAGAATGGCGGTGTTCATCCCGACAAATTCACCGCGTAAATTAACCAGCGCCCCACCCGAATTGCCCGGATTGATCGACGCATCGGTCTGGATAAAATCTTCGTAGCCTTCTATGCCCAAACCAGAACGGCCTAACGCGCTGACGATGCCTGACGTGACGGTTTGCCCCAAACCAAAAGGGTTGCCGATGGCAACAACAAAATCCCCCACTTTCAGCTGGTTGGAATCGGCAATCGGCAATTCCGTCAGGTTGTCGTCGGGTATGCGGACAATCGCCACATCGGCTTCAGGGTCAGTGCCCACCAATTCCGCATTGAGCTGCCGACCATCATTTAATGTGACCGTGATCTTATCCGCCTTATCAATCACATGGTTGTTGGTGAGCACCAAGCCGTTGGCTTTGTCAATAATAACGCCCGAACCCAAGCTGTTCCGTTGCTGCTGCCGACTCGGCATATTGGGCAAATTATAAAAATGGCGGAAAAAAGGGTCTTGCAACAACGGGTTATCACTAACTTGGATATTGGTTGACGTGGAAATGTTGACCACGGCAGGCATACTGCGCTCCAGCATTGGCGCGAGTGATGGCAAGGCCTGCCCTCCCACATACGGCGGCAAGCCTTCCGTCTGCCCCAAATGGGCTACGCCCAGACAAATGGCCAGCATAGCGGTTAATAACAATCGTTTTTGCGTGTTAGTCTTCATTAAACTGTTCCAATGGTTGTTAAACATGCGTGGTAGACAATATGGGCTTAAAAACGTTTAATACAAGAATGGGCTGTGACAGTACAGTGATTTTTGCAAAATATTTTGGTGTTTTTTTTAGCCCTATTCATAATATCTGACATCGCTAGCCTGTTCAGGCATCCTAACTTAAATACAATGAGGCAACCCCAGATGACCACTGTAGCAGACCCTATTATAGGCAGTTGGTACAAAGACGTTGAAAACAACCTGACCTTTAAAGTCGTCGCCATTGAAGAAAGCGACGATTCCATTGAAGTGCAATACCTAAATGGCGACATTGGCGAATATGACTATGAGAGCTGGTATAACTCGACTTTTGATTATATCGAAGCCCCTGAAGACTGGAGCGCACCGTTTGACGACATCGAACCTGATGACCTCGGCTATTCGGACACTGACGCCCATAAACCCAATCCGGAAGATATGGGTCTTGATGATTACTTGGACCAATAGGATCCCCACATGAAAATGACGCCTCAGGAATTTCTGGATTGGCAATCAAAAAGCATCACTTTGCTGGCCATGTCCGGTGCGGGCAAGACCACGCTCGCCAACAAATTGCCTAAAGCCAAATGGTTCCACTATTCCGGTGATTACCGGATAGGCACCAAATATCTGGAAGAGCCGATTCTCGACAATATCAAGCGCCATGCCATGAGCGTGCCGTTTTTGCGGGAATTGTTGCTGTCCGATTCTATTTATATGAACAGCAAAATCACCGTCGACAACCTAGCCGCCGTCTCCAGTTTTTTAGGCAAACTTGGCGATCCCGTGTTGGGCGGACTGTCTTTACAAGAATTCAAACGCCGTCAAAAACTGCACCATCAAGCAGAAATTGCCGCGATGAATGACGTGCCTGAATTCATCCACAAAGCCGAAGACATTTATGGCTACAAACATTTTATCAATGATGCCGGTGGCAGCGTGTGTGAACTCGATAGTCCTGAGGTGCTGGAAACGTTGGCTAAACACACGCTTATCATTTACATCAAAATTCCGCCTGCGCTGGAACAGACCATCATTGAGCGGGCCAAAACCGACCCGAAACCGCTGTATTACCGCGAGGCGTTTCTTGATGAAAAGCTGTCTGAGTTCATCCAGCTAAAAAACTATGCCTCGGCACAGGCAATACCCCCCGATGAATTTGTCTCTTGGGTTTTCCCTAAACTGTTCAAATCCCGGCTCCACCGTTATGAGGCCATTGCCGCCCAATACGGCTATACCGTCGACGCTAATGATGTCGCAAACGTTAAAGGCGAGGAAGACTTTATCAGGCTTGTTGCCGATGCCCTGGGCGCACAACAATAATGGATAGCGAGTACCTAATATGCCGCTAGTTGCACACACTAACCTGCCTACCTTCCAACGTCTGCGTGAAGAAGGCGAAGAAATAGTCGACCCTGAACGCGCCAGCCACCAGGATATCCGGGAAATACACATCGGTTTGTTAAACATGATGCCCGATGCGGCGCTAGAAGCCACGGAAAGGCAGTTTTTCCGGCTGGTGGGGGCATGCAATCAAATCGTCCAGTTTCATGTCCACCCGTTTACGGTGGAAGGCCTCTCAAGAAGCCCGCAAGCACAAGCGCATATCGACCAATATTACGAGCCGTTTGAAAAAATCAAGCGCGATGGCTTGGATGCCCTCATCATCAGCGGCGCAAACGTCACGCATCCAAGCTTGCCCGAAGAAGCGTTCTGGCAACCATTAACTGAAGTGTTTTCCTGGGCGATGGAAAATGTCACCTCGATATTATGTTCCTGCCTGGCAACCCATGCCATCATCCAATACCGTTATGGCATAGCACGCACCCGTTTGCCCGCCAAACGCTGGGGGGTGTTCTCCCATAAGGTCACCGACCGCACCCATCCTTTGGTTGCAGAAATAAACACCCGCTTCGATGTGCCGCATTCGCGCTTTAATGAAATCTTTCAACGTGATATGGAACGGCACGGATTAAAAATCTTGGCTGCCAGCAAAGAAGCGGGTGTGCATCTTGCTGTCAGCGAGGATGGTTTTAGAATCATATTTTTTCAGGGACATCCCGAATACGACGACATCAGCCTGCTGAAGGAATACAAACGTGAGGTTATGCGTTTTTATCGGGCAGAAATAGCGGACTATCCGCCGTTCCCTGAAAACTATTTTAATGACACCGCCCAACGGATTTTTGCAGGCTATGAGCAGCATGTCAGAACAACTAGGCAAACGGGCGAAAAGCTGCTGGAGTTTCCAGAAAACCAAGTGCTTGAGCACCTTGACAATACTTGGCGCGACACGGCTAAAGCAGTGTTCAATAACTGGATAGGCAAAATCTATCAGCTCACCAATCAGGACAGACGCCTGCCTTTTATGGAGGGCATAGACCCTAACAATCCTTTAGGGCTATAAATGCACGAAACTTTTTTGCAACACGCGATTGACCTGGCCGTGAACAATGCCAAAACAGCTGACGGCGGCCCTTACGGGGCGGTGATTGCCAAAGACAACCAAATAGTTGCCGCAGCAGCAACCAAGTCACCCGCGCTAACAACCCGACCGCACATGCCGAAATAATGGCTATCCGCCAAAGCAAAGCTGGCAAAGCTGGCGAACTGGACTGGGGACGGCGCAGTGTTTGTTTGCATTTTCTTCCGCCTTACAGCCCGGAGCTGAACCTGATCGAAATGCTCTGGCGTAAAGTTAAGTGCGAAGGCTTGCCGTTTGATGCCTATCAAAGTTACAGCCGCTTGAAAAAATGGGTGCTGGAAATCTTAAATAATGTCGGCGAAAAATTCCAGGTGGTGGGCTAAATCTGTAGCTGCACGTTGATAAGCGGGAGTGCAAACCTTGGTTTGCCTCAGTACAAGCCAAGGTTTGTACTTCAACCACAACATTTAACCCACTACCAAATATCCGAACAAAATTGTGGTTCAAAAGGGGCAGAGAAAAAACCAATACCTATACAGCAGAATTTAGAGGGTCGGTCGCGAAGTTAGCCGCCGAATCCGATCAATCGGTGCGCCATGTGGCGAAAGAGCTTGGCATCAACGTCACAATACCCCCCCCATACTTGGATTGCCAAATACGGCAAAACCAATACGACTAACAAACCCGCACGAACTGACGAACACCTTTACGATGACACAAACGCTTGCGTAGTGACGTGCGCCTGGATTAAACAACATGCCGCCGATTTTGCCGTCAACAGGTGGGACTTTGGTGGCGTTTGTTTAAACGCACCCTTGGTTAGTTATCCCCATAAAATCCTGAATGCACCCGTGAACCCTACATGAAAGCAAACCCGCTGACCCAAAACCTAGCCGCTGAACATTTATTGCAGCACATGCCAGTGTCGACGTTCGTATTGAATGCCAAGCATCAGGTGGTGCTCTGGAACAAGGCCTGCGAGCAATTGACCGGCTTGAAAGCCCGGGAGATGATCGGCACCGATCAGCATTGGCGCGGCTTTTATACCGAAAAACGCCCATGTCTGGCGGATTTGCTGCTGGATCGCACCTTGGGCGAAGTCTCCAGCCTCTATGAGCGAGCCAGCGACTTTACGACCTACAGCGACATTTACCATACCGAAAACTGGTGTCTGATGCCGGACGGGCGCAAGCTGTATCTGGTCATCGATGCCGGCATCATCAGTAACGAGCAAGGCGAGGTGGTGGCGATTGTCGAAACCCAGCGCGACCGCACCGAACAACGACTGACCATGCAGGCACTGAGCGAAAGCGAACAGCGGATTTCCTCGATCCTCGGTTCGGCGATGGACGCCATCGTTACCGTCGACCCGCAACACCGCATCACGCTGTTCAATGCGGCGGCGGCCCGGATCTTCCGTTGCACTGCCGATTTTGCGCTCGGCCAGCCGGTCGAGCGCTTCATCGCGCCGCATTGCAGCAAACTGTTCATGCAATTTATCGATTTCGACAACCCCGCAGCCAAAACCCAGGCTTGGGCGCCGGAAGGTCTCAGCGCCCGGCGCGCCGACGGCGAGGAATTCCCGATAGAAGCCACTTTTTCGCCGCTGGAAACCCACGATCAAAAACTCTATACCATCATCCTGCGGGACGTAAACGACCGCCGCCTTGCCGAACAGAAGCTGGATCGGCTGCAACAGGAAAAAGGTTATTTGCAGGAAGTGCTCAACGACGATCACAATCCCGGCGATTTTGTCAGCGGCTCCAAGCTGATGCGGACCGTCATGGAACAAGTGCGGATGGTGGCCCGCACCGATACGCCGGTCTTGCTGCTCGGCGAAACCGGCACCGGCAAGGAATTGCTGGCCCGCGCCATACATGAGTTCAGCGACCGCAGCACTGCAATCATGGTCAAAGTCAACTGTGCGGCGTTGCCCGCCGAACTGATCGAGAGCGAATTGTTCGGTCATGAAAAAGGTGCGTTCACCGGCGCGACCCAGCAGCGCAAAGGCCGCTTCGAGCTGGCCGACGGCGGCAGCCTGTTTTTGGACGAGCTGGGTGAACTGTCCTTATCGGCGCAGGCCAAACTGTTACGGGTGTTGCAGGAGCAGGAATTCGAGCGGGTAGGCGGTAGCGAAACCATTCGCGTCGATGTGCGGGTGATTGCGGCAACCCACCGCAATCTGGCTGGAGAGGTCAGTTTGGGGCGGTTTCGTTCCGATCTGTATTACCGGCTGAATGTGTTTCCGGTCGAAGTTCCGGCGTTGCGGCAGCGAGTGACGGATATCCCATTGCTGGCGCGTTTTTTCTTGACCAAATACGCCAAAAAATTCGGCAAACGCTTTGATGACATCGATCCCGCCGGACTGGACTATTTACGCCAATACGCGTGGCCCGGCAACGTCCGGGAATTGCAGAACGTCATCGAACGGGCGGTGATTCTGTCCCAAGGCTCATTGCTGAACATCGCGCCGTTACAGCTTACCCGCACTCATGCCGAAGCCGCTACCGGCAAGTTGCGTACCTTGGAAGCGGTGGAGCGTGAACACATAACGCAGACCCTCGAAGCGGCTCACTGGCAGATTTCCGGCGCTAAGGGCGCGGCGGCAATACTGGGCATGAATCCCAATACCTTGCGCTCCAGGATGTTAAAGCTGGGCATTTCCAGATCGGGATGACGTTATGGAATGATGTAGATGTAACTATTCAGTCCCCCTCTTTGAAAAAGAGGGGTTAGGGGAGATTTTTTTAAATAAATCCCCCTCAATCTCCTTTATGCCCTTCGGGTACTTTTTTAAAAGGGGAAGCCAGGCTATCAAAATAAAAAAGCTATTTTCTGGGGACCTGCTCAAAGCCAGTGCCTCTAGGTAAGTCACGATATTACGTTAAATTCACTCTATTTAGTGACCTCATGTTTGCATAGCGCTTGATTTTCTCTTGTTTAATTTTTTAACCCCATAATTTAACAGCACTTAATTGGCTTTAATCAACTCCGGCACAGCACTTGCATTTATACGGATAATATCCCGCAGATACGAGTCAAGGAGACTCTAAAGCCATGGCCGTAACCGATAAAAATGCCCGCACCGCTTGGGCGACATTAACCCACGACCGCCTTAATGCGCATAGCAGCAAGCGGACGCTATCCGGCGTGCAATTTTTCTTTCTCAATTTTGGCTTGCTGATGGGCAATATCCTCGTGTTGTTCAATACCGGCGCGT
>DIUY01000024.1 GCA_002422395.1 Methylococcaceae bacterium UBA6146 | reverse complement strand
CGTTGCGAGCCAATCCGCTCCCGGCGGATTGGTGATCAAGGGATGTCCCTGCCCTTGCCCCTTCGTGCGCATTCCGCGCCAACCCGCCCCTAGCGGATTGGTTATCATATGCCCCTTCATTTTGCTCTATCGGGCGATAACGGATGTCCACGGGATAAGTGCGCCCGGACACTTCGATAATCGGCGCATCATTAAAATGTGTGGCAAAACGTTGCGTATCAATCGTTGCCGATGTGATGACCAGCTTTAGGTCGTGACGTTTGGGCAACAGCCATTTCATATAACCGATCAGAAAATCAATATTCAAACTGCGCTCATGCGCTTCGTCGATGATAATCGTATCGTATTGGCTTAGGTAAGGGTCATTTTGCGATTCAGCCAGCAAAATACCGTCCGTCATCAACTTGACCAACGAATCGGCGTGGGTTTTATCGTTAAAGCGGATTTTATAGCCGACTGACTTGCCCAGCGGCTCGCCAAGTTCTTCGGCAATACGGTCGGCAACGGTACGTGCGGCAATACGCCGAGGCTGGGTATGGCCAATAAACCCAGCGGCCCCGCGCCCGATGGACAGGCAAATTTTGGGCAATTGCGTAGTTTTCCCCGAACCCGTCTCGCCGCAAACGATAACAACCTGATGCTTGCTTATCAGTTCGGCAATGTCATCTTTTTTGCCGGTCACCGGTAAATCGGGGAAGTTAAGTGCAGGTATACTGGCTAGCCGTCGGTTTCTTGCCGTAACAGATTTTTCAATGCGGATTGCCAGTGCATTCAACTGTTCGGCCTGCTGCTTGCCTTTTTTATAATCGCTGCAAAGCCGGTCCAGTTGGCGTTTGATTAGGTGTTTGTCCC
This sequence comes from Methylococcaceae bacterium UBA6146, assembly GCA_002422395.1. Classification (GTDB taxonomy): domain Bacteria; phylum Pseudomonadota; class Gammaproteobacteria; order Methylococcales; family Methylomonadaceae; genus Methylovulum. The sequence continues at coordinate 72,846 of DIUY01000024.1, read as the reverse complement.
TGCTTAAACAAAGTGGCACGGACTGGGTGAGGTGTTTAATCAGGTCAGAGGGGGACATTAAAACGGTCAGCTAAAATAAGATTATTATACGTCATCCGCCTTGCCAAATAGCGCGAATAACTGCCCCATGTGCGTTGGCCGAAAAACCCGCTACGGGTAGCGGATTAAACATTTAGTTCCGCAACAACCCCATTAATGCAATGTGGGGGCTACGACACAGAGGTAGTTTTGTGTTTGATTGGTTTCAAACCGGATGATTCTGTCCACAATATCCTCGGCGCTGCTATTGCCTATTGGCCCTGCGGTGAGACGGCCGGAGACGGCACCGACTAGATGGACATAACTCTCGTATGGCCCGGCGGCTAAAGGTGAATTGATCAACAACTCGACATCCCCGCGCTTGCGTTCTTGGGTTGGCGCTTGGCTACCTGGATTGCAGGAGCCGAAAAAGATCAAACCGTCTGGCGTTGCCAGTGATTTGAGTGTGTTGGCAAAAAGAAAGAACCGTTCCGAAGAGATTTCAACGGATGCTTTTAGGTCGAATAGTGGTTCGCGGCAAACAAGTTCACAGAGTTCAATCCGGCTTTGATAAGTGCCAGGCCGGGCGGTTACCAATTTATCGGGGGAACAATAGCGGTTGAAACAAGCGCTGTCTAAAGGTTGTAAAAGTTTTTCCAAGCCTTTTAGCCGATACCTGACCTCACTTGCGCCCAACTCTGCTAATTCTTGTAAGTGACTGGCGATATGATTAGTGAAAACCTGATTTTTTTCTATGTCATAGGTAATGGACAAAACATTTTTGAGCCCGGGCTGGGCTTCGGAAAATTGTAGCAATCTGCCATTTTTCCCCGTTATGCTAAGGTCTTGAAAAAACACCTTAGCTTTAAGTATTGGGCCATCGAACCCGCCATGACCGACAAATATAACCCGGTCAAACGGTGCTGACTGCCGTAACAGTTGCCCAATTTGTTGATAATAATCTTCCCAGCTCTTGATATTGCGCAACAAGCTAACATCCGCATCGAACCGGTTACGATAAAAAGCAGCTATGTTATTGGCGGGTTGCTCGGCCCACCGCTCGCTAATCTGGGAATATGGCTCTTTGCTCAATAAGGGCACAAGCAATACCCGTCTTGGCGGGTGCCGGATCTGGGGATAGCCCATTGCACCATTGACGGACCGGCAGGACAACAAGCGATTTTCCCCACCGCAGGCACTATTAGCCACAAACCACAGCAAAAAAACAATCAGAAACCGGACGCCCGCACCTTTATTCACGACAGAACCTTATCAAAAACTTAAGTCCGGTAAGGTAGCCTACAAACAGGTCTAAAAGCACCAATTATTTAATATTTAGTGGAAAATTTCAGGGCATGTGCAGCTCTCTGCAAGATCAGCAAGCCTCTAAAAATTTAGCTAAAAATAAATGCCGGTAATTTTTAATTTGAGTAAATGATGAACTGCCAGATACAAAAAAGGCAGCTCAAGGCTGCCTTTTTTCACATAAAACTAAAGCTGATTAAAGTTTTTCTTTAATACGGGCCGCTTTACCTGTCAAATCACGCAAGTAATAAAGTTTTGCACGACGCACATCACCACGCCGTTTAACAATAATCTCGCTAATCATTGGGCTGTGCGTCTGAAAAACACGCTCGACACCCGTACCGTGAGAAATTTTTCTTACCGTGAAAGCAGAATTTAGACCGCGATTGCGCTTGGCAATAACAATGCCTTCAAAAGCCTGGATTCTTTCCCGCTCGCCTTCTTTTACTTTAACCTGAACCACCACGGTATCCCCTGAATTAAACTCAGGGATCTGTTTCAGTTGTTCGGCTTCCAATACATCAATAATATTGCTCATACCACACCTTAAATTAAATCAATTCCACTATAAATTCTTTTAGCAGGCTTTCCTGCTCTGCACTTAATTGTTTTTTTTGCAACAAATCAGGCCGTTTTTGCCACGTTTTTCCGAGTGCCTGTTTCATACGCCAGCGTTTAATGTCTGCATGATTACCACTCAACAATACATCGGGCACCGAATGGCCTTGCAATTGTTCCGGTCGGGTAAAGTGCGGACAATCAAGCAAGCCATGGCTATGTGAATCCTGTTGCGCCGATTCCTCATCGCCAAGAACACCAGGCAATAAACGGGTCATCGCGTCTATCACCACCAATGCGGCAAGTTCACCACCACTAATAACATAGTCGCCAATTGACCATTCATCATCGCAATCCAGCCGCACAAAACGGTCATCTATGCCTTCATAACGTCCCGCAACCAAAATCAATTGCGTGATATTACTGTGCTCTGCCAGCAATGACTGGGTTATTGGTCGGCCTTGCGGACTCAGATAAATCACTCGGCTAGTTTCAGCACTCACTTGTCTTGCATGATTGACCACATCATGCAAGGGCTGGTATTTCATGACCATTCCTGGACCACCGCCATAAGGACGGTCATCAACGGTTTTGTGTTTGTCATGCGTATAATCTCTAGGATTCCACACCGACAAACTGACTATGCCGCGTTCGATTGCCCTGCCGGTGACACCATGACTTGCCGCTGCCATGACCATATCCGGAAACAACGTGACTACGTCAAAACGCTCCAAAGCCATTAAAATTCAGGATCCCAATCTACAATCATCTTGCCTGCTTGAAGATCAACATCAAGAACGGTTTGTCCTTGCAAAAAAGGCACGGCACGTTCTTTATCACCTTTAACAATAAGGACGTCATTAGCCCCTGTTTCCAACAGGCCATCAACAATACCTAACTGCACGCCTTGATTAGTTTCAACTTTTAATCCTATCAGATCAGACCAGTAGTATTCGCCTTCGACTGCTTTTGGCAACTGTTCAGGGGTTATGAAGATATCCCATCCCATAAGTGCAGCCGCTTGATCCCTGTCATTTATACCTTCAAGGTGAACCACTACGGTTTTGCCTTGCAACATGCCATTAAGCACACTGAACGATTGGATTTCGCCGCCTTTTTTTAACACCCAAGGCGTGTAACCCAAGATAGCTTCGCGATTATCGGTAAAAGAAAATACCTTAACCCAGCCTTTTATACCGAAAATACCGGAAACTTTTCCGACGGTTATTAACTGTTGTTCTGACAAATTGGTTTATGCCGCTGCTTTTAATGCGTCTTTAATAAGCTTCGCAACGCGGTCAGAAGGCTGGGCGCCATTGGATTTCCAATACTCCACACGCTCACTGTCTAAACGCAACCTTTCTTCATTGCCACGCGCGAGCGGGTTAAAAAAACCGAGACGTTCAATATAACGGCCATCACGGCCATTTCTGCTATCTGTTACTACCACGTGGTAAAAAGGGCGATTTTTTGCACCACCTCTGGAAAGACGAATGGTTACCATCTAATAAGTTCCTCAAAAACATTTAGTCATTGTTAATCCGCCTATTTTACGCGATTTTATTTATAAGTGAAGAACAAATTAACAATTAAGCCGATTCATTGGGTGGCGGGCCGAATCTACAACATTCCCAAATAAGGATAAATCCCCATGCCCGCCCACTTATACATAAATCTAAATTCCACCCGCCGCCATCCATTGCTTTAATTTAGCCCATAAGCAGCGGCCAAAAAAATTTATCTTCGCATGCCACGCATGTTGCTTTTCATCCCTCGCATCATGTTAGCCATGTTGCCGCCCTTTAATTTTTTCATCATCTTTTGCATCATCAAAAATTGCTTCAAGATACGGTTAACGTCCTGTAACTCCTGACCACAACCCGCGGCAATGCGCTTTTTTCTATTGCCCTTTATCAAATCGGGAAACCGTCTCTCCTGCATGGTCATAGAGCAGATCACTGCTATCTGACGGGCAAGCAGCTTGTCATTAACCTGGTCTTTCATCGCCTGCGGCACACTGTTGATGCCGGGCAATTTGTCCATCATCGAACTGACACCACCCATGTTTTGCATTTGTTGCAATTGCTCACGAAAATCTTCCAGATCAAAGGCTTTGCCCTTTTGCATTTTACGGGCGAATTTTTCCGCCTTTTCTTTGTCGACTTTTTGCTCAATCTCTTCAATCAGACCCAGCATATCGCCCATCCCTAAGATACGCGAAGCAATACGGTCAGGATAAAACGGCTCTAACGCATTAGTTTTTTCGCCCACACCCATAAACTTAATGGGCTTACCCGTGATATGGCGGATAGATAACGCCGCACCGCCCCGCGCGTCACCATCAGCTTTAGTTAAGATGATCCCTGTCAATGGCAAAGCATCATTAAAAGCCTTGGCGGTTATCGCGGCATCCTGTCCGGTCATGCTGTCAACAACAAACAAGGTTTCAATAGGGTTGATGGCGGCATGCAACGCCTTAATCTCACCCATCATTTCATCATCAATATGCAAACGGCCGGCAGTATCGATAATGATGACATCAAGGAATTTTTTCTTGGCAGCATCAATCGCGTTTTTGGCAATATCGACTGGTTGCTGCGATATGTCGCTATCAAAAAACGTCAAGGAAAGCTCATTAGCGAGCATTTCTAGCTGCTTTATAGCCGCAGGCCGATAAACGTCAGCACTGACTACGCCGACTTTTTTCTTTTGGTTTTCTTGTAGCCATCGGCCTAACTTAGCCACCGTTGTTGTCTTGCCGGCGCCCTGCAAACCCGCCATTAAAATGACCGCAGGTGGCACTGCTTTAAGATTAAGGCCTTCATTAGCTGCGCCCATAACCTTGACCAGCTCAGACTGAACCAGTTTGATCAGCGATTGTCCTGGCGTCAAGCTGTTTTGAACTTCCTGCCCCAAGGCGCCTTGCCTAACCTGCTCGATAAAATCCGTGACAACCGCCAGCGCAACATCCGCCTCAAGCAAAGCCATCCGCACTTCGCGTAGCGTTTCCTTAATATTGTCTTCGGTCAGGCGGCCCTGGCCCTTAAGTTTTTTAAGCGTATCGCTTAATCTGTCGGTTAAGTTATCAAACATAGCTAGGTTTATTAATAATGTAAGGGGTTACGTGCTAACACAAAGATGGGCTAGGACTATTCAGCCGGATAGTTTACCATAACCCCCAAAGCCTTTGCACCCGCTGTAGTCACGCAAAACCACCCAGCCAATTCTGTTTTTATAACCACACGTCCATGTTTGCACTCGCTATTCTGTCAATCTGCGCCTATCTGGGAAGCGCCTTGCTGATGCTCCGGCACCTTAACCGACCTAAGCCCGCTCATATGCCGACTTATCTGGCGTGGATAGCGGTTAGCATCCACAGTGTGCACACTTTCATGGATTTCCAACAAAACCAAAGCTTCAACTTTAGTTTTTTTAGCACCGCTGCGCTAGTGGCGCTAATTGTCGCCCTACTGCTGTTAATTGCCGCGCTTAACAAACCCGTAGAAAAGCTTGGCATTGTCATATTCCCTGTCGCGGCGCTAATGCTTTCGCTGAACATTTACTTTGCTGACAACTCTCCGCCCCTATCCGCCCACAACTGGGCGATGACCACCCATATCCTAACGTCAATCATTGCTTTCAGCCTGTTGAATATCGCCGCCTTACAAGCCCTCTTGCTGGCCATTCAGGATCAGCAATTAAAAAGCCACCCGCCCAAGCGCCTCATCCAGTCACTGCCGTCACTACAGGCTATGGAATCTTTACTATTCCAAATACTGGCCACTGGCCTTGCGTTTCTGACCATCTCGCTACTCAGCGGATTTCTATTTATCGAAGACTTGTTTGCCCAGCACCTAGTGCACAAAACGGTTTTATCGCTGATGGCCTGGGTGATATTTTCAGGTCTTTTGACGGGGCGCTGCTGTTATGGTTGGCGCGGACAAACGGCAATACGCTGGACCTTAACAGGCTTTGTGTTGCTATTACTGGCTTATTTTGGGAGCAAATTCGTGCTGGAACTGGTTTTGCACCGCTAGCTTTTATATTGCAGATAGTCACATACCACATCCGTGACGGATCTGCCTTTTAACTCATCGGCAACGCCAGCCCAACCGGCCACCTTGTATTGCTTATCCGCAACCAACAATTCCCCATTAGCCAACCTTAGCCCGCTGATACGGTTACCGATTTCCGCTTCAGAATCACAGCGATAACTCATGCCCCCAACCCTGACCATATCACCGCCTTGTTGGTAGTACGGATCTTTGTTGAATAAATTATCGGCGACATCTTCCAATATCGCCTTTAGCTGCCGCCCCGACAACGTGCGCACATAGGTTTCAGGATAGGTTATCGCCGTATGATTCATCACATCCTCATAGGTGATAGCCTGCCCCGGCAATACCGCCGCACCCCAGCGAAACCCTGGGGACAAGGCAATTTGCGCATCACTGCCAGCCTGCAAGGCGTCCAACAACACCCCGTCAAAAGTACCGTAAAAATTATCACGGCGGTATAAAAGCCGGTCAGCCACGGCTAACGGCTGTTGCAGCCGCTCAAGATAGGGCACCCTGATTTCAGTTATCAGCTGCTGCATTTGCGCATCAGGTTCCAACATATTGGCAAATACGGGCCGCAATTGATAACGTAGGTTCTGTAAGCCACCATTGCTGATTTGTAAATCCAGCACAGCCAAAAACTTGCCATGACTGCCTGCGTTGGTCACCCAAGTCTTACCCAGCGCATTTTTAACCACCACCGGACGGGGCAGAGCATCATGGGTATGGCCACCGAGTATCACGTCGATACCTGTCACTCTGGAAGCCAGCTTTAAATCCACGTCCATACCGCTATGCGACAGCAACACAATGGCATGCGGCTTTTCATCCTCTTGCAATTGGGCAACAAGTGTTTGCAGGCGCTGCTCCTGAATACCAAACTGCCAATCAGGCGTGAACCGCTGCGGGTGGGCAATGGGGGTATAAGGGAAGGCCTGCCCAATAATGGCAACCCTTGCCTTGTTAAATTCTTTGATGACATAAGGCTTGAACACGGCGTCCGTTTCGGTATCAGCCGCAAACATTGCCTCATCAGTCAGGGTGATATTTTGGGCTATAAACTCGCCGTTAAACTGCTTGATATTAGCCAATGTTTGCCCGCTGCCGTAGGTGAACTCCCAATGCCCCGTCATGACATCTACGCCAAGCAGATTACAAGCGGCCAACATATCCTGCCCTTTTGTCCACAACGCAGTTGCCGAACCCTGCCAACTATCGCCGCCATCCAGCAACAAGGTATTTTCATGCCCGCACATGTGCCGGACTTGCTTAATCATCGTGGCAAGATGGGCAAAACCGCCCATTTTTCCGTAAATTTGGGCGGCTTCGGCAAAATTCAGGTGGGTAAATGCATAAGCCAAAGAGGTATCAGCCTTAATGCCGAAAAAATCCAGAAACTGCCTGCCTACCAAATGCGGCGGCAACCCCTTAGCCGCCCCGACGCCACTATTGACCGCAGGCTCGCGGTAATAAACCGGCAGCAGCTGGGCATGGCAGTCGGTAAAGTGCATCAGCGTGACATTGCTGAAAGCGGTTGTGGGGCGTTGCTTGACGGGCGACATCAGCCAGGGCGAGAATCCCAGAAAGGTAAGAAAGTGCAGAAACTTTCGGCGGTTCATTGCGTTTGCCAGATAACTGCGCAACCGTGCAAGCTTAACTGCCCGCCTCAACCAGCTGCACACGGGGGGTGATCCCACACACCAGCGTATAAGGGATGGTCCCGGCACACTCGGCTATTTCTTCCACAGCCAACCCATCACCCCATAAAGTCACTGCATCACCAGGCTTGGCATCCGCTTGCCCAGAGAGGTCAACGGTGAGCATATCCATCGACACCCTACCAATCAGCGGCGCCCGCTTACCGTTGACCAGCACGGGCGTCCCCATTCTGGCATAGCGGGGATATCCATCCCCATAACCAATCGCCACCACCCCCAATGTTGTCGCTTTTTCACACAACCACGCAGCACCATAGCCTACGGTATCGCCACGCTCAATCTGCTTGACTGCAATCAGGCGCGAATGCAGGCTCATAAGCGGCTTTAAACCTAGCTCCACGCCTGTGCTTCCAGGAAACGGCGAAATACCATAGAGCATCACGCCTGGACGCACCCAATCGGCCAAAGCTTGCGGCCAGGCCAAAATACCGGCGGAATTGGCGATGCCGCGCTCACCCGCCAATCCGGCAACCGTTTCATTAAACAATTGGATTTGCCTTAAGGTCATGGGGTCTTTTTTATCATCCGCATTGGCCAGATGCGTCATCAGGTTAATTGGCTTTTTGATGATGGCGCAGCCATTTGCGTGTTGATAAACGGCGTTAAAATCTTTTGCCTTAAAACCCAGGCGATTCATGCCCGTATCAAGCTTTAACCAGATAGCACAAAGCGCCGGCCCTGTCCTGCTTGCCAATATGTCCAGCTGGGCAAACGAATGCACAACAGGCTCCAATTGGCACTGCAATAGGACATCGAGTTCTTCCGAACAGGTGAAACCTTCCAAGACCGCAATCCGGTTGGTTATGCCGGCCTTGCGCAAACGCACGCCCTCATCAACCCGCGCCACCGCAAAACCATCGGCCGCATCATACAAAGCTTGGGCAATGCGCACCAAGCCATGGCCGTAACCATTCGCCTTGATGACGGCCATAACCTTAGAATCGGGCGCACAACGGCGAACTTTCGCGAGATTATGTGCCAGCGCATCCAAATCAAGCATCGCGTAGGCTGCCGGTGTCATTCATAATCTCCATCGCTATAGGGATTGCCAGCGAAATTTTCAAAGCGGGTATATTGCCCCAAAAACGTTAGGCGGACTGTCCCTAGCGGCCCATTACGCTGCTTGCCGATGATAATCTCGGCGATGCCTTTATCCGGACTGTCTTCGTTATACACTTCGTCGCGATAAACAAACACGATCAAATCGGCGTCCTGCTCGATAGCGCCGGATTCGCGCAAATCGGACATGACCGGACGTTTGTTGGGACGTTGTTCAAGATTACGATTAAGCTGCGATAACGCCACCACCGGCACGTTCAATTCTTTAGCCAGCGCCTTTAAACCACGGGAAATATCAGAAATTTGCTGCACCCGGTTCTCACCACTGGACGGCGACTGCATGAGCTGCAAATAATCCAGCACAATCAAGCCTAACTGCCCGTGTTCACGCATTAGCCGCCTGGCCCTCGAACGCACTTCGGTCGGTGTTAGTGCGGGCGTGTCATCAATAAACAATTTGGTTTCTGCCAGCAAATTGATAGCTGAAGTTAAGCGCGGCCACTCATCGTCTTCCAGCTTGCCGGTCCTGACTTTATGCTGGTCTATGCGGCCCAATGACGACATCATGCGCATCGCCAGCGAATCACCGGGCATTTCCATACTGAATACCGCGACCGGTTTATCACCTTTAATGGCGATATTTTCCGCCATATTCATAGCAATCGTGGTTTTGCCCATGGAAGGCCGACCTGCAACAATAATCAAATCGGCAGGCTGCAAACCGGAAGTCATCTGGTCAAAATCAGTAAATCCAGTCGCTGCGCCCGTGATAGAGCCTTCCTGCTCAAACAGCGTTTCAATTTTATCGACAGCCCGGGCGAGCAATGACTTGATTGGCATAAAACCGCCCTGCCCGCGCTGGCGTTGTTCGGCAATCTTAAAGACTTCCCGCTCAGCATTTTCCAGCAAATCCGCCGTATCGCGGCCATCTGGATTAAATGCTGAATCGGAAATATCGGTGCCAACATGGATTAATTGGCGCAGCACCGAGCGGTCCCGGACGATATTCGCATAACTGACAATATTGGCCGCACTGGGCGTGTCCTTAGCCAGCAAGCCCAAATACCCCAAGCCACCGACGTTTTGCAGCTCACCTACCGTTGCCAGCGCTTCCGAGATAGTAATGATGTCAAAAGGCATTTGCTTTTCAGCCAACTGCTCTATTGCCCTAAAAATAAGCCGGTGATCTTTTCGGTAAAAATCACCCTCCACTACCTTGTCGGCAACAGAATCCCAAGTTTGGTTATCCAACATCAGCCCGCCCAACACAGACTGCTCAGCCTGGATCGAGTTGGGCGGGATTTTTAGGGAATCAAGTGCATAATCGCGTTCAAACGGATAAGTTTCAGACATAACGGCTCAGATAAAAAACAGACCTGAAAAATAGGCAGGGACACCATTATAATGGTATCGGTTATTTTATTATACAGTTGCAAAATAACGGCTGATGCTTAAATTAGCGGCCAATAGTTAAATTATAGCTTGTTGTCATCCTGCAAAAGCGGCTAAAATAGTAAGTTCATTCAAAGTGCGAATGTGGCGAAATTGGTAGACGCGCTGGATTTAGGTTCCAGTAGGTTACCCTGTGGGAGTTCGAGTCTCCCCATTCGCACCACTTAGATCATTATAAGGTAGCTTTTCATAGCTACCTTTCCAGATTGCTCCCACCGGTTATCGGTATCTTCCTTATTATGAGGTAAAAACATGCAAGTTTCTGTCGAAAAGACATCAGAATTAAGCCGAAAAATGACCGTTAGCGTGCCTGAGGAAGTGGTTCAAGAAAAAATCGCAGTACGCCTAAAGTCGTTAGCACGCGAAGTTAAAGTCGATGGTTTTCGTCCAGGCAAAGCACCTCAGCATGTTATAAAAAAAATGTATGGCGAACGGGTGCGCGGCGAAATAGCCGGTGACTTAATCCAAACCACCTACTACGAAGCATTGCAAAATGAAAATTTAAAGCCAGCGGGGCATCCCCATATTGACGCCTTAGACGAAACTGATGGCTTCAAGTACACCGCCGTTTTTGAGGTCTATCCCGAAATATCATTGGCTAACGTCACGCAGCTGAAAGCCACCCGTCCAGTTGCAACTGTTGAAGACACTGATGTTGACAGCATGATTGAAAAATTAAGGACACAAAAGAAGAGCTGGGTTGTGGTCGAGCGGCCTGCGCAGCAACAAGACCGCATCACCATTAGTTTTTCCGGAAAAGAGGGCGATGAAGTGTTTACTAATGGCCGTGTGGATGATTATCCCGTCGAAATTGGCGCCAATCAGATGATTCCAGGCTTCGAAGACAACCTTATCGGCCTTGAAACGGGGGCAACCAAAACTTTTGAAGCGACTTTCCCAGAGCAATACGGCAACACTAAACTCGCAGGCAAAGCTGCTGAATTCGAAGTTGAGGTAATCAAAATTGAAGAACCAGTGCTACCTGAAATAGATGCTGATTTCATTAAAAGCTATGGTATCGAGGATGGCACATTAGCGTCTTTCCGCGACGATGTCAGAAACAATATGGAGCGGGAACTCGCGCAGGCACTGCGCGGAAAATTTAAAAATGCCCTGATGGACGCTTTATACGAGGCAATTCAGCCAGCCGTACCGAACACATTAATCGACGAAGAAGTCGAAAATCTGATGAAACCTTATATCGATACGGCTAAGCGGCAAAAAATGAAGTTGGAAGACCTGCAATTGCCGCGCGATGTTTTTGAAGAACAGGCCAAACGTCGCGTTGCATTAGGATTGATTCTTGGCGAGATCATCCAAAAAAACAATATCACACTGGATGAGGGCAAAGTACGCACCGCAGTTGAAGATATGGCAAGCAGCTATGAACAGCCCGACGATGTTATCAACTGGTATTACGCTGACAAAAAACGCCTCAACGATGTCCAACAAATGGTGCTGGAAGACCAAACTGTAGACTGGCTAGTGACGCAAGCGACCCTATCGGAAGAACCAACAACTTTTAGCGCAATTATGGATCAACAGCAACAATAAGGGGCTGCAATGTATAAATCACAGATAATAAACCAGTCGATAGCACCACAAGCGGCCGGCGGGTTAGTGCCTATCGTTATTGAACAAACCGCCAGAGGCGAGCGTTCTTTCGATATTTACTCGCGGCTATTAAAAGAGCGGGTTATTTTTCTAGTCGGCCAAGTTGAAGATTACATGGCTAACTTGGTGGTCGCCCAGTTGTTGTTTCTAGAATCAGAAAACCCTGATAAAGACATACATCTGTACATCAATTCCCCTGGTGGTTCGGTGACTGCCGGCATGTCAATCTATGACACCATGCAATTCATCAAACCAGATGTCAGCACCATGTGTATCGGCCAAGCGGCCAGCATGGGCGCATTGCTCCTGACGGGCGGCACTAAAGGCAAACGGTATTGCCTGCCACATTCAAGAATGATGATCCACCAACCGCTAGGCGGTTATCAGGGACAGGCGTCTGACATTGACATTCATGCCAGAGAAATCCTGTTAATCCGAGACAAGCTTAATAAAGTCTTGGCCTATCACACAGGGCAGCCCATAGAAAAAATTCAGCAAGACACTGATAGGGATAACTTTTTAAGCTCCGATGATGCGGTAAGTTACGGGCTTATTGATAAGGTCTTATCAAATCGGACAGCAATTGCTGAACTGTAACGCCAGATTTTGATAAACCCAAGCCAGACCAGCATAATTGATGATGTTTGCGGGAAATGACAAGTAATGAATAACGACAAACACAAAGATGACGACAAACTGCTTTATTGCTCCTTCTGCGGCAAAAGCCAGCATGAAGTGCGCAAACTGATAGCAGGCCCATCCGTTTATGTCTGTGATGAATGCGTGGAGCTTTGTAATGACATCATCAAAGATGAATTGCAAGAAGACGCTTCGTTATTAGGCGGCAATGAATTGCCCAAACCTAAAGAAATAAAAGAAGAGCTCGATAGCTATGTGATCGGCCAGGAGCGCGCAAAAAAAATTCTGGCCGTAGCCGTTTATAACCACTATAAAAGGTTACGCAGCAAAGCCAAAAAGGATTCAGTCGAACTGGCCAAAAGTAATATTTTGTTAATTGGCCCGACCGGTTCAGGCAAAACTTTACTGGCTGAAACCCTAGCGCGATTACTGGATGTGCCTTTTACTATTGCCGATGCAACAACATTGACTGAAGCGGGTTATGTAGGCGAAGACGTCGAAAACATCATCCAGAAAATTCTGCAAAAATGTGATTTTGACGTCGAAAAAGCCGAAACAGGCATTGTTTATATCGACGAAATCGACAAAATCACCCGAAAAGCCGACAACCCGTCGATTACCCGCGACGTCTCCGGTGAAGGTGTACAGCAGGCATTGCTAAAATTGATTGAAGGCACCATTGCCTCAGTACCACCGCAAGGCGGCCGCAAAAACCCACAACAGGAATTCTTGCAGGTCAACACCGCCAACATCTTGTTTATTGTCGGCGGCGCGTTTGCTGGCTTGGATAAAATAATCAAAGCCCGCTCAGAAAAAGGCGGCATCGGTTTTTCTGCCGAAGTAAAAGGCAAGGATGAGACCAAAAACACAGGCCAGCTATTTGCTGAAGTAGAAGCTGAAGATTTAATCAGGTACGGATTAATCCCTGAATTTGTTGGCCGCCTGCCCATAGTCGCCACCTTGGAAGAACTCGACGAACAAGCTTTAGTGCAAATCCTGACCGAACCTAAAAACGCGCTAATCAAACAATACAAACATTTGTTTGAAATGGAAGGCGCTGAACTGGAATTTAGGGATGAATCTTTAGGTGCAATTGCACGTAAATCAATGCAAAGAAAAACAGGCGCCAGGGGTCTTAGGACTATTGTTGAAAACATCCTGTTAAACACAATGTACGAGCTGCCATCAGCAGACAATATCAGCAAAGTCGTCATTGATGAAAGCGTCGTGCTAGGCGAAACCGAACCTTACTTGATTTACGAGACAGAACAACGGAAAGCAGCTTCCGAATCCTGATTACCTACGTATACAACGGTTTCATCAGAAAACGTAAAGCCATTCAAAAATACATAGCCAATCCAGTAACCTGTTTTGGCTATGCAGCCAGATAAAAATTGTAGCACCACGGCAACAAGCCTAGGCATCAGCCGTTGCCATTATCAAGCGACAGAAAAGCTTTCCCCACAACCACATGTGCCCTTCACATTCGGGTTATTAAACTGAAACGCTTCATTTATGCCTTCCCTACGATAATCCAATTCTATGCCATCGACCAACTCGAGAGCGCTTTGCGGCACGATGACTTTAACGCCAAAGCCTTCAAAAACCGCATCACTTTCATCAATATTATCGGCATAATCAAGCATATAGGCATAACCGGAACAACCCGATTTCTTTACGCCCAATTTTAAACCAATACCTTTGCCCCGCTTTTCAAGCTGTTTTTTAACTTGCCGGGCGGCATTTTCTGTTAATGTCACAGACATAGATTCCTCTTTATACCTGACACAGCAGGCTTTTTAATACATTAATAAATTGTATGACTTCCACTTCCGTATTGGTCTTTCCAAGGCTAATACGGATTGCGCTTTTGGCAAGCGCTTCGTCCATTGCCATGGCGGTTAACACCGGACTGGGCTTGCCTCCAGAACTAGCGCATGCTGAACCACTGGAAACCGCGATACTTTTTTGATCGAGCCTCATCAACAACATTTCCCCATCCATACCGTGAATGCCAAACTGCACCGTATTCGGCAAGCGGTTTGCGTCCCTAGAAAATAACATCAAACCTGGTATAGTTTCGAGATTCTGTTCCAACAAACACCTTAGTTTCAGCAAATATTCAGTGCGGGCGTCCAGTTCGAGCTTAGCAAGTTCAGCGGCTTTACCAAAACCGACAATAGCGGCGACATTTTCTGTCCCCGCCCTAAGTTCCTGCTCCTGCCCTCCACCGAGCAAAACCGGAGCTATCGCGGTGCCTTTCTCGACCACCAACGCACCGCAACCTTTAGGCCCGTAAATTTTATGGCTGGACAATGACATCAGCTGCACACCAAGCCGCTTAAATGATACAGGCATTTTAGCTAAAGCCTGCACCGCATCGGTATGAACCTTGACACCATGCGCCCTTAATTGTCCGGCATAGCGGGCGACATCCTGAACAACACCGGTTTCATTATTAGCCAGCATGATTGAAACCAATGCTGGCGGGCATTGAAGCAGCCCGTCAATCGCCTCTTGCATAATATAGCCACTGCTATCAACGGCAATAATGCTTAAGCCATGCCCTTTATTTTTTAGCTGCAACGCGGGCTCAGTGACAGAAGGATGCTCAATCGCGGAAATAGCAAGTTTGGCTTGCGGCGGCAAAGCGGTCAGCGCCAAGTTATTGGCTTCAGTTCCGCCACTGGTAAAAATGACTTGCTCAGACCGGATATCGACCAGAGCGGCAACCTGCCCACGGGCGATGTCTATGGCAGTTCTTGACAACCTACCCAGACGATATAGGCTAGAAGCGTTGCCATAGTAGTTTTTAAGAAAGGGTAACATCGCATCCAGCACCCGCTCATCAATGGGCGTGGTGGCATTATTATCCAAATAAATCATAATACCGGTGCATTGGCCTCTGTGTGGCGATGGACTTCAATAACACGCACGGCATCCTGCTCTTGCCTTTTTGCAACGCCCTGGACATGATGTTTTTCCAGTAATTGCCCCAAAGTTATACCCTTTAGGTAATCCCTGATTTGCTCGCTCAAGCCCATCCACAAATCATGGGTTAAACAGGCCTGATGTTTCTGGCAATTGGCTTCACCACCGCATTTAGTGGAATCAACCCGCTCATCCACCGCCATAATAATATCGGCGATGTTAATGTCATTAGCCGACCCGCACAGGGTATATCCGCCACCTGGGCCACGCACGCCTTTGACCATTCCAGCACGGCGCAAACGGGCAAATAATTGCTCAAGATAAGATAAAGAAATAGTTTGACGGGTTGCAATGTCTACTAGGGTGACAGGCTTGACTTGGCTATGGAACGCCAAATCCAGCATAGCTGTCACCGCATAGCGGCCTTTAGTAGTTAAGCGCACAGAATAATCCTTGATAAATACTGTTAAATAGTGTGGTTACTATACTTAACCCAGCAAAATAGTCAACTATTATAGAGGCAAATACCCCACCCTGTTTATCCGATAAAACCGTAATAAAATAAACGGGTTAAACTAAATTAAACGGATGGGGGAGTTATTTTTATTCTTTGGATTTTGTTGCATAGCTATCGTTTATTTCACAGCCATCCAACCTGCCTAGCGGCGTCTCATGGCAATTAATCCCTGCCTTATTGAGCGCTTGTTGCATGGTTTCCACCTGTTTATCGAGCGAATTAATATGCTCAAGCATACGGTTAATTGCATT
This sequence comes from Methylococcaceae bacterium UBA6146, assembly GCA_002422395.1. Lineage (GTDB taxonomy): Bacteria > Pseudomonadota > Gammaproteobacteria > Methylococcales > Methylomonadaceae > Methylovulum. Next base: position 56,726 of record DIUY01000024.1, on the reverse strand, counting down.
GGCAATCGGATCAGGCATATCCGCTTTCAAGCCGTAAGGGTCAAAATCCATCTTACTGGCAATGTCATCCAGCATTACACCTGCTTTTTTCGCTTTGGAATCAATGATATGGCCGGGTATGCCGACCACTGTCGCACCGGCCGGAACAGGCTTTAAAACAACTGAATTTGACCCCACCCTGGCATCCTCGCCAATTTCGATAGGCCCTAATATTTTCGCGCCGGCGCCAACCACGACGCCATTGCGCAAAGTCGGATGGCGCTTGCCTTTATTCCAGGTTGTCCCGCCCAAGGTCACGCCATGATATAAGGTGCAGTCATCACCAATAATGGCGGTTTCGCCTATCACCACACCCATACCGTGATCGATAAAAAACCGCCTGCCTATCTCCGCTCCCGGATGGATTTCAACCCCTGTCAGCCAGCGGCCAAGATGGGCAATAAACCGCGCCAGCCATTTAAAACCATGTTGCCAACAATAATGGCTTAAGCGATGGATAATGACCGCATGGACACCCGGATAGGTGGTGATCACCTCAAACACCGATTGTGCTGCCGGGTCACGCTCAAACACACATGCAATATCTTCTTTGAGCCGTTCAAGCATTATTCTCCCCCATTTTTCCCTTGGTTATCTTGGGACATCCGCAAAATGCCGCGCAGGATGTCCAGTTCTTTAGTATCTAACTGGATGCGATTATAAATACGCCGCAAACGGCGCATAATCGACTGGGACTTGCCGGGCTGCATAAAACCAATATCATTCAATGCCTGATACAAGTGTGTGTAAAAAGACTCCAATTGCGCCGCCGTTGCCAACGGACATTCGCCCTTATCACCAATTTGCACATCTTGTTGAACACCGGCCGCGACAAACAGCTCATAACAAACGACCTGCACCGCAGCCGCAAGGTTTAATGAGCTGTACTCACTGTTGCACGGAATGCGTAACAAATAGTGGCATAAATCCAACTCATGATTTTTTAGACCCGAATTTTCGCGGCCAAAAATAATTGCGACTTTTTGCGGCGGCTCATTGTTGGCGATTTTTTCAGCGCACTGTCTAGGCGTCATTTCCGGCCAGCTGATAGTCCGACACCGCGCACTCGCACCAATCACCAACTGGCAATCTGCAATCGCTTCCGGCAAGCTTTGGCAAACAACCGCCCTTGCCAACACATCATCCGCGCCAGAAGCCCGCGAAGTTGCTTCTGCGTTGGGGAAAAATTTCGGTGCAACCAGACATAGATTCGTTATTTTCATATTCTTCATTGCCCGGGCAACAGCACCGATATTGCCGGGATGCGTGGTTTCAACCAGAACAATTTTTATATGTGATAACAAAGCGGCATCCTTCATTGAAAAAGTCGCTAAGTCTATCAAAAAATTTGCTATTCTATGCCGTTTTATCCGCTCATTATAAATTCAGCCTATGCAACCGATGTTAAACACCGCTGTCCGCGCCGCCAGAAGCGCGGGTGACTTGATCCTTCGTTCATCTGACAATATCGGTCATTTACGCGTCGACCAAAAAGGTAAAAATGATTACGCCAGTGAAGTCGACCGGATGGCAGAGCACGAAATCATCAACATTATCAAAACGGCCTATCCCGAACATGCCATTCTGGCAGAAGAAAGCGGCCAACATGAAGGCAATGATTTCGTCTGGGTCATCGATCCGCTGGACGGCACCACCAACTTCCTGCACGGTTTCCCCCAATATGCGGTTTCGATTGCGTTAAAACACAAAGGCAAACTGGAAGTCGGCGTCATTTATGACCCCCTGCGGGATGAACTGTTCACCGCCAAACGTGGCGGCGGCGCAATGTTAAATAACCGCCGTCTTAGAGTGACCAATCAAACCACCTTAAAAGGGGCGTTAATCGGCACCGGCTTTCCTTTTAAAACCGACTTGCATCTTGACGCCTACACCAATATGTTCCGCGCCTTGACCACCGAATGTGCAGGTATCCGCCGTGCCGGCGCCGCCGCTCTGGATTTGGCTTACATTGCCGCCGGACGTCTGGATGGTTTCTGGGAGATAGGCATTATGGAATGGGATATGGCCGCTGGTATTTTGTTAATCAAGGAAGCGGGTGGCGTAGTCACCGACTTTTCTTTTAATGATAAGTATATGGTGTCGGGCAATGTGATTGCAGGTAGCCCAAAAATGCACCAGCTCATATACCAGTTGATTGAACCTTATGTGACGGATAATTTGAAATAATGCCTTGCACACAAGGGCCAGCGAACACAAAGCACCGTTGCGACAGCCCAAGGCTAGCTTTATCCAACCACTGATTATTTATTATTTCATCCCTAATTTCATACGGGACATTAACGATGAACAGTTATGAAAACAGTAAAAAAGCCAGGCGTATAGCCTCGGTGGCTTACTTGGCCATCATGGCAGTGATAATGACGGGAACTTACCTTTCCCAAAAACAAAAAGCAGCCACACCGCAGGAATTACGACTATCAGATGAAACTCCAAATGTGGATTCAACTCTGAGAATAGAAGTTACGCATTGACAGCGAAGTTATAATATGGAGTTTGAAATCCCACACACATCAGCCACCGGAAGGCCCGCTTATGATCAGGACAATCACCTGCCCCAGCACCGCCCGTTGCACCTTGCCGATGTATATCAGCTTCTTGCTGGGCGAACCCCAATACGGCAGTTGCAGCCGTCTGGCAGGCGTGATGGACATCTCCCACGATAGCGCAAACCGTTCCCTACAACCGGAACGCTACGAGGGCAAGGATTTGTACCACGAATCCGCTCCGCTCCTTGCCCTGAAAGGTGGCGCGTTGAGCGTCGGCGACAGCGGGTACAGCGGCGAGGACAACCTGAAGCGGGTGAAAAACCACGCGCCGGGTTTGCTGTCCGCCATCAAAAGCACCCACAGGGCATAAACAACCGCACCGTGTCCGTAGACAAAGGCCAAAAGCTCGACATCCCTGACGGCGGCCTACTGGTTTGGCTCAAGGACTTCGGCAACGTCAAACTGTTTCGGACTTGGCTGAAAAACCAGCCACACCATTATGCGGTTTTCTTGCCCGACGGCGACCAGCTTGCCGCTTGACCGGAAAACCTTCACCGAACAGCACGACAGGCATTGGCATATTGAGCAGTGCCACCGCGCCATCAAGCAGGTTTGCAACATTGAACATTTCCAAGTGCGCAGCAAGACCGCAATCCGGAACCACCTGTTCGCCGCCCTATGCGGCTATGTCCAGCTCCAGAAGCTCAGCGCCATGTCCTTGATAGACAACTATTATAGCGTCCAGCGTAACCTGTTCAACGGGGTCATTGCCGGTAAGATAAAATAAAACGCCACCGCAAAACCATTGCCAACTTGTTAAAAAATAATACAAAAACATTTTATTTTTTTCTCGTTACAATATTACCCAATAAAGGCAAATATCATTACAAGGGGTTATCGTGATTAATTATGAGCAAGACTTTTACGGCTGGACACAAGAACAAGCCCACTTGTTAAGGGCAGGGCGGTTGGCTGATTTGGATATTGAAAATTTAATCGAAGAGATTGAGACAATGGGGCGAAGTGAAAAAAGGGAATTACAAAGCCGCTTGGCAGTTTTACTTGTTCACCTTCTTAAATGGCAATATCAGCCAATGAGGCGGGGCAAAAGTTGGACATTGACCATACAGGGCCAGCGTGTCAATTTCGTTGATGTCCTTGATGATAATCCCGGCTTAAAGCCACAATTATCTGACATATTAAAAAACGCTTACCGCTTGGCCAAGATCAACGCATCCAAGGAAACCGCTTTGGAGATCAGCACCTTTCCGCTTGATTGCCCTTGGACATTCGACCAGATAACCGATGAATCTTATTACCCAGAATAAGCGCAATAAACAAAAAATGTACATTTAATAAAAGTCAATAAATAATTTATTGGCATTCATTGCCGTAATAAAAAAATCACCAACAGATTACGGATTCAATACATCAATATTCATACTAAAAGCCAGAAAACATTCAATTTTACCCGCTACCGCGTAAAAGATTCTTTTCTTGCTTCTTTCTTCTTTACACGCATTGCAGCCAACAACGCCAAAACCGCAACGATTGCAACCAACACCACAATAAATTTCATTTTTTTAGCCCTTAAACAATAAAAAAATATTTTTTTCTTCGCAACGTTCGCCGCAGAGAGTCCGCATACTAACCAGTGGACTCTTGTACCAATTTTTTTATATTTACTTATTTATCAATAACATCTATTTTTCTAATATACATTCGTTTTACCAATCAACTGAGTAAAATCCGTTAGAGCAGGGTATTGACAAATAATAATAGTTATGAACCTATTTTTATCTTTTCCGTTAATGTCTTTTTTAATCCTTTCCAGCTTTTTAGCCGCCGTATTTCATCCCGCAGCCGTTCAATCTCTGCGTTTTGATCGTGGTGCAAAATCAACATCCTGGGCGTCCATCGGTGCGTTTTGTATTTCAACGCGCCCCGCGTGAACATGAATCCGTCCCAACCATCAACGCCGACGTTTTTACTGTCCCATAACAACAAAAGGCGCATAACCATCACGGGTGCGCCTTTTTTTGTCCCACTCTTGGATATCTTTTACAGTGACGCCCAAAACTTCTGCCGTCCGGCTTTCGTTCAGTCCGACACAATTCCACCTGATGTGGTGAAAGTTCGATTTCTTCTTTGCCATTGCATTTTCTTAACGTAGTTTACGGAACGTTTAATTTTAGTAAAAAAACCGGCCACTGCCCCACCAATGCATTTTAGCTTTGCATAATGCATATATTGTTAAATCAATTAGCACAGAAACCCGTAGGGCGGTTTCGCACAGCAAACCGCCAATTGATGCGCCGCATCAAAAACAATCATTGGAGATAAAAAAACAGCTGGGAAAATCCATGCGCCTTTTAGCCTCAAGGCTTGGATTATGGCGGATTGCCTCACGGCAAATCCGCCCTACAGCTCTTGCCCGCGTATTTTCACCATTTAATTACCCCTCCCAGAAAATATCCAACCCCATCAAAACATCTCAAACCGTGCCAAATAGCCGAAATGGTCGGACACGATGGGATAGTAATGGCCGTTAAAAATCATATCCATGGATTTGATCCTCATCGGGTTGCCGTTGCGCTTAAAAATGTAATCAATGCGTTTGGGCGTGGCGTTTTTCCAGCCGTCTATTTGCCCATGATAGCTGGGTTGGTGGAAACGATGGGGGTGCAATTCGTGGAATTGGTCCACGTATTCGGCATTACCGACAATGCGGTTATACGCTTGGCTTCCGGCAGGCGCGTTGAAATCGCCGACGATTAAATCACCTCTCACACCAAAATGCAGCCGTGAGCGGATCAGGTTGCGAAGGTTATGGTATTCCTGAAAAAAGCCATGATGCGCCCAACTCAAATGGACATTGGCGACATGCAACAAGCCGAACCACGGCACGTCGATGCACGATACGGTGACATTGCGGGACATATAGTTATCTTTGCGGTGGTCGTCAGAGACATAAGCCGAATAATTGTGCCGCATTGGGTAGCGGCTCATGATGGCGGTGCCTTCCCGCCAACGAAGGAAGCCAATATGGCTCCAGTCTTGATGGATGTGATACCAGCGCCCCCACTGGCGTAATTTTTTGCAAATCCGAAAAGCCATGTTGGATGGCGCTTCGCCATAAGGAAAAGTGATCGGGTCATGCATATATTCCCCAACTTCCTGAAAGCAAACGACATCTATTTTTAAATGGGCGATTGCTTCGGCGATGATATTCGCTTCGCGCTCATGTTGGTGCATGGTGTCAAAAGGGCAATGGCGCGGGTGTTGTTCATACGTGTGCAGGTTAAGTGTCAGCAGCGAGAGTTCCATGGCGTATATTGGCGACCTATTATTCAGGCAGGTTTATGTTGGGCAGGTATGGCGACAACTTTGAAAATGCGCTAGCTTGCCGACTAAGTTTAGTCTAACCGCGCCATATTAAAATTGTCGGTCAAGCAGAGGTTAATAGCCCCGTCACCAATGCCATACATGCCCTTAAAAATAAGCGCCCCAAGCACCGGCTTTTATTGCCTTAACCAACGGCATGACCGAAGGGGCCGACCAGTAAGCCGCGACCGTGCAAGCCAACATTAATAAGGTTGCGGTGATGCTGGTGTAACTGCACAGTTTAAACGCCGTGCCAAACGACTTTTTCATTCTGGCATTGGCTAAATTAACGCTATAACATTCATCCAACACCAAATGGACGATAAAGCCAATGCCGACAAACACCCCGTTTAACCACGAATACAGTGCCGTCCAGTGCAGCAGGTAATGGCTGATACAGGTTGCCAACAAGACAAAAAACAGGCCGGCAAGCAAAGAATGGAACACACCGCGATGATCGGTCAGCTTCGCGAACAGCGCAAACAATCCATAGCGGACGCCCAAATACGCCATGCCAGCAAGCGTCAGCACCTGATATGAAACAATACGTTCCTTGACCGCTTGCAATACCGCCGCAGCGGCTATCAACCCAAGCAGGTTAAACAGCAGCCTGACTGGCCGGGAGTTATTGGCGTCGATATCCGGCAACATGCCACCGATAACACCTAAAAAAACCAACCAAGGCGTTTGGGCATAGTCAATCAGATGCGCCACCGTGGCAACCGCCGCCGCCCCTGTGCTGACAACAGCGGCAACCGCCACATGCGTATTAAAGTTGGCCATAGCGGCAATAATCCTTTATGAGTGTGAATGTCTTTTTGTGTTGGTCGCTAAACCGTAGCCCATTATACTAGTTGCTTTTTTCAATAGCACCGACAAAATCCCATGACCAAGCCCTTAAGCTGCTTTAAAGCCTATGACATTCGCGGACGTATTCCCGATGAACTTAACGCTGACATTGCCTACCGCATTGGCCGCGCTTATGCGGAAAAAATCCAACCCAAATCCGTGGTTGTCGGGCGTGACATCCGTTTGTCCAGCGATGAAATGGCGGCGGCGGTCATTCGTGGCTTGCAGGATGCGGGAGTTGATGTCTATGACATTGGCCTATGTGGCACCGAAGAAGTCTATTTCGCCACGTTTGCCTATCAGGACAAAAACAAGGCAATGGATGGCGGCATTATGGTGACCGCTAGCCACAACCCCAAAGACTACAACGGCATGAAGCTGGTGCGCGGACAAAGCAGACCGGTCAGCGGCGACACCGGCCTGAATGACATCAAGCAACTCGCCGAACAAAACCAATTCGCCGCACCGGCAACCCGGCGCGGCGACATCAAGCAAGTTTCAATTGGCGCGGCGTATACGCAACATTTGTTAAGTTATCTTAAAGGCGCGTCATTAACACCGCTAAAAGTGGTCGTCAATGCCGGCAACGGCGCGGCCGGCCATGTCATCGACTGGCTAGAACCGTTGTTGCCGTCAATAGAATTCATCAAGCTGCATCATGAACCGGACGGACATTTTCCACACGGCATCCCCAACCCCTTATTGCCGGAAAACCGTCAAAGCACCACCGACGCCATCACCCAACACCGCGCCGATTTAGGCATTGCCTGGGACGGCGACTTTGACCGCTGCTTTTTGTTTGATGAAACCGGACGGTTTATCGAAGGCTATTATATCGTGGGCCTACTTGCAGCGGCTTTTCTTGAACAGTATCCGGGCGCGAAAATCGTCCATGACCCGCGCCTGGCCTGGAACACCATCGACATCGTCAATAGCTTGTCCGGCATTCCCGTACAAAGCAAAACCGGCCACGCGTTCATCAAAGAACGGATGCGCCAAGAAGATGCCGTGTATGGCGGCGAGATGAGCGCACACCATTATTTCCGCGATTTTGCCTATTGCGACAGCGGCATGATCCCGTGGTTGCTGGTGGTGGGTTTGATGAGCAAAAGCGGTAAAAAACTATCGCAACTGGTCGATGAAAGGATGCTGCGTTTTCCCGCCAGCGGCGAGATCAACCGCGTTATCGGCAACCCTGCGGCAGTGCTTGAGAAGGTGCAACAACAGTATCGGCAGGATACCTTGCTTGTCGATTTTACCGACGGCTTGAGCATGGAGTTTACGGGTTGGCGCTTTAACCTACGCTGTTCCAACACCGAACCGCTGGTGCGCTTGAATGTGGAAGCGCGTGGCGATGAGGCGTTGATGTTGGCTAAGACAGCCGAGCTATTGGCGTTATTGACTGAATAATTAACCTTAAACACAGGATGAAACAAATGATTCGAGCAGGTATTGTCGGCGGCACCGGCTACACAGGGGTTGAATTGCTGCGCATTTTAGCCCTACATCCAGACGTCGCGGTGACAGTGGTCACCTCCCGCACCGATGCGGGCATCCGCGTGGATGCGCTCTATCCAAATTTACGGGGGGTTTGCGATGCCGTGTTCAGCCTGCCGGAGCTGGACACGCTGGCAAGCTGCGATGTGGTGTTTTTTGCCACACCCAACGGCACGGCAATGTTAATGGCCGAACAATTGCTTGCCAAAGGCGTTAAAGTCATCGATCTGTCCGCTGATTTCAGGTTACACAGTGCAGCGCAATGGCGCCATTGGTATGGCATGGAACACGCCTGCCCTGACTTGATTGCAGAAGCCGTGTATGGCCTGCCGGAAATGAACCGCGAGGCCATCAAACAGGCGCGGCTGGTTGCCTGTCCGGGTTGCTACCCCACCGCTGTGCAATTGGGCTTTTTGCCGTTGCTTGAAGACGAGTTGATAGACGCCGGACGCTTGATTGCCGATGTCAAATCCGGCGTCAGCGGCGCAGGGCGTAAAGCCGAACTGGCCACCCTGATGAGCGAGACCGGCGAAAGCTTTAAAGCTTATGCGGTCAGCGGTCATCGGCATTTGCCGGAAATAATCCAAGGCCTTTCCTCTCTGGCCGGGATGCCGGTGGCGCTAACCTTCGTACCCCATTTGACACCGATGATCCGTGGCATCCATGCCACCTTGTACGGGGAACTGGAACCCAACGTGGACATCAGTATCGACAAAATCCAAGCGTTATACGAGCAACGTTATGCCGACGAGCCATTTGTGGATGTCCTGCCGCAAGGCTCGCACCCCGACACCCGCAACGTGCGTGGCAGCAATAACTGCCAAATTGCCGTCTATGAACCCATGGGCGAGCGGACTATTGTCGTGCTGTCGGTGATTGATAACTTGGTGAAGGGCGCGTCAGGCCAGGCGGTGCAAGCGATGAACCTGATGTTTGGGTGTGCGGAAACGGCGGGGTTAAATATCGTGGCGCTGTACCCTTAAAAGAATTTACGGGCCAACCGGGCGAGACTTTGCCGAAGCGAGGAGTTATTCCGGCATTCGACATGGGCGCTTACTCCAGTTTCTTTGCCTACTGAATTGAGCGTTTTCGCCCAACACACAAGCAAGCTTGCCAAAAATCGCTGTAGGCACGGGCGGAACGAGAGACTTGGGATGCCCACCCAGAGCTTTCGGCAACTGTCCGCGCTGTGGTCGGCAAGGATTGCCGGAATGACGATGTTCAAGATTTGTGTAGAACCTATGCCCCATCACCACAGCAAATCATCAGGAATCTGGTACGCCGCATAAGGATCTTCGGTTTTCTGCACCTCGGTTTTAACCAGCACGTTATGCACAATCACGCAGGCCGGATCACGCTGGCTTATTTTGTTTGCCACCTCTGAAGACACCACTTCATAGCCCTGCCCCAGTTTTACGATAGCCAAGCCGCCATTGCTAAGCTGCCCCCGCATCGTGTTTGTAACGTACAGGGTCTTAACCTTGTTATGATCCGTGAAATTATAGGCAACACCCTCGGCATCTTGGGGGTGGCGGTTCACTTCGATCAGCTGTTTGACCTGGGCTGCCAACTCTTTTTGTGCATCCTGCTGCTTGCGTAGCTGGTTAAGTGCCCGATCCTTTTCGGTTTTTTCCGCCTGTGCCTTAAGCGCCAGTTCTTTAGCCCCATCAACAACATCCAAGTTGTTTTTGCGCTGCTGCCGGGTCTGCTTGTGTTTTTCAGACTTAACAGTTTTAGCTTGGGCCGAACTGGCCAAACCCGATTTTAATAATTGCTCTTGTAACGATAACTTTTGTTTGCTCATCTGTGCCAGTCCCTAATCAAATAAATCGCCATGAATCAAAACACCACCATTTTATTTAGACCATACTTTATCAAAAGCGGCAATTTTGGCAACATAACTGACGACGGACAAAGGCCAACCCACCGCCCCAAGCAAAGAGCGTACTTTACCTGCGGCAACTGATACAAAGCAAGCCTTGCATTCCACATAACCACAGGTGAAAAAACTTTAGGCCCCGTTCCAATTAAACCATGACCAATCCCCAAAATTTTCATCGGAATTGTCACGAAACCGTAAACAAAACTTCATTTCTCTGTCATAGAAGAACCTTAACCTTGAGCGTTTAAAGCAACTACAAGAATTAAAACATAAATTCGATGCTGTTCATTATTGGGCAAAACGTCGATTGCTTTTTCAAAACATTCTTTGAGAGGACGGGCAAATGAAATTACTTCTTTCCATACACAAATACGATGTGTTCATGTTCACTTGGTTAGCTAATGCCAAAATACATGGCACCTTGACTAGAATTAGCCGGTGGTTGTCCAAAACAGGTGACGGGCAACTTTATCTTTTAATTATACTTGTGTCTTTCTTAAGCGAAGGCTTTGTGACGCCTTTTTTACAAACTATCCTGTTGGCTTTTATAATTGAAAGGCCAGTTTATTTTGTGCTTAAAAACGGTTTTAAACGAAATCGCCCGGAAGCGGCCATAAAAAACTTTCGGAGCATTATCACCCCCTCAGATAAGTTCAGTTTCCCATCAGGCCACACATCGGCGGCTTTTATGATGGCGACCTTGCTGGGATATTTTTTTCCACCGTTAATGATCCCGCTTTATTGTTGGGCCGCCTTAGTAGGGTTTTCGCGTGTGGTGCTAGGTGTACACTTTCCAACAGACACCTTGGTGGGTGTTATTTTAGGTGTCAGCACAGCATTTTTTAGTTTAGGACAAATTATATAATGAAAATTTTTTATGGCGTTCAAGGTACGGGTAATGGACATATAACTCGTGCACGGGTAATGGCTAAAGAGCTTTATGCGGCGGGTCTTGATGTCACTTTCCAGTTTACTGGCCGTCCGGCGGACAAATATTTCGACATGGAAATATTTGACGGCTATCAGATACGTAGCGGCTTGACATTTAACACGGATAATGGCCAGGTCAATTACCTAAAAACGGCGCGGGACATAAAGCTGTTCACTTTTTTCAGTGACATAAAAACACTGGATTTATCCGGCTACGATTTGGTTATCAGTGATTTTGAGCCAGTTACGGCATGGGCCGCAAAAAGGCAGAAAAAGACAGTTTTGGGCATTGGGCATCAATATGCGTTTAACCATAATATCCCTAGAGCAGGCTCAGACCCTATCGCCAACCAAGTAATGAAGTATTTTGCGCCTGCCGATATAGGCGTGGGTTTGCATTGGCATCATTTTGGCCAACCGATTTTGCCGCCAATTATCGAAACCCCTGAAACGCCAAAAAACATTATCAAAAACAAAATTATTGTTTATTTGCCCTTTGAAGATCAAAACGAGGTAGTCCGTATTTTATCCCCGTTCGAAAATTTCGACTTCCATATCTATTCCCCTGACGTGGTCCCTTCCAAATTTGAGCATATCAAATGTAACCCGTTGTCGAGGGAGGGTTTCCAGAAAGACTTGTACGATTGTGGAGGCATTATCAGTAATGCAGGGTTTGAGCTTGCTAGCGAAGCGTTGCAATTAGGCAAAAAAATTCTTGCTAAACCATTGCATTCCCAAATGGAACAAATTTCCAATGCTGAGGCATTAAAAGAATTAGGTTATGGGCATACAATGCGTGATATGGACATATCCGTTATTGAACATTGGTTACATGAGGGTCACGCTACCCATATCACCTATCCAAATGTAGCTAAAATATTAGTGGAATGGATAGTTGACGGCATGCCCGCGATGGATGCTGACTTTATCGAAAATGTTTGGGATACGGTGGATGTGTTAAAGGTCAAGCTGTGATTTAAACTCAAACAGTCCGCCATTTATTCAGAAATTATCAGGTTAAGCCTTAATCAACACCACAGCATCCCCCAAAAAAATCATCAAGGGCATCTTGTGCTTGATGATTTTTGCATTATTCCCCACGATAAAATAACTCCTGATTAGCAAGATGCTTCAGCTAATTCCAAAACCGTCGTTCCGGCATCGATTGCCGGAACCCAGAGTCCAGCGATGGCAACCCAAACGCCATATCCCTATAAACTGAATATCAGCAATCCATGCCGATATGACGACTTAGCTGAGACATTTGCTAATCACGAAATAACTTCTGCGGATCCACTCAGAGGAGTTGAGCGGACAGGCTTGCGCCCACCTTATCAACTGCAATGACAAATTTGACCAGTCACCCATGTCTTATTGCCGATTATTCAAATTTGATACCCCGTTTGGCAACGTTTACCTATAAAATCCGAACTTAGCGGATTTTTTTGCCGTGTCCACCCAGCTGCTTACTAAATGCAGCCCATCAACCCCACTGAACTTATCATGCTTAACCTCGTCTGGATATTCTTCTTCCTAGCCGCATTTGTAACCGCGTTGTTCAAGTTTATTTTTCTGGACCAACCCCAGGTTTTTGCCGAACTGATGACGGCAATGTTCAGCGCATCAAAATCTGCATTCGATATAGCATTAGGCCTGACAGGCATCCTAAGCTTATGGTTGGGTATTATGCGGATAGGCGAGCGTGGCGGCTTTATCCAGCTGCTTACGCGGGGTTTGGCGCCGTTATTCAGCCGCTTGATGCCGGAAGTGCCAAAGAACCATCCGGCTTTAGGTGCGATAACCATGAATATTGCCGCCAATATGTTGGGGCTGGACAATGCCGCAACACCGCTAGGCATTAAGGCAATGCAAGAATTGCAGGCGATTAACCCTAAACCCGATGCCGCCAGTAACGCACAAATCTTGTTTCTGGTCATCAACACCTCATCGGTGACGCTGTTTCCGGTGACAATTTTCACTTACCGCGCCCAACTCGGCGCAGCCAACCCTACCGACGTGTTTATCCCGATTTTATTGGCCACTTTTGTGTCGACATTAGCGGGATTGTTGGCGGTGGCCTTCGTGCAAAAGATCAACTTGCTGGATAGGGTCATCATGGCTTACTTAGGAGGCCTTTCGTTGTTGGTGGTTAGTCTAACGCTATATTTTGGCGGCTTGCCGCAGCCGGCTATGCTGGAACAGTCGGCATTAATCAGCAATGTCATTTTGTATTCGCTCGTGGTCACCTTTATTTGTGGTGCGGCTTTTAAGGGTGTCAATGCTTATGAAGCCTTTATCGAAGGGGCTAAAGAAGGTTTCCAAACTGCAATCACCATTGTGCCTTATCTGGTTGCGATGTTGGTTGCTATCGGTGTGTTCAGGGCTAGCGGAGCTTTGGATTTGCTAGGTGAACCTATGCGTTATGTGGCAGGGTTATTGTCACTGGATGACCGTTTTATTGATGCGCTGCCGACAGCATTGATCAAACCTTTCAGCGGGAGCGGCGCGAGGGCAATGATGATTGACACGATGGAAACGTTAGGTGCGGATTCGTTCGCCGGGCGTTTGGCGTCCATCATCCAGGGCAGCACCGAAACCACATTTTATGTGTTGGCAATATATTTCGGTGCTGTGGGAATCAAAAACAGCCGCCATGCAATAGCATGTGGAATAATAGCCGATTTTGCGGGTGTTGTTGCAGGCATTGTTGTTGCCTACTGGTTTTTTGGTTGATTCCAGGGGTTTAAAACACCGTCTAAGGCACTACCTTTCCTATCCATAGTCTTACTTTTTCATTTTTTATCTTAAAATCAGGCGATTTCATGGACGTCGTAAAACATATTTTTTCCCCAATCGTTGCCCTCATCGCATATTTTGCCTTAACCGCATGCGGTACACTCTATCACACGGATGCTAACCCACCAGACCAATATAATTTAGTAAAAATATTTCCGACTGGCACTAACCCTTCGGTTAAGTTCGATGCCAGTATTATGGCTTCGTCAGTGCTGGATATGTCGCACGGCCAGCCCCGCATTATCGTGCCGGTTTCAAATGGTGTGCTTGCGGCATTGGATGCCCAAAACGGCGCGTTGCTTTGGGAGCTTAACGTGCCGGCACCGGAAGGCCAGCAGGTGCAGCTTGTGGCCTCCCCTGTCATGGTGGATGGCAAGCTAGTGGTGGTGTACCAATGTTTGGACAAGGGGATCCGCACCAGCCACCGGCTTGCCGTGCTTGATTTGGCGGGCAACCAGTGGGACAGCCAGTTTCCGGTGCTGACCTTTGCCGCCGAACGGCCCACGGCAGATGGCAAGGCGGCCGTTAAATTCAATCCGCCCACCGCTTATTCACATGCCGCGCTCAAAAGTTGGAAACCCAAAGGCAGCAAGCTTGGCTATGTCTACGTCGGATTTGGCAATGCCGCCGATGTCCAGCCTTTTCATGGCTGGCTGTTTGAAATTGACTTGGATGCTTGGCGGCAAAGCGGCGTTAGCCAAGCAATAAAAAATGTCTTATTGACGACAGCGGAAGCAGATTGCCCATCTAAAATGGAATATGGCACCCAAGAAATGATTTGCGGCGGCGGTATTTGGGGGCCTGCAGGGCCATTACTGGAACAAACGGGCGACGGGATGGAGCTATTTGTCCCAACTGGCAATGGCCAGGTTGATCTGGCCCGCCATGATTACGCCAATGCCGTGCTACGCGTAAAGCCCGGACTGCAATTTGATGACGGGTGTGATGCAAAATTGTGCGCGAACTTTAAACCGCTAAATCCTGATCTGGCTTGCTTGGCTTCTTGCAAAAACCTGTTTATCCCAAGGTTAGCGCCCGGGAATGCCCCACTTAAACCGCCTTATCATGAATGTGATGGCAAGGGTTTTTGGGAGTGCCTGGCTTGGATGGATTACGACTTAGGTGCCAATACGCCGGTGCAAATCAAACTTAAAGATGGCCGCTCCGTGCTAGTGCAGACAGGCAAAGAGGGCGGCGCTTATCTGGTTGATGCCAGACACTTGGGCATCCAATATGATCGCTTGCAAATTGCCGAATTGTGCGGTTCACCCACCGATTTATGCAAGCTCAGCTGGGCTGGCATGATTGTCACGCACCCTGTGCAACTGACTGTCGATGGCGAGCCCATCGTTGTCATCCCCACCTTTAGCCCAGATAAAACCAATGTGGCGGGAGTGGTGGCGATAAAAATTGTCGTGGAAAATGGCTCGCCAAAGCTTAAGCCTTTTTGGCGTTACCCTGATGCCAAGCACCCTGACGCCTTGGAAATGTTTAGAAGCCACCCGTCATTTCCGGCGTTGTCCACGCATTTGGGCAACGCCGGTGACGCCACTGTTTGGGTGGTGGATATTGGTGCGAACGGCATATTGTATGGGATTCGCGCTAAAGACGGCGTCCTGGTCGCCAAACAACGCTTGCAAGGCAGTGGCCGCCAATTGTCGATGCCGTTGATCGTTGGCGATAAAATTTATTTGGCTTCCATCATGCCGTCCACCGGCAAAGCAATGATAGAGGCATACCGCATTGAATTAGCCAAATAAACCAGGGTGGCGAGTCAAAAAGAATGGTTGGGGCAGCGAGTTGGTGTACCACTTTATCACCTGCAACCACACATTCGACCCGCCACCAAAATTGGGTTGTTGTTAGAAACCGTCCAATATTTTGCGGGTTTATGGAAGATTGATTATGTTTTATTGCCCCGCAAGATATTTTCAGCATAAAACATGCTAAAAATAATATGGGGCGGCGCTTAAACAAGCAGATCAAAATGGCTTTTGTTGGCCCCACATTCTGGGCAACGCCAATCATCAGGCACATCTTTCCAGCGGGTGCCAGGGTCTATGCCGGATTGTGGGCAACCTTCCGCCTCATCATAAATATGGCCACAAACATTGCATTCGTACTGTTTAAAATCAGACATTGTTATTGCTCCTAGGTAAAATTGGCGGGCTTGTAGATGTTTTATATTGGTAGCGCTTAAGCCTGTAGTTGAAAAACGGGGACACAAACCTCGATTTGCCCCGCCACCGTTTTTATCATAATTCAGTTAATTGCAAATAGCATCACTGATGTGCAGGGCTATAGTAAAATGGCTGCTTAATTTTATAGTCTGGCAGGTGTCCGTGTGGTGAAGATTTCAACTCTTTGGTTAGTAAGCTTGTTAGGGGCCGTTGAAGCGACCGCTAACCCTTGGTCAATAGTGGCGCAACCGGCAAATTTTGGCGGTGCCGCGCAAAGCATCGGCACGTATGACGCAGGCTGCTTGAGCGGCGCACACCCATTACCCATCGACGGCTTAGGTTATCAAGTGATGCGTTTGTCCCGCCAGCGGTTTTACGGGCATCCTGATTTAAAATATGTCATTGAGACCTTGGGGCAACAAGTGGTTGCCCAACGTCTGGGCACGTTATTGATTGGCGATTTGGGCCAGCCGCGTGGCGGACCGACGCTAAGCGGACATCGTAGCCATCAAACCGGCTTGGACGTGGATATTTGGTTTTTGTTGTCGGCGCAAGCGGCAAGCCGCCCCCTAACACGGGTGGAGCGGGAGTCGCTCAGCGCACCTTCAGTACTTGTCGGCAAATCTGACAACATCAATCATAGCCAGTGGTCGGCGGCTAATGAGCGGGTGCTGGAGTTGGCGGCCAAGATACCGGCAGTTGACCGGATTTTTGTCAACCCTAGCATCAAGCGTGAATTATGCCGCCGTTACCACGGCCAGCGGTGGCTGCAAAAAATACGTCCTTGGTGGAAGCATGACGATCATTTTCATGTGCGCCTTAAGTGTCCAGCCAACAACAAAAACTGCATAGGACAACCACCGCTACCTGCGGGTGATGGCTGCGATGCCAGTTTGGCCTGGTGGTTTTCTGACGAAGCAAAAAAACCCCCGGTCAAACCTTATAAGCCTAAAAAACCAGTTTTACCCACACTGTGTGAGGCCGTGCTGCGGCAGTGATATCAAGTCTAATAAGTCTTCATCAGGCCGTCCAGCGTCAGCCCGCAGCTGGGCACAAACGCCTGCATAAAGAAAACCACTTCCGGCTGTTGGGACTCGCTAAGCGTTTCGGCCAGATGTTTCGCAGCGATTTCAAATTCGCCGTTACCGGCTTTTAATTCCGCTTGGCATTTAAGATAGGCTGAGATTTTATCAGCGGCTTTGATGATCTGCACTTGCTCATCCGGCATGTTGTCATGAGGGATCAGGGCTTCAAAATCGGCGCGTAACTCATCAGGTAGCAGGTTGAGCAATTCCAGCTCCGCCTGTTTCTCAATCTGTTTGTAAGCGAGGCTGATTGCTTCTGAATGGTATTTTATTGGTGTGGGCAAGTCGCCAGTTATGACTTCCGTGACATCATGGTACAGCGCCGCCGTCGCCACCGCTTGCGCGTCAACAGTGCCTTGGTAATAACGGTTTTTAATCAACGCCAACGTATGGGCAATAACCGCCACTTCCCAGCTATGCTCCATGACATTTTCAGGGTTGGCGTTGCGTTTAAGCCCCCAGCGTTTAATCCAACGTAACCGCGATAAATAAGCGTAAAAACTGCTTGTGATAGTGATCTTTTGCATAAGCACATTATCTGTAGGTTTGGTTGATAGGCAAGGTTATGGTTTACTAGCAGCCATTTTAACCGCTAATTTCTTAAATTTAACAACATGCTTATTCAGTGGTATCCCGGCCATATGCACAAGGCCAGCAAAGAAATCAAAGCTATTTTGCCGCAAGTCGATTTAATCATCGAAATTCTTGATGCCAGAATTCCGTTTAGCAGCCAAAACCCAATGCTGGCCCACTTGCGCGGCAATAAGCCGTGCATCAAAATCCTTAGTAAAAGTGATCTGGCCGACCCAGAGAGAACCCAACAGTGGCAACTTTATATGGAGCGCGAGCAAGGGGTGAAGACCTTGGCATTGACCACCGAACAGCCGGAAAAAACCCGGCAACTGCCGGAATTATGCCACAAACTGATGCCTGACAAGCAAGCGGCCAACCGCCTGCTGCACGCGCTAATTATGGGTATACCTAATGTCGGCAAGTCCACGCTAATTAACCGCTTGGCAGGCAGGATGATTGCCAAAACCGGTAATGAACCGGCAATCACTAAAACCCAGCAACGCATCGATCTGGGTAATGGTATTGTGTTGCTCGACACGCCCGGCCTGTTGTGGCCTAACGTTGAGAACAAAAATAGCGGTTACCGTCTGGCGGCCACCGGCGCTATTAGGGACACAGCGATTGATCACGATGACATTGCCTTTTTTGTTGCCGAGTTTTTAATGCACCACTACCCCGAATTGCTGAAAAATCGTTTTCAGTTGGCGGAGCTGCCGGGTAGTGAGCTGGCGCTATTGGAAATCATCGGCAAACAGCGCGGCTGTTTACGTTCCGGCGGTCATATTGACCTTGATAAAGTGGCAAAGATTTTGTTGTCCGAATTGCGTGCCGGTATCTTAGGTAAAATCACTTTTGAAACACCGGAGATGATGGAAACTGAGTTGGCGGAGCTGGTTATTATTCGGGAGGAGAAAGAAGCTAAAAAACTGGCCAGAAAACAGCGTGGGAAAGGGGAAAACAGTTGATGAAAGCCATAAGGGAATGAAGCTTGTGGTTTTAGCCCTTCTATAAAACCCCGTCCACCTGATACAAAATTGGCATATAATTTAACCCGCGTTTAACAGCATTTTTTATTATGGTTGTTGAAAATGCATGGTGTATACTGAAAATGGCATAAAAAAGTTCCATGCCATTTTCGAAAGCCCGTTTATTATATTTCTTGAGGAGAAAACACCATGAACAAAAAAGTATTGTCGCTAGGTCTGCTCTTATCAGTATTTTTAGGGTCAAGCAGCCAAGCTTGGGCCATTGGCGAAGTGTTCAAATTGGACACTTACGGAACGAAATATTGTGCAAACCAAACACCTGTAGACCTGGATCCCACGACAGCCCCGTCTTATTGGGCCCAAGTGGACACTAATTCACAAATTTCACTCTATCTTGATTCTGGACTAACCCAAAAAGCGTTCACACTGCCTGTCGCACTGACTCCGCTACCCGATGAAGCAGGCAGGGCGGTCTATGCAGTGGACTCAATCCTTGGCCCAACACAAAGCGGTTATATGGTATTGAATGGCACAGTCAAAACTAACCTCAATAAAACTTTATTTGTTTTGCTAAAAGCCAATTTTATCCGTCGTGGCCTTATCGACACTTGTTCGGCATCAGGTCGAATGGCCGGCAAACTAGTCCGTTAACATCAAAAATGACAAAACGCATTAACTGTTACAGGTAATGCGTTTTGTTTTTTTCATGTAAGTCTGCCACTTAAAATAGCAAACAAACCACCACCCAAACTAACCTGCCTTTGATGCGTAGACCTGAAACGGCCCAGTATTAAAGCATCCCAAACAAAAACCCCATTGCAATCCCCCGCAACCTGACAAGCTGTTCTTTTAATGTGCATTAAAGCCGTATTTTTGCATCCGGTACAGCAGGGTGTCTCTGGACAAGCCCAGCAACCGCGCGGATTTGCTGCGGTTGCCCTTAGTGCGCTCTAAGGCCTGGCCAATCAGGTCCGCTTCTAACGTGTCGAGTTTCAAACCGGCTTCGGGGAGCATAAATCCTGATATTTTAGCAGGGGCTTCAATAGTCCTAAACTCACTTGGCAGATTTTCTGGTTCGATGACCCTACCCGCCAGCAGTATGCTTAATCTTTCACATAAATTGCGCAATTCGCGGATATTGCCGGGCCATTGGTAAGCTTTTAACACTTTCAATGATGACTTGCTAAACTGCGCCGAAGGGATGGCGTATGTCTTGGCGAACTGGTTAAGGAAGTGCTTGATCAAATGGTCGATGTCTTCAGCACGCTTTGCTAACGGTGGCAAATCTAGCGGTACGACATTTAGCCGAAAATATAAATCTTGCCGGAACTCACCTGCTGCTATTTGGGTGTTCAGATCGCTATTGGTCGCGGCAATAACCCGAACATCCACCTTATACGGCGTGGTGTCTCCGACGGCAAGACATTCGCCAGAATCAAGAAAGCGTAATAATTTACCTTGGATTGATAACGGCAACGAGTTGATTTCATCAAGAAACAGCGTGCCGCCGTCAGCTGCCTGAAAAAGCCCCACAGTGTTGCTATTAGCCCCTGTAAAAGCCCCTTTTCTGTGGCCGAACAGTTCCGATTCAATTAGCCCTTCGGGTAAGGCGGCACAGTTAAGGCAAATAAATTTTTTATTGGCGCGACGGCTTGATTGTTGGATGGCATTGGCTAAAACTTCCTTGCCGGTGCCGGTTTCGCCTTTAATGAGGATAGTGACATCAGTGGACGCCGCTATTTTTGCACTGCGAATTAAGGAATCCAAGGCGGGGGACTGACCAATAATCGCACTAAAATAATCCATAATTGCCTCGTTAATGGTTTGCTGAGTGGGTGATAAAAGCCATGGGGTTAAGCCACGGCAGGGCGGCCAACAGGGCTAATAGAATCATAAACAAGCCAATCGCTTGTTTGAACCTTTGCATTCTGGATAACCGCGTCAATATTCCGGTCATTATACCTACACCCATAACAGCGGGTAAAGTTCCCAAACCAAAAGCCAGCATGGTGAGGGCGCTATCTGCAATGTTACCGGCTGTTGCAGCGAGCGCTAATGCGGCGTACACCAAACCGCAAGGCAACCAACCCCAAACCATGCCAAACAAATAAGCATGTGTGCGGTTTTTTACCGGTATCAGCCGACGGCCAAACGGCTCTATTTTTTTCCAAAAATGGACGCCTATTTTTTCGATATAAGCAAACCTGGGGAACCAGCCTGCAATATAAAGCCCCGCGCAGGACATGATGACTGCGGACAATATTTGCAGTAGCCGATGCCCGTGGATTTCGCTTAGGTGCATAAGCGCAAGGGACTGGACAATGCCCGCCAGTGCGCCAGCAATGGTGTAGCTGGTGATGCGCCCTAGGTTATAGTTGAAGACAAACGGCAGCAGCAGCGATTTTTTGTTGCGTATCTCCGGACTGAGACTCAGGGTCAGCGTGCCGATAATCGAGCCGCACATACCGATGCAATGTAGGCTACTGACCAGACCCATTATAAAGGCGACAAAATAGGAGGTGGTGAAAGCGGGATCAAATGGCATAGGCCACCTGTCGCACAATGGGTTGAGTGTTCAACATTAGTTTTATTTTAGCGGGCCGGTAAAAACGCCCAGAATTTGCGCCTGGATTTTTTCGGCCATGGCCTTAGGGTGTTCCGCGTCACGGATGGGCCGACCGACAACGATATAGTCAGCGCCGTTTTGGAATGCCATTTCAACACTGACAACCCGCTTTTGGTCATCTTCTTCGCGGTTATCAACCGGTCTTATGCCAGGGGTGATGACTAATAACCGATGGTCGAGATGCTCCCTTAGCATGGCGACTTCAAGGCCTGATGAAACAATACCGTCGCAGCCGATTTGCAGGGCGCGTTTAGCCCGCGACAAGACCAGTTCACGCACATCGCATTGGAAACCCAAGTCATCCAGATCGCCGCGGTCCAGGCTAGTCAGGGCCGTGACGGCCAATACCTTAAGATCGCCTTTGTCTTTAGCGGCCGCTTCCATAATGGCATCGTTACCGTGGATAGTGGCAAGATCGACACCCTTGCTGCTCAGCGCCTTGATAGCGCGGCCTACTGTTGCCGGCACATCAAAAAATTTTAGGTCGACAAAAACCTTCTTATCATGCTGTTTTAACCATTCGATCAAACCAAAATAATCGCCGGACATGAACAATTCCATGCCGACTTTGTAAAAGACCACTGAGTCGCCCAGCTCTTCCACTAAAGCCTGCGCTTCAGCGATACTGGGCAGGTCTAGCGCCATAATCAGGCGTTCACGGACAGTGATGGGTTTGGTTGAAACGAATGATTGGGGCATAGTAAGACGTAATAAAAAATTAAAAGTTTGGGACAAGCCGCTAACAAGTTATTGGACACCCAACCCTGTGTTTTGCCAAGCCTTCAGGCCACCTTCCATATTATAAACTTGGGTGAAACCTGCCGATTTTAATAGCTTTAGGGCTTGCAACGAGCGTTTGCCAGTGCGGCATTGGGTGACAATTGCGCTGTTCTTGTATTGCTCAAGTTCCGGCAGCCGTTTAGCCAGTTGTCCTAAAGGGATGTGAATGGCGTTCGGGATGTGTTGGCTGTTCCATTCGCCATCTTCACGCACATCGATTATCACCGCTTTTCTCTCGGTGTACAGATCGTCTGCCTGTGCGGGCAATAGCGATTCTGCTTTAATGATGTCTGCGACGGCGAACGTGTTTGGCACTGATAACAAAATGGCCAGCATGAAACTTGAATAACGCAATGCAATGACGCTCATGTGACAGCTTCCGGTTAATGGTTAAACGAACATATATTACCGGAACTTGTTATAACGGTGAATGATAAAATGCCCTACTTTATTAATACCTGCAAATTATGAACTCAACGCTGATTCAAATGACCATGCTGATGGCCTGTGGGGCGGTTTGGCGAATGCTGATGCCCGGAGGCTTGTCGGCGGAGCAGACACGCTTGGTATTGACCACGGTGGTTTACTATTTGCTGTTGCCCTCGCTAGTCCTGGATGTGTTATGGACGGCGGATATAGGCCTGCAATCAGTGCAATACACCCTGCTAGGCATGGGCAGTATCGCTTTTTCAATGCTTTGCATCTGGGTGGTGGGCGTGTTGTTTAAAATTGACAATCGGCGCTTAGGCGCATTGTTACTGGCAGTGTTTCCAAATGTCACCTATTTGGGCTTGCCGGTGCTTGAGCAAGTTTTTGGCGGTTGGGCCCGTTCGGTCGTTATTCAGATGGATCTGTTTGCCGCCGCACCTTTTTTGTTCACGTTTGGCATTATGGTCGTGCAGCGTTACGGTGATGATGCCGTTAATCATAACAAACCGGTCTGGCGTTATCTTAATGCGCCCCCATTCTGGGCAGCGGCGGTTGCGGTGCTTTTTAATTTAAACAGCCTGGTCGCCCCGGACTGGTTGTCAGGCGTATTGCACAAACTGTCGGCAGCGGTCGTGCCGCTAATGCTGTTTTCGTTGTGGTTGGCGTTAAGTTGGCGGGCGGTGACGATGCGCAACATCCCTTATGTGTTGCCCGTCATTTTGGTGAAAATGCTCTTGATGCCGTTATTCGCGCTGTTTCTGACGCGTTATCTCACTATTGAAGACCACCACAAAGCCGCAGCAGTGCTTGACTTGGCTATGCCCAGTATGATTTTAGGCATTGTGTTTTGTGACCGCTATCGGTTGGATAGCGGCTTGTATGCAATGACAGTCACCGTAACAACGGTGCTAAGTCTAATTGCCTTGCCGTTCTGGTATAAGGTGACAATTTTTAGCTTCGATCTTCCTTAAATGCAGGTGATTTTTTATAAGGCTCTAAGTTTTCGCGGGTTACGGAATTTCCTGCAACACCACGGGCGTGTTGACTTCAGTCACCTTAAGCCCATATTGAATAAGGGACGGCTCAACCGCTTCGCCCTTAATGGCTTGTAAGGCAAGCAGCGCCAGATTAGCGCCCGCCAAACACGCCATGCCAAAACCGCCGGATGGACGTGGGTTGATTTCCAGCAGGCGGACACCGTGCTTGCCTTCTTTAAACTGAATATTAAACAGGCCATTTAATCGGTAATGTGCCGTTAACCGCTCAACCATGCCCTGAATGTCAGGATTGT
Source organism: Methylococcaceae bacterium UBA6146 (assembly GCA_002422395.1). GTDB lineage: Bacteria > Pseudomonadota > Gammaproteobacteria > Methylococcales > Methylomonadaceae > Methylovulum. The sequence continues at coordinate 32,892 of DIUY01000024.1, read as the reverse complement.
TGTCGATGCTTTGCCCATGCCCTGCCAGTTGCGATTTTTTGCGTTGCACGGCGCACAGCAATTGCCCATGCTGTCCGGCGCAATCGACGCTCCATTCTGGCCCACCGAGATGTTCCATAACCAGCAAGCTATCGAATTGGGGGATGTTGGCCATGCCTTGCCGTAATTCGGCCAAGGGAATTTGGTATTCCACGCCCTTGAGCAGTTGGGTGATGCTGTCACGTTGCGTGTCTAAAATCCGAAAGCCCAGTCCATAGACTGACACGGCAGGTTTGACGCAGAGCGTGCCATGTTTTTCTGATAGCTCCGCAACGGCATTATCAAAGCCTTGGCAGTCATTAACGGCAATAAAGTCCATCACTGTAGCGACATCAGCGGGCAACGCGTTGTAAAAATCGGCTTTGTTATGCAGCAATGTGAGCGTGGCAAAATCGGCAACTGACAGGACTTGTGTGCCAATCGTCTGGAACAGGGCATGATGGGTGCTGATCAAGGCCGCTTCCTTACCAGGCCAAAATAGCTCGATTTGATGCAAGCAGCAAAAATCGACACACCATGTCAAATAGTCCGGGCCAGTGAGTTCGGCGGGTTCAAGATAGCATTCGTCAGCGGCTAAAAAGGCGGCTGCCGTGGCGTGGGTGTGGGTGCAGATCAACGTGACTTCACCAGCCGTTGTGGACTGGCGAAGGTTGTTAAAAACAGCGCTGATGGTTGAAAAAGTTCTGTTAAACCAGATGCGCATAGGTGTTTACAAGTGAATGATTATTTGCGGCAATAAATTTTCAATAGTGCGCCCCGTGCCATTTTCGCCTATCGCGTGCATTTTCCATTCACCGTTATGGCGGTACAGTTTCGCCATGATTTGTGCGGTGTGTGAGCCTTGGGAGCTAAGCGTGTAACGGGCGACTTCCTGATTGCTGCCATTGTCAACCAGGCGGCAATAGGCGTTTTCTACCGAATCAAAGGTTTGTCCGGTGTAAGAGTTCACGGTAAACACTAAGGCTTTTATTGAGGCGGGGACTTTATCGAGCTCAACGATGATTTGTTCATCGTCGCCGTCACCTGCACCGGTGCGGTTATCGCCGGTATGGACAATGCTGCCGTCACGGCTTTTTAAATGGCCAAAATAAATGGTTTCAACGACTTTATTATTGTCATCGAACAGCACACAAGAGGCATCCAGATCGATAGCATCGCTGCCGCCGCCACCGAACAGGCCGCCCAAAAGCCCGCCACCGCCGCTTTTTTTAGCATCCCAGCCCAACCCCATGACAACCTTGCTTAGGTTGCCGCCGGATTCTTTGGACAAGGAGATTTTTTGCCCTTTTTGTAAATTAATTGCCATGCCTGTTTCCTGTTTTGGATAAAGGGTAGGTTCAAGGAAATCCTTGAACCTAAATTTTTTAGCTTAAACGTTAACGCCAAAAGACTTTGCCAAAGGCCCAAGACCACCGGCGAAACCTTGACCAACCGCTTTAAACTTCCATTCGCTGCCAACACGGTAAATTTCCCCGAAGATCATAGCGGTTTCAATAGAGGCGTCTTCGCTTAAGTCATAACGGGCGATTTCTTGGCCGCCTTCTTCATTGACTATGCGGATATAAGCATGGCTGACTTGGCCAAAATTTTGTTTGCGTGCTTCAGCCTCATGAATAGTGACGGAAAAAACTACTTTATCCAGGTCGCTAGGGATTTTGTTTAGCTCAACTTTGATGGTTTCATCGTCGCCATCACCTGCGCCAGTAGTGTTGTCACCCATGTGCTGTACGGCGCCATCGCCAACCACTTTATTGTTGTAAAAGCAAAAATCGCTATCGGAGCGGACTTTACCGTCCATTTTCACTAAAAATGCGCTGGCGTCTAAATCAAAATCCGTACCGTCAGTTGCGCGGGAATCCCAACCCAAGCCGACCACGATTTTATTCAAGCCGGGTGCTTCTTTACTAAGGTTAACGTTGCCGCCTTTTGTCAGTGATATTGCCATGATAGTCTCCTCGTTTTGGAATTATTTGATGTTATGATTTTGTCTGCTGCGTTGTATCAGGATCTGAAGCAGTCGCTGATAAGTTCCAAGTATAGTGACACACGGCAGTTTTTTGAAGCGTAAAAGTCAGCTATCCATTGATGCTAGAACCGCCTGTCAAGATGTCATGGGTATAATAACCGCTCCACTAGGCAATGCCCATTAAAATTAGGGCATCCTGAATTTAGCTCTGCGTAATAATCGGCATAGCGTATAATTTACGGATAACTGTAACTTTTTCATAAAGATTCGAGTATGTCTATTAGCTTAAGAAAAATCACCCACCCTGTGTTAGTTGGTAATGTTAAGGTCGGCGGCGGCGCACCGATTGTTGTGCAATCCATGACCAATACCGATACTGCGGATGTCACCGCAACGGTTAATCAGATTATGGAATTGGCTACTGCTGGCTCTGAACTGGTGCGGATCACTGTCAATTCGGAAGAGGCCGCTAAAGCGGTCGCCGAAATACGCAACCGACTCGATAGCAAAGGCTATTCCGTACCCATCATCGGTGACTTTCATTTTAACGGCCATAAATTGCTGGAAAAATATCCTGATTGTGCGGCGGCATTAGACAAATACCGTATCAATCCGGGCAATGTCGGACGGGGCAAAAGCCGTGACCCGCAGTTCCAGCAGATGATCGAGTTTGCTTGCCAGTATGATAAACCGGTGCGTATTGGTGTTAATGGGGGCAGTTTAGATCAGGCCGTGCTGACCCGCTTGCTCGATGAAAACCGTGCGTTAGCAACGCCTAAACCGTTATCCGCCATTACCCGTGAAGCGATTGTGTTGTCGGCATTGGAAAGTGCGGCTAAAGCTGAAGAACTTGGTTTAAGCAGAAACAAAATCATCCTGTCCTGCAAAATCAGCAACGTGCAGGAGCTGATTTCAATTTACCAGGATTTGGCCAGCCGATGTGATTATGCCCTGCATTTAGGCTTGACCGAGGCCGGTATGGGCTCCAAAGGCATTGTGTCTTCTGCGGCGGCTTTGTCTGTGCTGATGCAACAAGGCATAGGCGACACTATCCGCATTTCCTTAACCCCGGAGCCGGGCACATCGAGAACCCAAGAAGTCATTGTCGGGCAAGAAATTCTGCAAACCATGGGTTTTCGCTCATTTACCCCGATGGTTATTTCCTGCCCAGGTTGCGGCCGCACCACCAGTGATTATTTCCAAAAACTGGCGATGGACATTCAGGGCTATTTGCGTGACCAGATGCCTGTGTGGCGCACCCAGTACCCAGGCGTGGAAACAATGGAAGTGGCTGTTATGGGGTGTGTGGTAAATGGGCCTGGCGAAAGCAAAAGCGCCAATATAGGCATCAGTTTGCCGGGCACGGGTGAATCCCCAGTCGCCCCGGTTTATGAAGACGGCGAAAAAACTGTGACGCTAAAAGGCGACCGCATTGCTGAAGAGTTTCAGGAAATCGTCCAGCGATATATCGAATCACACTACGCGCCTTAAGCTACATTAGGACTAACTTCCCTGAATTCCCCGCTCCGCACAGATAACATCCCTTGAAGGGACGATTCCGTTTAGTGCCTGGCTTTGTTGATTTCGGGAAGTTGTTCAAGTCCTGGTTAAAAACCCTTTCCTGAGCAAAACCGGCCAAGCCTGTCACAACGGTGGCCTAGGATAGGGTTAAGCAGTCGGTCTCGTTCGTGGTGAGCTTTCCGTATCATGGGCGGGATCAAACTTAATCAGTGCGTCCTACCCCCCTATAACTAATGGGGTTATGGGGCGGAAAATCCATTCACCTATCCCATAACCGCCGTGACGGTACTGTAGCCATTAAAAAACGCCGACTACCCCCTCCCCCTCCCTGTGTGCAGCCTACTATGCTAACGCCTATTGTCTTATTCAAATGTCTTGCTGATGAAACCCGCCTGCGTTGTGTGGCGTTGCTGCACAAAGAAGGCAAACTCTGTGTTTGCGAGTTGACCCATGCCCTAAATTTATTGCAGCCAAAAATATCCAGGCATCTTGCCTTGATGCGGCAAGCCAATCTATTACTGGATAGTCGGGAAGGACAATGGGTGTATTACCAGATTAACCCTGATTTGCCCACATGGGTCGTGAAGATTCTGGAAGTGGCGGTGGCACAATCTGGCAATGATATTAAACAGCAGAATGATTTTGCCAGATTACAGGCGATGCAAGGCAGACCGGGCTTAAGCAAGTGCTGTGGCTAAGTTTTGTCGCCCCAGCTTTTCCCCATAAGCCATTGCGTTGATATTTTCTGATCGGAATGTGTTGCCAAACATTTTTTTGCGCTAATATATACGTTTATACGAATATTTAAATAGAGCTTATATTATGTTGAAAATTATCGTGTTATGCACCGGCAATTCTTGCCGTAGCGTTTTGGGTGAGGCATTGATTAACCACCTGGGCGGGGACAGATTTCAGGCTTTTTCCGCAGGTAGCCATCCGACCGGTAAAGTCAACCCAAATGCATTGGCGACCTTACGGCGCAATGGCTTGCCTAGCGAGGGTTTCACCAGCCAATCTTGGGATGAATTTGCCGACCAAGACATCGACATTGCCATCACCGTTTGTGACCAAGCGGCGGGTGAAGCGTGCCCCGCGTATTTGAACAGCACCGTCAGGGCGCATTGGGGATTGCCCGATCCGGCACATGCCACAGGCACTGAAGAAGAAATAGCGCAGGCGTTTCAGGCGACTTATGACGCATTGCAAATAAGGATAAAAAAAATGCTGGCGTTGCCTGCCGAAACTTTAGAAGCGGCTGAGTTGACCCGCTTGCTGAACCAAATAGGCGCGGAACCGCGTTAACACATGAGGCACTCTAAAAATGACTGAAGTAATCGCTAACGCACCCAAACGCCTCGATTTTATCTCCCGTTTTCTGACGCTGTGGATTTTTATGGCAATGGCGGGCGGTATTGGCTTGGGGTATTTTGTCCCCGATTTCACCCAATGGCTAAACCGTTTTCAAGTGGGGACAACATCAATTCCTATCGCTATTGGCCTGATCCTGATGATGTACCCGCCCCTGGCCAAAGTGCGTTACGAAGAGCTGCCCCAAGTGTTTGCAAACACCAAAGTGTTGCTGCTTTCATTGCTCCAGAACTGGGTTATCGGCCCCGTGCTGATGTTTGCCTTGGCGGTTATTTTTTTACGGGATTATCCCGAATACATGGTAGGGCTGATTATTATCGGCCTGGCGCGTTGCATTGCCATGGTCTTGGTTTGGAACGAACTGGCTGAAGGCGATGCGGAGTATTGTGCGGGATTGGTGGCGTTTAACGCCATTTTCCAGATGCTGTTCTTTGCCCCGTATGCCTATGTTTTTATTACCGTCTTGCCCGATGTCTTAGGCATTGCCTCCGGCCTTGAAATAACAGTAACCTTTCTTCAAGTTGCTGAAAGCGTGATGATTTATTTGGGCATCCCTTTTTTCGCAGGCATGTTAAGCCGTTTTTTTCTGGTGCGGAGCAAAGGCCGTGACTGGTACGAAGAGACCTTCATCCCCGCTATTAGCCCCATCACCTTGATAGCGTTGCTGTTTACCATCCTCATCATGTTTTCCCTCAAGGGCGAGCATATCGTCCAGCTGCCGCTGGATGTGCTGCGCATTGCGGCGCCGCTGGTGATTTATTTTTTGCTGATGTTTTTGGTGACGTTTTTTATGTCGGCAAAAGCGGGTGCAAATTATCCCGTGAGCGCCACATTGTCGTTTACGGCGGCGGGCAATAATTTTGAACTGGCGATTGCGGTTGCCGTAGCGGTTTTTGGCCTCCAGTCCGGGCAAGCATTTGCCGCTGTCATAGGGCCGTTGGTGGAAGTGCCGGTGTTGATTGGCTTGGTTAGTGTCGCGTTGTATTTTAAACGCAGATATTTCGCCTAAAATAACGGGCAAAAAAAAGCGGCTTAAAAAAGCCGCTAAGAGAAGGATATAAGAACTCTGAATTCCGAAGAAAGTTTGCATCTCAAGAGTTGGACATAGTTTAACGATAAGATCGGGCGGATGGAATGTGGCAGATTGTCGCGTGACAGATTGTCGCAGGGTGTGGGCGGTTTAAGTTAGGAAAAAAGCGGAGGCAATCTTAATGGGTGTTGCATTTTTTATAGTATTGGATAACCCAGATCCTGGTTTTGACACCTTTGTAAACGGCAAAGCGGTCGCCCACTGTGATGAAATTGAGGATATAACGCAATTGCTTACCCTTAAAAGCATCTATGATTACGTTGATGGCGATATGGACGGGTTTTTAGAAGAAGGCTACGATAATGAAGCGGAAGAACCGGCGATTGATTCTTCTAAATATGCTTGGTTTGGTGCTGCGGAAGGCATAGCGTATTTCAGCAAAATAAAAAACCATATACAAAGCAATAGTGCTGCGCTGCAAAATGCAGAAGCTATCGTCGCTGATTTGGATGAGTATATTGACTTGTTGCATAAAGCGGCCTCGATTGGCGCAAAATGGCATCTTGAAGTTGACCATTAAGCCCAAGCATTTACAGTGCGTAGATTGGGGCGGGCTACGCCCCCGCATTTTGAGGTACAGCTGCACTTTAGTAGGAGTAGCGCGTGATTCATTGGCCGGCTTAACTGAGTGTCCTCTAAATTCCGCCGTATAGGTTTTTTGGGGGGGGTCTCGACTCATTTGGGCTTACACCCCTTCCACAATATTTTAAATGGTGTGTCCGGTTTAATGTAGCCGCATCAGGCGATGCGCGTTAAGCCGTGAAGGGTGGGCACAACGTTTTTCTGCCTTTATGCCCTGCGGGCACACCCTTCTACTCACACCAACCACGACCTACCAACCCCACGATAAAACTCAAGCTCAGCAACCGTAGCCCCACGCCTGCCAACCATCGCACTGGCGAAAGCCTGGGCGCGTTCCAAGGTAGTTTCTAACGGCCAGCGCTTACTAAAGCCCAACAGCAACACGCTGGCGAACGCATCACCGGCGCCTACGGTGTCAACCACTGCGGTGATTGCCGCCGGTTTGACGGCAGCAAAATGCTGGTTTTTGTCGCAGGCAACCGCGCCTTTTGCGCCGCAGGTCACCACCAGCGTGTCCAGGCCGAACTGTCCGCAGAAGGCTTGCATGGCGGTTTTTAAGTCGGCGCTTGTAAAGCCGCCAAGCGCCGCCAATTCGGCTTCGTTGAGTTTCACCCAATCGGCATCGTGCAGCAATGCGTTTACGGTTTCTTTGTCCCACCACGGCGGGCGCAGGTTGACGTCAACAAAGATTTTGCCTTGATGGCGGGCTTTTACGGTTTGCAGAGCGGCGCGTGACACCGGGTTTCTTAGCGCCAGCGAGCCGTGGTACAAGATGCCTTGGGTGGTTTTTTCTTCAACCAAATCGGCGGCGATAAAATCAAAGGCGCTATCGGGGACGATTTCGTAATGCGGTTCGCCGTCTTCAATCAACACATTGACGCTGCCGGTCGGATGTTGCGCGTCGGTTTGCAACGCGGCGCGGCTCATGCCCCAAGAGTCCATCAACGCGGCGATTTCATGCCCCGGTTTATCGTCACCTATCCGGCTGATAAAGCGCGGCGTAAGCCCAAACGCTTGGGTGTGCCAGGCGACATTGAACGGTGCGCCGCCCAAAACGCGGCTGCCGTCGGGGAAATGGTCAAACAGCACTTCGCCGAAAATATGGGTAAGGGGATCAGTGTTCATGGTTTTGCTCCAGCCAAAGTTGGATGTCAGGGTGGTAATGGGCGACGCCTTCGAGGATACCGGCGCTGTAATTGCCGTTCATCCCCAGAAAACCGCCTTGCGCCAGATAAAATGCCGCGCTTGTGCCTTGCTCGCGGGCAAGGGTTTGCGCTTGTTGGACAACTTCTGCATCCGCGTTGGCGACCAGGACTGACGGCACGGTGCTGACCAGCACGGGCAAATCGTTGCCGCTGTCACCGGCAAACACGGTGTTGGTGGTGTCAAAGCCTTGCCGCTGCATTAAGAATTCCACGGCATGGCGTTTGGTGGCGCGGGCGGGCAAGACGTCCAACAGCCCTACCCTTGCCGCTTCGTCGATGCTGTAGATCAGGCTAGCCGCAATATTTTGGGCATTCAGCCGTTCGGTCATTGTATTTTGCAGTGCGCCGATGTCGGCATCCATCGGCAGGTAATAGCTGAGTTTGTAACGGTTTTGTTTGCTGTCTTCCTGCAAACGCAAGGCTGGCAAATCAGCAAACAAAGGTTGCAAACCGTGCGCCGTCAAGCCCCGCCAATCGCCGCCAATATCTTGTTCCCACGCATCCCACTGTTGCCAGCTTGCCGCGCTGATTTGGTAAAGGGTCGTGCCGACATCGCCGATGACCCAATCGGGCAAGGGCAAACCGTATTCACGGATGGCATCCGCCACCAGCGCACGGTGCCGACCGCTGACATACGCCAAAGTCACTTCAGGGTGGGCCGCCAGACGGGCAAAAACCGCCCGTGCGCCGGATGATTCCGGTTGGTTGCCGTTGGGCAACAAGGTGCGGTCGAGGTCGGTACAAATCAACAGCCGTTCAATCATCTGTTGAGTCTCCGTTAACGGTTAAAAAAATCGTAATGTCCGATGGCTTCCAATATGCCCCAGGCATGGGAACGCTCGGCAAAATAAACGTGTTCGGTATCGCCCAAGATGGACAGTTCTTCGCGGTGGCGGTTGGCAACCACGACGCCTAAGGTGTTGCCACGCAGCATGTCTTCATCACCCCCCGAACCGCCCGTGACCAAAACATGGTCTAGCGGGATGTGCCATTGTTGGGCGACATAACGCAAGGCTTGGCCTTTGGACGCCCGCGCGGGGACAAAGTCAAGGAACTGGCCGAACGAAAGGGTCGCATTGACTGACAATTCATGTTGGCGCAGTAAGGTGAGGATTTCTTCCATCGGGGGCGCGATACTGCTGTTGTAATGGTATGAAAGCTTAAACCGGCTCTGCTCGCTTTTGGCTTGCAAGGTAAGGCCCGGCAGCCCGCTGATGACGCGCCGCAACACCTGCGGCGTCCATAAATGGTCGATATGGTACGTCCAGGCGATGTCGGCGATTAACTGCGGGGTGAAATAAATTTCCGTGCCTAAACTGGTGATTAAAATATCCGGCATGGGGATGTTGTGTTTTTTAAAAATGGCCAGCGCCGAATCCAAGCGCCGCCCCGTGGCGACACCGAACAGGACTTTTTTGCGTTTGTCGCGCATGAGTTTGCGGAATTCTTCCAAGCCTTCAACATCTCCGAGCAAGGTGTTGTCAATGGCGGAAAAAATGGCGCGGGTGCGCAGGCGGCGGCCTTTAATGATCGGTGGCGATTTCAGCAACGGCTCTTTGTGTTCCACCAATGGCTGGATTTTTGCCAGATACGCTTGGGCGTGGGCATCCCAGGAATAATACCTCGCCACATTGCGCAAGCCCTTGTCGGAAAATGTCTGCCAACGTCCGGGATTTTCAAGGATAGCCAACAAGGCCTCGGCAATCGCGGTTTTATTCAACGGGTCAACCAACAAACCGTTATGGCAATTGCCGATGATGTCCACCGGCCCGCCGTTTTCCGTGGCAACCAACGGCAGACCGCTGGCGGCGGCCTCCAATAAGGTCAAGCCGAAGGGTTCGGTCAGGGCCGGGTTGATGAAAACGCCTTTAGACAGCGCCGCCAGGCGATAAATGTCGGCGACTTCATCCGCGCTATGATGTTTGGGCAAGGCGACACGGCCATGCAAACCGTAAGCATCCGCCACCAGCAGCAACTCCGTCAAAACCGCTTGTGGGCCTTCACTCAGTTCCCTAATATCGTCACGGTTGCCGGCGATAATCACCAAATTGGCGACCGCCTGCAAGCGCGGCGATTCACCATAGGCTTCCAACAATCCAACGATATTTTTCCGCACGTCAGGCCGTGATAAGGCCAAGATCATCGGCTTATCGGGCTGGTTCAGAAACATCGCCAGATTTTTGGCAAAGGTGCTTTCTTGATTGGCAGCGGCGCTTACGGGCGGATGGAACTGTTCCAAATCCGTACCCGGCGGGATGACCGCCATTTTTTCCGGCGTGTAGCAATCGTAAAGCTCGTACTGGTCTTCGATTTCGTTACGGGTGCTGGTGATAACCAAATTGGCATTGGTCAAGGTGTCTTCTTCGGCATCTATGCGCCGCAAAATATGATAACTTTGCTCGATAACGTCCATCGTCAAACCCATTGCCAACAACCTGCGGCATTTGTCCCGCCCCAAAGAGTGGCCGGTATGGACCAGCGGCAGGCCGGTCAAGTGGGTGATGCGGACGCCGACATAACCGGCATCGGCATAATGGCTGTGCACAATGTCCGGCATGTCGGGCTGGCTATGCAACCAACTGAGCAGGTTGTCGGCAAAGCTATCCAGGTGGCCCCAAAGTTCCTCTTTGGGGATATAGCCTTCGGGACCGGCCTCGATACGGACTATTTGCGCGTTATCCGCGAGTGCTTCAATAGGCTGCGCGTAATCGGTGCTGACCGTGCCGTCAACCACCCGCCGCGTGACCAAATCCACGCGCCCGACGCCAGGCTGCTTAGCCAATGCCTTCGCCAACTCAACAACATATTTGGTTTGCCCACCCGTGTCCGCATCACGTCCTAATTCCAGGCTGTGGCCGCGGATCAGGCCGTGGATACTTATTAATAGGATGTGTAACGACCCGCTTTGGGAATTTTCTAACAGGGTTGCCATTTTCTTAATTCCTTGTCTGTGTGGAGTGTTAGCCAATAGTTATTCAATTGACACCGGTTGTTATTGGTCTGTTTTAATGTGGGCGGATAAGGGCGGCCTTTGCTGAAATGCAGATGATTTTTTGAGTATAACAAAAAGCTTTGGCACAATTGCCCTTTACGTCGGTAACAAGGCCATTATTCCTGTCCGCTAGCCTGCCAAAGCCAATTGGTTAGCGGTGGCGTTTGCTATACAATCGAAACATTCAGATGGTTTTTAAAGGCTTTTAGTGGGTCATGTTAAAGAATCGGTTTATTAAGCAGCTGGTCAATAGTTTTCTGGATTTACTGCCGATACTTGCGGTGGTGGTGGTTTTTCAGGTGCTTGTCATCCGCCAGCCGATCCCCGATGTCTTCCAGCTCACGCTGGGCATGTTGTTTGTGGTCATCGGCCTGACCTTGTTTGTGCTAGGGCTGGAACAAAGCCTGTTCCCGCTTGGCGAATCGATGGCCCATGCGTTTGCCCGTAAAGGCAGCGTCTTTTGGCTTTTGTCGTTTGCATTTTGCTTGGGGTTTGGCGCGGCGATAGCCGAACCGGCGCTGATTGCCATGAGCACCGAAGCCGCAAAAATCGCCAGCCAAGGCGATAGCTTGGCGGACACCGATGCCGCAAGGGCCGGGTACGCAATGGGTTTACGGCTGATTGTCGCGTTGGCGATTGGCTTTGCCATTGTGCTTGGCGTGTTCAGGATCATTTGCGGCTGGCCTTTGTACTATCTGATTATCGGCAGCTATGCGGCGATAGCCCTTATCACCCCGTTTGCGCCCGCCGACATCATCGGCATTGCTTATGATGTCGGCGGCATCGCCACGTCGACAATCACCGTGCCGCTAGTCACCGCGTTGGGGGTCGGGCTTGCCGCGTCAATCAAAGGCCGCAACCCGATAGCCGATGGCTTTGGCTTGGTGGCGTTCGCCGCGCTGGTGCCGACAATTTTTGTGATGCTTTACGGGATAGTGCGATGACCGCTTGGCTAAGCCATTTCGGGCAATCCTTGTTGTCAACCTGTCTCGGCATTTTACCGATTTTGGTTATCATCCTCGGTTTTCAGTTTTTAGTGATCCGCAAGCCGTTGGTGCATCCTAAAAAAATACTGATTGGCTTCCTGTTTGTGTTGTTCGGCATCGCCTTTTTTTTGGAAGGGCTGGACATGGCTTTGTTGCCGCTCGGCAAACTGATGGCGGCCCAATTGACCACGCCTGAATTTTTAGGTGTCAGTGACGGGCAAATTGCCGGTTGGCCCGCTTATGGTTGGGTTTATGTGTTTGCCGCCAGCACCGGTTTTGCCACGGCCTTGGCAGAGCCGTCATTGCTGGCGGTCGCGCTTAAAGTCGAGCAGATTTCCGGTGGCGCCATCAACGCGTGGGGCTTGCGTTTTGCCGTCGCTATCGGCGTGGCCTTGGGCATCACCCTTGGCGTGTTCCGCATTGTCACCGGTACGGAACTGTATTTTTTCATCATGGCAGGTTATGGCATCGTGGTAATCCAAACCCTGTTCGCCCCGAAAGCGATTCTCGCGCTCGCTTATGATTCCGGCGGCGTCACCGTATCTACCGTCACAGTCCCCTTAGTAACCGCGCTAGGTTTGGGCCTGGCCGACAGCGTGCCCGGACGCAGCCCGCTACTGGATGGTTTCGGCATGATTTCTTTTGCTGTTTTATTCCCTATAATCACGGTGCTTTGCTATGCGCAAATCGCAAGCTGGCTTAACAAACGCCGTCCTTCATCCAAATCTTGAGAAGCACTATGCACTTTAAATTAATTATCACCTTTGTCGAAGATGACAAGACCGACTTGGTACTGACCACTGCCCGCAAAAATGGCGCAAAAGGCGCGACTGTCATCAGCAATGCCCGTGGCGAAGGGCTGAAACAGACCAAAACCTTTTTTGGCCTAAACCTTGAGACCCAGCGTGACGTGCTGCTATTTTTGGTTGAAGAACATTTGAGCCGGCATATTCTGGAAACCATTGCCAGTGTTGCACAATTCGACAATAAACCCGGCATCGGCATTGCCTTTCAGATTGATGTGGAAGACGCGATTGGCGTCATGCGTCAAGTTGAAGAATTAAATTTGGAAATTGAGGATAAATTATGAACGCCAACTCCACCATCATCCGTGTCAGGGATGTCATGAAAACCGATTTTGGCGCGATTGACGGTATCGCAACAGTCGGCGACGCCCTAAAATCAATGAAAGCCTTTAAAACATCGGTGCTGATTGTCAACAAACGCCATGAAGACGATGAATACGGCATGATAACGTCCGGCGATATTGCCCGCCATGTGCTGGCAAAAGACCGCGCACCAAACCGCGTGAACGTCTACGAAATTATGAGCAAACCGGTGATTTCAGTGCACCCTGACATGGACATCCGCTATTGCTCGCGGCTGTTCGCCGACTATAACTTAGTCAGGGCACCGGTGCTGGAAAATAAAACCATCATCGGCATGGTCAGCCCCAATTCGTTGGTGCTGGATGGGTTGTACGCGTTGTTCCAAAAAGGTTGACTAATCTTTTACCCACGTCTATCAGACCCCCAGCTAAGAGAGCGGCCTCTAAATCCGAGACCAACAATAAGTGATTGTGAATAAGTTTTTCAGTACAAAACGACTACGCGTCCTTCACCCTCTGGGGCGCAAGTAAGGACGGGCAGCGTAGCCCTAAAGCTTTTGAGCATGTGCTTAAAAACCAAACAACAGGGGATGCGGGGTTGAGGGCTTGGCGTGGCGTCTTTTTATACAATGTTCAGACTGGTTTCACCCACTACCAGACCACGGTCGCTTTCCCCAGCCGGTCATTGATCGCCCGCCACGCTTCCGTGCCGGGCGGTTGCTCAACCAGAATTATGTCCAGCCGCAACTGATCGAGTTCCCGCAAAGAGGCGTAAAGCGCTTGCGCAAAATCTGCGGCCTGTTCTGGCATCTGGATAACCCGGACTTGCGGGGTTTCGGTTATGTCCGCGTGATAAGCTAATAGGCCGATTTTTTTACCGTCGGCAATAAAATTTTGCAACCGTTCAACCAGTTGTCCTGAAGGACAGAGCATGGCCGTCGTCACTGGCGCGTAATGCACCGCCATCATGCCCGGTGCGCGTGACGCCGATTGCCCGACCGTTGGTGGCATCAGTAGCCCGGTTTGCAAGACGGCTTCGATAGCGTTCCGGCTAATCTGCCCCGGCCTCAATAGTCTGAGCCTGTCGCCGCTTAAATCCACAATCGTCGATTCCACGCCCACTTGGCAAGCCCCGCCATCTAGGATCATATCAACTGCACCACCAAGTTCGTCTGCGACATGTGCGGCCTGAGTCGGGCTGATCCGGCAAAAACGGTTGGCGGATGGTGCGGCAATGCCGCCGCCGAAGGCCTGCAATAACTGCAACGCAACCGGATGGTTTGGCATCCGTAGCGCCACAGTGTCTTGCCCACCTGTCACCGCTAAAGGCACCCAGGCTTTTTTTTTCAACACCAATGCCAGCGGACCAGGCCAGAAATGCGCGGCCAGCCGTGTTGCCGCTTCAGGGACAAACGCCGCCCAATCCTTCATAGCCGCCGCCTCGGCAATATGCACAATCAGCGGATGGTCGCTAGGCCGGCCTTTGGCGGCAAAAACACCCTGCACTGCGTCAGGATTGCTGGCATCAGCACCCAGACCATAGACAGTTTCGGTAGGAAAGGCGACCAGGCGGCCTTGCTTTAATAAATAGGCCGCGCGTTCTATCGCATCGCGGTCTGCAAGAATAGGTTTCATCTTATGTCGTTGACGGTGGTAAAAATGGTAATGATATTTTGGAATCAAAAAATATGTTTTTTGATTCCGCTGTCACTTAAGCATTTGAATGTTTACCACTAAGTAATTATGGATAAGTTTTCAGGTACAAAACGACTGCGCGTCCTTATGAGGGCGGGCAGTCGTAGCCCTAAAACTTTTGAGTATGCACTTACCTTAAAATGCACTCTAACCAGAACGATAAGGGGAAAGTGGCGACAAATGCCCTGCCCTAGGTTTTCCCTATCAGCCCTTTTATAACGCCCTAATCCCTTAACAATTCGTTGATGCCTGTTTTGCTGCGGGTTTTTTCATCCACTTGTTTGATAATCACTGCGCAATACAAGCTATAGCTGCCGTCAGCCGAAGGCAAGTTGCCTGACACGACCACAGAACCGGCGGGGATACGCCCGTAACTGATTTCTCCGGTCATGCGGTTGAAAATCTTGGTGCTTTGGCCGATGTAAACGCCCATTGAAATCACGCAGCCGTCTTCGACAATAACGCCTTCGACAATTTCTGAACGTGCGCCAATAAAGCAGTTGTCGCCGATAATCGTCGGGTTGGCTTGCAGCGGTTCCAGAACGCCGCCGATGCCGACGCCGCCGGACAAATGCACATTCTTGCCGATTTGCGCGCAGGAACCGACGGTTACCCAGGTGTCCACCATTGTGCCGCTATCCACGTAAGCGCCAATATTGACATAAGACGGCATCAGGATGGCGCCGGGGGCGATGTAGGAACCATGGCGGGCAACGGCATTCGGCACGACGCGAACACCGGCGTTAGCGAAATCTTCATCGCTGTAGTTGGAGAATTTGCATTCGACTTTATCGTAATAGCGGGTATTGCCGCCGTCCATCATGCGGTTTTCGTTGATGCGGAACGACAATAGCACGGCTTTTTTCAGCCATTGGTGGGTTACCCAATCGCCGTCGATTTTTTCGGCGACTCTTAACTTGCCACTGTCCAAAAGCCCCAAAGTTTCCATGACAGCATCGCGGATTTCCGCAGATACGTTGGCTGGCGTGATGTCGGCGCGTTGTTCAAAGGCGGTGTTAATGATGTTTTCTAGCTGTGTCATAATTTTTCTATTTATAAAGTGTTAAGGAAATTTTTAATCCGATGGGCGGATTTTATACATTCATCCAGCGGCGCAACCAAGGCAATCCTGACGTAGCCTTGGCCTGGGTTGGCACCGTTAAATTCACGCGATAAAAAGCTGCCCGGCAATACCGTCAGATTTTCATGCGCAAACAATTTTTGTGCAAATTCAGTGTCTGAAATCCCCCCTGCCCCCCCTTTGGCAAAGCGGGAAACCGAAGGATGGGGGATTTTCAACCACACATAAAAGCTCGCGGCCGGTTTGCTGACTTCGCAAACTTCGGAGAGTATCGAAATGAACGCCGCAAATTTTTCCCGGTATAACTGCCGGTTTTCGATGACATGCCGCTCGTCCTGCCACGCTTTAATACTGGCATGTTGGGTCGGTAGTGGCATGGCGCAACCGTGATAGGTCCGGTACTGAAAATACGGCTGCAAAATATCCGCATCACCGGCAACAAAACCGGAACGCAGACCCGGCGCATTGGAACGCTTGGACAAGCTATGGAAAACCACGCAACGTTTGAACGCACTATTGCCCATTTGGTAAGCCGTTTGTAGCAAGCCGACCGGCGGCTTAGCTTCGTCGTCGTACAATTCGCTATAGCATTCGTCCGAAGCAATAATGAAATCATGCTTTTCAGCGAGGTTAATCAGCTTTTCGTGATCCGCCCGCCCCATCACCGCGCCGCTAGGATTGCCGGGGGAACAAATATAAATCAGCTGGCAACGTTGCCAGACGGCTTCCGGCACCGCATCAAAATCGGGCAAATAGCCCGTGGCTTCCGTGGTGTTCAAAAAATACGGCTCAGCGCCTGCCAGCAAGGCCGCGCCCTCATAAATCTGGTAAAACGGGTTGGGCATGATGACCACGGGGTTTGTTGCCGCCGTCGTATCAATGACACACTGGGCAAACGAGAACAACGCCTCGCGCGTACCATTAACCGGTAAAATTTGCGTGTCAGGATTAAGCGCCGCTAAGGGCATCTGAAAACGCCCGGATAACCAACCGGCAATCGCCAGCCTTAATTCCAGCAAGCCTTTGGTGGTCGGATAAACGCCTAAGCCTGAGCTATGGGCCAGCAAGGTTTCCGGGATAAAATGGGGGGTTGGGTGCGACGGCTCGCCGATGGATAAGGCAATATGCGCCCTATCTTGTGGCGGCACAATGCCCTGTTTGAGTTTTGCCAGCTTTTCAAACGGATAAGGGTGTAAGGTTGTTAAATTTGGGTTCATTTATTGGCAACTACCGCATAGGTGTGTGGCGCTTAAAGCGAGTGTTTTAAGCGCCACGGACATGGCTTCAGGTTAGGTGGTCAATTGCAGCGTGGCTGTCTGCCCGCAGCCTGGGCCTTTTGAAATTGCGCCATAGCCTGCGGCATACGCTGTTGCAGTTCCTGAATGCGGGTCGCATGGGAGGGATGCGTGGACATAAACTCCACCGGTTCTTGACCCTGCGATGACTGCCCCATTTTTTGCCATAACGTGATGCTTTGTCTGGGATCAAATCCGGCTTTTGCCATTAAATCCAAGCCAATCATATCGGCCTCACTCTCTTGTGTGCGGCTAAATGGCATCAACACGCCATATTCGGCGCCTAATCCGAGCAAGCCAAGCGTCATTGGATTCTGGCCTAAAGCCGTTTGTTGAATAATGCCCATGCCTTGCTGCACCGCCATTTGTTGCGACGCCCGCTCATTACTGTGCTTAGCCAATACGTGCCCCACTTCATGGCCGATGACCGCCGCCAATTGGTCTTGATTACCGCCGACCAGTTTGATTAAGCCAGTATAAACACCAATCTTATTGCCCGGCAAAGCGAAAGCATTGGCTGATTTGTCCTGGAACACGACCACTTCCCACAGACCGCCGGTTTGTTGGGTGATGGCGCTGGCAATGCAATTGGCAAGGCGTATGTGTTGTGGATTTTTGCTGAGTGGTTTTTGGTTTTTTAACGCGCTAAACGTCTTTAGACCCATTTGGTCCATTTGCGTCTCAGGCATCATAATAAACTGATTTCTACCGGTAGGGCTGGTAGCGCAAGCACTTAGAAAAGTGGCCGTTATTAAGGTGGAGAATATTTTTTTTAACATAAGCCTATGTATTGATGATAGCTAACAATAGCCGTCATTTTAGCGTAAGTTTTTAGTGGGGGGGTAAAAATGTGGCAGTTCTGCAATCGGAATGATTTGTAAAAAGTCAACCCTGCTCTTTAATTAGGTATGGGTGCGAGTGCCCGCCCTTCTAAGTCAAGCAACCTTTGGCAAGGATATTTTTTAGCTGTCCCCATGCTTATTATCTCATTTGGGTACGGCTTTTAGTCACCCAAAAACTAGGGCGTTATTTAAAGAGGCCCCTAGGTATTCATACGCATAGTGTAATTAGATTTAAATATTATATAGTTGAAACGTAGAAGGTGATTATGACCTTATTAAAGTCCAAACGGGTTTTGGTAATCTCAAAGAATACCTTAAGAAAGGCGGCTATAACAAGAACCGCCACTACGGGGCAGTTAATGCCAACCTGATGGCTCGCTGCATAGCTGCTAACGGGATGTTCAAATACCTTTTACACAGATGAACATGAAACTCACCGGTTTATGGCCAGGCATTGCCTAAGCCTTCAATACCACTTCTGTATATCTGTCGGCTCATATCACTGTCAATTGACGGTCTATTTACGGAGAAGCACACATGCTTGAAAGTATTGCGTTAATTTTAATTATCCTCTGGGTGCTAGGTTTGGTTTCCTCGTACACATTAGGCGGGTTCATCCACATTCTTTTAGTTATCGCGGTCATCGTGATCATACTGCGCGTCATTCAAGGCCGACGCATCTTATAAACGCAACCGAGATGAGTTTGTGCCGCGCGGTTTAGGGCCTACGCCCTGATAGGCACTATCGGCTAGTTTGCCTTTAATATAAAAATTATAGCTTGAAAACCATGGGGATACGGTTATCAGTCTACTTGATGGCATTGGCAATGCTTCAGCACTGTGGTTAGTTCAGTAGGCAACACATTGACAACGACAGCAAATGCCAATCGTCAACACCTTAAAAAGCGCCGCTGATACTATTGTTGGCCTATTGCACCGCCTTTTTCGGTAAATCCCGGCAGAATAACTTTTATCATATAACTGGGGAGGCGAGATGAGTGCAATCAAAATCATGGCAAGCGTATTGATCATAGCGGGCCTTTTGGGGCTAGTGTATGGCCATTTCAGCTATACACGGGAAACCCAAGAAGCCAAGCTAGGCCCGTTCGAACTGACCGTTAAAGACACGCAGACAGTCAATATTCCGGTCTGGGCCTGCGTGGCGGCGATAGCGGCTGGTGGCGGCCTGTTGCTTTTTGCGGGCAGAAAGGGCCTGTAACCGTATGGGTACACTGACGGCCTGCAATACTTTTGAAGGAATTGGCAAAGTGTGGATCGTGGCGGCGAACATGTCCAGGACGCGACCAAAAACGTTAAAAAAGGCATGTGACAAGCCGTTTGATTTTTGCTCTGCCCATCCCCCAATTTTTAGGGTCTGAAAAAGCGCCAGATACCGTTCATAAACGGTTTGGGTAGTGGTAAAAATGGCAATGCTATTTTGGAATCAAAAAACATATTTTTTGATTCCGCTGTCACTTAAGCATTTGAATGTTTACCACTACCAATGCTTTAACCCAATTACTGTAAGAGCGGACAACCGGCTTAGCTTCTGGCTTCGGCTCCGCTCAGCCAACGGGTGCTTTGGCTTCATCGTCATTAAGCCAACAATATTGCCCCCCCCTACCACCCCCACCATTATTTGCCTCAGCGTTATTAGTTCATGTATTGTTCTGACAAAATAACGATAAGCAGCAATGAGGCGGGCATGATACAAACAGAACTCTTTTCCAGTTGGTTGGCAAATAAATCGGCACAGGCGTTGTTTCTTAAAACGCTAGGCCTTATTGATGCCGCTTGCATTTATATGGTTGATGGTGGGCAGCATATTGTTCATTGGAGCCAGGGGCTGGAAAAATTGTCTGGATTGAGTGCCAAAGCAATGATTGGGCAACCCTGCCCCAAGGAATTGTGCATTGCGCCTGATGGTGATGATGGACAAGTAATACCTCTGTCGTGTTCGGACGGCAATAAAATCAGAGTAAAAAAACAGACCCGAAGTCTGCTTAATTCCGCCGACAATTTTGACGGCGGCATCGGCCTGCTTGTGGCGGCCATCAAACAGGCTGACGGCAATCTGACCCCAAAAATCTCCGCGTTAGCCAAACAAAATTTTCACGGCATATTAAGCCGCTCCCCTGCCATGCAGGCAGTGTTCCAAATCATTGAAAATGCCGCTGAGACCGAAGCGACCGTTTTGGTCAGGGGAGAAAGCGGCGCGGGCAAGGAGCTTGTCGCAAAAGCCATCCATAGCCTGAGTGCGCGGCACAATGCGCCTTTTCTGGCGATAAATTGCGCGGCGTTGTCCAGTAGCCTGCTGGAAAGCGAGTTGTTCGGCCATGTCCGTGGCGCGTTCACAGGGGCGATTAAGGATCATAGCGGCCTGTTCCAGCGGGCGCATGGCGGCACGTTGTTTCTGGATGAAGTCGCGGAAATGCCGTTGGAGCTACAAGCTAAGTTGCTCAGGGTTATCCAGGAAAGGAACTATATTCCGGTCGGCGGCGACCGCTCAATTGCGGTGAATGTCCGCCTCGTCGCGGCGACGCATCGCTCATTGCGTGAACAGGTAAAAATCGGCCTGTTCCGTGAGGACTTGATGTACCGGCTTCGGGTGGTGCCAATTTTTATCCCGCCCTTACGCGAACGCAGGGAAGATGTCAGCTTGTTGCTATGGCATTTTATCCGGCAACACAATGCGGATAATTTCAGGGCAATTGAAAAAATTGACCCTTCGGCAATGCAGGTGCTGTTGGATTACCCCTGGCCTGGCAATATCAGGGAACTGCACAATGTCGTGGAATATGCTTTTGCAGTGGGGAGGGGAACGACGTTGCGCCTGTCCGAATTGCCGCCGGAATTCAGGGAGCGGCGTCCCATTACCCCAGCGCCAAGAAAAAATCTGCCGTTGTCGGCTGAGCAGCAAGCGGCGGCAATCCGTCAGGCGCTAGAACAAAGCAATGGCATGATTACCCCTGCTGCGCAATTATTGGGCATGAGCAGAGCCACTTTTTGGCGTAAACGTAAAATTTATGGCCTGTGAGGGAAGCCGCTAGCCATTGCTTACTTATGGTGATTTTTACTATTTTCAGTGCGTTGGCGTTATCCAACCACTAGGTGCAGTGTTTCCAGTCCCACTAGGATTTCTTCCGCTAGGCATTGGTCTATCATCGTTTCCGTGCTGCCTACGCCGACCATCAGGCTTGCCCTTGAAAAAACGCGGCATTGGCCTGAGATAAACAGGCGGGTTAATGACTATGGGTTGCCGATTGGCTTCAGCCATTGCTTCTTGTGCTTCCGCGCTACGTTTTAAGGCCTCAATTACCGTCTGTTTATCTAACATTTCTTGCCGTTCTTTTTTTGCTTGCTGTTCAGCGGCTTCACGAACGGCCAGTTCGCTTTTCCAAGTGTCCAGTTGCTGCTCCGCTTCGATAACCTTGTCGGGCGCTGTTGGCTGAATGTCCAATACCCTCTGCTTAATAGCGTTCGGTGGGCAAGGAGTGGCCTGATAAACTGTTTTATCATCTAGGCGACACTTAAAAACCTCAGCATTAGCGGGCACCGCCAAAACCATCAGAAGAGCAATGTTTATTTTGCCCATAGCACACCCCTTAAATACCCGATTAATGTAACATCTAGCCTGCGCCTGCATTTTTCTGTTTTCCGGCAATTAAAATACGCACCAGATTACGCAAGCCATCAGAAGAAATGGCCAAACCGAACGGCGCACCAATCGCGTCCAATTCGTACATGACATCGGTTGCTGCGATAAAAGTCAAATATTGCAAGCCCTGCACCTCCGGCAAATCCTTCGCCAAAATGCGCATTACCGGCGCCAAACGCTCCCACGTATCGGTAAAAAACACCCTTATCGGATCAATGCCGCTGGCGTTATGGTTGTTTAATCCTGCCTGAAAAGCGGTGCGCGATTCCAACAAGATTTGCGTTAACGTGTCCCGCAGCTCTTCCGATTGGGTGTCTTCGCTGGCTTGCTCAATCGCTTTGGTTAAAAACCCGTTCCACTCCTGCCATAAAGCTTGCCACTGCTGTTGCTCGGCGGCAGTCAAAGCGGCGACCGGTTTTGGCGCGGCGGCTTTGGCGGGGGCGTCAAACGCCAGTTTGATGGATACATTCTTGTCGTTGGCTTCTGCACTGCCGAATTTTAGGCTGGCAATCGTGGCTTTTAAGTCGTTTACAGACGTTTCGGGCACATATTGGATAAGAGTGCGCTCAATATCAGCACGGGATTTGTTTAAATCAATATTGATTTCAGACAATCTAGGCTCGACAACTTGCTTCAGTAGTTCCTGAAGCTTATCTATATTCAACTGCCGGCCTTGCTTGTCATAGGCGACCGCTTTAGTGACAGGCAAACTTAAAATAGTGTGGTCTGCATTAAGCGTTGGCTTTTGTAAAGTTTCCAACAAGCCGGCCCATTGCACAACGGTGATACATTGCCCGCCAAAATGTGTGCCAAATTGAGCGTTCACGTTATTTAACAGACGTATTTGCCCCTCTTTCCCGCTAACTTGCAAATCAGAAAGGGTTAAATGGCTACAGTCATGTTTGTCATGCCAGAGTTTTGCAGACTGCCCCGCCCCTTTATAAAGCTGACTGACAACCACTTTTTTTATAAGCCCATAGTCCAGCTGCAAGGGCAAGTTATACGCATTGGCAACCGCCGTTTCGGTAAACAGCAGGGAACAAAATACAGCGAGAAGGTATTTCATGGAACTGTCCTGTAAAGAAAATTTTAAAATTAGACCCAGAAGCCTGGAAATTTATCCTTAAAACTATGCCGTTATTCGTCTGAATAGGCAATGAATAAGTACCAGCGCCCTATTGGTGTTTAACCGTTCTGATAAGCATTAATTAAAGGCCTACAACCTGATCATGATAAAAACCTTCCGCCATACAAAGCCACAACAAATCCATCGGAAGACAATTGAAAAAAATAGCCGGACGTGAATTCAAGTAATAGGTGCATAACCCACCAACTTTTCAGCGTCCATGCCGGATAGTTCGCGGAACACCTCATAAGGCGTCTTGAACTCCAGACACTTCCTTGGTCTGTTGTTTAGTTTGTGCACAGCCGCTAATACCTGCTGGGCTGTCACGCCCAACCGACCCATTACCTTGGGGAAGTATTGGCGCAACAGCCCGTTGGCGTTCTCATCTTGTCCGCGTTCCCCCCTCAAGGGGATCTATGGACACAATGGTAGGGCTTGGCGAAACAGGTCTTCATCAAATTCAAAAAAGTTTGTAAAACAAAGGGCATTCTAATACCATCACTTCGAGGTCGGAAAATCCGTTGCTGGTTAGCGCGGTTCCGATTTAAACCTTACTTGATTAAGTGTTTGTCCCCATAATTAAGTCATTGCTCAATGACAACATGGAATATTTATGTCGCCCGAAATCATGCTTATCGTCGCCGTCACGTCCGTCATTCAATCAATGTTCGGAGCCGGCATCTTACTGTTCGGCACACCGCTTTTACTGCTGTTCGGCTACGAATTTGTCGATGTGCTGGTTGTGCTGCTGCCGATCTCGCTCGCCATCAACCTGCTGCAAATTTTCCAACACCACGCCCATATCGATTTTGTCTTTTACCGCAAAATATTGCTAATGACGTTGCCGCCGATCGCCGTGTTTCTGTTTCTGGTGACTCATTTGCGTATCAACATCGGCTTGATTATCGGCCCGTTTCTGCTGTTTATTGCCCTGAAGGAGTTTTCCACCACCATAGCCCGGATCATCGACCGGATGATGCGCTATGAAACGGTATACTTCGTCGTGATGGGTGTGGTGCATGGGCTCAGCAATCTGGGCGGTTCGTTGTTGACCGCCATAGTCCATCACAAAAATTATGAAAAGGATGTCGCGCGGGTGACCGTGGCGGCTTCTTACGGCACCTTCGCAGTCGTACAGCTGTTGACCTTATGGTTGTCCAGTGGGCAACAGATCGATGTGCCTGTCTACGATAACCTTATCTATCTGACCGTTGGCGCGATGATTTTTCAATTAACCGACGCTATGTTTTACGCGCAAATTGACCGTGATAAATACCGGCGTATTTTTGCGCTGTTTCTGGCATTATCCGGCCTAGTGCTCATCATGAGATCGTTGGCATGACACCCACCCATAAAAACCATGCAAACCTTGATGAAGGGATGACAACTGCCTTGATTTATGCTCATACTGTTACGGATGCCCATCAATTTCGGCTTGTACATCGACATTATGCGCTTGCAAAGCAAGATGACCGGGTTCGGGACTTAGTCCATACAACAGGGTATAACGCATGAACCAATTGCTTGCAATCGCTTTGGGCGGTTCTGCGGGAGCAGTGGCGCGCTTTCTTGTCGCTAATGGCGTTTATGCGTGGTTAGGCCGGGCTTTTCCCTTTGGCACATTGTTTGTCAATGTTTCCGGCTGTTTTGTCATGGGTTTTCTGACAGCAATGATGCTGCAACGGTTTACAGCGGCAGTGGAATATCGCGCGGCGATCCTTATCGGATTTCTCGGCGCCTATACCACTTTTTCGACGTTTGCCCTGGAAACGGTTTACCTCATCGAGGAAGGCGGTCTACGCAAAGCGGCGTTGAACATTTTTTTGAGCGCCGTGCTTAGCTTAGTGGCGGTTTGGTCCGGGCTGTTACTGGGACGAAGAATCTTTGCCAACGACGCTTACCGTTGGCTGGATGAGTTGCCTTACATCGAGATGCTATTAGGTGTTTTAGTGTTTTTTTTGCTGGCCGCTTTGGCTGAGTTTGTGTTCCAACGGTTAAATTTTACAGCGGAGCGGCGGGTCATTGTGCTCGTTTTGCTTCTGGGCGTGCTGTCAATATCATTAACGCTCTGGATTTCGTCCAAATTGTTTAATTTTCAATTGGAAATGCAGGAAATACTGGGCATTATGGCAAGCACCAACCTATTCGGCATGATAGCCATTTGGTTAGGCACTTTATTTGGGAACTGGTTATGGCAACTCAATCTATTACGGTAGCCCGGATTTATCTTCGGGAAGGCGAACACCTGCTCACCAAGATCATTGATTTTTTACACAATGAAGAAAAAGTATCGGGCGTCACGGTATTGCAAGGTATTATGGGTTTTGGCCCTGACGGACAAATCCGTACCAGCCGATTGCTGGACTTGTCGTTGGACTTGCCTTTGATCATCGAGTTCTATGATTTACCTGAACGGGTTGAGAGCGTCATTAATCATCTTCAAACCCACATGGGGCTGTCCCATGTCGTGAGCTGGTCGGCTATCAGCCATATTAGAAGTCTGTAAGTGCTTGCCGGGCTTAAGGCGATTTCCGGCAAGCGTTTGTTTGTCAAAAGCTTGTTTCTCACCATCAACAGGCAAAAAAACTAAGGTTTGCTTGATTCATCTTTCGCGTCCCTCGCTTCTTTGGCCAGTGCCGTGTAATGCTGACGCAATAATGAGAGTTTTTCCTCTTCCATTTCTTCCAAATCCAGCAGTGCGTTATTTGCGCCTTCAGCCGCCCTGATCAGCTCGTCCAATTTTACCTGTATGGCTTCCGTATCCCGGTTTTGGGTATGTTGGATCAAGAACACCATCAGAAAAGTAATGATGGTTGTCGCGGTATTGATAACCAACTGCCACGTATCGCTAAAGCCAAAAATAGGCCCGCTGATAAGCCAGACCAGAACGACACCTATGGCGACATTGAAGGCAAAAGGCCGTCCCGATAAGCGACCGAATAATCGGGCGAATCGGTCAAACTTGGCATTCCAGTAGGCCGTTTTATCCAGTTTGCTTGAAAGATTGTGGATCCGCTCTTTAAAAAACTCCACAAGAGATTGGCTATTCATCGTTACGGGGCTCCCCTCAGGTTATATTTATAATTATTGGCAGCCAATGGGGAGGCAGAGAATAATTCTGACACACTATTGTTTAACCCTCCCCCCAAAAAACTGCCACGGCATTTTGAAACGATCAAAAGCGAAAGTAAAGAAAACTCTGAATACGCCACTACGGGCGTGTCTGAGGGTTTCTCAACTAGCGCGTAGGGTGGGCAGGTTTTTTTGCCCACCTTTTCATCCGTAAACGGTGGGCAGAACAGCATTGCCCACTTGACTGTATTTGGCAATCCAGGTATGCAGCGTATTAACGTTGACACCAAGTTCTTGGGCTGTCTCGGCAACAGATCGGCCTGATTCATTAGCCAGTTTAACTGAGGACTCTCTAAATTCCGCTGTATAGGTTTTGGGGTTTTCTCGACTCATTTGGGCTTACACTCCTTTCACAATATTTTAAATTGTGTGTCCGGTTTAGTGTAGCCACATCATGAGCGGGGGGGGCGTTAGCGGACAGGGAGGAGACATAAGCGGCGCGTTATTTTTGCTGATTTTTCGAGCAGGATGCCCGGAAAAATCTTTCGCAAAGATAGCGACTCCAGCAGATTGACATGCCTGACAATAGGCCTATAATTCAGATCGCTAGAAAAATATGATTTTGCTTGGTTTACCACTTCGATGTTTCCTCTGTAATTCCTCGTTCTGTTCTTCAGTTAGTCATTTTCAAATTTACCAGCCTTGAATAAAACCAACTGACTATTGTCGATGGTTTTAACCCTATGCTTCCAATTTTCAACAAAAAAGAGACGAATGGCCCCATCCAATAATTACAGTGCTTATTTTCAAGCACAACTTCAAGTTAACTCCAAAAAAGTTGTCCAGTCTGTTAAAGAAAAACCCAAAACGGTTATCCGCTACAAACGTAGTTGGACAAAAGAGCAGTAACATCGACACATAAAAATAGCATAAAAACCGATGTTGAGCTATTGCGCTGGCTTGATGACCACCTGCATGACAAACACCTTGATGAAATTGATGTCAACACGGTGCAGCGTATCCAACAAGCGAAGCGTGACACTGGCGTTAAAAATGGCACTGTAAACCGTGTCATGTCATTGTTACGGGCTGTTCTGAACAAGGCCGAAAAAGAATGGCAATGGCTGGACAAGTCGCCTTATGTGCGGATGCTGCCAACCGCTGAAAAACGCATCCGCTGGCTGAGCCATGCCGAAGCGAACCGGCTATTCACACAATTGCCGCCGCATCTTGAAGCAATGGCAAAGTTTAGTTTGTCTACCGGATTGCGTGAAGCTAACGTGGTAGACCTTGAATGGTCACAGGTAGACATGCAACGCCGTTGCGCGTATACACCCCGAACAGGCGAAGGCGAAAAAAGCAATCGCGGTGCCGCTGAATGATGACGCCTTGGCGATTATCCGTGGCCAGATCGGGAAGCACACAAACCGTGTTTTCACTTATAAAAGCGAACCGGTCACGCGGACGAATAGCGCACATTAACGGGCGTGTAAAGTCATTAAAAGTAGTATGAGGGATTATAAACCACTGTAGTTTTTACTGTAGTTTTTGGCGGTGTTGGTTAAGAGATGAACACCGGAAAATTAATAACGCTATCCGTAATTGCAACACTGTTTTTCTAAAAGCGGTGTTAGTGATCCAGCAATGACAATAATCAGTTATTTAATGAAAAGTTAAAATTTTGTATGCGTGACTAAATCAAGAATCGTTTCAATCTGGCCTGCCGCTTTTAATAAGGCATATAAATCCATATTTTCAGCTTGCAACTTGTCATCGACAAAATTCGTTAAATAAGCCTCTGAATTGGGTTCAACATTATTCCTATGACAAACAATATAACAGACAGATTCAGCCTCTATTTCCTGAGCATCATGAGATTTAAGTTGCCGATCTGGTATTTTTAGAAATTTATCTGTTCCTAAATGCCCCAAATAAAGATGCGCCAGCTCATGTACCAAAGTTGCAAACTGAACATTCGGCTCATGCCTTTTGTTTAATCTAATCAGATAATCTGGTTTTTGTTTTGAATCCTTCGATTGGTTGTTGATTTTTATGTCATGTATCGGTCTTTTTATATGCCCCGCATGACCATCGCCATATTCAATCAACTGCGTATCTATGCCCAATTTATTGAGCTTCCTGATAAACCCTTGAATATGCGATTCTGTTATGCTGCCAGTTGCCCTAAATGCTTGGGTCACATCGGCGGGCAACTCGTCCCCTTCCGTATCGTCAACATCATAAACCAAAACCACCGGGGCAAATGGCCATAAAATAAGTAGTGGCCTTGCGCCTTCCTTTACCGAACGATTAAATTTTTTCCCCCAGTCATATTTCGATGCGGCAAACCTTAAACCTGGTTTTTGGATATGAAGCACGAAAGCATTAAATGGGGCAAAGTTGCTTAATTTATTTACAAACTCAAGTAACTCCTTAAAGTTCTTGCCTTCTTTGTAAAGCCTGGATTCATCCAGTAATTGTGCCAGCAATGAACGTTCGTCTTTGTTTTGAAATAAATCTGTTTGTTGTGTTTTCATCGCCTGGAAGAATTGTTAGCTTGTAAAAAGTTGGCCTTAAATACGCTATAAACCTGATGCAGTAGATTATCGGCAACCAGTGTCCTAAAATCAGTTTCAGTGCCAGTAATGTAAAGCTTATTGATGCTTATGGCGCGTTGCATAACGATTGCCTGCTAATCACAAGATTTATTAGATTTTGATAACATTTTTCTAATGCCGAGTTTAATACCAGAAGCTTCATTTTTTAGCCATCACCGTTTTCACGCTTTTATCAAAATCACTTTCAAAATTAACATCTTGCACTACTCTAAACTTATCATATTCCTGATGTGCCAACCGTTCCGCAACCGCATGGCTAACCTTTCCCGCATCCTGCAATATCTCATAGCCATTAAACGCTAAAAAAGCATCCAATTTTCTACCCAGTCCGCCATTTTCATCGGGATATTACGGGAGGCTTGAAGTTCGGCATAGTCAAGGTACATGGACACAATCCTTTCCAGCTCTTTAATTTCCTTCTCGATTAGGTAGTTTTTGGCAACCGACACATCACTTTTTAACACCTTGCCATTGGGTGCGTTTTTCCATGTCTGCAAGCCCATATTGGGCTGTTCCGCATCGGCGCGGGATTGGATGATTTCAGCGGCGGTTTTGCCCGTAATGGCCCATTCCAACTTGTTTTGCACGGTTTTATAAAACGTCAGCGTTTGCGGATCATCTTTTGCATAATCCATGCTGCATTCTTTGTAAATGTCAGTGATTTTCTGATAAAACCGCCGTTCACTGGCGCGTATTTCCCGAATCCGTTCCAATAACTCATCAAAATAATCCTTACCAAACCGCTTGCCTTGCTTAAGCCGTTCGTCATCCAGTACAAAGCCTTTGATGATAAATTCTTTCAGCGTTGCTGTTGCCCAAATCCTAAATTGCGTGGCGCGGTGGCTGTTGACGCGGTAGCCCACGGCGATAATGGCATCCAGATTATAAAAATCAATCTCACGATTTACATCACGGTTGCCTTCGCGTTGAACTACTCGAAATTTTCGAGTAGTTGCCTTTGCCATCAACTCACCGCTTTGATAGATTTCTTTAAGGTGGTAAGTGACTGTATGGCTTTCAACACCAAATAACTCAGCCATTTTCTTTTGGCTTAACCAGAAAGTTTCTTCTTCAAAAATGACTTCTATCTTCACCTTACCGTTGGTGTCGGTGTAAAGCAGAATGTCGTTAAATTCTAGTGACATAATTCGTGTTCCCCTAAAACCATGCCTTCAACACGTTGCTTGGCTTGCTCTATTTCGGCTGTCACCAAGGTTGCAAGAATCCGTTTCTTTCTTAAGGCTCAACTACCTTTATATCGACATTTAAACCAATTGCTTTGTTAATGAGCCTTTTATCAAAACTGACAAATTCATCGGCAGATAAACTACAAGCCAAATGTAAAGCATCGGCAAAATCCATTCCTTGTTGATGCCATGCTAACGCCCTAAGCACAGCGGCCTTATGTTCAGTAATGACGTTATGCAATCCCAGTAAACCCCCGACAAGGCGTATCCAATACGGTCAGACGAGAAACGGTAGCTGAACCGTAACACCCATTCCGTTTCTAAAATAACGGTGGTGGGGATAAAAAGCTGTGCGGATTCAGCAAAAATCCGGTAAGCCTTTTGATATTGGGCTTCATCGTCCTTAGTTAAAAATCGCACAATCACATTGGTGTCAACGGCGATCATGTTGTCCCCATTCAGCGGCAATGCCTTGTTGAATGGCCGCGTCCATTTCTTCTATGGATTTTGCCGGGCCTTGATAAGCCAAACAGCCTGCAATCGCGTCAATGGACGTATTTGGCATTATTTTTTTGGGCTTCAATAAAATGCCTTGCGGGGTAGATTCAATTTCCAATTCTTGCCCGATAGCCAAATGATAAGCATCGCATATTGTTTTTGGAATCGTTACATGCCTGCGGCTAGATAAATGCGTCGTTTTCATGTTTGTTCTCCTAAAAGTATTTTTTCAAGCGGCTAGGCTTCGGCAACCAGTTCATTGATATTCAACAAATGGCAATTGCTGATAAAATCATGGCATTTTTGTTCGTTTTCTTGGCTTCTGGCTAAATTTTTTGCGCCAAACAACAGCTCGCCGCATACGGTAACGGGCAAGTAAATGCTTTGATAGTGGTTTAACAAAGTGACGACATTGTGCTTATTGTTAAAAATATCTATCACGACGTTCGTATCCAGGGCGATTTTTTCTTTCACCATTCACCCTCGATCTTGTTGAATTCATTATCAACAATACCCCGCATCTCTTGGGCATCGGCATCATTAAGGCAACCTGTAAAACGGCTTATCAGGGTATTGTGCTTTCCAGCGTTTTGCTTGATTAACTGCATAATTTCAAAAAGCTGAACCAAGGTGATAGGGTTGTCAATGTCTTCAATTTCGGCAATGAGTTGTTGTTTCACGGTCATGGGGCTTCTCCTAAAATCATGCGTTCAATACGGGGTTGGTCTAAATAACATCTATCTTCACTTTGCCGGTAGTATCGCTGCAAAGATGATTTTGATTGAACTCAAGCGTCATTGGGATTGACCTTGCTCAACCGGATTCCGTATGGCTTCTTCAATAATCAGATTGATTTTTGCCCTATTTTTTTCTATTTCTTGGTCAATCAGGCTTTGTGCATCTATCTGGGCTTGAATTTTTTTGACTATCGTTTTTTGAATTTCAATATCAGGAATGGGCAAATAAAAATCATACAATTCGCTTGATGATATTTTTACCATTGTTTGATTTTTTCCTTTTGAGGCATATTTAAAATAAAGTCTGCCAAAAAAAGAATTAAACAATAATGCTAAATATTTTTTATCTAGGCGTGTTTCATCGAGTTGAATTTTTATATACAAATCAGGAAAAATGATGTCTTCGGATATTTCTTCCTCAACCACACTTGCTAATGCGACTAAATCAACGGTATTTCCTCTACTAACAAAGAAATCGCCTTGTTGTATAAAACAATCGTCAATATTCTTTTTTGTGACTTCTGTAAATTTTGACGGTGAAATTTTCAACGTACCATCAAAAGAAAAATGTTCCTGCCCAAGAATAGGAATACCTTCGCCACCTTCAACAGAAAGCGGACTCCAGCCATTCTTGGTTTCGATAATGAAATTTCCTAGTAAGTGAATGCAATCAATATCCTTGTAAAGATAATTTTGTATGTGCTGCATCTTGTTCCAGCGAAAGCTATCTCGAAGATTATTGTTTCTAGGGGATATAGAACTTAATTTAATGTTTAATTTTGCTACGCTATCTATTGAAGAAATATCACTAAAGTGGATATTAAACTCATAGCTAAAAACTCGATTAATAATATCTTTGGGTTTTAGTTTTGAGTTTTTTAAGTCAGTGATATTTGTTTCAAGTAATGCAATTTTTTCTGCAACTGCGTTTTGAATTTCGAGAGAAATTTTAGGAATTTGAATTTTTAATAAATCGGATGAATTAACCCTTTTATGAGTTTTACCACTTTCCAAACAAGCTAATACATTCAATAAGCGAGGGCTTACTAAAAGATAATAAAGAAATAATGGATTGAAGTTATTTTTGTTGATTACATATTCAACTAATTCCGTTGAACCTAAATATTCACTATGCTCAGTGTTTAAAACGAACTGGCCTTTTTTGGGTTCAATTTTAGGAATAAAAATATCCCCGTTTTTTAAAAGTGATTTATCAGAACCAATTTCATGTGTTTTTTCAGCGTTTACGATGGAGTTGCCTCTTCGTTCAATGTTCGCCAAATCAATCAAAATATATTCATTTTCTAGTTCACCTTTTTTTAATTTAGGTGAGTTCAATTCCTTTAATGCAAAAGAAAGAGGGCAACAATTAAGGGTATCCCAAACTTTATATTTTTGAACACCAGCAAAAACTCTATATTTTTCATCCAATCTAAGAAATTCATCATTTAAAAATGAACCTAGTTTGATTTTATTAAAGACTAATCCCACATAACCTCCTGTCTAATAGCATCCAAAATAGTTAGCTGGGTAGTTTTTCGAAGCAAAATATCATCGCTCTTATAACGTGAGAGCAAACCATTTTTGAAATGGCTGACTAAAGCGGTGTCAGTGCGCTCAGTGTAAGTTTCTTTCAAGCTGTTGTTTTCGTAGTAGTTTGCCAATATGCTTTCTACTTCGGCTTTTTCAGTTTGTAAGGTTGCTATTTTTTCCGCGTAGCTTTCGATGTCTGTAACCAGTTTTTCGATTTTCTTTTGCATAGCCGCATTTTCCTTAATGCCGCTTTTCTCTTCTAATGCGGCTTTTTCTAGTACGGCATCGGCTTGCTTGTCTTCAATGTGTTTGATGTCTTGGTCGTATTGGGCGATTACCATTTTGCAATCAAGTTTGGCAGGCGCATATTCAAGATCGTAAAGGTCGTTGGGCATTGGATTTTCGCCGCGTTTAGTGCGTTTGTAGCCTACGTTTTCGGCTTCTGCCATAAAGATGGCGTAGTCTATTTCACTGGCTTTTGCCACTTCGCCAAACACCCACCACGCATTGTAAAAGCCAAAAACGGCGGTTTCACTTTCGTATTTTGACAGTTTTGAAATTTCATCACTGTATTTGCTTAACAGCTCTTTGGTATTCAGTTCGTCATCTTCGGGTGTGATGTAATCTTTCAGAAAACGTTTGATATTGGTTTGGATATGCTCAATGATGTGTCAACACTTTTCAGGACACAAA
>DIUY01000007.1 GCA_002422395.1 Methylococcaceae bacterium UBA6146 | reverse complement strand
GCTGTGCGACATGGCGGCGCAGGACCGGCGCCTGCTCGGCATCACCCCCGCCATGCGCGAGGGTTCGGGGCTGGTCAAGTTCTCGCAGCGCTTCCCCGAGCGCTACTTCGACGTCGCCATCGCCGAACAGCACGCCGTCACCCTGGCGGCCGGGCAGGCCTGCCAAGGCGCCAAGCCCGTCGTCGCCATCTACTCCACCTTCCTGCAGCGCGGCTACGACCAGCTCATCCACGACGTCGCCCTGCAAAACCTCGACGTCCTGTTCGCCCTCGACCGCGCCGGCCTGGTCGGCCCCGACGGCCCCACCCACGCCGGCAGCTTCGATTACAGCTTTTTGCGCTGCATCCCCAACATGGTCGTCATGGCGCCCGCCGACGAGGACGAATGCCGGCGGATGCTCACCACCGGCTTCAACCACGAGGGCCCCGCGAGCGTGCGCTACCCGCGCGGCAAAGGCCCGGGCGTGGCCGTGCGGCCGGGCCTCGACGGCCTGGCCATCGGCAAGGGCGAAGTTCGCCACCGGGGCGGGCGCATCGCCATACTCGCCTGGGGCAGCATGGTCGCGCCCGCGCTGGCGGCCGGCAAACAGCTGGGCGCCACCGTCGCCAACATGCGCTTCGTCAAGCCGCTGGACGGCGAACTTATCCTGGAACTGGCCAAATCCCATGACAGCTTTGTCACCGTCGAGGAAAACGTCATCGCGGGCGGGGCGGGCAGCGCCGTCAACGAATTCTTGCAGGCGCAAAAAATCCTGGTGCCGGTGCTCAACATCGGCCTGCCCGACTGCTTCGTCGAGCAGGGCACACGCGAGGAGCTGTTGGCCCTGTGCGGCCTCGACGTGCCGGGGATTTTGGCTTCGGTTGAATCTTTTTGTGCCTGATAATGGCTTTAGCCACACGCTTTAAGCCCGGCAATGCGGGCGCTATATTCGGATAAAACACTATGCATAGATTAAAAAACAAGATTCGTGATATTCCAGATTTCCCTAAACCGGGCATTATCTTCAAAGATATTACACCGCTAGTGAAAGACCCTGCTGCCTTAAGGTTGTCGGTGCATCAATTGCTACACCCTTTTTTGGGGCGTGACATAACTGCTGTGGCAGGGATGGAGGCGCGGGGATTTATTTTTGGTTCTTTAGTCGCCTGGGAGTTGGGGTTGCCTTTTATACCACTGAGAAAGCCAGGTAAGCTGCCTTATGATGTGCAAAGCGTTTCATATGATCTTGAGTACGGGTCAGCGGAGCTAGAAGCCCATATCGATGCGTTTGATGCTAGCGACCGGGTTTTGTTGATTGATGATTTGCTGGCTACGGGCGGTACGGCAAAAGCAAGTTGTGAGTTGGTGGAAAAGCTTGGGGCTAAAGTGGAGGCTTGTGCATTTGTGGTGGAACTGGATTTTCTTGAAGGCAGGAAAAAGCTCAGTGGCTACGAAGTGCATTCGTTACTGCATTTTTAACACAGCGGAGCAACAAAAAAGACACCCTAAGAAATAAAGAAAAATGGGCGGTAGCTGAAAACCTTCCTAAACAGTGGCAACATCCCTAAAGGAGTTGCCACTTGTATATATACAGCATAACGAATTGTAGTTTTTCACTTACAAGGCAAGCAATCGGGCATTTTATGCAAGATTTCCGCTATTTTACTCGGACATCACCCTGTAACTTATCCGCTTTATTGCCCGCATCTTCAAAGGTTTTTGCCGTTTCATCGAATGACTGGGCGGCACCACTAAAAGATTGGGCCGCCCGTTCAAATTTCTGGATGTAATTGCCGAAACCGCCTTTCGATGCTTGATCGGCAATGAGGCCGACATTTTCGGCATCAAATTCACCTAACTCGTCCAGCTCGTCTAAAAAGTCTGTGCTTGCGGCAGACTTTCCGTCAGTAGCCAAGCTATGACGCCACTGTAGAAAAGACTCACGGGTAAACACATAAGGGTCTAACGCAGCCTCATCAATAAATTTCAGCGCACCCTCCGCATTTGCGCGGGCATTAAGCAATGACAACAATTGCACTGGTGCACCTACATAACTTGATGGGTTTGCGGCGGTATCAAAAACTGCGCCTGGAATACCCCGCACGGTTGTAGGCCCCAATAAAGGGATGACCAGATAAGGGCCGCGTGGAATTCCCCATACGGCCAATGTTTGGTCAAAATCTTCTTCATTTTGTTCTAAGCCCACGTCTTTAGCAACGTCGACCAGACCTAACAATCCCAATGATGAGTTGATCACAAAGCGTCCGGTATCTTGCGCACTCTGCTTAAATTTGGCTTGTAAGGCATCATTGATGATTACATTGACGTTCTTTAAATTGTTATAAAAATTAAATACGCCTGTTTGGACAAATTGTGGCGTTATTGCCTTGTAGGCGCTAGCAATAGGCTCAGCAACATAATCATCGACGGTATCATTAAAAACAAAAGTTTTCCGGTTAATATGCTCATAAGGGTCGGCCTTGCTTAGTGCCGGTTGGCCGCCGACTTTTGTGGTTGCACAACCGCTGTTCAGAACAAACAGACTGGTCAGCATGAGCGATAAGACGTACTGGCGTTTATAGGGGCGCATGATATTACGAAGGGTGTTCATTGCTGTAAAAACCTATAGTTTCGAATAATTATCAATTTTTTCGTTAATTTTCGTTATTAAAGCATCAAAGCCTTCGCGTTGTAAAACTGCGGTGTATTCCGAACGTTTTAACGCCAAGTCGCTGACACCATTAGCGATGATATTGATAATGCGCCAACTGTCGCCTTGTTCTTTTAGCATGTAATCGAACTTGACATCTTTCTCGTCAGGAATTTTTAGACGCGTATGAATGACAACCCCGCCCCGAGTGGTTTCCTCTTCCGAATCAAAGTCAAACGATTCGCCCGCATAGTCTTTGAAATTGTGCGCATAAGACGCAACGCTGAGTTTGCTGAATACCTCAACTAGCTGGTTTTGCTGTGACTCGGACAGTTTTTCCCATTCTTTGCCAACCACAATGCGGGCAATTTTTGGCAAGTCATGGCTTTGCGTGACTGCATCATACAACCTGTTGTAACGGCCAGAAAAATCAGTGGACTTGCCGATTTTCATAACGGCTATCAGTTCATTTTGAAAGCTTTCGACAACCTGTCTGGCAGGGGCGGGGTTTTGATTTGCTGCGTTTGCAATTGTTGTCAAAAACAAAAAGCCTATAAGCACGCTAGCCAGCTTTATACGATTGAAGCCCATAAATTTAAAACCTCGTAAAATAACAGCGTATTAAAAAGTAGCTTGCCGAGGTGAAACTGCGGCTGTCTCCCAATGGCGGATCATTAGTCCGCCATTTCCACCTTAATGGGTATCCCAGCAAATTTTGAGCCGGATGATACTGCCCCGACAAGCTGCGGCTCTGGCTCAGGCACCATATCGCCTTCGGTTTTTGGGCCTTTGATGGATGTCAGCAAGGCTTTCAATGGATGTTTTAGCATATCTTCAACGGCAGTTGCCTCATAGCCACAATGTGCCATGCAGCTTGCACATTTAGGGTTGTTGCTGTTGCCGTATTTTTCCCATGGCGTGGTGTCCAAAAGCTCTTGGAACGTCGCGGCATTGCCTTCGTCGGCGAGCAGGTAGCAGGGTTTTTGCCAACCAAAAACATTGCGGGTAGGGTTGCCCCAAGGTGTGCATTCGTAGCTTTGGTTGCCCGCTAAAAAATCGAGGTAGAGAGATGAATGGTTTAATTTCCAGTTACGGCTTTTGCCGATTTTAAAAATTCCTCGAAATAAGTCCTTAACGTCTTTGCCTTTGATAAAAACATCTTGTTGGGGTGCGCGTTCATAACTGAACCCAGGCGCGATAGTCACGCCCTCAACACCCAGCTCCATTGCATAATCGAGGAATTCGGCGACTTCTTGAGCATTTTCGCCTTGGAACAGCGTACAGTTGATAGTCACCCTAAAGCCCTTGCCCAGCGCCAGTTTGATGGCTTCGACGGCCCGCTCAAACACGCCTTCTTGACAAACAGAGGTGTCGTGCCTTTCTTGCATGCCGTCCAAATGGATAGAGAATGTCAGATAAGGCGACGGCTTATAATCATCAATCCTTTTTTTCAATAACAGCGCGTTGGTGCACAAATAAACGTATTTTTTACGGGCAATAATGCCCTCGACAATTTGCGGCATTTCTTTGTGGATTAACGGCTCGCCGCCCGGGATGGAAACCATCGGTGCGCCGCACTCATCAACCGCCTGCATACACTCCTCATAAGAAAGACGCTGGTCAAGAATGTCGTCGGGATAGTCGATTTTGCCACAACCGGCACAGGCCAAGTTGCAGCGGAACAATGGTTCCAACATAAGGACTAAAGGGTACTTTTTAGCCCCTTTTAACTTT
The DNA here is from genome assembly GCA_002422395.1 of Methylococcaceae bacterium UBA6146. Taxonomy (GTDB): domain Bacteria; phylum Pseudomonadota; class Gammaproteobacteria; order Methylococcales; family Methylomonadaceae; genus Methylovulum. The sequence goes on along the minus strand of DIUY01000007.1, from coordinate 7,893 downwards.
TGTTTAATCAGATAACTGCCGACTGTCAATTGTTGGCGTAAAGGAACTCCCATCAGTAAACCCTCTAAATATTGTTACAAGCGATGACCGTCCGAGTTAGCGGACTGCCTGAATACAGAAACACTTAGCAATGAATATGTAGCAATAAAACAACAAGCCGACAATAGTCAACAAAATGCAACCTAACGTGGCTTTGGTTGCTTTAAAGCCAGATTTTTCAGTCTGTCCTTTTATATAATACAATCGCTTAGCTAATTGTTAAGTAGAATACTACCTTTTAGTGCATGACTCCAGCATTTGCGTCAAATTGCCTATAAACCAACACCCCCAAACGTATTCACATAAATGCAACATAACCCTTTAAATAACTGTTTTTATTCTTAAATAATCGCTTTACATGACCTTCAAAACAAGGGCATTGGCAATAAAACAACATTGCTTTGCAAAATACCAACAAACAGTCTATTATTGTAAAAAATTGGCTTATCTATCATAGAACTCATTGCATTATAAAAATATCATGAGCGTTCCTTCATCAATTCTGGACGACCCAAAGCTGCTTAACCAGCTGCCTGACAAAGCCTTTCAAGCCGCCTTGCTCGAAGGCGTGTCCAGAACGTTTGCCCTCACCATCCCCCAGTTACCGGAAAAGCTGTACGACGCGGTTGCGAACGCCTACTTATTGTGCCGCATAGTCGATACGATAGAAGATGAGGTTTCTCTGTCAGCCAGGCAAAAACAGCATTTTTGCAGTGAATTTATTGAAGTTGTACGGACGGGTGATAATGCCGAACCTTTTGCCGTCGAGCTTGCGCCGTTGCTTTCCGAACAGACCATACCCGCTGAACACACGCTAATCCACGTCTTGCCGCGTGTCATCCAGATCACCCACGCCCTTGAGCCTGCGCAAATTGAAGCTTTAGCGGCATGTGTGGAAACTATGGCGGCAGGAATGCCGGTTTTTCAGGCCCAGAACTTGCATAATGGCTTGGCCACGCTCGCCGATTTGGACAAGTATTGTTATTACGTCGCCGGTTGTGTCGGGGAAATGCTGGCAAAGCTGTTTTGCCACTACTCGCCGGAAATCGCACAACACCGCGAACAGCTGTTAGTGTTGTCGGTATCGTTCGGCCAAGGCCTGCAAATGACCAATATCCTGAAAGATATTTGGGATGATGCGGGGCGCGGTGTGTGTTGGTTGCCACAGGATATTTTTACGGAAACCGGCTTTGATCTTAAAACGTTGTCGCCAGAAACCAATGACGCGCATTTCAGGGAAGGCCTGGAGCATCTGATAGGTATCGCGCACGGGCATTTAAGCAACGCCCTGAAATATACCCAGTTGCTGCCGGCTCATGAGACAGGGATTCGTAACTTCTGTTTATGGGCATTAGGCATGGCGGTGCTGACCCTGAAAAAAATTAAACGGAATTTGAATTTTACGCATTCAAACCAAGTCAAAATTAATCGTAGCAATGTTAAAGCAACGATATTAGCCACCCGATTAACAGGCCGCAGCAATGCCTTGTTATCCTTACTTTTTAAGCTAGCCAGCAAAGGTCTGGCAACGCCGGGCTGGTCTTATTCAAGTTCATCCCAAACCCAATTTCCAGGCACTGCCTTACCTCTTGAAGCCACCTCCACCCTTTATGCACCAGAGGGCATGCAGCCGTCAAAAGCCAATTCAGATATTTGAGGAAGCGTTATGTTTACCGATGCCACTAACCGTATAAATAATTGCCATGCCCCGAGTTCATCGGCGGCTATCCATTCCAATGCGTTCAACCTCAACAAAGCCATTGAAAGAGCCCAGAATAAGTTGCTGAGCCTGCAAGATGAAGCGGGTTTTTGGGTGTTTGAGCTGGAAGCTGATTGCACAATCCCATCAGAATATATTCTGATGATGCACTACTTAGGGGAAATTGATGTTCCGCTACAGGCCAAAATTGCCAATTACTTAAGGTCACGTCAGTCTGAAGACGGCAGCTACCCGTTGTTTACCGGCGGTGCGGGTGACATTAGCTGTAGCGTCAAAGCCTATTACGCGCTAAAAATGGCCGGTGATGCTATTGACGCGCCCCATATGGCACGCCTTAGAAACTACATTTTAAGTCAAGGCGGCGCCGCCAAGGCGAACGTGTTTACCCGGATTGCGCTGGCGATGTTTGAACAACTGCCCTGGCGGGGCGTACCTTATATTCCCGTCGAAATCATGCTGTTGCCTAAATGGTTTCCGTTCCATTTGGACAAGGTTTCCTACTGGTCAAGAACCGTCATGGTGCCATTGTTCATTCTGTGCACACTAAAGGCGGTCGCCAAAAACCCCAACAAAATAAGCATCCTGGAGATTTTTGTCACCCATCCTGACAAAGAAATGCATTACTTTCCGGAACGGACATTGCTGAATAAGGTTTTTCTAGGGTTAGATCAATTAGGCCGTATAACCGAGCCGTTCATTCCCAAAGCAGTGCGCAACCTCGCCCTCAAAAAAGCCAAAGACTGGTTTATCGAGCGGCTTAACGGCGAAGACGGCTTGGGCGGTATTTCCCCGGCCATGATGGCGGCCTATGAAGCCATGTTGCTGATAGGCATGCCAAAAGACCATGAGCATGTCGTGATGGCCCGCAAAGCTATAGACAAGCTGTTGGTCATCAATGAGCACGACGCTTATTGCCAGCCTTGTTTGTCACCGGTTTGGGACACGGCCTTGGCGGCGCTTGCCTTGCAAGAAGCCGATAAAAAAATTAACGCCAAAAGCTTGGGCCGCGCCTATGACTGGCTTAAATCAAAACAATTGTCCGATGAGCCTGGCGACTGGCGTATCTCCAAACCCAATTTGGCGGGCGGTGGCTGGGCGTTCCAGTTTGCTAACCCCCACTACCCTGATGTTGACGATACCGCAGTAGTTGCTTTTGCGATGGCGGATTCAAATTTTGTTGGGTTGGACGAGTCCATCCATCGGGCAACCCGCTGGATAGTCGGTATGCAATCGAAAAATGGCGGCTATGGCGCGTTTGATGTCGACAACACTTGCTATTATCTGAATGAAATCCCGTTCGCCGATCATGGCGCATTACTGGACCCGCCAACCTCCGATGTCAGCGCCCGGTGCGCCATGCTGATGGCGCGGGTTGCCAAGGATCATGATGAATACCTGCCTGCCTTGGAGCGCACCATAGCTTATTTGCGTAGCGAGCAAGAAGCCGATGGCTCTTGGTTTGGCCGCTGGGGCACCAATTATATTTATGGCACTTGGTCGGTTTTGCTTGGCCTGGAGCAAACCCAACTGCCTAAAACTGACCCAATGTACACCAAAGCGGCTCAATGGCTGAAAAGTGTGCAACGTGCCGACGGCGGTTGGGGGGAAGATAATTACAGCTACCATGACACTGATTATCGTGGGCAATACCGCTTTAGCACGGCATTCCAGACTGCGTGGGCGGTTTTAGGGTTAATGGCGGCTGGTGAAGCGCACAGCCCCGAAGTCAAAGCCGGGATTGATTTCATTCTCCGCCACCAGCAAGCGGATGGTTTTTGGAACGACAAATGTTTTACCGCCCCAGGTTTTCCTAAGGTGTTTTATCTCAAATATCACGGGTATGATAAATTCTTCCCGTTGTGGGCGCTTGCCAGATACCGTAACGAGCTTAACAGAAAGTGATCACCGGGATTGTTGTCGCGCTGCCTGAAGAGCTTGCCGCCCTGACATCAAAACGTATTGATAAAGGGCATTGCGTCTTCATCGCTGACAAATTGTTAGTCGCCTATTCAGGGGCGGGTGCTAAAAATGCAACCGTTGCCGCCGAATTGTTGATTAGCAAAGGCGCGACCCAGCTCATTAGCTGGGGGTGTGCGGCTGCGCTCGACATGACTTTAAGGCCTGGAGATTTGACTCTTGCCGACTGCTTGGTTGATGTAAATAATGATGAGCTAGCAGTTGACCATAATTGGCACGAGTACACGAAAAACTTATTGGCACCTGACATCTCAGTGCGTACAGGCAGTTTAACGGAAAGTGTGGATATCGTTTCTGCCAGCAAGGAAAAGCTGCACTTACAACTTATCACCAAAGCCATTGCGCTGGATATGGAGAGTGTGGCCATAGCCAAAGTTGCAAACAAAAAAGCCCTGCCGTTTCTTGCTATCAGGGCAATTGTTGACCCGGCCGATATGGATCTGCCAAATGCCGTCAGTTATGCAGCCAACGCGGAAGGCGATATTGTCCTAAGCCGGTTATTGTTGTTTCTTGCCTTGCATCCGATTGAGCTACCCCGATTGATTCGCTTGGGTTTTTATTTTAATGCCGCTAAAACCACGTTAAAGCGGGTGGCTAGGCAGTTAGACGCCTTGGCCGATTTTTCAAACAAGCTTAAATGAACCGCCCTTGAGTTTTGGTCAACCGACCTGAAACTCGTGCCCTGAACTTTGCATTTTGTATCTACCATGACTTTTAGTATTGCCGAACTTTTTGCCCAGCACAGCACCGATAAATTCGATTTACATGAACAGTTCCTTAACAATCAAATGGTTAGGGTGCTAAAAACCATAGGCTATGACCGCCATTACAAGAAGGCGGTTGGCCAGTATTTGTATGATCAGGACGGTACAGAGTATTTGGACTTGCTCAGTGGCTTCGGCGTTTTTGCGATTGGCCGTAACCACCCTACGGTAATCAATGCGCTGAAAGAAACCCTGACGCTAGAATTGCCTAACCTGGTGCAGTTGGATGTCTCGGTGCTCAGCGGCCTGTTGGCACAAGAAATACTGAAAACCACACCGGACAACCTTAACAAGATGTTCTTTTGCAACTCTGGCGCGGAAGCTGTGGAAGCGGCAATAAAGTTCGCCCGTTACACCACTAAACGCGAAAAAATCGTGTTTTGCGAACACGGCTATCATGGTTTGACCATGGGCGCTTTGTCGTTGAACGGCGAAACTATTTTCCGCGAAGGTTTTGGCCCGCTTTTGCCCGGTTGTAGCGCCGTGCCTTTCAATGATTTGGCGGCGCTAGAAGCGGCATTAAGCAACAGCGATGTGGCCGCCTTTATTGTCGAACCGATACAGGGCAAAGGCGTCAACCTCCCCGATGACAATTATTTGTCGGAAGTGGAGCGCCTATGCAAAAAATACGGCACACTGTTTGTAGCTGATGAAGTCCAAACTGGGTTAGGGCGCACCGGCAAACTTTGGGCAGTGGAGCATTGGGGCGTCCAGCCGGACATGATATGCATGGCTAAAGCCCTGTCCGGCGGTTTTGTGCCGGTCGGAGGTGTCGCAATGACACAAAAAATCATGGACACCGTGTATAACCGCATGGATAGGGCGGTCGTGCATGGCTCCACCTTTTCGAAAAACAACATGGCAATGGCCGCAGGGCTTGCCACGTTGCATGTTATGGCGGAAGAAAAACTGGTGGAGAACAGCGGGAAAGTTGGCGCCGATATTATCAACAGCCTGAATGCGATGGCTGGCAAATACGAATTTCTCAAAGAAGCTCGCGGCAAAGGCATGATGATAGCAATTGAATTCAAAGCCCCAAAAAGCCTCACACTAAAAGCCGCTTGGGCCATGCTGGAGACGGCCAATAAGGGCCTGTTCTGCCAGATGGTCACCATACCGTTGTTTAAGGAGCACCATATTTTGACGCAGGTTGCAGGGCATGGCATGAATGTCGTCAAGTTATTGCCACCGCTAAACTTAACACAAAAAGACCGCGACCATATTGTTACCGCATTTGATAAAACCATTGCCGATACCCATCAGATACCCGGCTCAATCTGGGATTTAGGCAAAAATCTTGCCACCCATGCGCTTAAAGGAAAAAAAGGCGGCTAACATGAAAATTTTATATTTATTAAGCTTGCTATTATTGGCGTTGTATCAACCCAGCGCCTGCGCCCATGCAGTTGTCACAGACTATTCGTTAAAAATTACGCCAATCCATGCCAATCAAGCCGACAATGTCAGGCTAGACTTCAATTCTAAAATTGAATTGGGGTTGTCCCAAGTTTTTTTGGTCAGTAAAGGCGATAAACAAACTTTGTTAACTATTGGTAAAGGTGAGAAGCAGGGGCAAGTCAATATTGAAATACCCGCATTGGTGTCCGGCGATTACGCGTTAAAGCTCAAGGTGTTTGCCGCTGACGGGCATTTGACCGAAGATGTCATTCATTTTACCGTCGCTCCTTAGGGTTCAATCATGGCCGGTATTGCTGATTTTCTTGATTCCCTGATTGGTGGCTTTGCGCTGGTTTGCTTTGCATTTGCTGTTGGCAGCCTGTTTTGGGGGCTGTTCGTATTGCGGCCTTGGGTGCGTGACGCAGGTTACCCTGCCGTTTTACTGGAAAGAACCGTTAAATTGTTGTATGTGGGTGGTTTTGCACTGGCCGGTGCGCAAGTGTTTAAAATTATCCTGAAAATCTGGCTGATGAGTGCAGTGCTGGACAAATGGCCATTTCCCGAGTTTGCCGAAACAACCCAATTCATCGGCGGGATTGTCAGAGCTTTATTGACTTTAGTGTTGGCTGGCTACTGTTATTGTGTGCTGAGTAAAAATCCGTATTCCAAAAACTATTGGCAAACCGCCGGATTGGTCGCTGTGCCGATGATTATTTCGGGGGCGTGGCTAGTACACGCCGCCGGACGTTTTGATAACCCCGTTATTTTGATGGGTTTAACGGTTATTCATCAGTTGGCGGCGGCGGCGTGGATTGGTGGCGTATTCCATCTGGTTAATGTTTGGCTGATGCGCAGCAAAAAACAGATTCCCGCCGATTTATGGCCGTTATTACTGAAACGGTTTTCACTATTTGGCATGGCTTCGGTGGGTGTTATTTTACTGTCGGGTGTGCCGATGGCGTTGCAATATATTGATAGCTGGAACGGTTTTATAGGCACCGGCTACGGTAATTTGCTCATGGTGAAAATTATTTTGCTGGGGCTGGCGCTGAGTTTGGCTTGGCTAAACAAGTCGGCGGTCACCGACTATTTCGTCACGCGCAATAGCCATGCGTTGAATTATCGTGTTCCTTACTATATCGAAGCGGAAGCCTTTGTTTTGATTACCCTGCTATTCACCGCCGCTAGCCTTGCTTCGCAGCCGCCTTCGATTGACATCCCTAATCTGACCGCAAGTTGGCAGGAAGTGGTGAATATGTTCGCGCCGCAAATTCCGAGGACAGCTTCACCCTCACATCAAGCGCTGATTGCCGGTGAAGCCGGACGGGTTGCAATTATTGGTCAAGTGCCTTCAGAAGCGGCTACTGCCTGGTCGGATTACAACCACAATATTGCCGGTATCTTCCTGACTACGATGAGCTTTTTTGCAATGCTCTCTTATGTCAAACGCTTGCCGTCCGCTTTTTTTGGATTTGAGCGCTATCTTGGTTACCTGACCCGCTACTGGCCGATAGGTTTTGTGGGGTTAGGCATTTTCCTATTCTTCCGTAGCGATGCTGAAACGTGGCCGTTAGGGCCGATTGGCTTCTGGGAAAGCACGTTTAATAACGGGGAAGTCTTACAGCACCGTATTGCCACCTTGTTAGTGTTTGTGCTGGGTGTGCTGGAGCTGATTGCCAGATTGCCACGTAACCAGAACAGTCGGTTGCCTTATTTTTTTCCGGTATTGGCTGCTTTTGGCGGGTTGATGCTATTGACGCATTCGCATGTCGGTTTTCAAGCTAAAAGCGCGTTTTTGATTCAGATTGGTCATACCCTGATGGGCGTGTTTTCCCTCGTGCTTGCCTGTGGCCGCTGGCTTGAATTAAAACTCGACAGGCCAGGTAAGGATATTGCCGGATTTATTTCTGTGGCCGCCTTATTCCAGATTGGACTTATTTTGATGTTCTACCGTGAGCCACTTTATTAATATGAACACCCCACACCCCTACCCGC
>DIUY01000008.1 GCA_002422395.1 Methylococcaceae bacterium UBA6146 | reverse complement strand
GCGGGTAGGGGTGTGGGGTGTTCATGTAAAAATCGATTCCTTGAGTTGGCGCGGTTTAAGCTTACCGCGTGATTATCCTGCGTTATTTCCTAGCAATCACACGGTAATTAATGATTGCGCTGAATGATATAAAGCGACAAGTCGCGTAATAAATCAGCCTCTTTGCCAAAAACGCTTAAATTCTCCAGTGCCATCTCATGCAATTCTTGGGCTTTTTGTTTGGCGCCTGCCAAGCCTAACAAAGCAGGGTAAGTAGGCTTGTCATTATCCTTATCTTTACCCTGGGTTTTACCTAGCGTGGCCGTATCGCTTTCTTCGTCCAAAATATCGTCTTTAACCTGAAAAGATAGGCCGATACATTTGGCATAATGATCCAACTTTGTCGCAATTATCGGGTCTATGTCGGCCTTTGCCAACGTCGCCAAGGTGACACTGGCGCGAATCAAAGCGCCGGTTTTATGGATGTGCATATTTTCCAGTTCAGGCAGATTCAGCTTTGTCCCTACCGATTCCAAATCAATGGCCTGCCCGCCCACCATGCCTTGCGAACCGCTTGCCTTAGCCAAGGTGGTGATCATTTTCAACCGGCTTTCTGGGTTTGCGGCAATGCTTGGATCGTGGGCCAGTATTTCAAATGCCAATGCTTGCAACGCATCACCTGTCAAAATAGCGGTGGCTTCATCGAAGGCGACATGACAGGTCGGCTTACCGCGCCTTAAATCGTCATCGTCCATCGCAGGCAGATCATCGTGGATTAATGAATAGACATGGATCATCTCAACAGCACATGCGGGGCCATCGAGCGCTTCCGGCGCAATACCCAGCGTTTTTCCGGTGCAATAGGTTAGCATCGGGCGCATTCGCTTGCCGCCATCCAACACGCAATAGCGCATCGCGCCATGCAGTTTTTGCGGCAGTATGTTGGCACCTGGCAGACGCTGTTCCAATGCCGTTTCAACACGGTTTTGACAAAAACTGAGGTATTCTTTTAACGCATTACTCATCGGTAAAGGGCTCCAAGGTTTGAGTGCCGTTCTTTTCTATTAGGACTTGTACTTTCTGTTCAGCCTCTTGCAAGGCTTTTTGACAGGTTCGGGTAAGGTTGACGCCACGTTCAAAGGCTTTTAATGACTCTTCCAAGGATATATCGCCTTGCTCAAGTTGGGCAACAAGTTGCTCAAGCTCAAAAAGCGAGTCCTCAAATAACGTTGCTGTCTTCTTTTTCGGCATGTAAGTAAAGTATGGCTGGGCGGGATATTACAATCTAGCCGGGCATTATATATGAAGTTGCCTGAAGATTAAGTGGCTTGTGGCGATTGCTTCGGGGAGGGGGCGGATCTGATGCCCCCTCGTTGGCAGGTCATTTGCCAATGCAAACATCGGGCTAATCTATGTTAGCCGGATCAATTGCGTTAAGGCGTAACCGATCAGTTATGATCCGCTGCCAGCCCCTTCAGATAAGCCAAAAACTCATCTTTCAGTTCGTTGTGCAACAAACCGTACTCTACAGTGGCAATCAAAAACCCCAGCTTTGAGCCGCAATCGTAACGTTTGCCGGCAAACTTATAAGCCAGTACTTTTTCATCCTGTAACAAGTCAGCAATCGCATCGGTCAGCTGGATTTCTCCGCCCGCGCCCCTGCCTGTGTTCTTGATTTTGTCAAAAATGGCGGGGGTAAGGATGTATCGGCCCACTACGGCCAAATTTGACGGCGCGTCTTCGGGTTTAGGTTTTTCGACAATCAGTTCGACTGCGCCTGATGTCCCTGAAAAATTGGCAGTCCTGACGATGCCGTATTTGTCAGTTTCGCTGGGGTCAACGGGTTCGACACCCAAGACGGAACAATGCCTTTCATTGTACAGTGCAACCATTTGCGCCATACAGCCCCTGTTGCCGTCTTCGATCAGGTCATCCGGCAGAATAACGGCAAACGGCTCATCCCCGACGACCGGACGGGCGCAATAAACAGCATGTCCCAAGCCCAAGGCTTCTGACTGGCGGATATAAACACAAGACACATGTGGCGGCACAATGTCCCGCAACAGTTTCAGCAGCTCGGCTTTGCCGCGTGTCTCCAGTTCAGTTTCCAACTCATAAGCTTTATCGAAATGGTCGGTGATGGCATTTTTGGTGCGTCCAGTAATAAAAATCATGGTGTCGATACCGGCGGCAATCGCCTCTTCCACCGCATACTGCATCAAAGGTTTATCGACAATAGGCAGCATTTCCTTTGGCATGGCTTTGGTCGCAGGCAAAAAGCGCGAACCTAGACCGGCAACGGGGAACACTGCTTTGGTAATTTTTTTATTCATTAATTTTTCCTATTCAATACTAAAAAAGATAACACCAACAAGCCGTTAAATAGCGGGTTCTAAATACGCCCGTATTGGTCGTTAAAACGCACAATATCATCTTCGCCCAAGTAACTTCCCGATTGCACTTCGACAATCTCTAGGGGAATAACCCCAGGGTTCTCAAGGCAATGGACAATTCCTAAGGGAATATAAGTGGATTCATTTTCGGTCAGCAAAAATTGTTCGCCGCCTTTGGTGACCAGTGCCGTGCCTTTTACAACCACCCAATGCTCGGCACGGTGATGATGTTTTTGCACCGACAATTTTGCCCCAGGCTTGACCACAATCCGTTTGGTCTGGTGGCGTTCTGCCTCATCAATTGAATGATAATGCCCCCAAGGCCGATAGACTTTGCGATGGACATCGGCTTCGCTACGGTTGCGTTTTTTTAGCTGCTCAACAATATCCTTGACTTCTTGCACCCTATCTTTTGGCGCAATCATCACCGCATCGTCGGTTTCGACCACAACCAGATCATGCACGCCAATAACTGCAACTAGTTTATTTTCGGCGTGGATAAACGAGTTATGGCTGTCTACCGTTAAGACATCACCGCTAATGGCATTGCCAAAGGCATCTTTAGCCGTCACATCCCATAAGGCCGACCAGGAGCCGACATCATTCCAGCCCGCGTCTAAAGGGATGACGACCGCTTTATCGGTTTTTTCCATAACTGCATAATCAATGGAGTCGGCCGGGCAGTCTGCAAAAATAGCCTTGTCCAGCCGCACAAAGTCCAGGTCAACCTTAGCCGCTTTTAGGGCATCCCGACATGCCGACAACATAGCGGGATTAAATTTTTCCAGCTCCCTTAAAAAACTGCCCGCTTTAAAGGCAAACATACCGCTGTTCCAGAAATAATCTCCGCTTTGCACATACCGTGTGGCGGTCTCCAAATCCGGTTTTTCGACGAACGCGGCGACTTTAAAAGCTTCGCCGTGAATGGCGGCGTCCCGCTTGATATAACCGTACCCCGTCTCAGGCTCGCCCGCCACAATACCGAAAGTGACCAAAAACCCCTGTTCTGCAAGCCGCTGCGCCTGTGTAACCGCTTGGTGGAACACCGCAGTGTCGGCTATCACATGATCGGCCGGCAAAACCAACAACACATCCTCTTCAGAAGCGGCGCTTAATGCCGCCATCGCCACCGCAGGCGCGGTGTTTTTGCCCATAGGTTCGAGAATGATCGTGGCTGGTTTTATACCTATTTCCCATAACTGCTCCGCCATCATAAAACGATGGTCTTCGTTGCAAACCGCAATCGGCGCTTGCAGCCCCTGAAGCCCAGTTAGTCTTAGCAGGGTTTCCTGAACCATTGTATGCTCAGAAACCAGCGGCAGAAATTGCTTAGGATACTGGCCACGGGACAAAGGCCAAAGCCTTGTCCCGGAACCGCCTGATAGAATCACCGGAATCATAATCTGTTTTCCCTTAAGGTTTTTAAAATCCGCGCCGTTCTTTGTGCAACGGCCTTCAGTTCAATCGGCAAATATCCTTATTATACTGTACGCTGTATAGATAATAGAAAATGAACCTATCAGAAAGCTTAATACGCCAAAAAAATCTGTAATAATTACACCAGTAAGAAATGCCACACCTTATTGAAAACCCGTTTATAAACCAATTTTTAACCTAAAGATGCCATGAAACCAATTGTCAGCCTTTTGTTTATCCTACTCACGACCAGCATCCTCAGCGGTTGCGCCAGCTTCGGCAAAGGGATGGCCGAAGCCTATTTAGAAAAACAACAATCCGCCGACATCCGTCGTTGTGAAATATGGGGCAAAGCATTTAGCGGCATCGCCCCTTTTCTGGATAACAAAACCGGCAAAATGAAAGTATTGATGGTGCATGGCGTAGGCAACCATCTGCCGGGATATGCCACCCAGTTTTCAGAAAAATTGGCCAAAGAGCTCGACTTGCCGGTGATGTCCAAGCAATACAAAAACATCACGCTGACGCATCGGCTCGATAACAGCAAAAACCTAGGCAACCTGCGCATCACAAGGCTTTTAAGCAAAGACAGAAGCCGGGAGCTGATGTTTTATGAATTAACGTGGTCTGTGATCACTGCCGCGCAAAAAGAGGTGCTGGCTTATGACAATTCGGGGGAATATTCCTTTCGCCGAGCAGAAGTCAATGATTTGATGAAGAAATTTTCCAATGACACCAGCCCTGACCCGATCATCTATCTAGGTGAGAGTCGGGAGGATATTCTCGTTTCTTTCGCGCAAGCCTTTTGCTGGATGACCAAAAGCACCTGGCAAGACTTACCCGACGACACCAGACAAGCCTGTTCGTTTAATAACAGCACCACTGCCGCAAATATCATTAAAGACCAATACGCGTTTGTCTCGCACAGCTTAGGTAGCCGCATCACAATTGATGGCATGCAGCGTATTGCCATGTTGTTGGATCAGCGTGATGTTAAATTTAGAAATGCATTAAAGACTAAAAAAATCCCTATTTATATGATGTCCAATCAACTGCCCATGTTGCAACTAGGGCGTAAAACGCCGGAAGTGAGCAACCAAAACGCCGCCTATTGCAACCCCGAAGGCGAAAAGTATGACCAGCGTATGTTGGCCAAAACCCCCATCATCGCTTTTAGCGACCCGAATGACTTGCTCAGCTACGCGATTTCGCATGGTTTTATAGAAAAATACCTGGATTCCCGGTTATGTATTGATGTCACTAACATTAACATCAACGTCGCCACTATTTTTGACGCCTTTGGCTTAGGCAAGCTGGCCAACCCAATGGATGCCCATATCGGCTACGACACCGATGACCGGGTGGTCGCGCTAATCGCCAAAGGCATCGGCAACAGCAATACGGCCAAGATTGTTAAGGACCGTTGCCGCTGGGTGGAGACCATAGACTGATTGCCAATGCCTTGGCTTTTCGCTTGGCGTGCGGTACAGTTTAAGGGCAAGCCGCTTAGTGTAAGGCCAGATTGCCAGATGTGTGGCACGGCATTGCAATTTTCATGTGTTGGTATGGTTAGCCCCTCCCTGCTAGGAGGGGCTAACCGTCATCTGGCACTAAGCCAAGTTTTGTTGCCACCCAGCTAAAGGTATGGTAGTTGTAGTGGCAATTTTCTAACCTACTAAGCTAAATGGTAATCTTATGGCAACACCCGATAACAGACCGATTTCTCCCCATTTGCAGGTCTATAAACTGCCTCTGACCGGCATTATTTCCATCTCTCACCGCATGACGGGCGTAATGTTGGCGTTCGGACTGCTTTTGTTTACTTATGTTGCTTCCACATTAGCCGGTGGCGAGGCCGAATATTTGGCAATGCAATCGGTGTTGGGCGTTTGGTTGATAAAGTTAGTGTATTGGGGATTTGTTTATGCGCTGTTTTTTCATTTGTGTCATGGCGTCAGGCATTTAATTTGGGATGCCGGGCAAAGTTTTTCACTCGAAACGCTTGATCGCTACGCGCGGATTGAGCTGGCGGCTTCGTTGGCATTAACGCTAATTGCGCTTATTTTTATTTAGGAGGGGGTGCATTATGGCTTATCAATCTCCTTTAGCGAGGGTTCGCGGCTTGGGTTCTGCACACACCGGCACAGGCCATTGGTGGATGCAACGAGTTACGGCGGTGGTGTTGGTGCCGTTGTCTTGGCAGTTGTTGGTGTTTCTTGATTTGACCAGGAACGCACCTTATCAGCAAACGATAGAGTGGCTAAGTTCGCCTTTTAATGGCGTGTGTATTATCGTTTGGACGCTTGCGGCTTTTTATCATGCCGCACTCGGATTGCAGGTAGTTATTGAAGATTATGTGGCTAAGGAGGGTGTGAAAATCATCTCCGTCTGGGCGGTCAATCTGATTTTTTCATTTTTGGCAATCGCCGCGTTAGCTGCGGTGTTGCGTATTATGGTGGCAGGATAAACAATGACGACGGCCTATAAGATTATTGAACATACCTATGATGTAGTGGTTGTAGGTGCAGGCGGCGCTGGTTTACGCGCAACGCTGGGCATGGCGGAAAGGAACCTAAAAACCGCCTGCCTGACCAAAGTGTTCCCAACCCGCAGCCATACGGTTGCCGCGCAAGGCGGTATTAGTGCGGCGTTAGGCAATATGGGCGAAGATGACTGGCGTTTTCACATGTACGATACGGTCAAAGGTTCGGACTGGTTAGGCGATCAGGACGCCATTGAATACATGTGCCGCGAAGCCATCCCCGCCATTATCGAACTGGAACATTATGGCGTGCCGTTTTCCCGGACCCCCGAAGGGAAAATTTACCAACGGGCGTTTGGCGGGATGACTACGCATTATGGCAAAGGCCAGGCGCAACGCACTTGTGCGGCGGCCGATAAAACCGGCCATGCGATATTGCACACTTTGTATCAGCAATCGTTAAAGCATCAGGCCGAATTCTTTGTTGAATATATCGCGCTCGATTTGATTATGCAGGACGGTGAGTGTCGCGGGGTGCTGGCGTGGTGTCTGGACGACGGCTCGCTGCATTTGTTTAAGGCGCATGCGACCGTGTTGGCAACAGGCGGTTATGGACGCAGCTATTTTTCCTGCACGTCTGCGCATACCGTCACCGGTGACGGTAACGCGATGGTGTTACGCGCGGGCTTGCCGTTGCAGGATATGGAGTTTATCCAGTTTCACCCGACCGGCATTTATGGCGCAGGCTGTTTAATCACTGAAGGTGTCAGGGGGGAGGGCGGTTATCTGACTAATTCGGAAGGCGAACGCTTTATGGAACGCTACGCGCCGTCAGCGAAGGATTTGGCGTCGCGTGATGTGGTCAGCCGCGCGATCACCCTCGAAATCAATGAAGGGCGCGGCGTGGGGCCGTTGAAAGACCATGTTTATTTGCATATCGAGCATCTGGACCCCGCCGTTATCCATGAGCGCCTGCCCGGCATTGCCGAAACCTCGCGGATTTTTGCCGGTGTCGATGTCACGCAACAGCCCATCCCGATCCTGCCAACTGTGCATTACAACATGGGCGGCATTCCTACCAATTATAAAGCTGAAGTTGTCACGCTGGATGGCGACAATCCCGATAAAGTTGTGCCTGGACTGATGGCGATTGGTGAGGCGGCTTGCGTCTCTGTACATGGCGCCAATCGGTTAGGTTCCAACTCCCTGCTGGATTTGGTGGTGTTTGGCCGTTCGGCGGCGATCCGTTGCGCCGAGCTCATCAAGCCGCGCACGGCGCATAAGCCATTGGCAAAAACCGCCTGTGACCAAGCGCTTGCCCGGTTTGATAAAATCCGCCATGCGCAAGGTAGCCGCACAACGGCTGAAATACGGCTGGACATGCAGCGCACCATGCAAACCAAAGCGGCGGTGTTCAGAACGCAGGCCACGCTCGATGAAGGCGTACAGGCAATGGCTGCCATTAGTGATGCGTTTGCCGATGTCGGCGTCAACGATAAGTCGCTGATTTGGAACACCGATCTGGTGGAAACCCTAGAACTGGACAACCTTCTTAGCCAAGCGGTGGTGACCATTAACGCCGCCGCCAATCGCCAAGAAAGCCGAGGCGGCCATGCCCGCGAAGATTATCCGGGCCGTGATGATGCCAATTGGCTAAAACATACTTTAACGTGGTTGCAAGAGGGGCAGGTTAAAATTGATTATCGTCCCGTGCATTTGTACACCTTGACGGATGAAGTTGACGCTATTCCCCCTAAAGAGAGAGTTTACTAATGGCTGAATTCACCCTCCCCAAAAATTCGGTGTTAACCCAAGGCAAAACTTTTAATGCCCCAAAAGGCGCTGCCCATACCCGCCGCTTTGAAGTCTACCGGTGGAACCCTGACTCCGGCGAGAACCCGCGTGTTGATGTTTATGAGCTGGATATGGGCAGTTGCGGGCCGATGGTGCTGGATGCGATTTTAAAAATCAAAAATGAAATCGACAGCACGCTAACCTTTAGGCGCTCGTGCCGCGAGGGTGTGTGTGGTTCTTGCGCGATGAACATCAACGGTAAAAACACGTTGGCTTGCACCAAGTCCATTGACAGCTACCCCGACACCATCAAGATTTTTCCGTTGCCGCACATGCAGGTAGTGAAAGATTTGGTGCCGGACATGACCCATTTTTATGCGCAATATGCCTCGATTAAGCCTTGGATAGCGGTGCAAACCCCAGCGCCCGCCGATTCTGAACGGCTGCAAAGCCACGAAGACCGGGCCAAGCTAGATGGTTTGTATGATTGCGTGTTGTGCGCCTGTTGTTCCACCAGTTGCCCTAGTTATTGGTGGAACAGCGAGCGCTATTTAGGCCCTGCGGTGTTGTTGCAGGCTTATCGTTGGTTGGTTGATAGCCGCGATGAAGCGACGGGCGAGCGGCTTGACGACTTGGAAGATCCGTTTAAATTGTACCGATGCCACACCATCATGAACTGCACCGATACCTGTCCTAAGGGCTTAAACCCAGCTAAGGCGATTGCTGAAATTAAGAAAATGTTGGTCATAAGGCAACAAGGCTAGTGTCCGGCATCAACCGCTTAAGATGGCAATGCCGCCGTGGCTCCAAAGAGTTGGATTTATTGTTACAAAACTATTTGGCGACGGGCTATTTACAGGCGGATGAAGCTGAAAAAAAACAGTTTGCCGAGTTGTTGCAAAGGGAAGATAGTGAACTGGCGGGGGTGTTTTTAAACGCAAGCCAACTGGAGGGCGCTTTAGCCATTTTAGTCAAAAAAATAGTGGGTTAGGCGGCACAACTTATTAAAAGTTGTGCCGCCTGAAGCCCTATAAAAAAGGCTTTGATTTGCCCTAAGCTGTTTTGTTGTCTGTTTGCCGTGGCATAGCCATGAAATTTTTTGTTAAATCATTTAAGCTTTATATAAAAGATTTTGGCGTTTTAGGTAAACGGCTTTATTAAGTCGGTAGACAACTTCCCTTAAATAAACCCCTGTCAAATTTATATCCATTGCTTACTTTTTGTACAAAACAATACGCTGATGCAAATCCAACAAGCCTTGCAGGCATTGCTCAATAAACAAGACCTCCTTGCCGATGAAATGCGTGATGTCATGCGCATCATCATGAGCGGCGGCGCAACCGACGCCCAAATTGGCGGCTTCTTAATCGCTTTACGTTGCAAAGGCGAAACGATAGACGAAATCGCCGCAGCCGCCGAAGTGATGCGCGAATTGGCAGGTAAGGTTACCGTGACGGGCGATCATATTATCGACACCTGCGGCACCGGAGGTGATGGCGCAAACACATTCAATATCTCCACGACATGCGCATTTGTTGTCGCCGCCGCTGGGGGGCGGGTCGCCAAACATGGTAACCGTTCGGTCTCCAGCAGTTGCGGTAGCGCCGATGTGCTGGAAGCGGCTGGCGTCAATCTTGATTTGTCAGCGGAGCAGGTCACGCATTGCGTGAATGATCTGGGTGTCGGTTTTTTATTTGCGCCTAAACATCATGGCGCAATGAAACACGCCGTGGGGCCGCGTAAGGAAATGGGCGTGAGGACGTTGTTTAACCTGTTGGGGCCGTTGTCCAATCCGGCGGCGGCTCCTAATCAGCTAATTGGCGTGTTTGCCAAAGACTGGGTAAAGCCTTTGGCGGAGGTGGCAAAAAAACTGGGTAGCCGCCATGTGCTGGTAGTGAGTGCTGATGATGGCCTTGACGAAATAAGCATTGCATCAGCGTCCAATATTGCTGAGCTTAACGGGGGCGTCGTCTCCACTTATACGATAACACCGGAACAATTTGGTTTACAACGGGCTGCTAGTCTGGCTGAATTGGCGGTTGCTGATGCCGCATCCAGTCTAAGAATGGTGAAATCGGTACTGGACAATAATCCCGGAGCGGCTAGGGATATTGTCGTTTTAAATGCTGGGGCGGCGATTTATGCGGCCAATCTTACTGACACATTGGCAGCCGGCGTTGAACAAGCCGCACAAGTGCTGGCCAGCGGCGCAGCACGCGCTAAGTTCGATGCTTTGATTGCTTATTCAAAAAACCCATATTAATAGATAACATGAAAGACACGCCTGATATTTTAAAAAAAATCCTCGATAAAAAAGCCGAAGAAGTCGCCAAACGCAAACAGGGCATGCCGATTTCCGGTCTGGAAGATATTGCCGACAGCGTGGAAAAGCCGCGCGGATTTTACAAGGCCTTGCAGGACAGGGTTTTGCTAAAAAAACCGGCGATTATTGCCGAAATTAAAAAAGCTTCGCCAAGCAAAGGCATAATCAGGGAAGATTTTCAGCCGGTGGCGATTGGCCAGGATTACGCCATGAACGGGGCGACTTGTTTGTCAGTATTAACTGATAAAGAGTTTTTTCAGGGTTCGGAAGCTTATCTGCAAATGGTCAGGGAACGCTGCCCGCTGCCGGTGTTGAGAAAGGATTTTATGATTGATCCCTATCAAGTCTATGAGGCGCGTGCTTTAGGTGCCGATTGTATTTTGCTGATTGTTGCGGCGCTGGAAGATGGCATGATGGGTGAGTTGGCCGATACGGCGACAGCATTGGACATGGATGTGCTTGTGGAAGTCCATGACGCCGTCGAAATGGAGCGTGCATTAACGCTGGATACAAAGTTAATCGGCATTAACAACCGCAATTTGCGTACTTTTGAAACCTCTTTGCAGACCACGCTAGATTTAAAGGCGCAGGTTCCGGCCGACCGCATTATCATTACCGAAAGCGGTATTCATACGCACGATGACGTGCAGCTGATGCTGGATAATGCCGTTTACACTTTTCTAGTGGGTGAGGTGTTTATGCGGGCAGAACGTCCGGGTCAGAAAATGCGGGAATTGTTTGCTTTGTAGCTCACCGCCTGGTTTATTGGGCTGTTGGGCTAGTGGTGCGTTTCCGGTGTGTGGATAAAGAGATATTAATGACCGACAAAAAAAACATTGTAATTAAAGTTAAATATCCTACGGCGGGAGCTGCTGAAGGGGGGGGGGCAAGCAAAACGATAACAGTTTGGAATGTCAAACGGATTATGCTTGCTGTCTTTGTTCTTATGGCGTTGTTAGGGGTGATGGTTTATTTTTTAGGCGATGGCGATGGCAAGCAAGGGGATACGGCGTATGCCAAACCGCTTGTGTCGCCTGAAAAAAAGGCTGCGCCTAAGACAATTGTAACCGTTGGCGATGGCATGGGGTTTCAATCTGAAGCGCTGGTTGATGCAAAAGCGACAGAAACTGCCCTGCATCTGCCAGGGAAGCTAAAATCTGTAGCCAGGGTTGAAGCTGCGCCAATAAAATCTAACAAAAAAACACCAATCAACAGCGCTAATCATAAGCGTGTTGTGGGTAAACCATCGTTTCCTGCCAATAAAACCGTCAAGCCGAATAAAAATGTCAGCCGGGCTTTGTTGGTGTATGGCGTTAATGATAGGGAGCCAATACAAGCAATCAACGGGCCAGTTAGTGCAACTAATGCAAAGCCAGTTGCCGTTTATTATTTCACTGAATTAAAAGCGATGGACGGCAAGAAGGTTTACCATCAATGGTTACAAAATGGTAAGCCTATCGCCAGATATGAATTGCCGGTATCGGCTGATAGGTGGCGCACTTATACCCATAGGGTTTTGGCGGGTAAGGCGCGGGGCAGTTGGTTGGTAAGGTTGACTGATGAAAAAGGCCAAGTGTTAAATGAAAAAACGTTTACAGCCAATTAGCCGATTTTTGGGTGTTGTGAGCCTAAATGTCGGTTAAGTATAGAAATAGATTGAAAAATATAAGAAAGTCATTATAATAGACAAAATCAATCGCGGGGTGGAGCAGCTTGGTAGCTCGTCGGGCTCATAACCCGAAGGTCGTAGGTTCAAATCCTGCCCCCGCTACCAGAAAAAAAAAACCCCATTTTGGGGTTTTTTACTTTATGGGCCTGGGTCTTCAAAAGCTTAGGGTAACGGTTAATACTGGATTTTTACAGGGAGCCTTTGGGCTCTTTTTTTTTGGGCGCAAATAAGTGAGGAAAAGATGAAGCAGGCTCCTGAGCATTTGGTCAACTTGATCGAGCCAATTGTGGAAGGTTTAGGCTACGAGTGTGTTGGCATTGATTATAATCCACATCCTAAGCATGGTCTGTTAAGAATTTATATTGATAGCGAGCTAGGTATTTTGCTGGATGACTGCACGAAAGTCAGCCATCAAGTGAGTGGCGTTCTTGATGTGGAAGACCCTATTCCGGGCAACTATCAGTTGGAAATTTCTTCGCCAGGTGAAGACCGGCCCTTTTTTAAGATCAGCCAATTTGAGCGTTTTATTGGCAGTACCGTCTTAGTGGCTTTATTTAAGCCAATAGCGGGGCGTAGAAAAATTAAAGGGGCGATTGAAAAGGTTGATGGTGAGAATGTCTTTCTTCAGGAAGATGGGCAGGTTTTTGAAGTGCCATTTAGTGCGATGAGCAAAGCGCGGCTAGTGCCTGATCTCAGTTTATTTAATCAAAGCATCGAAAAAGGAGCTCGAAATGGCGAATAAAGAAATTTTGTTGGTGGTGGAGGTTTTTTCTAATGAAAAGGAAATCGACAAGGAGGTGGTCTTTCAGGCAATAGAATCCGCATTAGAAGCCGCTACCGTAAAGCGGTATGTCAATCAGATCAAAGCGCGTGTCTCTATTGACAGGAAAACCGGTGATTACTCGACTTACAGGCAGTGGGAAGTGGTTGCCCCCAATCCTTTGTGTGCCGGTGATGTGGAATATCCAACCACGCAAATATTATTGGAAGTTGCCCAGCTTGATGACCAGGATGTCCAAGTTGGCGATTTAGTGGAAGAAGAGATCGAATCGGTCGAATTTGGCCGGATTGCCGCACAACATGCCAAGCAGGCGATTATTCAAAAAGTTAGGGAAGCTGAGCGTAAAAAAATTGTTGATGCGTATAAGTTACGTGTCGGTGAGCTGGTCACCGGCATTGTTAAGCGCATTGAAAAAGGAAGTGTCTATCTCGATTTAGGCGGGCATGTGGAGGCTTACATTGCCCGTGAAGATATGATTCCGCGCGAGGCTATCCGTGTCGGTGACAGGATTAGGGGTTATCTGAAGGATGTCCGTTTAGAAGCCCGTGGCCCGCAATTGTTTGTCAGCCGTACAGCTCCTGAGTTATTGATAGCCCTGTTTCGTCTTGAGGTGCCTGAGGTTGGCGAGGGCATGATTTCCATTATGGGCGCAGCCCGTGATCCAGGTTCCAGAGCCAAACTTGCCGTGAAAAGCAATGACCCAAGACTGGACCCAGTGGGTTCTTGCGTGGGCATGCGGGGGGCTAGAGTCCAGTCGGTCACTAACGAACTGGCAGGTGAACGGGTCGATATTATTCTTTGGAATCAAAGTGAGGCGCAATTTGTGATTAATGCGATGTCTCCAGCCGAGATTCAATCTATCATTGTTGATGAAGACAAGCATAGTATGGATTTGGCGGTCAGTTCGGAGAATTTGTCGCAGGCAATTGGGCGGGGCGGACAAAATGTGCGCTTGGCATCTCAACTGACAGGTTGGGAGTTGAATGTGATAGACGCGTCTAAAGCCGAATTGAATAGTGAAGTTGAAGCGTTAAAAGTAAGGCAGCTGTTTATCGACCAGCTGGACATTGATGATGACATAGCGTCTGTTCTTGTCGAAGTGGGCTTTAACACTATTGAAGAGATCGCTTATGTTCCAGCGAGTGAAATGTTGGAAATAGAAGGCTTTGATGAAGAGCTTGTCAATGAACTGAGAAGCCGTGCTAAAGATGCGTTGTTGATTAGTGCGATTGCCGCCGAAGAGAAAATAGAAACGGCACATCCTGCACAGGATTTGCTGGAAATGGAAGGGATGGACAATGATCTGGCTTATGATTTGGCTAGTCAGGGTATTGTTACGATGGACGATTTGGCCGAGCAATCAGTCGATGACTTATTGGCTTTTGACGGCATGAATGAAGAAAAGGCAGCTAAACTTATTATGAAGGCGCGTGAGCCTTGGTTTGCTGAATAAGGTAAAAAGGGGTATAGGATATGAATGATAAAACAGTATGCCGCGTACAGGATAGTCACAAGACAGCTGAGGTGAAATATGAGCGATAAAACGGTACGACAATTGGCGGAGGTGGTTAAGATTCCTCTGGAACGATTATTGGAGCAGCTGAAAGAAGCAGGATTGTCTGCCCGCACCCCTGATGATGTAATTACTGAAGACGAAAAAATGCAGTTGCTTAGCAGCTTGCGCAAACGCCATGGAAAAGTCGAGGGTGAAGTGGGTAGCTCTCCTAGGCGTGTAACGCTCGAGCGCAGAAAAGTCATGGAAATAAAGCAGGCAAGCGTACCGGGCAGTTCCACGAAAACCATCAGCGTCGAAGTGCGTAAAAAGAAGACTTATATAAAGCGCGAGACGGCTGAAACTGAAGAGCTGAAAGCGGTTGTTGCCGCTGAATTGCCAGGCGGGCCAATCCCTGAGCCGGTGCTGGTTGAGCAGGCTCTGGCGGCCGAAACAACGCGGCCGCCAGAGCCTGCGGCAGCTACTGTCCAGGCGGTGCCGCCGTCGGAGGTGGTGGCTGAAGAAGCCGTTGTTGAGGTGCCGGCCGCCGAGGAGTTGGTTTCCAAACCAGAATTGGAAGTTGAGTCTGAGCCTGAAGATGCATTTGATATTGTTAAGGTTAAAGATGACAAGAAAACAAAGCAGGATAAACCCATAAAAGCTTCCGAAGCGGATGAAGCCAAAAAAAAGCAGCTTGAAAAAGAGCGCCGGCTTGAAGAGTCCATTAAGAAAAATGCCGATAAAGTAAGGCAGCAGGCGGCCGCCAAGCAGGATGTGCAACACAAGAAAAAACAAGAAGAAGAGGGTGCGCAGCGCACAACAGGCAAAGAAGCCAAGAAAGGCAAGAAAAAAGGCAAGCAAGCACAACGGGGAGTTGCGCAGTCGGACGCTAAGCATCAGTTTGAAGTGCCTGTGGCGCCAATCGTTAAAGATGTTGCCATCCCAGAAATGATCATTGTCTCTGATCTGGCGCAAAAAATGAGCGTTAAAGCGGCGTTAGTCATTAAAAATTTGATGAAGCTGGGCATTATGGCGACTATCAACCAGAGCATAGACCAGGAAACGGCGGCTATTGTGGTTGAAGAAATGGGCCACAAAGCCATCATGCAAAGCGAAGATGACTTGGAGCAGGAAATGCTGGCTGAGGTTGTCGCAGATGATAACCGCGTGCCGTTACCACGTGCGCCGATTGTCACCATCATGGGGCATGTCGATCATGGCAAAACATCGCTATTGGACTATATCCGTAAAACCCGTGTGGCGGCCGGTGAGGCTGGCGGGATTACCCAACATATCGGCGCGTACCAAGTCAAGACAGATCACGGTTCGGTCACCTTTTTAGACACGCCGGGCCATGCGGCATTCACCGCTATGCGTGCACGCGGTGCGGACGTGACTGACGTGGTCATTGTCGTGGTCGCAGCCGATGATGGTGTGATGCCACAAACAAAAGAAGCGGTCGAGCATGCCAAAGCGGCTAATGTGCCAATTATTGTCGCGATCAATAAAATCGACAAGCCCGATGCGAATCCTGACAAAGTGATGCAAGAACTGTCAGCCATCAACGTGTTAGCGGAAGAATGGGGCGGCGATGTCCAGTTCCTGAAAATTTCTGCCAAAACCGGTGAAGGCATTGACGAGTTAATCGAAGCGCTTATTGTGCAGACCGAAATTCTCGAATTGAAGGCCCCTGTTGAAGGGGCCGCTTCAGGTATTGTCATTGAATCAAGGTTGGATAAAGGGCGTGGCGCCGTTGCCACTGTGCTGGTTCAAAAAGGCACTTTGGAAAGCGGGCAAATGGTCTTATGCGGTCACGAATACGGGCGTGTCCGCGCTATGTTTAATGAGAACGGCAAGGCAATTAGAGAGGCGGGTCCGTGCGTGCCGGTTGAAATTCTTGGTTTGTCCGGGACACCGAATGCCGGCGACGAGTTTTTGGTGGTGCAGAACGAACGTGTCGCCAAAGAACTTGCCAAGCACCGCGAGGACCGCAAACGCTCCACGCGGCATGCCGCACAGCAGGCCTCTAAGCTCGATGAAGTGTTCTCCAAAATGGCCACCGGCGAACTTGCCAGTGTTAATCTGGTGCTTAAGACAGACGTGCAAGGCAGCTTGGAAGCATTACGCGGCTCCTTAATGGCATTGTCCAATGAAGAGGTTGAAGTTAAGGTTATATTTGGCGGTGTAGGCGGGATCAACGAAGGTGATGTCAATTTGGCACTGGCTTCGGGTTCTATTCTGATGGGCTTTAATGTCAGGGCCGATGCCACCGCCAGAAAATTGATTGAAGAAAAAGGCGTTGATTTACATTATTACAGCGTTATTTACGATGCGATTGATGAAGTCAAAAAATCTATCAGCGGAATGCTTGCACCGGAAATCAAGGAGCATATTGTCGGGCTTGCCGAAGTTCGTGACGTTTTCCGGTCACCAAAATTTGGTGCGATTGCCGGTTGTATGGTTGTTGACGGTTATGTCAAACGTAATTTGCCTATCCGTGTCTTGCGTGAAAATGTGGTTATCTATGAAGGGCAGCTTGAATCGTTACGCCGCTTTAAAGATGATGCGGCTGAAGTCAAAATGGGCATGGAATGTGGTATCGGTGTAAAAAATTACAACGATGTGCAGCCAGGCGACCAAATTGAAGTGTTTGAACGCACTGAAGTCAGACGGGTACTGTAGTTTTATGGCAAGAGAATTTGGCCGTAACGCCCGTGTTTCATCGCAAATGCAAAAAGAACTGTCGCTGATTTTACAACGTGATATTGATGACTCTAGGTTGGGGTTTATCACTATCAATGATGTCGTGGTAAGTAAAGACCTTGCTGTGGCAAAAATTTATGTCACGGTATTAAATGTGGACGATGCCGGTAAACGGGCTAATGTCAAATGGCTTAACGAACTGGCGCCTGTTATTCGCCATGCATTGGCCAAACGGATGCGTTTGCGGCATATTTCGGAATTGCGTTTTTACTATGATGATTCTTTTGATACCGGTATGCGTGTTGCCGAGCTGTTAAGCGAACCTGAAAAGCGTAGCTGAGGTTCAGCAGTATGGGTAAGCGCAAATCGGGGCTTGATGTGCATGGTATTGTGTTGCTCGACAAACGCTTGGGCATTTCTTCCAACCGTGCTTTGCAAGAAGTCAGGCGGTTGTTTAATGCCAATAAGGCGGGCCATACGGGTAGCCTTGATCCTTTAGCAACCGGTTTGTTGCCGCTGTGTTTTGGCGAGGCGACCAAAGTGTCCGCACTGATGCTGGATGACGACAAGCGTTATCAGGTGGAAGTGCGGTTGGGCGTTATGACCGACACCGGGGATGCCGAAGGCGGGGTCATCAAGACCTGTCCTGTCCCCGCTTTGACAACAGCGAGGATAGAAGCCTGTTTAGATCGGTTTACCGGTAGCATTGAACAGGTCCCGCCAATGTATTCTGCATTAAAGCATGAAGGTAAGAAGCTTTACGAGCTGGCGCGGGAAGGCAAAATAATCGAGCGTAAAGCCCGCCGGATCACTATTTTTGAATTGAAATTGCTGGGTTTTACTGATGACCGCTTGACATTGGATGTCTTTTGTTCAAAGGGCACTTATATCAGGTCATTGGCCGAAGATATAGGCCACGCACTGGATAGCTGCGGCACGGTCACGGTTTTGCGGCGGCTGCAAGCGGGGCAGTTTAGTCTTTGCGAAGCAAAAACTATCGAACAATTGGCGGCAATGGATGGGCAAAGTCTGGCCAATTGCCTGATTCCGGTCGACGCCCCTCTGGTTGCGATACCTGCTGTGCGGTTATCCGAAGCCGAGGCTAAAAGTATAAAATATGGGCAATCTATCAACACCGAAAAACACCCGTTAGGTGTAGTGCGTCTATACCATGGGGCGCTTTTTTTGGGTTTGGGTGAAATGCTATTGGATGGTAAAATAGCCCCGAAAAAATTGTTCAACATGGGCAATCAGCCGCACGGGTAAATAATAAACCAGTGCGGCATAACTGGCAGTTTCTACACCCTATCGTGGAAACTGCGGTATCACAAAGTCGTCATTTGGCGACTTTATTTTTTAGTATTTAATCTTAATAGGGATTATCAAATGCCATTTACTGCAGCACAAAAAAAAGCGGTCGTTGAAGAATATCGTTTGTCAGAAACCGATACCGGCTCACCTGAAGTGCAAGTTGCTTTGCTGACCGCGCACATTCTTCATTTAACACCCCATTTTGCCGAACACAAAAAAGATAACCATTCGCGCCGTGGTTTATTGCGTATGGTTAACCAGCGCCGCAAGTTGCTGGATTACCTGAAAAATAAAGACGGCGACCGTTACCGTTCATTGATTGAACGCCTTGGTTTACGTAAGTAACAGCAAAAAAGTACAACCTCAGTAAAGACGCGCTGTATCGGCGTCTTTACACGAACCTCTACACAAAGGAACCCCTATAGTGAATCCTGTCAGGAAAGAATTTCAGTACGGCACTCAAAAAGTCACGCTAGAAACAGGCGAAATAGCTCGACAAGCAGACGGTGCTGTAATTATTGATGTTGATGGTACAACATTACTGGTTACCGTTGTTGGCAAAAAAGAAGCCAATGGTGGTGACTTTTTTCCATTAACTGTGAATTATCAAGAAAAAGCCTACGCGGCGGGGAAAATACCCGGTGGTTTTTTTAAGAGAGAAGGCCGGCCAAGCGAGAAGGAAACGTTAACATCCCGATTGATCGACAGGCCGATACGCCCGCTCTTCCCTGAAGGTTACACCAACGAAGTTCAGATTGTTGCCACCGTTGTTTCGTTAAATCCCGATGTTGATCCAGAAATTCCAGCACTGCTGGGTGCATCTGCCGCATTGGCAGTTTCGGGGTTACCTTTTAATGGCCCAATAGGCGCGGCTTGTGTGGGTTATCAGGACGGCAATTATTTATTAAACCCTGCTCCGGACGTCTTAAAGGATTCGCAACTGACGCTGGTTGTCGCAGGCACTGCACATGCAGTGCTTATGGTCGAATCGGAAGCGACTGGATTATCCGAAGAGGTGATGCTAGGTGCTGTGTTGTTCGGTCATGAGCAGATGCAGGCCGCCATTAACGCCATTAATGAATTTGCCAATGCGGCGGGTGCAGGTGTGGTCGAATGGACAGCGCCTGAGGCTAATGCCGAATTAGTCCATCTGGTGACGGCAGAAGTCGAAGCGGACATTAAGGCGGCCTATCAAATTGCTGAAAAACTGGTCAGACAAGAACAGTTAAAAGGCATCAGAAATGCGGTGGTCGAAAAATTGACGGCCGCCAATAGCGATTATGCTGAAAAGGACATCCGTTTAATCATCGAACATTTGGAAGCCCGTATTGTCCGCAATGCTATTCTTGATGAAAGCAAGCGCATTGATGGCCGTGCCCTAGATTCTATTAGACCCATTAGTGTCAGAACTGGCGTATTACCTAGAACCCACGGTTCAGCATTGTTTACACGCGGTGAAACCCAAGCTTTGGTCGTCGCTACGCTCGGTACCCAACGCGATGCCCAAATTATTGACGCCTTGGCAGGCGAATATAAAGAGCCGTTCATGCTGCACTATAATTTCCCTCCATACAGCGTCGGCGAAACCGGACAAGTAGGGTCACCCAAACGCCGTGAAATCGGTCATGGCAGATTGGCTAAGCGCGGCGTTGCAGCGGTATTGCCTAATATGGAAGAGTTCCCCTATACCATCCGTGTGGTTTCTGAGATTACCGAGTCCAATGGGTCCAGTTCAATGGCCTCAGTGTGTGGTAGCTCCTTGGCATTAATGGACGCGGGCGTGCCGATTTCAGCACCTGTTGCCGGCATTGCTATGGGCTTGATTAAAGAAGGTGACCGCTTTGCCGTGTTGTCTGACATCATGGGTGATGAGGATCACTTAGGCGACATGGACTTTAAGGTGGCCGGATCAGAAATTGGCATCACCGCTTTGCAAATGGACATCAAAATAGATGGCATTACTGCGGAAATCATGAAAACAGCTTTAGAGCAGGCAAAACAAGGCCGTTTGCATATTCTTGCGGAAATGAACAAGGCGCTCGCTTCCACACGCGAAGAAATGTCCGATTTTGCGCCGCGCATCATTACTTTTAAAATCGACCCTAGCAAAATCCGTGAAGTCATCGGTAAAGGCGGCGCAACTATTCGCGGCATCACTGAAATAACGGGTGCTAGTGTTGATTTAACAGACGATGGCATTGTAAAAATTGCGTCTGTTGATAAGGCGGCAGGCGAAGAGGCGCGTCGTTTGATTGAAGAAATTACTGAAGACGTCGAGGTGGGTAAAATTTATGAAGGTAAAGTTGCCAGGCTGATGGACTTTGGTGCGTTTGTCACTATTTTACCTGGCAAAGATGGGCTGGTGCATATTTCGCAAATTTCCGATGAACATGTCGACAAAGTTAGCGACAAGCTTAATGAAGGGGATTTAGTCAGGGTCAAGGTGTTGGAAATTGACCGTCAAGGCAGGGTTAGGCTTAGTATTAAAGAAGTCGAAAAAGAAGCCTAACAGTTACAATATCAGAATTAATTCAGGGTGGACGGATAGCCAGTCACTCTGATTATTTCTGCTTAAGCAATTGGGGCGTTGAAAAAATAAAAAAGGTCGTAAGGCCTTTTTTTATGGCCTGAATTTCTCAAATTAAGTATCTTAAAGCCAGATGCTTAAATGTTGACTAAAACGCTGGGTATAGTCATAATAAAATCCGATTTTTTATTTATGAGTATGTTTTTAGTTATGGCTAATCCAATTATTTTTACTGACAGTGCGGCATCTAAGGTGAGTGAATTAATCGCCGAAGAGGGTAATGACAACATGAAGCTACGCGTGTACGTTTCCGGTGGCGGCTGTTCAGGCTTTCAATATGGGTTCACGTTCGATGAAGAAGTTAATGAGGACGATACCTGTGTTGAAAATGGCGGTGTTACGGTACTGATCGACGCAATGAGCATCCAGTATCTGGCCGGGGCCGAGATAGATTATAAGGAAGACCTGTCAGGTGCGCAGTTTGTTATCCGTAATCCTAACGCAACGACAACCTGTGGTTGCGGTTCTTCGTTTTCTGCATAAATAGCTTCAGCTTAATTAGGTCGGGACAGTTATCCTGACCTTTTCTTCATGTCTCTAGCTGTAAATTCCCCCCAGTATTACAGGGTGATGCGCCCCCGTGACTTCTTTAAGGTTGCCTGGTAAGTTATTGATCCTTTGCTTGGCAAGCCATGCAAAAGCCATTGCTTCAACATGGTTAGGATGTATGCCTTGTGTTTCGGTTGAGGCAACAGGGTGAGCCAAGTTCTGCCTAATAAGCTGTAAAAGAAAATCATTATGGATGCCGCCCCCGCAAATCAATGTCCGTCCGGTTACCGGCGCATATTTCTGGATGGCGTCGCAGATTGTCACGGCAGTCAGATAGCATAAGCTTGCTTGGACATCTTCAGCGGAATAATCAGATAGGTTGGCTTTTTGCTCAAGCCAGCGTAGGGAAAAATATTCTTTGCCTGTGCTTTTAGGTGGGGCGGTCTGAAAATAAGCATCCTGCTTTAATAAGGCGACTAGTTTGCCGTTAATTTCGCCTGTTTTTGCCCATGCCCCATTGCAGTCGTAATTGCGCCCCTGATGTTTATGTATCCACTGATCCAGTAAGGTATTGCCGGGTCCGGTGTCAAAACCAGTGACGGCTGTGGTTTGGTCGGCTGGCAACACGGTAATGTTAGCGATACCGCCGATGTTGACAATGCAACGGTGTTCATTTGGATGGCTAAATACCGCTTGATGAAAAGCAGGGACTAAAGGCGCACCTTGCCCATGCGCGGCGATGTCACGCCGCCGGAAATCAGCAACGGTAGTGATGCCGGTCTTTTCGGCAATAAGGTTCGGGTCACCTATTTGCAGTGAGAAAGGAAAGCGGTTGTCAGGTGCATGATGGACTGTTTGGCCGTGACTGCCAATCGCTTTGACCGATGAGGCGGGGATTTTGGCTTTAGTAAGCAAGGCATTGGCGGCCTCGGCAAATTGCTGTCCTAGCCTGGTATCAAGGGCTCCGTAAACTTGCAGCGCAATTAAGGTGTCAGGATTGCTTGCATGTTGAATGTCGGCTTTAAGGTCATCGGCAAAAGGTAGGTGGACAAAATCAACCAGTCGTATGTTGCCGTCACTGAAATCAACAAGGCTGGCGTCGATGCCATCGACGCTGGTCCCTGACATCAGGCCTATGTAAAGTTCAGGCATTTTTTAATCGGCGCGCTGTTGGTTTTTGGCAAATAATGTTTGTGCTTTGGCGTGGTAAAGCTCGGAAAGCACCGGTTGTGCTTGATCTTTAAAATCAGCCAGATAGTGGTTGTTTAAGGTTGACGCTTGTTTGGAGTTGAGTGTTTCTGGGTTGCGGTGTACGCCATCAACATGGAATTCATAATGCAGATGGGGGCCGGTGGCAAGGCCGGTTTGGCCGACATAGCCGATAACTTCCCCTTGTCGGACGCTATCACCATCATGTAAACCCCGTTTGAATTTGGAAAGATGGGCGTAAAGGGTTTCGTAATGCTCGCCATGCTTGACTATGAGCACCTGTCCATAGCCGCCTTTACGCCCTAAAAATGCAATTTCGCCATCACCGGCGGCCTTTACCGGTGTGCCTGTCCGGGCGGCATAATCGACCCCCTTGTGGGCACGGATGCGGTTGAGTATCGGATGCCTCCGGTTGATGTCAAAATGCGAACTGATGCGGGCAAAATCAACGGGTGTGCTTAAAAAAGCCTTGCGCATGACCTTGCCTTCCGGCGTGTAGTAATTGGTGTTGCCATCGCTGTCTTGGTATCTGACAGCCGTCAGGATTTTCCCTTGGTTGACAAATTCAGCGGCGACAATGTGCTCGCCATTACGGCTGTTATTTTCATAGACCACAGTGAACTGGTCGCCACGACGAAGCTTGGTGGCAAAATCAATGTCCCATGCAAAAATGTTGGTCAGTTGCGTAATCAATTCATCAGACAACCCAGCTTTGTGGCCGGCAGCCGATAGCGAAGAGTTGATGATTCCGTGCGTGCTTATATAACGGTGCGATGCTTCAGCCCTTTGCGGCTCTTCAATGCGAATGGGCTTATCTTTGCCGCCAGTGACCACAAATGAGTGGATACGGGCATTGATTCTGACTGGTGGGGCTAAATTAACCGGTTGATAGTCATCAACCAGTTGCTGGTTATAATCCGGCTCTATAGTTTCGTTTGAAACTGACGGCGAGGGCGTTATTTTTGCCAGATGGTGGTGGCTGTGTTTATGGCTTTTCTTTTTGCTGATGGTGTGCTTAGACGCCGTAGCGAGGGTGTGTTTTTTGCCGGAATTTCTTACGCGGGAAATGATGTTGCTGTGAAGCGTTGTTTTACGGTGGACGGTTGCTTTGCCGTGATGAGTTGTTGCTTTGCTATGAACGGCCACTTTACTCTGTTTTGGTTTGCTGGCGGGTTGTTTTTTAGAGTGTTTAACTGATGTAGGCGCGTGTTTTTTAGAAGTCGTATGAGCCGGTTTTGCATAACTGGACGTCGATGCAATAGCTAAACTTATTCCTATGGCTAAGGATGTATAAAATTTATTTTTCACGATACGTTAGTTAAGTAGTTGAAGTTTTTTAAAAAACTTTAAATAGGAAGGCATCTGGGCAACATTTTAAGGGTTTTTTAAAGGATTTACCAATTATGCTAAGATGCAGTTTAAATAACATGCCTGTTTTAAGGCGATAAAATTTTATCAAGCCGGTTATTGGCGCCATCCAGGCAACCAGCAGCTAGGGTCTTTCAGGCCGTGCCAGTCTAATTCGTATTCATGATGGGTGAGCACAGCCTCAAGAATGCAAGCAACAATAATTTCTTGTTCGTTTTTAATTAGTCGGGTGACTATAAAATGTTTTTCTTTATTTATTGGCTGGGTTGCCGTCCATTTGCTTAACAATAACTTATGCGGGTTTATTTGCTGTGTTGCCGGGCTAGTCATTGCTGAGCGCCTCGTTTAATGCACTGTTAAGGTCTGGGTATTGAAATGTGAAGCCCGTAGCAAGCAAACGCTCCGGCATGACCCGCTGGCTACCTAGCACCAATTCTGACATTTTCCCCAAAGCTATTTTTAATAGCCAAGCCGGAACAGGCAAAAGGGCAGGGCGGTTTAAATGCTGTGCCAGTATTTGGGTGAATTCACTGTTAGTGACGGGGTTGGGTGCAGTGGCATTATAAGCACCACGCATACTCGCATCGGTAATCATTAGCTGGGCGATAGCGATCCAGTCTTGCCGATGAATCCAAGACATCCATTGCTTACCATCATCTAAGCGCCCGCCCAAACCTAAACGGAAAGGCGGCAGCATGCGCTGCAATATCCCGCCGCCGTTGGCAATCACCAACCCCGTCCGCATTAGACAAACCCTGATGCCGAACTGTTCAGCCGCTAATGCCGCATTTTCCCAGTCATGGCACAGTTGCTGCGAGAAGTCTTCGATTGTTGCTGATTGTTCGGTCAGAATCACATCACCTTGACTGCCATAATAACCAATTGCCGAGCCACTGATTAACAGCTCTGGTTTCACCGCCATGTCCGCCATATAAGCCACCAATTGTCCGGTCAGTTGGATGCGGCTATCCCTGATGATTTGCTTGCGTGCGGCACTCCAGCGGCTGTCAAAAATAGGTGCCCCTGCCAGGTTTATGATGACCTGCCAGCTATCGTCACGGCTTAAGTCTTTGATGCTGCCAATGGCATTAACGCCCGCACCACATATTTTTGTCACTGAGTCAGGCTTGCGGCTTAGCATGGTAAGGTTATGTCCCTGTTGGTATAGGCTTTGAGCCAACGCACCGCCAATAAAGCCGGTTCCGCCTGTGATAAGTATGTTCATTGTCTTTGCCTTGTGATGGATTGTGAAAAGAGGTTATAGTTTAATTATTGTCTATGTTTTGTATATGTATATATTGACAATATTGCTATTGGCTAGTAAGTTAAAGATCAACCGATGTTTGCTGTGGCAGCGCCTAGCCGACATGCTTCATAGGCGTTAATCATTATTATGGGTGTAAATAATGCCCAATAATATTCACCGTCCTCCTCTATAAGCCCTCCCTGATTGTTTAGGGGAGGGACTTTTTTAGCTATGATTTGGCATCGCGATTAGTGATGGTAAAAACAGTGTTGTTATCAACAAGACTAAGTTTCGATGTTTGTTAAATATAAAGATAGACTAAACAAATGAATGATATGACATTAAAAATCATAAAAATGCTCAGGCTTTCCGTGGAAATTAACTTTTATTTTTCGGTTGTTGTGCTGGTTATGGGAGGTTTCTTATCATTTTCAGACAGTTATTCATTTTTTGAGTTTAATGAAAGCTTATACGGCGCTTTATATAACAATCTGCGCATGATGATGGTTTATTTGGCGTTTACTGAAGTTGTTGTGTTTGCTTATTACTTAATAAGCAAAAATTTCCAGGTGATTACAGTGGTGGGATTTTTTCTGGTTTTAATGATTGGCTCAATGGCGTTTTATGGTGAAGTCAATTCAGTGGCAATTGATGAAAGTTTTTCGGTGTTTTTTTTGTATACCGGCTTGTCTCATGGTGTCTTTGGAATAATGAAGATTCTTGAACAGCAAGCTATAAGCGCTAAACAAGATCAAGCCTAAAAATTATAAAAACAGCTTATTGACCTACACGGGGCGCTACTTATGAACAAATACTTATTACTGCTGACAATGCTATTGACAGCTTGCACCGGCATTCCTGACGGCTTGACAGCCGTTGATGGCTTTGAGGTTAAACGCTATTTGGGCCAGTGGTATGAAATAGCCCGCCTCGACCATCGCTTTGAAAGGGGGCTGGAGGCTATTTCGGCGAATTACACGCTACGCGATGACGGCGGCGTTGATGTGCTTAACCAAGGTTGGGCGACTGCGACGGGGGAATGGAAAAAAGCCGAGGGCAAAGCTTATTTTGTCGGCGAGCCAGATAAAGGGCGGTTAAAAGTGTCTTTTTTCGGGCCGTTTTATGGCGGTTACAACATTATCGCCCTAGATAAAAAAGACTATTCCTATGCCTTGGTAGCCGGCCCCGACCGGTCTTATTTATGGTTATTGTCACGTCATAAGCACTTGCCTAAAGCCACGCTGGACAGTTTGCTTGAACAAGCGAAAGCGTGGGGTTTTGCCACCGATAAGTTGATATTTACCAAACAGGAACGGTAAAGGCCAACCGCCCACTTGCACCATTGTCAAATAATATTTCAGCAGTGGTCGGGCTGTAATGTTGTCTGCCCATCCCTCAAAGGATGGGCAGACGTACCGTTTTTAGTGCTGTAAGCGATCCAAAAAAACCGGCATCCTAAAGTCAAATCACACCTTTCTCAATCACCGGCAACACCCAATAGCGGATGCCGGAGCCTGAAAACTCCTCTTGCAACTGCGCCAATAATGCCGCTAGCCCTTGGGCGTTGACATACATCTGAAAACGGACTCTTTTTTGCCTGCCGCTGACCTGTTCGGCGAGCGACAAGCTTTTGTTTTCATGGTGATGGGCGTTGACCGCAAAGCTGCTAAAGCCGTGTTCGGCTTCCAGCATGAGCAGGCAATCAACAATCGGCTCTTCAATGCCAGGCGGCACATTCAGCGTGATTAAATATTCTTGGTGCATCATGCGCTATCCTCTTGTAAGGTTTTTGCTTGCCCGAATAAAGTGAATAAAATGGGTAGTAAAAACAGGGTTAAGAAAGTTGACGAAACCAAGCCGCCGATGACCACAATTGCCAGTGGCCGCTGGATTTCCGAGCCTGGACCAGTGGCAAATAGCAGCGGTATCAAGCCGAAAGCCGCGATGCTGGCAGTCATCAGCACCGGACGCAACCGGCGTGATGAGCCAATAATGACGGCCTTGGCAATATCCATTCCTGTGGCTAAAAGCTGGTTAAAATAACTCACCATCACGACGCCATTCAGCACGGCAATCCCCAGCAAGGCGATAAAACCCACCGATGCGGGCACCGACAAATATTCGCCCGATAGCCACAGCGCGAACACGCCCCCCACCATAGCCAGCGGGATATTGGACAACACCAGGACAGCCTGCCTGACGGAACCGAACGTTGAAAACAATAAAAGGAAAATCAGCCCCAAAGAAAGTGGCACCACTAAAGACAAGGTGGTGGCGGCGCGTTGTTGGTTTTCAAACTGGCCGCCGAACTCAATAAAATAGCCGACCGGCAATTTCACGTTATCGGCAACCGCCTTGCGGGCTTCATCCACAAAGCCGACCAAATCACGGTCTTGCACGTTGCTGCGCACCACCACAAAGCGCTGGCCGTGTTCGCGGCCTATGGACACGACCCCTTCCACTTTAGCCAGTTTGGCAATGGCCGTGACTGGCACATGCCCGCCGTTGGGCAGGGTGATTTGCAAGTTGTCAAAGCTCGCGGTGTTGCTGTTGCCCCGCAACAACAACGGCGTGCGCTTGATACCTTCCTGCACAATGCCCAGGTTTAAACCTTCGATCTGGGCGCGTAGCAGGGTTTCTATACTATCGCTATCCAGCCCCAAACGTCCGGCGGCAGACCGGTTAATGGTCAGTTGCAAAAATTGCATACCGTCATTTTGTTTGGCGAACACATCACTGGAGCCGGTGATATGCTTTAAAATTTCGGCAATTTCATTGGCTTTTTCATTCAGCACCGTAAGGTCCGGGCCAAATAATTTCACCGCCACATCACCGCGCGTCCCCGTGAGCATTTCCGAAACGCGCATTTCAATCGGTTGCGTGAAACCGAACGCGATGCCTGGGGTTTGCGCCATCACTTTGCGGATTTCCCCAATCAATTCCTCTTTGCTGTGCATACGCCATTGGTCTTTAGGTTTTAGTATCAAAAACGTGTCGGTTTCATTTAAGCCCATCGGGTCTAGCCCTAGTTCGTCAGAACCTACCCGCGAGACGACAGAAGCAATTTCCGGGATATTTTTCAGCAAGTTTTTTTGCACCTGACCATCTAGCGCAACCGATTCGGCCAGCGTGATTGAGGGCAGTTTTTCCAATTGCACAATAATGTCGCCTTCGTCCATCGTCGGCATAAAGGTGCTGCCTATTTGGGTGAAGACCAGGACGGTTACGGCCAATAAACCACCCGCACCGGCAAACACTATTTTGTTGTTATTAAGACACCAGGCCAATGTCGGCTGATACAGTTTTTGCAGGTGGCGGGGCAACCAAGGTTCTTCGTGGGAGACATCTTTGAGCAAATAAGAGGCAATCACCGGAATGACCGTCAACGACAAAATTAGCGAGCCGCTGAGCGCAAACACTATTGTTAACGCGACGGGCGTAAATAATTTGCCTTCCAAGCCCTGCAAGGTCAGCAACGGTAAAAACACGATGATGATGATTAAAATGCCGGCGGTCACTGAGGCGGCAACTTCGGAGGTCGCCCGGTAAATGACGTGCAGGCGGGGCAGGCGCCGGGTCTTTTCGGTATGTGCCAAATGGGTGATGAGGTTTTCCACCACCACCACTGCCGCATCGACTAGCATCCCGATGGCAATGGCAAGCCCCCCTAGGCTCATCAAGTTTGCCGACATGCCCATGCCGTTCATTAGAATAAATGTGAACAGTGCGGCTAACGGTAAGGCTAATGCCACCACTAATGCCGCCCGCAGATTGCCTAAAAATAACAGCAGCAACACCACCACTAAAGCAATCGCTTCCAGCAGGGCATGGGTCACCGTGTCCACGGCTTTGTCAACCAGATTGCCGCGATTGTAAAAAACTTTTGCGCTGACCCCTTCAGGAAAGCCTTTACTGATGTCGGCTAATTTTTCTTCAATGCCGACAATGGTTTGACGGGCGTTAGCGCCGCGCAAGCTCAGCACTAAGCCGGTGACGGCTTCCCCCTCGCCATTTTTACTGACCGCGCCATAACGGGTCAATGCGCCGATTTTAATGTCGGCAATATCGCCAACTGTGACCGGAATGCCGTTTTTGTTATCAACGACAATGCTACGCACATCATCTAGGGTCTTAATACGCCCTTCGGCACGGACAATCAGCGCTTCTTCGCCGTCTGTCAGGCGGCCTGCGCCATCGTTGCTGTTATTGTGCTGCAATGCGTTCATGAGGCTATCAATGCTGATGCCCCGCGCAGCAAGCCGGATATTGTCGGGGATGACCTCAAAACTCCTGACCAGGCCGCCGAGCGAATTGACATCGGCAACGCCCGAAACGGTCCGCAGGGCAGGGCGCACCACCCAGTCCAGCAAGCTACGGCGTTCCATCAGGCTTAAATCACCGCCTTCAATGGTGAACATAAACATCTCGCCTAAGGGCGTGGTCATCGGTGCAATGCCGCCTTCAACACCTTTAGGCAAGTTGCCCCACAGCGTGTTCAGGCGTTCGGCAATTTGCTGGCGTGCCCAATAAATGTCGGTGCCTTCGGTGAAATCAACGGTGATGTCGGTCAGCGCGTATTTGGCGATTGAGCGCAGCATGGTCTGGTGCGGGATGCCCAACAGCTCGACTTCGATGGGCGCGGTGATCCGCGCTTCAACCTCTTCCGGCGTCATGCCAGGGGCTTTGACGATAATTTTCACTTGTGTGGGTGACACTTCAGGAAAGGCGTCAATCGGGATGTTTTGAAAAGCGTTAAAACCGCCGCCCGCCAACAGCAAGACCACAATCAGCATCAGCAGCCGTTGGCTTAGCGCAAAGCGAATCAGGGTAGCCATTATTCATCACTCCCCAAGCCTAGCCAGTTGGCTTTTAGCGCCACCGCGCCCTTGACCGCAATCTCTTCGGTGCCATCGAGTTCGCCGCTAATAATCGATTCCTCAGCCTGTTTGCCAATGACTGTTATGGGTTTTATTGAAAAGCCGGACGGGCTACGGACAAAGACAAACGCTTTGCCTTCATGTTGCGCAATGGCGGTGTTAGGGACGTTAAAAAGCAGTTTGTCGCTGGGCTGGATTATTTGGACATTAATTTTTTGCCCGGCCCGCACGGTCGATTGGACGCCTTTGATGACCGCCCGTGCCAGCAAGGTTTGGTTTTCCGGATTGACGCTTTGCCCCAATAAACTGATTTTTGCGCTGATCGGGGTGTTTTCAACCAACACCTTGTCGCCGATTTTAATGTTGCTGATCCGTTCTTGCGGAATGTTGATCTCCAGCCACAGCTCATCCAAATTGGCAATGTGGTAAAGCGGCGCTTGGTTGTCAACACGTGTGCCGACCACTGCCAGGCGCTCGATGACGACGCCAGAGATGGGTGAGTGGACGTTAAGCTCGCTGTTCAACCGTTGTGAGCTGCCCAGACGGCTAATGTCGCTCGCCGACATGCCCGCGATTTGCAGCAGTTGCTTGGCTTCATTCACATCCAATAAGGCGGCGTGGTATTGGCTTTGGGTTTCTTGTTTACGACGGTCGGATATGACGCCATCTTTCAATAGCATTTTATCGCGGTTGTAAGTGGCTGAGGCCAAATGCAACACGCTGCCTGCTTTAAGGTATTGCCCTTGTAAGGCCAGTAACGCAGGGCTGTTAATTTGTGCGAGCACAGCGCCTTTTTTTACGTTATCGCCTAGCGCGGCCGTCAGTTTGGTGACCAATCCTGCTTGTGATGCACTGACGATATATTCCTGGGTAGGCGGGATCACCACTTTAGCGGGTGCATACAACACTGGGATTTGTGAGGCGGGGTGCAGTTTTCCCAGCGTCACATCTAAGTTATTGATATGTTCAGCGGACAGTTGCACGGTATCTTCAGCGTGTGTGGCAGGATAAACAAGCGCTGTCAACGAGGCCAGCAATAATACGGATTTAATTAGTTTCATGGCATAACTCCTACCGCTTGGTTATAAATCGCTTGGTCGCGTTGCAGCATAACGGCGCGTTCTTTAGCATTAAGGATAGCGAGATGGGTTCTGGACTGGATTTTTAACAAATCCATCAAATCAATTTCACCGACAGAAAAACTCAGTTCAGTCATGCTTAAATGTTCTTCCGCAACCTGCTTCAATTCATTGGCAATGCCCAGCTCGACCCGGTTGACCTCCAAATTGTGCTCAGCCTCATGGTGCATTTGTTCCAAATCCCTAAAGAGCTGTTCACGTTGGGCAACCAGCCTGTTTAGCTCGACATTCACGGCGGCAATCTGGGGTTGGCTATGGGCACTGCCGCCAAAAGGCACGTTGACGCCGATATTGAAGCTTTCGGTTTGGTTGCTGCGCGGGTCGTCGGTCATGCTATCGCTATTGATCCCGACCACCACATTGGTTTGCCCCGAACCCACCAATTTAAGCGCGTCGAGTTCAGCCTGTTTACGGTCGATCTGGCTGTTTATCGCGGCAAGGGCGGGATGGTTTTGCTGGATTTCTTTTAGTGCCGCCAAATTTTCTTGGAAGTTGGCAGGGATTTTAGTGGTTTGGGTGATGCTGGTATAGCGTTTGCGGGCATGCATCAGTTCCGCTTCGGCTTGGGTCAGCGTTGAGCGTTTTTGCAATAATTCGGTTTGCGCCAATAATTCATCTGCGCGGGGCAAATCGCCCAATTCAACGCGGCGTTTAATTTTGGCCAATAATTGTTCATAAGTCGCCGTTTCGATTTGCGCCTGTTCATAGCGGATTTTTTGCAGCGCCATGTCCCATAACGCGTCTCTGACCAAACCGGCTACGCGCAATCTGACCGCTTCTGCTTGGGATTGGCTGCTAGCTTGCGCCTGCTCGCCAACTTTTTGTTCGGCATCGCGTTGCCCTAAGTTCCATAGCGGGACTTGTACCGTGGCATCAATATAATGCAGCGTGCCGCTGGAGGCTTCCTGGTAGCGTAACCCTGCCTGTGACGCCCCCGATGTCCAACTTTCCCCCCGCTTACGTAGTGCGGCGGCTTCTTCTTCAAGCGAATCTAGCCATGTGGCGTCGGGGTATTTTTCTAAGGTCAAGCCGATAAGCTTGGCCAAACCTAAGGACGGGTCAACGTCAATCGGGTCGTGATGGGGGACAATCGTAGGTGTTACGGCATGCGCCTCTGAATGGTCCAACGCAGCGCAAGGGAAGGATGCAACCCCCAATAGGTGGGCCAGCAGAACAATTTGTAGACGCCAGTTGCCAGGTTCACGCTGGATGCGGGAAGGTAAAGGAATCATAAGATAAGCTCAATGCGGCATAGGCCGCTTTATAAAGGTTCAAGAAGAAAACTACGGTTCAATACCACGTTTGCCATGCTCCAACTGGTGCGCAAGCCAAAGTTTATGGGATGGGCAGAGGGGCTAAATTGTGGGTATTGAATGGCGGCGAAA
Organism: Methylococcaceae bacterium UBA6146; assembly: GCA_002422395.1. Lineage (GTDB taxonomy): Bacteria > Pseudomonadota > Gammaproteobacteria > Methylococcales > Methylomonadaceae > Methylovulum. The sequence continues at coordinate 64,084 of DIUY01000008.1, read as the reverse complement.
AATGCAGGGGGGTGCAAGCTTTCGCTATAAATAAATGGCGATTATCGGGTAGGCGGTGCGCGTGGGGAATGCGAAAAAACAGGCGGTCGGCAAATGGCAGCGCTTGCTTGCGGGGAGAAATTGTTGTCGAACGGTGTGATTGGCGGTGTGAAGACAACCGTTTTCTGATGCAAATAATGGCTGCTGTTATCAGTGTCGGACGGGTCGTTGTCCTGATGTTGTTTAATGCCGGTGTCGATGCCGAAGATAACGCCCTCAGCGGGCGCATCAATAGCGGCGCTTACCAGTATTTCCAGCCCGGGCACATGCAGTTTTCCGGTGCTGGTTGTTAGGGGGGCAAAAGCCATTTTTCCGGCATGCGCATGCACTAACGGCGCAACTGATTGGAGCAACACCAGACAAGTGACAAGGAAAATACGGAGTGTCGGAAGCATACCGGTGATGGTTTTTGTTTAAAAGAGGAGGGCAATAAAAACGCGCATTATACGCCAAAACCGATGATTCTAAGTTTAATAGATATTATGGGCTAAGTTTATGTTGACGGTAATGGTCAAGCCCAAGCTGTTTTGAATTGTTTGCCGCATTTAGTTGTGTTTTTATTTAACGGCTATTGTTCCCCAACGGCAACGCTGCGGTTTTTATCCGTAACCCACTCGCTCCATGAGCCAGCATACAGTTTGGAGCCGGTTAGGCCTGCTTGTTCCATTGCGAGTAAATTATGGCAGGCGGTCACTCCTGAGCCGCAGTTATGGGCGACTTGATTGGCGGGTATATTGCCTATCAATTGCCGGAATTGCCGGTGCAATTCCCCCGCCGATAAAAACAGGCCGTTCCGGTCAAGGTTTAACAGGAAGGGCCGGTTTAATGCCCCCGGAATATGTCCTGCGACCGGATCTATTGGTTCTTGTTTGCCTGCATAGCGTTCAGGCGATCTGGCGTCAATCAGGCATAGCGTTTTTTGCGCCAAACCGTTTTCTACTTGCCGCGCCGTAAGCCAGCAAGCGGTGTTTAGATAAGGCTTGAATGTCATGGGTTTAATAGTTGGCAAGATTGTGGTTGTCTTATGGCCGTGCCGTTGCCAATGCTGGATGCCGCCATTCAGAACGGCAACGTTGTCATGTCCCAGGCAACGCAGCAACCACCACAAGCGTCCGGCAAATGCGCCGCCCGCATCATCATAAACGACAACTTGGCTGGTGTTGCATATCCCCCAAGCGCCCAGCTTAGTGGCCAATACTTTAAAGTCAGGGAGCGGGTGGCGGCCCGTTAACGCAGTCACCGCTGCTGACAAGTCTTTATCCAAATGCGCATAACGTGCTTCCGGCAGATGACCATGCCGGTAGGCATAGCCGCCGGCATCCGTGTCGCTTAAGGAAAAGCGGCAATCGACAATGACCCAGTCTGGGTTGTCCATTTGCTGATGGAGGTTTTTTGGGCAAATTAGCGTGGTGTGGCTCATGAACTTATACCTGTAGGATGATTTTGCCGATATGTTGGCCACTTTCCATGAACTCATGGGCGGCAGCGGCGTCGCGCAAGGCAAAGGTGGAATGGATAACGGGTTTGATTTTGCCGGCCGCCAGCAATGGCCAGACTTTATCACGCAGTTTGCGGGCAATTTCGGCCTTGAAGGTGTCATCACGGGGTCTTAGTGTCGAACCCGTGATGGTCAGACGTTTCAACATGACGGGCAAGAGATTGATTTCGGATTTTACACCGTTTTGTAGGGCGATCTGCACCAGTCTGGCATCAAACGCCATACACTTTAGGTTACGGGGAAAATAGTCGCCGCCTATCATGTCAAGAATCACGTCGACGCCTGTAGAACCGGTAAGCCGGTCTATTTCCGCGACAAAATCCTGTTCTTGGTAATTGATTGCGGCATCCGCACCCAGCGCACGACAAAAGCTGCATTTGGCCTCAGAGCCAGCAGTGATAATGACCTTGGCATGAAAAGCTTTGGCGAGCTGTATCGCTGTTGTGCCTATGCCGCTGCCGCCGCCATGCACCAGCAGGGTTTCGCCAGGCAATAGGCGGGCGCGGTCGAAAACATTGCTCCAGACGGTAAAAAAAGTTTCCGGCAAGGCCGCCGCTTCCGTCATGGAAAGCCCGGTAGGCACTGGCAAGCATAACGCCGCAGAAGCTAGGCAGTATTGCGCATAACCGCCGCCGGTCACTAAAGCGCAAACCTTGTCCCCGATTTTTAATGGGTTGGCCGACTCGCCTAAGGCGGCGACTGTGCCGGCAATTTCCAAGCCGGGAATATCGGACGCGCCCGGCGGGGCGGGGTATAACCCTTTGCGTTGCATGACGTCAGGCCGGTTGACGCCGGCACAGGCGACTTTTATCAGCGCTTGGCCGGACGCCGGTACAGGTACGGGGCGTTTGCCGGTTTTTAAGGTGCGGCCTTCAATTTCTATCGCCTGCATCATGTTAGGTAGTGGCATAAGTCAGTTTTGGGCGGAGGGTGGACAGGCCTATTATGCCGGACACACAGTGTGCCTGCCCTGAATGGGCAATAATCAGGTAAAATAAACCTTGTGCATGGATGTCTGTTGTCATGAAATGGCAATAAACGCGTTGTTACACTATTCCCATTTAGCTATTTTTATTAATTGTATGTCAAGACTTACTATTCTCGTTGTTGAAGATGAAGATGCTATCAGAGGCATGTTAATGATGGTGCTTGAGCAGGCGGGCTATAAGTCGGTTGCTGCGGTCGATGCTGAAGAAGCCCAGAAATGTCTGGATGAGGTGGCGCCCGATTTGATTTTATTAGACTGGATGCTGCCTGGCATCAGCGGCGTTGAATGGGCTAAGCGTTTAAAAAAAGAACCTGCATACCGGGAGCTGCCGATTATTTTGCTGACGGCACGCGGTGAAGAAGAAGACAAAGTTAAGGGTCTGGAAATAGGCGCCGACGATTACATCACCAAACCTTTTTCACCCAAAGAACTGGTGGCGCGGATACGCGCAGTGCTGCGCAGAAGCGGCAAAATAATGGGTATGGCGCAAATTACCCTAGGGGATTTGGTTCTGGACACCGAACAGCACCGGCTGAGTATCGGCGCCAAACAGTTGGAGGTCAGCCCCACTGAATTTCGTCTGATGCAGTTTTTTATGACCCATCCCGACAAAGTTTACAGCCGCACCCAATTGCTGGACCAAGTCTGGGGGCGCAGTGTCTATATTGAAGAACGGACGATAGATGTGCATATCCGGCGGCTAAGAAAAATTCTTGGCGAATATGGGCGTGAAGACCTGGTGCAGACAGTACGGGGCTTCGGCTATCGATTCTCATTAATGGACTAGCGTATATATGGGCATATGGCAAAAAGAAATCAGTGTGGCGCTGCTGCTGTTCTTGACCGCGCTAACCCTTGGCACAAGCACCGGTTTTTTGTTGCCGTTTCTGTTAGCCGTGACGTTAATCTTGTTAGGCTGCCAGGTATTTCAAATTACTCGGTTTCAAAAATGGATAAGCAAGGGCGGTAAAGGCCATTACCCTAAAGCTTCCGGTATTTGGGAAGATATTTATTTTCATGTTTATCGCATCAAAAAAAACGAAAAGCGCCGTAAAAAGAAGTTAAGAAAGCTTATCCAGCAGTTCCGCCAATCGACCGAAGCCCTGCCCGATGCGGCGGTGGTCTTACGGGCTAATGACGAAATTGAATGGTCAAACAAGGCGGCGATACAGGTTTTAGGGTTACAACTAACCGATAAAGGCCAGCGCATTATCAATCTTATCCGTTACCCCGAATTTATCCGCTATCTGAAGTCAGGCGATTATGCCGTACCCGTCATTTTGCCTTCGCCGCTAAATAGCCGCGTGATTTTGGAGGTGCGTATTATCCCCTATGGTTCAGGGTTGCGCTTGTTATTGGCGCAGGATGTCACGCAATTGAAAAAAATGGAAACCATGCGCAAGGATTTTGTCGCCAATGTTTCGCATGAGCTTAGGACACCTTTGACCGTGCTTAAGGGATATTTGGAAACTTTGCAGGATATGGATGACGGTGGCTCGCCGTTGCTGACCACCTCCTTTAAGGAAATGCAGGGTCAGACCGAGCGTATGCAGCACTTGGTTGACGATTTATTACTGCTGACCCGTTTGGAAACCCAACAGAAAAAACCTCAGTGCATCGATGTGCCCGCGTTGTTAAGCCAGATTTGCAAGGAAGGTGACGCGTTGGAAAATGCCTCAAGGCGCATTGAGCTGACCTTGGAAACATCGGCGCATATTTACGGCGAAGAACAAGATTTGCGCAGCGCATTCACCAACCTGTTAGGCAACGCGCTTAAATATTCGCCTGAAGATTCACTGGTGAAAGTCCGTTGGTACCAAGACAGCGATGCTATTGTTTTGGATGTTGAAGACCAAGGTGAAGGTATTGCTGCGGCAGACATTCCCCGCGTGACCGAGCGGTTCTATCGGGTTGAGACCAAGCGCCGCAAAAAAGTTTGTGGCACTGGCTTAGGCTTGGCTATTGTCAAGCATGTGCTGATGCGCCACGACGCCCATTTGGCGATAACGAGCGAATTGGGCAAGGGCAGTTGTTTTAGTTGCCATTTTCCAGTAAGGCGGGTTTGTTGTGGCTGAACGGTTTTTTAGGGGGGGGGCTAAAATAACCCTGACACACAGCATACAGCACGTCGTCAATAAGTTTTTGGTGGTGGTAAACATTCAAATGCTTAAATGGCAGCGGAGTCAAAAAACATGTTTTTTGATTCCAAAATATCATTACCATTTTTACCACCACCCGGTTTTTTAACCTTGTAGGAGAGTGGCGAAGGGGACGCCCATCCGATACCTAATGCCCTAGCTGGGAAAAGGCTTATTTTGCGGCACTTTCCTTTTTAATAAGATCGTTAATCACGTCAATCATTTTTTCATGGGATCCGGCCAACGGGCCGCTAGTGACATATTTGCCATTAATAATAATGGTAGGGACGCCAGTTATGCCGTAACGCGCAGCGATAGCCGGCGCCTGGCGCATTTTGGCGTCGATTGCAAAGGCATTGAATGTCTCATGGAACTGTGCGGCATCAACACCACGGGCAGTAAAGAATTTAGCCAATTGTTCTTCAGTTTCCAGTTTTTCTTTTTTGTTTTGGATGGCGTCAAAAAGGTCGGCATGGACTTTATCAACCACACCTAAGGCTTCGGCAACAAAATAGGCTTTGGCATGTTTGCCCCAAGTCTCATTAAACACAGCGGGCTGGCGGCTAAACTCAACGTTTTTAGGCAGGGTTTTTAACCATTTGGTAAGTTCAGGTTCAAAGCTGTAACAATGTGGGCATCCATACCAGAAGAATTCAATAACCTCAACTTTATCAGGATGTTGGGTGGGCTGTGGTGAGGTTAAGGATTCATAGCCTGAGCCTTCCGCCCTCAACAGTGCTGAACATGAAAGCAACAAGACAAATAAGCTGGCCTGGGTGATTTTTTTTAACATGGGAAAAATTTCCTTGTGAGTGCAAATTAAAACGACAGACAATAATAAAGCAGTTAAGTTTTTTAGGTGGTTGCCGTACGGGTTATTGCATCATTGAAATGCGATAGGCGACCGCCTTAATTTCTTCAGGGGACATTTTTTTGGCAATCATATGCATCATATTTTCTGGGTTATTGCTACGGGCGCCTGATTTAAAATCGGTGAGCGCCTTAATTAAATAATCGGCATGCTGGGATTTTAACGATGGGAAGGCCGCAGGCTTATTGCCTTCCCCGGTTGGCCCATGACAGGCGATACAGGCGGACACTTCTCTAGCCAAATCGCCATTGCGGTACAAATCGCTACCTTGGGTGATTAGGGTTTGCACCGATTTTGCGTTGTCCGCTACGGGCTCATCGTCATCTGCATCAGGCACAGGTAGGGCATTATGGGAGATGCGTTGGCCTGCATAATAAGCGGCAATGTCGTTTATGTCGTCATCGGTCAGGGACATGGCCATGGCCGACATCATAGGATCTTTGCGTGTGCCATTTTTGAAGGCGTGCAGTTCTTTAGCCAGATAAGAAACGTGTTGCTGGGCAAGCTTAGGAAAAGTGCCAACTACACTGTTGCCATCGGCGCCATGACAGCTAGCACAAGCAGCGGCTTTTTCTTTTCCTACATGGATATCACCTTCTGCATGTAAAATAGGCGGAATGCTGGCACACGCCAGAGCCAGTGAAAATGTCAGCAATGTTTTTTTCATCAGGTTGTCCTCACGGGATAAAGTAATTATTTTTATAACCTATTTTTACTGCAACAGGTGACTTAAGTCATCATCGGATTTTACCTTAATCGGTAAGCATAAGCGAGGCAACGATGAACCCAATTTATCATCAGGCAAAATTTATTAATAGCTCCCCTCACCTCCGAAATACGCCCCCCGATGAAGGGCTGGAAGTGGCGTTTGCGGGGCGCTCGAACGCGGGCAAGTCCAGTGCCATCAACACCTTAACTAGGCAAAATAGCCTGGCGCGGACTAGCAAGACGCCGGGGCGGACACAGATGCTTAATTTTTTTGAAATCAACGCCGACTTGCGGTTTGTTGACTTGCCGGGTTATGGCTATGCGAAGGTGCCGATCGCCGTAAAAGAAGAGTGGCATAAGCTAATGGAAACGTATTTGACAAACCGTAAGTCCCTGTGCGCCATAGTGTTGGTGATGGATGTGCGCTTGCCCTTAACCGATTTCGACTGGCAAATGGTTGAGTGGTGTCAGCATACGGGTTTGCCATTGCATATTTTGTTGACCAAAGCGGATAAGTTGACTTACGGGGCTTCTAAAAACACTTTGTTGAAAGTAAAAAGGGAGCTTGAAGAACTTACCGTACCCGTGACCCTCCAGTTGTTTTCGGCGCTAAAAAAAACCGGTGTCGATGAGCTGCACGATGCGCTTGATGAATTGTTTAGTGGCAGGGTTGACGGGGAAGTGAGCGAATCGCCAGCAGTAGAACTGCTTGGGCTAAATATGCAATTAGATAAATCTTAACAGTTAAGTTTTTTATGTAGGGTACGCATCGCGTACCTTTTAGACTTTATCAAGGTACGCGATGCGTACCCTACAGTAGATTGCAAAAACCGACGCGCTGAATCTGTCCAATTACAGATTTAACCCACCACCAACTTATGCGACGATTAAAACTTACATGTTTTGGATGTTGGCCACCAAATCCGAAAAATAACTGACTATTTGCGCCAGATAAGCGATTAACTCATCAATCCGTCCCTTCAGGATATAAAAATAGTTGTGATGCTTGAAGTCTTCATCGGCATAAAAACTCAAGCCACGGTAAAACGTATTGGACCCCATAAACACCATAATTAAGGCCGCCGTTTTGAGCATCAGGCCACGTATATGGGCGTTTATTTTGCCGAAAGCCATGCTAATAAACAACATCATCGGCAAAGTGCCCGCGCCAAACGCCAGCATCAGTGCGCCGCCTTCATAAATGCTAGGTGCCGAGGTGGCTTTTACCGCCATTGCAAAGGTCAGCGGACAAGGCATCATGCCATTTAACAGGCCGGCAAACAGGCTGCCGATGATCGGGCCCTTGGTTCTGGAGCTGCTATAGCCTTTGCGCAACCACTTCATGGGTAGCAATCTGATCGAGCCTTGCCACGGAATCCAGCCTAATATGCCAAACGCCAATAAAATGACAACTATCCCGATGAACATTTGCAACAGGCTTTGGATTTTGCCGAACAGGCCGCTGGACACTATCACCACGCCCAGCGAGGCAGCGGCAAAACCGACCATGGTATAAACCGAAATTCGGGCAATCTGGTACAGAAAATAAGGCAGGTACGAGCGGTTTTTGCCCGCATTCATAAAATAGCCCGACACCAGCGCCCCGCACATCCCCAAGCAATGCCCGCTCCCCAAAAATCCGGCAATAAACGCCAGCGTATAATCAAAGCCGCCGGTTGCCATGCCCATATCAACCATGCCGTGCATACTATGATCCATCATAGAGTGATCCATATGTGTTCCTATCTCCGACTTAAGCGTAATGAATTGACAACGACCGATACTGAGCTTAATGCCATCGCAGCAGAGGCCACCATCGGGTTGAGCTGTCCCATTGCCGCGATTGGAATGGCAATGGTATTATAGGCAAATGCCCAGAATAAATTTTGTTTGATAATCACAATGGTGTCTTTGCTTAAGCCAATGGCGTCCGCGACTTTGGTGATGTCGCCCTGCACCAAGGTCAGGTCAGCGGACTCAATCGCAATATCGGTGCCGCTGCCAATCGCAAAACCGACGCTGGCGGCAGTCAAGGCGGGGGCGTCATTGACACCGTCACCTATCATGCCGACTAGCTTTCCTTCCGCTTTCAAAGCTTCGATAACCGCCAGTTTTTGTTCCGGTTTGGCATTGGCTATCACTTGTCCGATACCCACTTGGGCGGCAATGTAATGCGCGGTGCGTTCGGTGTCGCCGGTCGCCATCAACGTTTCAATACCGAGCCTGTGCAGTTTGGCGATAGCTTCCCTGGCGTGTTCTTTAGGTTTGTCGGCAATGCCGAAAACAGCGGCTTCTTTGCCGTTGATAGCCATAAACACCGGCGTTTTCCCTTGCTCCGAATAGTGCCGGGCGGCTGCCGTCAAGCCTGGGATTGCCACTTGCTGTTCATCCAGCCACGCTTGATTGCCCAGCAAGACGGTTTTGCCGTCAATTTCGGCGAGGATGCCGCGGCCTGTTTCGCTGTAAAAATGCGTACTTTCTTTAAAGGTAATGGCTTGTTCGCGGGCAAAGTCAACAATCGCTTTACCCAAGAAGTGTTCAGAATTGTGTTCCGCCGATGCCGCCAACATGAGGATTTTGTCTTGGCCTAACCGTGACAGCTTTAAAAAGTCGCTGACTTTAGGCTTGCCTTCGGTGATTGTGCCGGTTTTGTCAAAGACGATGACGTTTAGTTTTGCGGCGATTTCCAAGCTTTCGCCGTTACGGATATAAATGCCTTTTTTGGCCGCTTGTCCTGCACCGACCATAATCGCCGCCGGTGTCGCCAAACCCAAGGCGCACGGGCAGGCAATCAGCAACACGGTGATGGCATTGCCAAAAGCCAGCGCAAACGGGGCGCCGGCCAACAGCCAACCGGCAAACGTCAGGCCGGATATTGCCATGACACTAGGGACGAAAACGGCAGAAATTTTATCGACTTGCTTTTGGATGGGCAGTTTGGCGGACTGAGCCTGGTCAATCATGTGGACAATGCCAGCCAGCACGGTGTCCATGCCTACCGCCGTGACTTTGACTCGTAACACGCCGTTGCCGTTGACACAGCCGGCGATGACACGGCCGCCTATTTCTTTGACCACCGGCATGCTTTCGCCAGTCACCATTGATTCATCGACCGTGGAAATGCCGTTGATAATGACGCCATCGGCCGGAATTTTTTCCCCAGGCCGGATCAGCAACACATCATCAACCTGCAAGCTTTCGGCGTCTACGGTGAATTCTTGGCCGTCTTTCAATAGCGTGGCGGTCTGCGGTTGCAAATCGACCAATTGCCGGATCGCCTCGCCCGCTTTGCCTTTGGCTTTTTCTTCCAGATAACGCCCTAACAGCACAAAAGTGATGATTGCCGCCGCCGCTTCAAAATAGACATGGCCACGGCGTAGGAAAAAAGTGGGTAAGCTGTATAAATACGCGGAGCCTACGCCTAACGCGATTAAAGAATCCATGTTGGCGGCGCGGTGCTTGGCCAGACGCAGGGCTTTGTCAAAAAAAGGTTTCCCAGACCAAAACACCACCGGTGTCGCCAGCAAAAATTGCAGCCAATGCAGCGGGCGTGATCGGGTCATGGACATGGCAATGGCGATAACCGGTGTGCTTAATACTGCCGACCATAGCAAACGATGCCGCGCGGAATCAATGCGCAGCTGTTCTTTTTCAATTATTTTTTTGCGTTGCGAAAGCGTGTCCATTGGGTAAGCTTTGTAGCCTAAACTTTCGATGCAGGCGCAAACATCATCCTTGCTTAATTGCCCGTGGACAGTCAGGGTTTCGGTGCCAAAATTGACGCTGGCTTGTTTGATTTTTGGGTCACGTTTCAACACCATTTCCAGCAATAACGCGCAGGAGGCGCAGGTCATGCCCTCAACCGCCAGGTCAATTTCCTTTAATGGGCCGGCAAACGCTTTGGGTTGGTTTGCACCGGCACTGTTCTTGCCACCCATATTGCTTAAAATGGCATCGAGCATAATCAATAAGTTAGTTTTAGGCAGGCGCTTGGGGTCAAATTCAACCACCACCGAGCCTAACGCAAACGTTGAACGCACCCGTTTGATTTCAGGGCGTTTTTTTAGCAGGATTTCAAAAATATAACCGCGTTCAGGATCATTCTTTAACACGGGGGCGATAATGCGGATACGCCTTTTGAGTTGGTGGGCTAGGCTGAAATTTTGGTAAGTCGGCATCGTATCCATGGCTAGGCCTGTAAAAAGAAAGCAATGAGTGTCATTTTTAGAGCAATCGGGGGGCAAAACGGCAAAGCTTTTACTTTGGCTGTTTTGGGTTGCGTGAGCGCATCAGCAAGAAAAACATATAGAACACCGCCAGCCATTCATAGCGGTACTTTAAGGGATTAGGTATCCACTCTTTGGTGATGCGTTCCCAATGCAGCTTGATTAAAAAAATCACCAGCATGTCATTGAAGAAATCAATCATTGCCTTTTCGGGATTGTTGAATAGGGTTTTCTGCTGCTTCATGCCGACTTTAGTTAAAATTTTGGCGGCTTGTATGGTTTCTTTGATGTCGGTATAGGTTTGGTTGAACCACTTGCCGACGCCCGAATTCTTAAGTTTGGCTTTGATTGCTGGCAGTTTGTTGGCCACTGCCGCCTTTTTTTCAGAAGGTGTTTTTTGTTCCAATCCGGCAATAATCTGATGGAGCAATTTTGCCAGGGACTTAAAATCACAAACCCATTCCTGATAACGGATGGACAGCTTTTTTTGGCGGGCATAAAGCGTGACGCGGTAAACGCCGTCTAATTTTAAAAGCGCTGCCGTCAATGCGTTTGCGGCGCTTGGCTCACAAAATTGCGCCGGGATTTCAAAACGGATGTGCCCCTCTTCGCGGTAGCGTAAAACAAATTGTTTTTGGATAGCCATAAAGTTAAAACAAACACAAAGTTAAATAAAAACGGGCGTTCCTGAAGGTAGGATTGCCCGTTTATTGCAAGCTTAAATGGGCCGTCAGGCCATTAATCGTTAGCTTCTTGGGTTTCTGCGACAATATCTTCCAAACTTTCTTTTTGCTGCAAGACAAAATCTTTGCTGGCATCGACCGCTTTGGTGGTGCTGGAAATGATTTCTTTGCGGTATTTGTAAATCAAATAGCCGGTGACGACACCTAAGCCGAAAACTAAAGCGGGGTGTTTGGTGATATTTTTCATCAATTTTGCTCCTGTATGAACGGTGGCGGTAGTTATGGAGCCTTTAACAAGGCTTTTTCCCATTGCGTTGTGGTTTTCACCCATGCTTTGCATTAGCTGCTTGCCATGTGTATGCGACATATTAGTTTCCTTCATTAAGTGAATGGTTAATCCGATGTATCAGATTCGTTTAAGACATCATCCCCGTGCAGCATTTCATAAATGCCTTTACAGCCTTCGCAGCAAAATTGTTTGACGCCATCTTTTGTGTTTAATTGAAAGCCCTCAACTTCGACAGCTAAGCCACAAAGGTCACAATTTTTTTTTTCAGCGTTCATAATAGTTTTAAGATTAACCGATAAAGTTTAAATGCGGGTAGATAATATTGAATGCCAGTAAACACCGCAAGTTTTAACAAGCAACATGCAACACAATACCTAAGCTGTTACTGCTTGGCCGCAACCGAAAAACAGATGTTAGATTAAAATCTAAGCATTATTTGCGCCATAAGATGGGAAATATCCAGCGGCTTGTTATTTGGTGGCGTGAATATTGCTGGTTACCCGTTAAAAGCTGCCTTATTTAATAGACACTGGTGGTTGGGATATTTATAAAAAGAGTGGCCTTAGGTGTAGTTGGTTCACGTCACTAAAAATTATAACTTTACTGCCCATAACGATTCTGCTGTTCAATACGGATTGCCGCAAACCTTTTTTGCGGCGTAGCAGCCTATAGAGTTGGCGGTTTTTTTGGTATAGCTTACCCGTTTCTTATTTTTTAACATAACACGAGGCAAATCATGACGTATCTGGCAGAAGAGGCTGGTTCTGTAATCACCAAGCAAGCGGCGGAAGAAAAATCGCCCCATTTGCCATCCAAAGTTGACACAATTGCTATAGGGGTCGTGACGGGTGTTGCGGCAACCGTGATTGTCCAGACCGGTGGCGGAATTATCAGGACGTTGGCTAAAAATCCGTTGGTGACCTTTGGGGCGGGTGTTATTGCTGGCTATTTAACCTACAAGTACCGCAAAGAGATTATCGCGCTTTCAAACCATTCCGCAGATCATGGCAAGGATTTTGTAAGTCGGCAAAAACAGGATTTTAAAAATATACTGGCGGCAAGGCAGCAAGACAGCAAAGCGCTTACCATCGTGTTATCTGCCGATCAGGAAAAATAAATGTGGGCAGGTTTGACGCAAAAAACACCTTTTTGTGCGCCATGATTAAACCTTTTCCTAAACAATCAGCACTTTAGCAAAGCCACCGTGCGGGGTGCGTAGATTGGTCACCTGCCCTTGGTAAAGCCGGGCCGAAATGCCAAGAATCCGATCACGGTAGGCAAATAACCGAAAGTCAGTCTTAAATGGTAACTCATCAGTAAACGTGCTTATTGACGGTGGGACCCATTGTTGGATAACGGTATTCGCAGTAGCTAATTCAGCAAGCTTTGCCGTGGTCAGTTTTTTACCGACATACACGCCTCGGCTGGCGTAGCCGGTATCAGGTTTAAACACCCAGTGCTTGCGGGTATGCCAGGCTTCCTCAGGGGCTAACGAGGCCAGCATTTGGGTAGGCGGTATGGTTTGGTTAAGCAGCTCAAGCTCGGACATAGTCAAGCCAAGCGGTTTGAGTTTTTCAGGGTCAGACCACAACACCATGCGCCGCTTATCGGCTAACAAGCCGTAAACCTTAGGGTTCGGGCTGAGACAAACTTGGGCGTTTAACCAAGCATCCCTGACCATCGCCAGTTCCGGCATTTGCAGATAAAAGTCGCAATGCCGGTTGTAAATCATGTCAACCCGTTGATTGTTAATGTAAAGCGTGCCATCTTTTGCGCTCAGTCGGGCGGGGTCGGCAATGAATGCGTCAATCCCCGCTTGTTTGAACAAGTCGGCAAAAACCTGCATTTCCGGATAAAGGAATTGGCTTTCGGGAGTGCTGTCAAGAATTACAATGGTTTCAGGACGTGCGCCCTTGTCTTGCCTGAATAAGGCATGTTCCGTTAAAAAAGAGTCCAGCAACCGGTCTGCTATGCGCCCGGCAAAACCGCTTGCCAAAGGCTTTGCGCACAAATAAGCATACCAGAGCCCTCCCGCATTGGTGTTCACTTCTATCAGCTTAGGCCCGGACTCGCTCAAATGGAAATCATAGCCCATCATAACGCCATGATGCCCCGGATTCAGTTGCGCGGTAGACGGTAGGCTATCTTCAAGCAGTGCTTGGTAGGCGTTGTTTTCACTGAGTTTATGCAGTAGGCGCACAAGCCTGACCATCACGCGCAAATCATTGCGTGGCAGTTCTACGGGATAAGGGCTAATAGGGAATTGGCAGCAATTCATTATGATTTTGACAAAGGGAAGAAGGCAGGCTAGCAGCCATCTAGGATGGGACGGCTTGGGTAATTATACGGTTAATTTGTTGTGTTGCGCGCAACGACGCAACTAAATGAAAATAGGTGATATGCCGCGTTGTAGTGTGTCATATCACCTGTTTTTTTGTAAAAAGATCGAAAAATAGCGGTATGCCTTTCATGGTAACTGGAAAAAATGGGTCATATCACACAGTCTAAAATAAAAAACTTTATGATTAATAAGGTTTTTGTTTGCAAAAAGCCAGTTTTTTATTTAACGGCAAGCCTCGTATTTTTGGGTGTTATAAATAAAATTCATTTTAATACAATAAGTTAGGTTTTTGTTGCGAGTTTATTGAGCTGGCATCTTTTATGCTTGATTGGCTATTGAAAATTCACTGCCGGTTTATTAACTGAGAGGTTTAGCAAGATGAAACAAGAGTTGGCAAACATGACAACAGGACAACAAGTAAGCGATACCAGTGCAATATTGATAGGCACAGGCCTTGCCTTGGTGTCGATGATCTTAATTCCCGCTTTCGCAGGCCGCCTAGGCTTAGGGGACAGCGTGACCGGCGCCTTGCGGATTGCTTTGATGAAAGCGTCTAACAAAGCGATAAAAGGCTGATAATAACGGTGAAATAATACAATTGCCTGTAAAAAAGCTGTTTGGCCTAAGCGCGTAGCCTTGCCTGAAAAGGGCTGTGAAAGCATTGAAAAGCAGGAATCCAATGTATAGTTTGGATTCCATTAATCATAAATTGCCCTAGATTGGAGTAAAAAGCATGTTTTTACCCCAAAGCGTGACGGGTGGTTTTATCAGCGTCACTGCACGAAAGCTTCTAAACTCAAGTTATTGACCCCTGCCAGCTTAATAGAAAAATCCGCCGCGTTGTCCGCATCATTGTTGCCATACAAAATGTATGCCGACCGGTCAAAGTAAAGTTCCCCCGGATTTGCGAACACACCTGAAAATGTGCCGCCCACTGTCAACGAAGCAAACGTTTGGTTGCCGCTGATAGCGGTGTCGGCATCGATAGCTGACAAATCTATCCTGTCATTTTGGTTAAACTTAAAGTCTGTGATGACATCACGGAAGGTATCCTGGACACCGCTGTCAGCGAGGGTGGCAAGCTTGAAAATGTCCGCCCCTAAACCGCCGATGAGGCGGTCTTTCCCCAAACCGCCATTGAGTACGTCATCACCATTACCCCCGAGGAGCGTGTCGTTGCCGTTGCCGCCAAGCAGCTTGTCCATACCGCCGCCTCCGGATAAGGTGACTGCGCCCCGTGTAAAACCCGAGGCATCAAAGACATTGTCCCCAGAATAGCCAGACAGTGTGGCTTGGTCTATATCGGTGAGGCTATCAGTCCCTAGCCCGGTCAGCTGGGTGTCGGTCAGCGTGAAATTAGCGTCGCCTTGGGCGCGGACCCGGTCTATGCCAACGAGTCGGCCTATTAACGTGTCATCGCCCGCTTGGCCTTCGAGAATAACCAAGTCGCCCGTAAAGCCTGCGGCATCCAGAATGTTATTGCCCAGCCCTCCTGTCAAATACGCCTCTTCGATGCTGTCCAGCGTGTCGGCACCCAAACCGGTCAACTGGTTGGCAGTCAGTCTGAAGTCAGTGTCCCCACGGGCGACAACGCGGTCGCTCCCGGCACCGCCCATCAAGGTGTCGTCACCGACCCCACCGACGAGGATGTCATTGCCTTCACCGCCCTTGAGCGTATCATCGCCAGACTCGCCATAGAGGTAAACTGCGCCACGCGTGAAGGCCGAAGCGTCAAGCGTATTGTTGCCACCATCACCCAGCAGAGTGGCTTGGTCAATGTTGACGAGGGTGTCAGTCCCCAGTCCGGTCAGTTGGCTATCGGTCAGGATAAAGTCGACGTTGCCTTGGGCGCGGATTTTGTCAATGCCGTCAGTGCGGCCAATGAGCGTGTCATCCCCGGCACCACCGGTAAGAATGACAAGCTTGCCCGTGAAACCGCTGGCATTAAGGGTATTGTTGCCAGTGCCGCCAATGAGTATTGCATTATCTATCTTGACCAGTGTGTCCGTCCCCAAACCGGTCAGTTGGGTATCGGTCAGAGTAAGGTCGGTATCGCCACGCGCCCGCACCCAGTCTTCTGCCGCACCCCCCACGAGGGTATCGTTGCCCGCGCCACCTTCGAGTGTCGTTTTATGGCCGGTAAAACCAGACGTATCCAAGCGGTTATCGCCAGTTCCGCCAATAAGCACTGCGCTGTCCATTTTAACCAGCGTGTCTGTCCCCAAGCCGGTCAGTTGGTTGTCGGTTAAGGTAAAGTTGCTGTTGCCACGCGCCCAGACCACGTCTTGTGCCGTACCACCCACTAAGGTGTCGTTGCCCAAGCCGCCTTCGAGCGTTGTTTTATAGCCGGTAAAACCGGACACATCAAGGCGGTTGTCATTCGCCCCTCCCACCAATTGGGCGAGTTCCATGCCGCTGAAATGGTCTGTCCCTAAACCGGCCAGCTGGTTACCGGTAAGGGTAAAGTCACTATTGCCAGCCCCTTTGATGCAATCGATGCCTATCCCGCCTGTCAGGGTATTGTGGCCTTCGCCGCCGGTAAAGAGGTTGAAACGGTAAAAGCTCCCCGCCATTGCAGGGCCAATCAGCGTGTCGTCGCCAGCGCCGCCGTTGAGGACGACGCGGCCACGGTTGAATCCGGAGGCGTCAAGCACGTTATCGCTTTGGCCGCCGGTCAGGCTGGCACGCTCGATGCCGCTGAGGGTGTCGATGCCCAGTCCGGCCAATTGGTTGTCGGTCAGGATAAAGTTGGCATCGCCTTGTTCGCTGACGCGGTCAATGCCCGCCCCCCCTATCAGGGTGTCATCGCCGCTGCCGCCGCTAAGCGTGTCATTACCCGCTAAGCCATTGAGGACATCATTGCCGCTAGTCCCTTTGAGGACGTCATTGCCTGGTGTTCCGTCCAGTTCAAAGATATTGGTAAGGTTTATCGTGATGGCGGCATCATCGGACAAGCCGCCAGTGTCGGTGGCCGTGACGGTCAAATTGAAATCCGGCGTGGTTTCAAAGTCCAAATCGCCGCTGTCATTGACGGTGATTTGTCCGGTTGTGGGGTCGATGGCGAAAGCCGCCTTGCCGTTGCCATTCGGGTCGCTGTTGCTGATGGTGTAGGCCAAGGTGTCGCCCGCATCAATGTCGGTGGCGACGGCTGTGCCAACCGTTGTGCCATTGGTGCTGTTTTCGGGCAGGGTGAAGGTGGCGTCCTCAGCTTCGGGCGGTTCGTTGCCAGGTTCGTCGACGTTGACGAGCGTAATGTCGGCGGTGCTGGTGAGGGATTTGCCGTCCGCATCTTCGGCCAATACGGTGAGGGTGAAGCCAGGTGTGGCCTCATAATCCAAATCGCCGCTATCGTTGACGGTGATGATGCCGGTGGCGCTGTCAATGGTAAACGCGGTTTGGCCGTCGCCGTCAGGATCGGTGTTGCCTTCGGTGATGCTGAACACAGGGGCGACCAATCCTGTTTTTTCGATAGTGCCGACTGGCGTGCCTTTGGCGCTGTTTTCCGCTACGTTGAAGGTGTAGGGGATATTTTCGATTTCGATGACATAACTTGAAACTAAGCCATTAACAGATAAATCATTCCACTTTGCTGCACTTGGACTGAAATATTGCAAGATATCTTCGTTGCCAAGGTTGTTAGGTTCACCTCCCGCCCAACTCGTAAAATTGAAAGCTTCCCCTGTCACCCATTGCCAGTCGCCTCGAGGCTCAGTTGCGTTGGCAGGTTGATAGCCTCCCAATAATGGGCCTCTTTCTAGCTGCCAAAATTCAGGATAATCGGCGACCAGATTAAATACAAAATCATTCTCTGCCGCCGATGTGAGTGTCGCAAGATGCCCGCCCGCCGCTTCCGCCGCCAATTTGGCATCATCCCAAGTGATTCCTGCTGAAACTGAAACGGCCTGATAGATATGCCCATTGCCGCCTTCAGAGACTAACCATTGGATGGATTCACTGCTCACATCCGTTAGCCCAATGGTGACCGTGGCAGTATCGGACAAGCCGCCAGCATCGGTGGCGGTAACGGTCAAATTGAAATCCGGCGTGGTTTCAAAGTCCAAATCGCCGCTGTCGTTGACGGTGATTTGTCCAGTTATGGGGTCGATGGCGAAAGCCGCCTTGCCGTTGCCATTCGGGTCGCTGTTGCTGATGGTGTAGGCCAAGGTGTCGCCCGCATCAATGTCGGTGGCGACGGCTGTGCCAACCGTTGTGCCATTGGTGCTGTTTTCTGGTAAGGAGAGGCTGGCGTCTTTTGCTTCTGGCGGTTCGTTGCCAGGTTTGTCGATATTGTTCAGGTTGACCTTAGCTAAAGGAGTGTCGGCAGAGCCATTGTCTGAGAGCTTAGCCGTTGCAAATGAGCCCTTATTAGCCGCAGATAATGGCGTTAGATCCGATTGGTTTAATGGGTTATTCTTTTTGGACATGTGGTTTGCTCCTTAGAAATGAAGGTAAAGTTACTTGGTCAAGTTGATTGTTTCGGTATCATGGCTGTTAGTTTTAAATGACAGGTGGTTGTTATGCTGCTTGTTCTTAGGTGGATTGCCGTTGTATCCGCTTGCGCCGCAACCATTTGATAATAGAACAAACGTCGAGGATTAACAGGCTTATAAAATATAAAAGTAGCACAAAACCATTTAATAAGTATGGAATAATGATTTTGTTATTAGCCCTGCGCATTGATATGTGCGTAAGGTAAGGTTACGGGACAGAAAGGCAGCGAAATAAGTTTTTGGCGGTTGAGTTGAAACGGATCTAAAAATAGCTTACTTCCCTGTAAACTGGATTCATTTTGTGGTCTAACCTCCGGCATTCCTGGTTAAACATCAATAGTCAGATGACAACCACTACCCGATTTTTAGTCGATAAGCATAGATAAGGCTCTATTTAATGATAAAAACAATAGCAAGATCCGGTTGGCTGGTTTTTCTGCTCTTAATGGCGCACTGGGCTCAAGCAGAAGAGTTGGCGGATTTGCTTACTGGCAATACGGCCACCGAAAGCGTTTCCACTCTGCCAGATAAGGTTATTAACGCCGATCACTCAGTACAAACTGACAGGAAAATAAAAAAGCGTTTGCAACAGATTTTTTCAGAGTTGGATGACTTAAAAGACGTGGAAGCCTCGGTGAGCAATGGGGTGGTCACTTTGCAAGGCGCCATAGATAGCAAGGCCGCGGAAAGTAAAGCGCTAGCATTTGCCAAACACATAGAAGGTGTTGTCGAGGTTGTGAATCAGCTAACCATCAGCCATAGCCTCACCAAACGCCTGCAGAAAACCTTGGTTAAAATGACGTCGTTTGGCGAGCAGTTGATTGCCGGGCTTCCCCTTCTTTTTATGGCTCTGCTGGTTTTTTCCCTGTTTTGGATGCTGGGGAAATGGGTTTCGAAACGCCAGCGTTTTTTTCGGCGCATCAGCGCCAATTTTTTCATTGCCGATTTATTGGGCAAACTGATGCATTTGGTTTTTGGCATTATTGGTCTAGTCCTTGTGCTCAGCTTGCTGGATGCGACCGCCGTTTTGGGGACAATCTTAGGGGTGGCGGGGCTGTTTGGTTTGGCAGTTGGTTTGGCCGTGCGGGATACGGTGGAAAATTTTATCGCCAGTATCTTATTGAGCCTCCGTAATCCCTTTGAAATCAATGACTTCGTTGATATTGGCGGTCAGCAGGGCAGTGTTGCGCGGTTGACCTCACGCGTCACCATTTTGATTTCGCTGGACGGTAACCATATCCGCATCCCCAATGCGACGGTATACAAAGCCATTATCATCAACTTTACCAGCAAACCGGAACGGCGGTTTGAGTTTGATCTTGGCATAGCAACCGATCAAGACCTATCCAAGGCGCAAGGTTTGGCGCTGACCCTGCTTAAAAACGTGCCGGGGATTTTAACAGATCCAAAACCCCAAGCTGTAATCCATGAACTGGGCGCTTCAAGCGTTGTCATGCGAGTTTTTTGTTGGGTGGACCAAAGGCGGTATGATTTGTTAAAAGTGCGCAGCGAGGCGATTAAATCCGTCAAGCAAGGTTTTGATGAGGCGCAAATCACGCTGCCCAATCCGATTTATGATGTCAGGGTTTCCCATGAAAAAATCCCACGGTCGGAAAAATCGCCTGACCAGGCAAAGCCTGCCATGACTGTGAGTGCCCATGATATCGGACTGCAAATTGATGAAATCAAGGACATGACTGCTGACCGGACGGTTGAGGAGCAGATAGCGAAGGAAAATGTGCAGGGCGGGAATGAAAACCTGCTGACCCCAAGTACACCGGATGAAATATAGCCACTGATTTGAGTAAGTATTTAGTTGCAGCGGATGCCCTTAGGGTGCAATTATGCAGGATAACCCCAATTTTTAACTTAAACCCATCGATAACTGCTATCCAATGGCTGACACACTTATTTTCTCCCCCGATATTCCACACGCTCAAAAGCAGGCAATAGTTTGGTCAGGTTTGGTCGGATGTGCCGATTCCCTGGCGTTGGCTTCTGCCATCCGCAATGAAAACCGTTTGTTTGTGGTTGTCACGCCTGACAATCAGACCGCTTTAAGGCTCGAGCATGAATTGGCGTTCTTTTTACAGGATAGCCATCCCATACTGCATTTCCCTGATTGGGAAACCTTGCCTTACGATGTTTTTTCACCGTTGCCTGAGATCACTTCCGAGCGCCTGAAGGTAATGGCATTGTTGCCACAAGTGAAGCGTGGTGCGTTGGTTGTTTCGGTGGCGACCTTAATGCACCGGCTTGCACCTAGGGAGCATGTGCTGGCCAATAGCTTTTCGCTTAAAGTCGGCGATAATTTTAATCTGGAGCTGAATAGGATCAAGCTTGAAAGCGTCGGCTATCAATGCGTGTCCCAAGTCTACCAGCATGCTGAGTTTGCGGTCAGGGGAGCGATTGTCGATTTGTTTCCAATGGGCAGTAAAGTGCCGTTCCGCATTGAGTTATTCGATGACGAAATTGAATCTATACGCACGTTTGATCCTGAAAGCCAGCGGTCACTGGAAAAAACCGACCAGATCCAGTTATTTCCGGCACGGGAATTCCCCTTTACTGATCAGGCAATCAAGCATTTCCGGCAGGCGTTCCGAACTTTTTTTCCAGATGCTTCGCTAAAAAACAACCTATATCTTGATGTCAGCAAAGGCATTGCGCCTAGCGGTATCGAATACTATTTGCCGTTGTTTGTAGAGCAGACGGCCACGTTGTTTGATTATTTGCCGGCCTCAGCGGTTTTTGTCACGACTGATACGGCTAACTCCAATGCACACGCATTTTATGCCGAAGCGCAAGAGCGTTTTGAGCAACGGAAATATGATGTCGAGCGGCCATTACTAGTCCCCGAACAGCTGTTTTTATCAGCCGAGGCGCTGGCTGAAAAAATAGGTCTATTTGCCCGTATTACGATTGATGGCGGACAAGCGGAGGACAGCCATTGCCGGTTGCTGCCAGATTTAACGATCAACGTCAAACTGGACAAACCGGCACAGAATTTACAGCAATTTGTCCAAAATTTTAGGGGCAAAATTTTGTTCATTGCTGAATCAGCAGGCCGTAGGGAAGCGCTGATTGAAAAATTAAGGGCCTACAAAATAACGCTCAAAGCCGTGGATAGCTGGCGGGAATTTTTGCAAGCGGAGCAGTCGCCGTGTGTCACTGTTGCGCCGATGGATCATGGCTTATGGCTGGATGCGGAACAAAAGCAAGCTTCGGCGATTGCCATCATCACGGAAAATTTGTTATCGGGTGAGAAGGCCCAGCAACGGCGTAGACGTAAAAAATCGGCTACCCGTGAACTGGAAAACATCATTAATAACCTTAATGAGTTGTCCGTAGGTTCCCCAGTGGTTCATCAAGAGCATGGGGTGGGCAGTTATTTGGGCTTGCAGACCTTACAAGTGGGCGGTATTGCGGCAGAATTTTTGATGTTGGAGTATGCCAATAACGACAAGCTGTATGTGCCGGTGTCGTCGCTGCATGTGATTGGCCGTTACTCTGGGGTGAGTCCTGAAAATGCGCCTTTGCATAAACTAGGCGGTGACCAATGGGGCAAAGCCAAACACAAAGCCATCGAGCGTATCCGTGATGTCGCCGCCGAATTGCTGGAGATTCACGCCAAACGCGCCCTCAAGGAAGGCCATGCGTTTGCCGTTGGAGACGACAGCGGCTACCAGGCTTTTGCTGATGCGTTTCCGTTTGAGGAAACGCCTGACCAGCAAAGCGCCATCGAAGCGATACTTGATGATATGGCCAGTCCGCAGCCGATGGACCGGGTGATTTGCGGTGATGTGGGATTTGGCAAAACCGAAGTGTCGATGCGGGCGGCATTTATTGCCGTGCAAAATGATAAGCAAGTGGCTGTGCTGGTGCCGACGACCTTGCTGGCGCAGCAGCATTTCCAGAATTTTCGTGACCGCTTCGCCGACTGGCCGGTGCGTGTCGAGGTTTTGTCCCGTTTTGTTGCGCCCAAACAGCAAAAAGAGATTGCCGAAGCTTTAGCCCAGGGTACGGTCGATATTGTTATTGGCACGCATACCTTGTTATCGAAAGAACTCAAATATAAGGCCTTGGGCTTGGTCGTGATTGATGAAGAGCATCGTTTTGGTGTACGCCAAAAAGAGTATTTCAAGAAATTGCGTAATGAAATCGATATGTTGACGCTGACGGCCACGCCCATTCCACGCACGTTAAATATGGCAATGTCCGGGTTACGTGACATTTCCATTATCGCCAGCCCACCACCTAACAGGCATGCCATTAAAACGTTCGTTAGCCAATGGGTGGATGCGCAAATCCAAGAAGCCTGTTTACGTGAAATAAAACGTGGTGGCCAAGTGTTCTTTTTACACAACGATGTTAAATCTATGGGCAAAATGGCCGAAGAATTGGCCAGACTGATACCGGAAGCCCGAATTGAAACCGCCCATGGGCAAATGCCTGAACGCGAGCTTGAACGCATCATGCTGGATTTTTATCACCAGCGTTTTAATCTGTTGCTGTGTTCGACAATTATCGAAAGCGGCATCGACATACCCAGCGCCAATACGATCATCATTAACCGTGCTGACAAATTAGGTCTTGCGCAGTTACATCAATTACGCGGCAGGGTGGGACGTTCCCATCACCGGGCCTATGCTTATTTTATCGTGCCGCCGAAAACCCTCATGAGCAAAGATGCGGTTAAGCGGCTGGAAGCGGTCGAGGCATCGGGCGATTTGGGGGCGGGATTTATGCTGTCATCGAATGACCTGGAAATTCGAGGTGCTGGTGAATTGTTGGGGGACGACCAAAGCGGGCAAATTCAGGAAATCGGTTTTACTTTGTACACCGAATTGCTGGAGCGGGCGGTCACTGCGTTAAAATCGGGCAAACAGCCGGAACTTGATACGCCTATGGATAGGGGGCCGGAAGTGGAGCTACAAGCGGCAGCATTGATACCGGAAGATTATTTGCCCGATATTCATGCCCGGTTGGTTTTATATAAACGGCTATCGAATACTGAAACCATTGAAGATTTACGCGAGCTACAGGTAGAAATGATTGACCGTTTCGGTTTATTGCCCGAACCGGTAAAAACTTTGTTTGCTGTCACTGAATTGAAACAGCAGGCGGAAAAGCTTGGCATCAAAAAAATAGAAGTTAATGCGGGGGGCGGGCGTGTCGTTTTTACCGCAGAACCTAAAATTAATGCCGAACAGCTAATCACCCTGATACAAACACAGGCACAGGTTTATAAGCTCGATGGCATGGATAAGCTTAAGTTTGTACACGCCTTTGCAACCGTGGATGAAAAAGTTGCCTTTATTGCTGGTTTGCTCAAGGTATTGACGCCGTAAGCGGCTGGCTTTTAGTGAGCCTGGGGGGACAAGACAATTTTTTAGCACCGTTGTCGATGTGGTGGCGCGAGTTGCTTGCCTTTAAAATAAGCGGGTCTGAATTAGAGCCCCAACCAGCCGCAGGGATAAAAATATCTTTTTTATCCCTTTTAGGGCGAATAATGGCGTTTAATTAATTGGCTGGATAGGTGGCGCTATTTAACAACACGTAAGGTGGGTTTGGTTGGTGGTTTCTTTTCTGGCGGTGGTGGGCTTTCAGCATCATCGTCTTGGTCAAAAACCATGCCTTTGCCGTTTTCTTTGGCATAAATTGCCATGACTGCGGGGATAGGGACGATGATTTGCATTGGGTTGCCGCCAAACCGGGCATTGAAGCGAATATCTTCATTGCCTAACGAGAGCGCCTGTATTGCTTGTGGCCTTATATTTAAAACAATTTTGCCGTCATCAATAAATTGTTGCGGCACAACGGCATGGTTATGGGTGGCATCCACCAGTAAATGGGGCGTCAGATCGTTGTCGGTGATCCATTCATAAATGGCGCGGATTAAATAAGGTTTTAAAGAGGTCATTTAGGCATGTCCACCATTTCTTTTTCGGCTTCACTGAGGCTGCGTTTGAATCCATTCCTTCTGAACATGCGTTCGGCATAATTGACAATTTCCTGGTTAGGTGTGGAAACATCAATACCAATACTGGGGAGACGCCACAGTAAAGGGGCAATCACGCAGTCAATAAGCGAGAATTCGTCACCCATAAAATAAGGCCGGGCGGCGAACACGGGGGCGGTGGCCAACAGGCTTTCGCGGAGTAGTTTTTTGGCGCGGGCGGACTTTTTTTCGCCGGAATATAAAATTTCATCGAGCAATTGATACCAATCCTGGTCGATGCGTTTAATCACCATTCTGGCAGTTGCCCGTGATACGGGATCCATTTGGTGCAACGGCGGATGCGGGAAGCGCTCATCCAAATATTCCATAATGATGCGGGAGTCATATAACACCAGCTCGCGTTCGATGAGTGTCGGCGATGTGCCCGTTGGATTCAGTTCCAATAAATCTTCTGGCGGATTGGCCAGGTCATAGTATTCAATGTCAGCAGTAATCCCCTTCTCGTGCAATACAAAGCGGGCGCAGTGGCTCATCGGACAGGTAGGTGATGAAAAAAGCGTCATTACAGATTTACGAGTAATAATATTTGCCACAAATAACAACCTCTTTAGACGTGTAGGGGGTAGAAAAAGAGGGCATTATAGCATGAACGGCGAGGTTTTTGACCGTAGGGGGTGTTTGGGGTCTGTGTGTATCAACCGATAAGCTATTTAAGTTTTATGCCCCTATTGTGAGGTGTGGGGCGGACAGCTTAAAAGTTGTCCACCCCGCTTTTGGCATGGATTTAATGATGAACGTCTTTCCAGTATTCTTTTTTCAGTAGGTAACTGATAATTAAGAACATAAACAAGAAAAATAACACATATTTGCCCATTTTTTGCCTTTCTAGCTGGACGGGTTCGCCAACATAAACCAGAAAACTGACCAAATCGTTGACCATACGGTCAAATTCTTTTTCAGACAATAGCCCTTCTTCTTGGAGGGTCAGTTCAGTATAGTGTCCCCAGATTGTTTTTCTTTGCACGGCATGTTGCTCGCCTTGCAATTGCCAAAGCGGATTGGGCATGGCAGTGTCCTCGAAGACTAGGTTGTTGACTCCAAAAGGCCTTTTGGGGTCGGTGTAATAGCTTTTTAAATAGCTATATAGCCAGTCTGCGCCACGCGAACGGGCAATTAACGACAAGTCAGGCGGTTGCGTGCCAAACCATTTTTCGGCGTCATGCTTGTTCATTGCGCTGTGCAGCTGGTCGTAGATGCTAGCGCCTTCAGGGGCAATGTCTTTTAGCATGATTTTCTCATCAATGCCGAGGTCGCGGGCAATGCGCAGGTAGCGCATGTGCTTGGCCGAATGGCAACCTAAACAATAAGTGACAAAGTGTTTCGCACCACGAAGTAAGGAAATAGTGTCAGCAATATCGACGTTTGCTTTCTGTAGCTTGACGCCTTCTGAGGCCTGAACCCCAAAGGACAGCGTTAATGACATTAATAGAACAATTATAAAAGTTTTCATATCAATCAAGGCTCCCTTTTACTCTTTTTGCCAAACGGGTCATAACATTAAGTATGCCTTCAGGGTTAGGCCGCCTGTTAAAAAAGTTGCTTCTAAACGCAGGGTCGCCAATTTCCGAGGTTGTTGGCTTTAATTCGGTCATTTCATCAAAGGTTGCTATTAATGCCGGTAGTTGGTCTTCAAGCTCAGGCTGGTCAGTTAGTTGCTTAGGTAAAGGTTTGGTTTTTTCCCAGCGGGTATAAATGGGCATTAACAAAAAGAAGCCGAAATAAATCGCGGTAAAAATACGTGCAACTATGGTTGCTGAAGGGGTTGCCGGTTGTGTGCCTAAATAACCTAGAACCAAGAAGCTTATGACAAACAATGCCAGGGCTTTTTTATAGACACCGCCACGGTAGCGAATTGACCGGACGGGGTTACGGTCTAGCCAAGGCAACAAAAAGAGTACGACAATGGCTCCGCCCATGCCAATGACGCCGGCAAATTTATCGGGGATGGCCCGTAAGATTGCATAAAATGGCGTGAAATACCAAACCGGCGCAATATGCTCAGGAGTTTTCATAGGGTCGGCGGGGATGAAGTTGGCATGTTCGAGAAAATACCCGCCCATTTCCGGCATATAAAAAATGACCGTGGCAAAAAAGATTAAAAACACCGCGACGCCGACAATATCTTTAACGGTGTAGTAAGGATGGAAGGGGATGCCGTCCACGGGGTGTCCCCACGGGTCTTTGGAGTCTTTGATTTCAATGCCGTCGGGGTTGTTGGAGCCGACTTCATGTAATGCCACGATGTGCATGAAAACGAGCATGACTAAAGCCAGCGGCACGGCAATGACATGGAAAGCGAAAAAGCGGTTCAGGGTTGCGTCGGAGACAACGTAGTCCCCTCTAACCCAGAGTGACAAATCATCGCCGATCACAGGGATTGCGCTGAACAGTGAAATGATGACTTGTGCGCCCCAGTAGGACATTTGTCCCCAAGGCAACAGATAGCCCATGAAGGCTTCGGCCATTAGGCAGACGAACAGCAACATGCCGAAGATCCAAATTAGCTCGCGCGGCTTCTTGAATGAGCCGTACATGATGCCCCTGAACATGTGCAGGTAAATGACAATGAAAAAAGCCGATGCGCCCGTAGAATGCATATAGCGCACCAACCAGCCCCAGCTTACGTCACGCATGATATATTCGACCGAATCGAACGCCAGCTTGGCATCGGGCTTGTAGTTCATGGTCAATAAAATGCCCGTTATAAATTGGTTGACCAAGACCAATAGGGCCAGCGATCCAAAAAAATACCAAAAATTGAAATTTTTTGGCGCGTAGTAATGCGCCATGTGTTCATTCCAAAATTTAGTGATCGGAAAGCGATCCAGCATCCAGTTGCCGCATTGTGCAAAACGATTTATTTTCATGCGCTTTTCTCCGCTGTGGATTCTTCACCGATGATAATCAAGGTATCAGTCACGTAACGGTAAGGAGGGATCTCCAGATTAGTTGGGGCTGGGACACCTTGAAAAACGCGTCCGGCAAGATCAAACCAAGAGCCATGGCAAGGACAGAAAAAGCCACCTTTCCAGTCATCACCTAAATCACTAGGGGCAATTTCGGGGCGGAAAGTCGGCGAGCAACCTAGGTGGGTGCATAGGCCCACGGCAACAAAAATTTCGGGCTTAATGGAGCGCACTGGATTTTTGCTGGACTCTGGTTGCATGGATTCTTGGGAAAGAGGATCCCTAAGTTTTTTGTCCAGTGTTTTTAATGTTTCAAGGACTTCAGATGTCCGATTGAGTATCCACACCGGCTTGCCTCGCCATGCAACACGGATCAGTTGACCTGTTTCCATCTTGCTGATGTCAACTTCAACAGGTGCGCCGGCAGCCATCGCTTTAACACTCGGCTGCATCTGGGAAAGGAAGGGAACAGCTAAATAGCCTGTTCCAATTGCGCCAACCACGGTCAGAGCCGAGGTTAAAAACTGGCGCTTGGATTTGTCGACGCCTTCATTAATCATTGGTGAACTCTCCTGATGTGGGCAGTGTTTTTAACTGCGCTTTTTTATTATGCCCAGTCAATATACCATTATAAGCTAGTGAATTTGAAGAGCTTAGCCGAATTGTTTTAGATGGCCCCAAGCCTTAGACAATGCAGGGCGTAGCCGTGGTTATCCCCGTAAAACCTAAGCGTATGAAGTTGAATAGATAATTTTTTCAGTTGGGACGGTAAGAGCGAAAACAGGGCTTACGGCAGCGCTGTAAAGGCGAAAGACGCTCATTGGCGTTAGACTATTTGTTTTATGGATCATACTGATAAAACTAATAAAGTTCTTGTCTATCCGCTTGGCTAACGGGTTTCTGGATGAACACCATCGAGTGCTCCAAGGGCATTTCTTAACGCGGCCAAAAATGCGCCGTTTTCGTCAGGCGTACCTATGGTTACGCGTAGGCAGTCTTTGAGCAATCCGCCTTGCGGGTTGAGGTTTTTAATTAATACGCCTTGTTGTTTTATGCCCGCATAAAGGGAGTCTGCCCGATCTTTAGGTGTTCTGAACAAGATGAAATTAGCTGAGCTAGGATAAGCGGCAATGCCCGCGATACCATTCAGTTGGCTGGAAACGCGTGCCCGTTCAGCGCATATTTGTTGAGTTTGTTGGTCGAACAGGGCTTTGTGGGTTAACGCGAAATCTGCGCTGAGCTGTGTCAAGCTGTTGATGTTGTAGGGTAAGCGGATTTTGTTGAGTTGCCCGATGATTTCAGGGGAGCCGGCAATATAGCCTAAACGCAATCCTGCTAGCCCTAGTTTGGAGACGGTGCGCATCACCAGCAAATTATCATGCTGTACCAAGCGGGTCATAAAGCTGGCATTGGCAAAAGGTGCGTAGGCTTCATCAATGATGACCAGGCCACAAGCCGCTTTTATGATGCTTTCTATGGCAACGGGATTAAATAAATTGCCGGTCGGGTTGTTGGGATAAGCAATAAAAATAACGGCGGGGCGGTGCTGTGCGATAGCCGAAAGCAGGGCGGGCAAGTCCAGCCCGAAGCTATCGGCAAGCAACGGGATGCCGTGATAATTAAGCCCTAGGCAATCACTGAGCTGTTTGTACATGACAAAGCCGGGTGCGGGGGCCAAAACATGGGCGCTAGGCGGCAAGGCCATGAGTAGCAATTGGATGATTTCATCAGAGCCGTTGCCCAACAAAATGGCGAACCGGTCAGGAATCTGATCGTGCAAGCGGATGGTTTGCACCAAATTTTGTGCTTGCGGGTCGGGGTAGCGGTTTAGGGGGCAGTCCCTGAGCGTTGCTAGCCAGTGTGTTTTTAGGTCTTCAGGCCAGCCGTAGGGATTTTCCATCGCGTCAAGTTTAATGAAGCCTTCGGCATTGGCGACTTGATAAGCGGACATTGCGAGGACTTCTTGGCGGAAAATGGACGCGACGAGTGGGTTTGGGGTCATGGGCTGATGTTTGTTTAAGCGTCCGTCTAATGGACAATGCTGTGCTATTCGTGCTGTTATTTAAGCCGATATTCTGCCGACCGTGCATGGGCGGTTAAGCTTTCACCCCGCGCCAATAACGATGCAATTTGGCCTAGCTTATCGGCGCCTGCTTCCGAGCAGTTGATCAAACTGCTGCGTTTTTGGAAATCATAAACGCCTAAGGGCGATGAAAAACGCGCGGTGCTTGAAGTCGGCAAGACATGATTGGGGCCCGCACAGTAATCGCCTAAGGCTTCGGCAGTGTGCCTGCCCATGAAAATGGCGCCGGCATGGCGTATTTTTTGGCACAAGGCTTCAGGGTCTTCAATAGACAGTTCCAAATGTTCGGGCGCTATGCGGTTGGCAATCTCAGCCCCCTGATCCAGGTCTTTGACCTTGATGAAGGCGCCTCGTGTGTTTAGCGATGCCTTGATGATGTCCGCGCGTTCCATTTCCAGCAATAATTTGTTGATGCTTTGCTCGACGGTATTTAGAAAATGGCCGTCATCACTGATAAGGATAGCTTGGGCATTTTCATCATGTTCCGCTTGGGAAAACAAATCCATTGCTATCCAGTCGGGATTGGTTTTGCCATCGCAAATAATCAGGATTTCTGAAGGTCCTGCAATCATGTCGATACCAACTTGTCCAAACACCAGTTTTTTTGCCGTAGCGACATAAATGTTGCCGGGGCCGACGATTTTTGCGACAGCGGGGATGGTTTGTGTGCCGTAAGCCAACGCGGCGACCGCTTGTGCACCGCCTATTGCAAAGGCACGGTCCACCCCGGCAAGATAAGCTGCCGCCAATACCAGTTGATTGGTTTCGCCGTTCGGTGTCGGCACCACCATGACCAATTGGCTCACGCCTGCGACTTTTGCCGGGATGGCATTCATTAACACCGAGGATGGGTAAGCCGCTTTGCCGCCAGGCACATACAGGCCGACGCTATCGAGCGGGGTGATTTTTTGCCCCAGCACCGTGCCGTCAGCTTCCTGATATTGCCATGATGCTAATTTTTGGTGATTGGCATAAGCACGGATCCGCTCAGCGGCAATCTGTAATGCTTGGGCTTGTTCGGTAGGCAGGTTGTCCCACGCCGACGTTAGCGTTGCCCTGGAGAATTCGAGTTCACTCGCTTTATTAATGGTGCAGTGGTCAAAGCGGTTGGTATATTCAATCAGGGCCTGGTCACCGTTGTTACGGACATCGGCAATAATCGCCAAGACCCGTTGCTGCACTTCCAGGTCGTCACTTTCATCCCAGTCGAGCAATTTCTGTAATTGCTGGTCGAAATCAGCGGATGACGCATCGAGCTTGGCAATGTGCAGTTCAGTCATGATGGTCACCTTTTGGCTAGGGTTTGTTCAAATTGTTCCAACAGCTCGGCAATCGCTTGGTTTTTCATTTTCATCGCCGCTTTATTTACGACTAGCCGCGAGCTGATGTTCATAATCAATTCGCGCGGTTCCAGATCATTGGCCCGTAAGGTATTGCCGGTGTCAACCAAGTCAACGATACAATCGGCAAGCCCTACCAATGGCGCGAGTTCCATGGAACCGTACAATTTTATGATTTCAGCCTGTATGCCCAGTTCCGCAAAATAACGCTGGGCTGTTTTGACATATTTGGTGGCGACCCGCACACGACCGGAAATGGCGGGTGCGTCTTTGTGCGCGGCGGTCATGAGCCGACAACAGGCAATGTTCAAGTCGATGGGTTCGTACAGGCTTTCTGCGCCGTGTTCGAGCAAGACATCTTTGCCGGCTATCCCTAGGTCGGCGGCCCCGTATTCAACAAAAGTCGGCACGTCAGTGGCGCGGATAATGACCAATTGGACATCCGGGCGGGTGGTTTGCAAAATAAGTTTGCGGCAGGTCGCCGGATCATCAAGAGGTATGATCCCTGCTTCTGCCAGCAAAGGTAGGGCTTCTTCGTAAATTCTGCCCTTTGACACGGCGATGGTCAGCATAGTAAGCCCTTATTTGGCGACGCGGCGGATAGTCGCGCCCAATTGCGTGAGTTTTTCTTCGATGTGGTCATAACCACGGTCAATATGGTAAATGCGGTCAACAAGAGTGTTGCCTTCGGCGACCAGTGCGGCAATGACCAGGCTGGCCGAGGCGCGTAAATCCGTTGCCATGACCGGCGCGCCCGTGAGCCGGTTAACGCCGGTACAGATGGCGGTGTTGGATTCCAGTTTAATGTCTGCGCCCATACGCTGTAGCTCTTGGACATGCATAAAGCGGTTTTCAAAAATCGTTTCGGTGATAATGCCAACACCATCGGCAATAGCATTTAACGCAATAAATTGTGCTTGCATGTCGGTTGGAAACGCGGGGTAGGGCGCTGTGCGCAACGATACGGCTTTGGGTTTTTTGCCATGCATGTCCAGGGCAATCCAGTCTTCACCGGTGCTGATGTCCGCACCCGCTTCGATAAGTTTATCAAGCACTGCATCGAGAATGTCGGGGCAGGTGTTTTTAAGCTTGACCTTGCCGCCGGTGATTGCGGCGGCAACCAGATAAGTGCCGGTTTCGATACGGTCAGGCAGAATGTTGTAATGGATGCTTTCCTGCCCCAGTTTTTCAACGCCTTCGATGACGAGCACATCAGTGCCTATGCCAGAAATTTTGGCGCCCATTTTGTTGAGGAAATGCGCCAAGTCAGTGACTTCGGGCTCTTTCGCCGCATTTTCGATAATGGTCGTGCCTTTTGCGAGAGTGGCCGCCATGAGTAAGTTTTCTGTGCCGGTGACAGTCACTTGCTCCAGCACCAAGCGGCAACCTTGCAAACGGCCCACTTTGGCATGGATGTAGCCGTTTTCAACGGTGATGTCCGCACCCATTTTCATCAGGCCGTTAAGGTGAATATCGACCGGACGGGTGCCGATTGCGCAACCGCCAGGCAGCGAGACATGCGCTTCGCCAAACCGTGCCAATAAAGGCCCTAAGACCAGGATGGACGCCCGCATGGTTTTGACCAGTTCGTAAGGCGCGTCGTAGCTGTTGATGGTGCTGCTGTCAACTTCAATGTTCATTTTCTCATCAACGAGCAAATGCACGCCCATGCGGCCTAAGAGCTCCATCGTTGTGGTGATGTCATGCAAATGCGGGACATTGCCAACACTGACTGGGACTTCTGAAAGCAAGGTCGCTGCCAGAATAGGCAGGGCCGCGTTTTTGGCGCCGGAAATACGCAGTTCGCCAGAGAGTTTTGTGCCGCCAGTAATAATCAGTTTGTCCATACAGGGAAGGGGGTAAGTGGGTTAAATTCAGCCATCTGGGTGCATGATAAAACAGTTGGTTTTATCAAGGCCGCTAAGTTTTGCCAGATTGAGCAGTTGTTGGGGTATTTTTTTAAAGGTTACTTGAATCCGGTTGCCACGCGCATATTTTACCCATTCTATCATGAGGGCAAGCCCCGCGCTGTCGGTGGTTACAACGCCACTTAAGTCGAGGGTGATCTCTTTGGCGGAGGATAAAAATTCAAGCGATTTTACGGTTTTTTTGCCGATAGTGGAAAAAGTCAAGTCGCCATCGACCAGAAAATATCCCGCACCTTTGTCAATAAGCTGTAATTGGCTCACTTTTTTTCTTCCGCCGCTTTAAACAGAAATTGGCCTATTGCTTTTTCCAGAATAATGGCGGATTGGGTAATATCAAGGGTGCTGTTGTCCTGCAAAAAAGTTTCAGAACCGCCCGGTTCCAAGTTGACATACTGCTCGCCTAACAAGCCTGCGGTGAAAATGCTGGCCGTAGTGTCGTCCGGCAAGGTGTTGTAGTCTGCTTCAATTTTCATGGTGACTACGGATTGATAGGTTTTGGGGTCGAAATTGATGGCGCTGACTTGGCCGATTTTAACGCCAGCGGCGGAAACTGGGGACTTGACTTTTAAGCCGCCCGAATTTTCAAAGTGTGCGGTTATGGTGTAAGTTTCTTTGTCGTAAAAAGAACTTAAGTTGCTGACTTGAAGGCTAAGAAAAAACAGTCCGGCAATGCCTGCTGCGACAAAAAGTCCAACAAGTGTGTCTTGGGTGCTGGTGTGCTGCATGTTAATCGTCTCCAAACATGAGTGCGGTAAGAATGAAATCAAGGCCTAAAATGCTAAAGGCGGAGTTGACCACGGTGCGCGTGGTCGCCCGGCTGACGCCTTCAGAGGTCGGGATGGCGTCATAACCTTCAAATAGGGCTATCCAAGTGGTGACGAAACCAAACACAATGCTTTTGATGATGCCGTTGACAATATCGTCCTGAAAATCCATTTTTGCTTGCATTTGCGACCAATAAGCCCCTTCGTCGACACCTAGCAAACCAGAGCCTACGAGTTGGCCGCCGATAATACCCACCGCGCTGAACAGCGCCGCCAGCAAGGGCATGGACAATAGGCCTGCTAAAAAGCGGGGCGAGATAATCCGTTTGATCGGATCAACCGCCATCATTTCAATGCCTGATAGCTGTTCGGTCGCTTTCATCAGGCCAATTTCCGCAGTTAACGCAGAACCTGCCCGGCCGGCGAATAACAGTGCGGACACCACCGGGCCAAGTTCGCGGACTAAAGAGGCGGCCACCATAAGCCCGAGAGTTTCTTCGGCGCCAAAATCAGAGAGTATGTAATAGCCTTGTAGGCCTAACACCATGCCGACAAACAGGCCGGAAATGGTGATGATCAAAAACGACAGAACCCCTACGAAATAGAGTTGGTTAAGCAACAAGCGCGGGCGTGGCAAGACGCTAAAAAGGCCGGATAAGGTCTGCAGTAAAAAATAGGTCGCCCGCCCCAGTTTGGTAAAACTGGTGCGTGTGCTTTTGCCTAGAGTCTGGAGGAATTCAATCATGTTGACTTATCCATTAATAACGTTTGCCCGATGGTAACAGGTCATCAATATAATCTTTTGCAGGGTAGTGGAAATGCACTGGGCCATCGGCAGCCCCGGTCATGAACTGCTGGATCCATGGGGATGTGGAATGCCGTATTTCTTCGGGAGTGCCTTGGCCGGCAATTTTACCTTCAGAGATGACGTAAATGTAATCAGCGATAACGGAGGTTTCATGGACATCATGGGAAACAATAATGCTAGTGAGCCCGAGGGTGTTATTCAGTGATTTGATAAGATGCACTAACACCCCCATTGAAATGGGGTCTTGGCCAGTGAAAGGTTCGTCATACAAAATCATCATTGGATCCAGGACAATCGCTCTGGCCAAGGCGATGCGCCTGGCCATGCCGCCGGACAGTTGGCTAGGCATCAAATCCCTGGCGCCCCTTAAGCCTACCGACTGCAAGCGCATCAACACTAGGGTGCGGATCATGGATTCGGGCAGATGGGTATGTTCGCGCAGTGGGAACGCGACGTTATCGTAGACGCTCATGTCCGTTAATAAGGCGCCGCTTTGAAACAGCATGCCGATACGTTTACGCAGGTTATAAAGTTGGCTTCTTGGCAACTGGTGGACATTTTCATTGTCCACAAAAATGGCGCCTTGGTCTGGAAACAGTTGTCCGCCTATCAGTTTTAGCAGCGTGGTTTTGCCGGTGCCGCTAGGCCCCATGATCGCGGTGATTTTGCCGCGTTCAAAGTCCAGGGAAATATCATCAAATATTTTTTTGTCGCCCCGGGAAAATGTTAAATTTCGAACAGAAACCAAACTGTTTTGCGGATAAACGCTGTTGTCCATGCGTTGGTTATTTAGGTGCAAATTAAAATCAGCTATTCTCTACGACTACTCCTTGCCAAGTCAATCTATTGTGACAATTGACGGGCACTGCGGGTTTATAAAAGCGGTTGCCGGCAACTCGTTAATTTGGATAGGCGGGCATTTTTAAGTTTGTCCGTATTTTAAGCTTGCAACGTTGTGATGGGCACGGCATATAAGACATAAGCTTGAGAAGCATGGCATAATGGCGGACTTTTTTGCACGCACATTAAATGCCAATTTGGATAGGTTTGAATTACCTGTATGGATTTGGGTATCAATTGCGCTTTAGGTACAGAAAATGAAACTAAATGATCAAAAGCTTCGCGAGTTGGGATTGGCGGTTATACAAGTGGAAGCGCAGGCGGTTGCTAATTTGGCCGTGCAGATTAATGACAATTTTGTCACGGCATGTAAGCTATTGTTTAGCTGCAAGGGGCGCGTGGTTGTTATTGGCATGGGCAAATCCGGACACATTGCGGGCAAGATAGCCGCTACTTTGGCCAGTACGGGAACACCGGCATTTTTTGTCCATCCAGGCGAAGCCAGCCATGGGGATTTGGGTATGGTGACTCCCCAAGATGTGGTGCTTGCCCTATCCAATTCTGGAGAAACCGGCGAAGTTTTAACTATTTTGCCGATTATCAAGCGGTTAGGCGTACCGTTAATAGCAATTACTGGCAACACTGAGTCAACATTGGCGAAATTTGCGACGACCTATCTAAATGTGTCGGTAGAACAGGAAGCTTGCCCGTTGGGTCTTGCACCGACTTCCAGCACGACCGCCGCGCTGGTTATGGGCGATGCGTTGGCGGTGTCGTTACTTGAGGCGCGTGGTTTTACCCGTGATGATTTTGCCCTATCGCATCCTGGCGGCAGTTTAGGCAAGCGCCTGTTATTGCGGGTTAGTGATATTATGCACGTCGGCAACAGCATGCCATCGGTGCCTGAGTCTGCTCTTATTAGCCACGCTTTGTTGGAAATGACTGAAAAGCAACTCGGCATGACAGCGGTTGTCGAGGCTGATAATCGGGTTATCGGCATTTTTACCGATGGTGATTTACGCCGTATGTTGGGCAAAAACCTCGACATACACAGCACGCCTATCACCGAAGTCATGACGCCGCATTGTAAGGTCATCACCGCTGACATGCTTGCTGCCGAAGCCATGCAAATCATGGAGCAGAAAAAAATAAATGCGCTAATTGTCGTTGATGATCAGCAATGCGCGATAGGGGCGTTGAATATGCATGATTTGATAAAAGCGGGGATTGTATAATGGCCATATCAGAAATGGCGCCGCTTATTGTAGAAAAAGCTAAAAAAATTAAATTGCTGATACTTGATGTGGATGGTGTTTTAACTGACGGCAAGCTTTTTTTTGACAATCAGGGCAATGAATATAAATCTTTCCATGCCCAAGATGGGCATGGCATAAAGTTGCTGCGCCAAACCGGTGTTGAGATAGCCGTTATTTCGGGCAGGAAATCCCCAGTTGTCGAGCTGCGGATGAATAATTTGGGTATCCGGCACGTGTACCAAGGGCATGAAGATAAGCGGGCCGCGTTTGCCGAAATTATCGCGAAAATGGCGCTTTCGGTGGAGCAAGCGGCGTATGTCGGCGATGATTTGCTGGATTTGCCAATCATGCGCAGAGTAGGGCTGAGCGTTGCGGTCGATGACGCCAATCCTATTGTCAAGCACTATGCGGATTGGTGTACGCCACGTTGTGGGGGGCAGGGGGCCGTGCGGGAGGTTTGTGACCTGATTATGCAGGCGCAAGGTCATTTTGACGACATTGTAAATGCTTATTTGCAATGATGAGCCCGGCCAGAAAATATAGCTACGTGTTCTTGGGGGCTGTCGCTTTGCTTAGCGCATGGATGGTAAAAGAGGGGGGGCAGGATATTGTCGGTCATGGCTTTTCACCTGCCCACAGTCCAGATTATTTTAGTATTGGCTATACAAAATTGGAAATGGATGCGGCTGGTAGGCAAAAAAATAAATTGCTTGCTGATAAAATGACGCACTACAGCGATGATGGTACGACCCATACACTAAGGCCAGTGCTGTTTTTTTATAGTCAAAAAATGCCGCCTTGGGTTATTCAGTCAGAAACTGGCGTGTTGTCAGCCGATGGCAAGGAGTTGTCATTAAATGGCAAGGTCGTTATTGAACGCGCCAAAACTTCCACGGCCAGGCCGCTAAAAATTAACACCGCTAATTTAAAAGTAAAACCGGAAACGCGCTATGCAGAAACTAGAGAGAGGGCGGAGTTGATTAGTCCACCGAACGTGACCACCGGGACAGGAATGAAGCTGGTTTTCATGTCGCCGATACAACTGGAATTGCTTGCCAATGTGCAAGGAAACTATGAAAAATAATAAGAAACAAGTCGTTTTTTACTGCTTGGCATTGCTTTTGGCAACAATTAGCATGGGGGTTGCCGCGTTGGAAAGTGACGCCCAACAACCGATAACCATTGATTCAAATACCGCAATTTATAATGATGCAAGTGGCACCAGCACTTACACAGGCAATGTCATTTCAGTGCAGGGCAGCATCAGGGTGAATTCTGAGAAGCTGGTGGTTTATCTGAAAGATGGTGAGGCCGAAAAACTGGTGTTTACCGGGACACCGGCAAGGTTTAAACAAACGCCCAACAAAGGTGGCGACGATATTGTCGGTGAAGCGTTAACGGGCGAGTATTACCCCAAACAGAACCTTTTGGTTTTAATGGATCAGGCCGTTGTCAAGCAAGGCAACGCCACTTATGCCAGTAAATATATACAGTATGATATTAAAAACTCTATGGTTAAGGCAGGTGAAAAAGCATCCGATTCAAAACGGGTGCATGTCATACTGAAGCCTAAAGCGGCGCAATAAACATGGCGGAATTGGCAGCAAAACAGCTAGTTAAAACTTATAATAAACGTAATGTCGTGGACGGCGTTTCGTTGTCGGTTAATACCGGCGAGGTGGTTGGTCTATTGGGGCCTAATGGCGCTGGTAAAACCACCAGTTTTTATATGATGGTGGGACTGATTAAAGTCGATGGCGGCGAAATTACGCTTGACAGCCAGCAATTGACCCACCACCCCATGCACTTAAGGGCGCAGCAAGGTATTGGGTATTTGCCCCAAGAGCCTTCTGTATTCCGTAAGCTATCCGTGGCGGATAATTTGCGGGCTGTCATGCAAATCCGCGGAGACCTGACACAAGGGCAAATGGACTTGCTGATTGGCGATCTGTTGCAGGAATTTCACATTCTGCATTTGCGTGACCAACAGGCTTTGAGCCTCTCCGGCGGTGAGCGGCGGCGTGTTGAAATTGCCCGGGCTTTAGCGACCGAGCCGAAATTTATTTTGCTCGATGAGCCTTTTGCCGGCGTGGACCCCATTTCGGTGGAAGATATAAAAAAAATAATAACGCACTTGAAAGACCGTGGCATTGGGATATTGATTACTGAGCATAACGTGAGGGAAACCTTAGGCATTTGTGACCGTGCTTACATACTTAATAATGGAAGGGTTATTGCCGAAGGTGGCGCTGCCGCCATTGTGGCCAATGAAGAAGTTCGCAAGGTGTATTTAGGCAACAACTTCAGTCTTTAACAAAACAGTTAGATAACAAATATCGCAAAATGAAACAATCCTTACATCTTCGACAAGGTATGCAGTTGAGCATGACGCCGCAATTGCAGCAGGCGATCAAATTATTGCAGATGTCGACATTAGATTTGCAGCAGGAAATCCAGCAGGCGCTTGAATCCAATATGATGTTGGAACAAATTGAGGAAGAAAATCTTACGCCGGTCAGCGATACGGGGGAAGACAGAAAGAGCGAACATGCCGATTCGCAGACCAGTGAAGGTTCGCAGACGGATATCCCTGATGAGCTGCCCGTTGATTCGTCTTGGGATGATATTTATGAAGCCGTCATGGAATCAGGTTCCGCCACTGGCGAAGTGACCGAGTTTGAAACCCAGCGCAGCGCGGCGCCAACATTAGCGGATCATCTATTATGGCAGCTGGAATTGACCCGGTTATCGGAGCGTGACCATGCCATAGCCGTCACTATCATTGATTCCGTCAATGAGGAAGGTTATCTTATCAGCAGTCCTGAGGATATTTTCCAATCGTTACAAAGCCAATTCGATGATCTGGATTTTGATGAAGTCAACGCAGTATTGCATTGCATCCAGCATTTTGATCCGGTCGGGGTGGCGGCCATTGATTTAGGCGACTGTTTGCGGTTACAGCTCCAGCAATTACCTGAAAGTACGCCTTATAGAACTCAGGCCCTAGCGGTCGTGAGCCAATATCTTGAACTTTTGGCAACTCAAGAACAGTCTAAATTAATGAAATTATTAAAATTGACTGAGCGGCAACTTGATGCGGTGGTAGCGTTGATTAGAACCCTAGAGCCTAAACCCGGATCGCTCATTCAAGCGCAAGATTCCGAATACGTTATCCCGGATGTTTATGTGATTAAGCAAAATGGCAAGTGGCAGGTCAACCTTAATCCTGACATCGCGCCTAAATTGCGGATCAACCCGTTTTATTCGGCCATGATTAAAAGGGCTGATAACAGCAAGGATAATGCCTGCATGAAGGATCATTTGCAGGAAGCCAGATGGTTTATTAAAAGCCTACATAGCCGCAATGATACGTTGCTTCGTGTGGCAAGATCCATCGTAGAAAAACAGGTAGGGTTTCTTGAAAATGGCTCCATCGCCATGAAGCCTATGGTGCTGCGTGATATTGCCGAAGAGCTGGAATTGCACGAATCGACCATATCCAGGGTCACCACGCAAAAATTCATGCACACTCCCAACGGCATTGTTGAATTCAAGTATTTTTTTTCCAGCCATGTGGCAACCGAGGGTGGGGGGGAATGCTCATCAACAGCTATCAGGGCGATTATTAAACAACTCATCCTTAACGAAAACCCGGAAAAACCGCTAAGCGATAATAAGATAGCGGATTTTTTGAAAGAAAAGGGTATCCATGTTGCAAGGCGGACAATCGCCAAATACCGTGAGGCAATGATGATTGCATCGTCTAGCCAAAGAAAGCGCATTTTGTAGCGCCACAATCCATTAAAACAATAAGTTAGTAACCATAAAGGAGTTTTACCATGCAAGTTGTAGTAACAGGCCACCATCTTGAAGTAACTGATGCTTTAAAAGCACATGTTGACGCAAAGTTTACAAAACTGGCGCGTCATTTTGATAATGTTACTGATGTGCATGTCATATTGGCGGTGGAAAAATTAGTCCAAAAAGCAGAGGCGACTGTGCAACTGAGCGGGGCTAAATTATTTGCGGAAGACCATCAGGACGATATGTATGTCGCCATTGATAACATGGTTGATAAGCTGGATCGCCAGATTATCAAACATAAAGAAAAAACTGGAAGTCATCGATAAAAGGCGGAAGGGGCAAGGCCAGACAAGTTTGGTCTTGCCCCGAAAATTATGAAATTATTAATCGTTAGCGGTCTTTCTGGCTCAGGTAAAAGCATCGCCCTCGAAACATTAGAGGATTGTGGTTATTATTGCATTGATAATCTGCCTATCACTTTACTGGAAGATGTCATTAACCATGTCATGCTGGTAGATAAAAAACTTTATGCAAAAACGGCAATTGGTATTGACGCCAGGAACCAGAGCGGTAGTTTGGCGAACTTTCCTGACAGCCTAAGCCTTATTAGGGATAAAGGGATAATCTGTGATGTGATCTTTATGCAAGCCGAGGAGGCCACGCTATTAAAACGTTATAGCGAAACCCGCCGCCGTCATCCTTTGACGGATTTAAATGTCCCGCTAAAAGAAGCCCTAAAAATTGAAAGGGACATGTTAACGCCAATTGCCAGACATGCCAGCGTTGTTATCGATACCAGCAGGACGCATTACCATCAATTGCGCGAGCTTATCAGAGAACAAATAGGCGAGCGTGATACTAAGCAAATTTCATTGCAATTTCAATCATTTGGTTTTAAGCATGGTGTGCCTTTGGACGCTGATTTTGTCTTCGATGCGCGTAGTTTGCCTAACCCTTACTGGATTCCGGAGTTGCGCGGACTAACTGGCAAAGACCAACCTGTGATGGATTTTCTAAAGCAGCAAGATTTGGTGTCGGAGTTTTTTCGGGATATTACCGATTTCCTGCAACGATGGATTCCCCGGTTTGAGGCAGAGGGGCGCAGTTATTTAACGGTTGCGCTGGGTTGTACGGGTGGGCAGCACCGGTCTGTCTATCTGGTTGATGCGTTAGTGGGCCAATTTAAGCGCGACTACTTTAATGTAATCGTTCGGCATCGGGAATTGCATTAAAAACCCAAGGCTGTAATGGCTTATCTGACGGCCTTGGGTTTTTCCGGTGTTAAGTTATTTCAACGATATAGTTTCTGTGCGGCCTTTCAGCTCCGCTAATAATTTGTCTTCTTTGGCCAGCCAGCCTATTGCGCGTTGAATATCAGTCTTGTTAAGCCCTGTTTCAGTAGCCACTTTACTGACACTAGACGGGCCGTTTTGATCCAGATATTCCCAGACCTTACCTGCAGCATCACCGATTATACTAAGCATTTTAAATCACCTTTTAAAGTTAATTGAAGAGTTGGATTAATTGAAGAGATTAACTGTTTTTGGCATGATAATCAGGTAGCACAATATTTAATTCCAATGTTTCCTGATTTTCGTCCTGTTCAAAATTGACGGATATGGCGTCCTGGCTCACATTGACATACTTACGGATCACTTCCAACAGTTCTTGTTGCAATTGCGGAAGATAAGAGGGTTGGCTTCGGGAAGAACGTTCATGGGCAACAAGTATTTGCAGACGTTCCTTGGCAAGCGATGCTGAACTTGTTTTGGTAATCTTAAAATAATCCAATAAGCTCATCATTTACCCCCGAACAGTTTCCCAAAGAGTCCTTTCTTTTCATCAATAAAGCGGTGTGGCCTTTCTTCCCCTAAATAGCGGGCGACAATGTCGGCGTAAGCTTGGCCAGCATCGCTTTTTTCATCGAGAATGACGGGGACACCCGAATTTGATGCGGTTAACACTGATTTTGATTCTGGAATAACGCCTAATAAATGCAGTGATAAAATATCCTGCACATCATCTACGCTCAGCATGTCGCCTAATTTTACGCGGTCAGGCGCATAGCGTGACAGCAGAAGATATTC
This sequence comes from Methylococcaceae bacterium UBA6146, assembly GCA_002422395.1. Classification (GTDB taxonomy): domain Bacteria; phylum Pseudomonadota; class Gammaproteobacteria; order Methylococcales; family Methylomonadaceae; genus Methylovulum. The sequence goes on along the minus strand of DIUY01000008.1, from coordinate 21,978 downwards.
TTTTATCGGTTCTTCATTTTGCTCAGCCCGTCGTGATTTGCTCGATAACAGCCCTAACATACGGTCGGAATCGCGTACCGAGGAGACTTCCGGATTTGTTACGACAAACGCGTCATCAGCAAAATACATCGCTAAGTGTGCGCCTTTTTCTATGCCGGCCGGTGAGTCACAGACGATATATTGAAAGTCTTTGGCCAAATCTTCTAAAACCTTGCCTACGCCTTCTTGCGTTAGCGCGTCTTTGTCGCGTGTTTGCGACGCTGGCAGAATATACAATTGATCGCAATGCTTATCCCGTATCAATGCTTGGTTAAGGGACGCTTCGCCATTGATGACATTGACAAAATCATAAACCACGCGCCGTTCACAACCCATGATTAAATCGAGGTTACGCAACCCCACGTCAAAATCAATAACGGCTGTCTTATGACCCTTTTTTGCAAGTCCCATGGCAATAGCGGCACTTGTTGTGGTTTTGCCCACTCCGCCTTTACCCGATGTTACAACGATGATTCTTGCCACAAATTTTCCTCTAAGTTAGTGTTCGCGAATATCTTGAATAAATAAAGTATGTTCTTCTAAATAAATTTGCACGGGTTTGTTGCGCGTTGAATCTTTTATATCTTCACTGATTTTATAGTTGCCCGCAATTGAGATCAGTTCAGCTTGTAAGTCAAAGCAGAAAATACGGGCATCGGGATTGCCTTGCACCCCCGCTAAAGCACGCCCTCTTAAGGTGTTGTATATATGGATATTGCCTTCAGCCATAATCTCGGCGCCGGCACTGACTTGCGCCATAATAATCAAGTCGCCTTTAGCGTAAATGCGCTGGCCTGAACGGATGGGTTGGGTAATTAGTGTGGCGGATGATATTTCGGTCGTTTGCGTGGTGTTTTTTTGTTGTTTCGGGGCGTCTGAGGATAGGTTATTGTGAATTGAATAAACAGGGATATGCAAGTCCAATGCCGATTTGGCTTGTTGTTCGTTGCCCCCGCGTATGCCTATGGGCATTAAGCCGAATTTTCTGATCACATTGGCAAGTGCGGCAATATCAATGTCGATTTTTTGCGCATTGAGTTCCTGAACATCGAACACGATGGGTGAATTTTTAAAGAACTCAGGAGCCAATTGGATTTTTTTCTGGAGTTGCTGTTCGATGGCGTCAAGATCATTATTTGACAAAACTAAAACAGGTACAGAAAAAGTGCTGCTTTTAAATTCCAATACGGAGGTGCTATGAGGTGTGTTTTGAGAGTCAGTTGACATCCGTTAAATCTGCTTGGCCACAAGTGGGGAAGATTTTAACATTGCTGGTAAAAAAAATCATTTATCAACAGTTAATAGTTTATTTTTTGGGATGTCGCCGCGTTATTGATTGGGTAGTTAAAGCATCGGTAATTTCGGCTAAGGACATACTCAGAAGTTTTTGAGCTACGACTGCCCGTCCTCAAAGGACGCGCAGTCGTTTTGTACCAAAAAACTTATTCATAATCACTTAATTAATGACAAATGGCAGTGACAGCCGGTTCTGTTTTTGGGGCAGTAAGATAAGATGCTGGGTAATGGTTCGGGTTGAAAGGTGCGGGCCACATTATGTCCGCACTTTAACAAGATTTTATTCTTGCTTGGCTTTTTCTTTGCCGGCAGGCTTGATTAGTTTGATCCCTAATTCTTTCAGTTGCTCATCAGTGACAACAGCAGGGGCATTGACTAACGGACAGGCTGCTGACTGGGTTTTTGGGAAAGCAATCACATCACGGATGGAACTGGACCCCGTCATCAGCATGACCAAACGGTCAAGGCCGAATGCCAGGCCGCCATGAGGTGGCGCTCCGTATTTAAGGGCATCCAACAGAAAGCCAAACTTCTCTTTCGCTTCTTCTTCACCAATCCCCAAAATGCCGAACACTGTTTGTTGCATCGCTGGACGGTTGATACGGATAGAGCCGCCGCCCACTTCGGTGCCGTTTAGCACGAGGTCATAAGCGCGTGACAAGGCCGCGCCAGGGTTGGCGACCAATTCTTCCACTGAACAGCTAGGTGCGGTGAAGGGATGATGGATGGCGTTATAGCGGCCGCTTTTTTCGTCCCAATCAAACATAGGGAAATCTATAACCCATACCGGCTTCCATTCGCCTTTGAGGAGCTTGCGGTCATGCCCTAGCTTAACGCGTAACGCCCCCATCGCTTCGTTGACTATACTGGCTTTATCGGCGCCGAAGAACAACAAATCGCCGGTTTTTGCACCGGTTTTTGCCAAGATGCTTGCCCAGGCTTCAGCGGGGGCAAACTTGACTATCGGTGATTGCAGGCCGTCAATACCGGCATCAACATCGTTGACTTTAATATAAGCCAGCCCTTTTGCGCCATAAATGCTGACATATTTGGTCAGCTCATCAATGTCCTTGCGGCTTAAGTTGCCGGCGTTAGGGACGCGCATTGCCACCACACGGCCTTTAGGGTCATTGGCGGGGCCTGAGAATACCTTAAAATCGACGTCTTTCAGGTCATCGGCAACATCGACCAGTTCCAGCGGAATCCGCAAATCAGGGCGGTCTATACCAAAGCGCGATATGGCTTCATGGTAAGTCATGCGCGGGAACACCGCATCCAGCCCGACATTGATTACTTTGGCGAACAACTGGCGGATCATCTCTTCCATGATAGTCATGATCTCGTCTTCGCTCATAAACGAAGTCTCAATATCCAGCTGGGTAAATTCGGGCTGACGGTCAGCACGCAAGTCTTCGTCACGGAAGCAACGCACCACTTGGTAATACCTGTCCATGCCCGCGACCATCAAAATCTGTTTATACAGCTGTGGTGATTGCGGCAAGGCAAAAAAAGCATTTTCGTGGGTGCGGCTAGGGACAATATAATCGCGGGCGCCTTCGGGGGTTGCCTTGGTCAAATAGGGCGTTTCAATTTCAAAAAACTCATTGTCATCAAGAAAATTACGCAATACGCGGGTGACATCGCGGCGCACTTTCATTTTTTCCTGCATCGCGGTGCGGCGCAGGTCAATGTAGCGATAGCGCAGGCGCAGCTCTTCATTCACTTCAATGTCGCTTTCGACTGGGAACGGCGGGGTTTCCGACTCGTTCAATATCTCAATATGCCGCGCCAGTATTTCAATTTCCCCAGAGTGCATGTTGGGGTTAACCGTGCCGGCAGGGCGTGCGCGTACCAATCCGGTGATTTTCAGGACATATTCATTGCGGACATGTTCAGCAATGGCGAAGGTTTCTTCGGCATCCGGGTCAACCACTACCTGAACCAGCCCGGCGCGGTCGCGAAGGTCGATAAAAATCACGCCGCCGTGGTCCCGGCGCCGATGCACCCAGCCGCAGAGGGTGACGGTTTGCGCCATGTGTTCTATGTTCAGTTCTCCGCACTTGTGGGTACGCATGATGTGTGTTTCTCTGATTAAGTTAAAAAAGTTAGTTTAGGGAAGCTAACGGGGCATATGTCAGGAATTTTTACAGCCGCCGCCTGCACAACTGCCGCTCGCGGCCGGTGTCGGGCAACTCGCTTCACCTGCGACATTTTTTTTGGCGCCGCTTTTAAAGTCGGTTTCATACCAGCCGCCGCCTTTTAGACGGAATCCAGCGGCGGAAATTTTTTTCATCAGTTCCGGCTTGCTACAGGCGGGGCAAACAATCAATGGCTCAGCACTGAGTTTTTGTAATGCTTCGTGTTCGTGACCACATGATTGGCATTGATATTCGTAAATTGGCATTGACCACTCCTAACATAAATAAAGTCTACAATAAGGCGTTGCCTTAGTTTTTCAAGGCACTTACTATAAAATAACCCGCCATTTTACAGACACACAGCTAACAATGAAAACATTAACCATTACCCAGCCTGATGATTGGCACGTCCATGTCAGAAACGGGGCTATTTTAAAGGCTGTTTTGCCGTATACCGCGCGGCAATTTGGCCGGGCCATCATCATGCCTAACCTTAAGCCACCAGTGACAACGGTGGCGCAGGCGTTGGCCTATCGCGAGGAAATTTTACAGGCAATCCCTTCGGGTTTGGATTTTACGCCGCTGATGACGCTTTATTTAACCGCAGCGACAACGGTTGAGGAAATCCGCTTGGCGGCTGACTGTGAGCATATTTACGCTGTTAAATTGTATCCAGCCGGTGCTACCACCAACTCAGATTCAGGGGTTGGTGATATTAAGGCGGTTTACCCCTTGTTTGCAGCGTTGGAGCGTTACGACATGCCATTGTTGGTGCATGGCGAGGTTACTGACGAGCAGTGCGATATTTTTGATCGTGAGAAGGTTTTTGTTGACACTCATCTGGCCGGGATGGTTGAAAAATTCCCCGCTTTGCGCGTGGTTGTCGAACATGTCACCACTGCAGAAGCCGTGCAGTTTGTAACATCAGCCAGCGCTAACGTAGCGGCGACGATTACGCCCCAGCATTTGCTGTTTAACCGCAATACGCTGTTGGCAGGTGGCATACGCCCGCATTATTACTGTTTGCCGATTATCAAGCGTGAGTCGCATCGCCAAGCCTTAGTTGCCGCAGCGACTAGCGGCAACCCCAAGTTTTTTTTAGGCACGGATAGCGCCCCGCACTTAAAATCATTAAAAGAAACCGCTTGCGGCTGTGCGGGTTGTTTCAGCGCCCATGCGGCGTTGGAGCTGTACGCCGAAGCGTTTGAGCGGGCGGATGCGTTGGACATGTTGGAAGGTTTCGCCAGTTTTTATGGCGCGGATTTTTATCGGTTGCCCAGAAATGTCGGTATGGTCACGTTGGCAAAAGAGAACTGGCAAGTGCCGTGTGCTTATGGCGATGACGACATGTCTATCACGCCGTTACAGGCAGGTGAGCATTTAAGCTGGAAAATGCAATAAGTACTGGAAAATGCAATAAGTAAGGGAGAAAGTGGCGTAAATCTACCCTGCCATTATACGCCGTAAGGACGTATGCCTTAAATCAGGGATGACCCTATTCAGGCTGCTTTTAATTGTCATAGAAGTTACCGGCTAAAGCAGTTTGAATATCCGGTAGAAATCTTTTTTTCAGCCCTGCTTATTCGGCCATGCTTTTGATAAGGGTTTGCGAGAATGGCGATTTTGGGCAATCAACAGTAACCTTATACAGCCTGCCGTTTTCTTCTTTCACCCATTGCTCATGTGACGTACCTTTTTTAGGGCGGGCAACAAAGCCAAGATAGGCGAGAATCCTTTTAATATCCTTGCAAGTTAGTGGAGGATATTCACCACTCATGCCGGATTAGCGGCATGGTTTCATCGAAAACCCGCCCGGCACTATGCAGTAGCGTGATTTTTAGCTTAATGAAGCGGTATTTAAGCCATGAAGAAAGCGGGGCGCGTCTTGACAGCAATTGAGCGGCATAATGCTTATCTTCCCCAGCCAGCGCGTCATAGACATAGTCTGCAATCATGGCTTCGAGCTTTGTTTTCACGTCTTCGAAAGAATCGCCTTGCGCGGCAAGATTGAAGTCCAGGCATACTGCAACCCAGTAATCGGCTTCTTGTTCAGCGTAACATTTCACAATCAGTTGTTCAGGGTTCATGGGGGTTTTCTCTTGAATTACTTACCGGTGACATTGTGTTAGAAACAACCGCAAATAAGTGCAATCCGCCGCAAAAAAGCCTACCAACTTAAAGCAAGACTTAAGTGATTATGAATAAGTTTTTCGGCATAAAACGACTGCGCGTCCTTTGAGGACGGGCAGTCGTAGCCCTAGAATTTTTGCGTATGTACTTAGCTATGCCCTAAAGCGAGTCCGCCGTGCGGCTGTACATTTATCCGCCGTACGGGCGAGCCCCCTACTTGGCCGTGTCCGTGCACCCTTTCAAACTTGATGTAATTCCTTTCGAATGGTCTCCCGCACGACATCCGCCAGCGTTATGCCTTGGGCAAACTGCCGTAATGCCTCGTTCATCAGCGTTTGATAATTGCCACCACTTATTTCAGCGTGTGCTTTAAAAAAGGCCAGTGTGTCATTATCTACGCGCATCGTTATCCGTGACTTGTTGCCCTGTTCGGCTTGCAGTCGCACTAATGCCGGAATTTCAGAGACCGGCTTGGCGTCGCTAAAATCCAGATTGGCATAACGGTCAAACAATGGGTCAGAATTGTTGTTCATAGCGTCTCCTTTGGGGGGTGGTTGGCTTTCCAAGTAGAAATTAGCCGCACAGATTCTTCGGGTAACGTCCAAACTACAATCAGAATGAGACCTTTTGCGCCCATACCCAGCGTTATAAAGCGATGCTCATTGTCGGCATGACCATTTTCCTGTGTCAGTGCTGCGTAAGGGTCTAACAGAACGGCTTTGGCTTCATCAAACGTCACGCCTTCGTGCTTTAATGGATTTGCGGCGGCTTTGCCGGGATCGAATTCAATTTTCATGCGTTTATTATATGTACACATGTACACATAAACAAGCCCAAGGTATCGGCTAGGTCAAGCAACACGGCACACCAGGAGCAACCGGTTGAAAATTTGGCGTAAAGGTTCGGGACATAAAAAAACCTCGCCAGGCAATTCGGGCGAGGTTTTGATTGTGTGGCGCCGATGTTGTGGATTGCTCGCGCGAATCCACCCTACGATTTATCCGCCGTATGGTCATATGTCAGTTTTATATACACTCTAAAGAACTTATTGCTTAACTTTTTTTAAAAATACTATAATAACAATGCGATGCAATTTATGGTATGTTTTTTGCCTAAAAATCTTGGCAACTTTTAACTAAATCTTAGTTGCTAGATCGCTATTACGTTAACCACATTAAAAATTTTGGGGATTTCAGAAATGAATATAAAAAAGACATTAGGCGTTGCCATCTTGGCATTGGCAAGTGTAGGTGTAGCGAATGCCGCTACGATGACATTGAATCTCACAAGCTCGAACTTCCTGAGCGGCGGTAGTTTAGTGGGTTCGTTTGATTATAATACGCTCACAAACACGTATTCCAATTGGAGTCTTACCGCTGACTTAACTAATCCTCCAGCAGGATCAGCGGATCCCTATACGTACAATACAGGCAACTCCGTTATTGATAATGCCGCGTTTATAACAGCTTTTGCCACCAGTGCATCGCGTGTGGCGTTTTATTCTGATCTTGGTGCGGGGGATTCAGAGCGTGAGTTAAGCTTTAAGTTTTCTGCCGCTCTTACCACTATCACTGCTAACTGACAAACACTTAACCTTCTTGCCACCAATCCCGGTGCAAGTGCTGATTATTTCTATGATGGTGTGGGCCAGACTACGATTTCTACCCTTACAGGTGGTTTGCTTACCGTAAGCAACTTCGACCCTGGGGTTACGGTGCCAACTCCGGCCCCTATTTGGTTGCTTGGCGCAGGTGGTGTGGTGTTGATGGGATTTAAACGTCGTAACAAAGCCGCATCCGTGGATTTACAAGCATAAAACTTCAAAGTAAGGCAGGGGTGGTTTTAGCAATTTTCCATGCCGAAGCCACGTAAAAAACCTTCGCATGATTACTCAGCGAAGGTTTTTTTACGCCTTTGATTTTTAACCGAACAGCCGCCAACTTTAGCTGGTGGTTGTTCGGTTTTGGCAATATGAATGTATTAAGGGGAATCAATTATGAGATTATTAGTATTAGCTTCTGCTTTCGTTACGCTTCTTGCATGGGGGCAAGCGGGGTCGGCAGAAAGTTATAAAGAAAATTTTGAGGATGGCCTGGCCCAATTATGGGAGCCGCAGGCAACAGCCCAGAGATGGCGTGTTATTGGCAACTTAGGGCACAAATATAAGGCTAGGGCTTCGGCGAGGTTTGATGGCAATATGGTTTCCACTTATGCTGGGGCTGAATATGCAAACTTTAACTACAGAGTTTCTTTGAGAAATAAAGGCGATAATGCCTCATATATGATTTTTCGTGCCACGCCGGATTTTTCGCAACAACGTTCACAAAGCCCACAAAGTGGCAGTGGTTATGCGTTCGGCATAGATAATCGCGCTTGTGTTAGTGGTGGGTTGGGCAAATATTATATCTACAAGATGGAGAATGGTTCTTTCTCGACCATTAAAGCCTGGACGGAATCACTTTACATAAGGTGTGATAAGCAATGGAACAGCCTTCGAGTCAGTGCAAAAGGTGGGGCTTTAAAGTTCTTCATAAATAGCAAGTTGGTTTATAAGTTTACAGACAACGCAGCCATTTTATCTGGTAGGATAGGGGTGCTTGGGTATAGCTACACGAAAACCCCCACAAGGCATTATTTTGACAATATTGTTGTCGCGCCTATAGTGACAGCCGATGCCAGTGATTTGGCTTCTGCAGATGATGAACAAATCAGCCGTGAACAGCAGTTGCTTAATGAAATGCTGTCGGATAGTAAAGACCCTGCGGGTTATAGGTCGGAATAAGCCTTTTCGAGCGGCGGTAAGGTAAATTCGCCCTAGCAATCCACCAAACATAGGGGCCACACAATAAAAAACCTCGCCAGACCGTCTGGCGAGGTTTTTACGCCTTTGGCTTTTGCCACAAATCCTCAGCTGTTTGTTTCCCGAAGCTATGTTTTGCCTGGATGTTGTGGCGCGAACGTCCTATCCCATGGTGTGGATGTCTTTTAAATCCTGACGCTTGTGGGCAATAGTTAAGATAAAGGCGTGTCCATCGATCAATTGGTAAATGATGCGATAAGCATAAAGCGAAATTTCACGGATATGCTCATCATTGGTTTCTGCTACAACACGGCCAATAAAGGGATGCCCCGCTAAAATAGCGGTTTTTTCTATAATTTCTTGGGCTACCTTTTTCGCATAAAGCTTAGAATCATGGGCGATAAAGTCATAAATTCCGCGCAAATCCGCTTTTGCCACTTCCGTCCAAGTTACCATGCCGCAATTTCTTGCTTAAGTTCATCACTGCTTAAAACTTTTTTTTGTTCAATTGCTTGCTGGCCTTTACGAATTTTATCTACGATATAAAGCCGGTACATGATTTCGTCTATATCAGTGTCATCGGGTAATGAACTGATTGTCCGTAGTGCTTCTTGTTTTATGGCTAACATGGTGGGTTGTTTTTTTGATTACGATAAATGGTGCGTTATGGTAAGTGACTATGAATAAGTTTTTCGGCATAAAACGACTGCACGTCCTTTGAGGGCGGGCAGTCGAAGCCCTAAAACTTTTGAGTATGTGCTTATGGCTTAGTTTGTAGCGTAACCTTGCTTTTTTTTCGTCTCACTTCCATTCCAACAATTTCCACATATTAATACGGCTGCCGCTATCCGGGTCGCTGCTGCGCACATCCAGTTTGCCGTCGCCGTTGGTGTCCAGGAAATAATAGGGTGGGCCTATGTCAGGCACAACTTTAACCATATAAAGCCGTCCGCCCTGGCGGAACTCTTGGATGGTTTTTTTGCCACGGCGGATAATGGTGATGTCTGGCTCTAGGGTCTCGCCGCTTTGCACCGGCATAGGCGTTTCCGGTTTTTCCGGCGCGGCGTCATAAGTGGCGGGCTGCCCGTCGGCGGCAAACACGGGGAGGGCAATAATGCTTAGTAGAATAAGGCGGCGCATAATGGCAAACTCGTTCAGGATAAAAGGTTTGTTTATCTTATTACAGTTTTTGGTCGCTTGCTTGACTAACTGGTGTTGCATCGGCTTGTCCGGCAGGAAGTGGCGCGGTCGCCAGTCCGGCCGTCCCAACTAAACTAACACCGGCGTGTTGGTGGTGGTTAATGTGCAGTGTCTCGATTGTTAAAACTAAGGGTAGGTAAAAGATGTCAAAAAAGCATAATGCTTCGCTACATTTAACGCTTAGGCCGTCAAGGCGCTTGAAGTGGCTGCTGGGTTTTACGCATTTGTTTGCGATGCTGGCCTGTTTAAGCAGTTTTTTGCCAATCATCAACCAATTTGTCTTGTTTTTAGTGTTGCTGGTACATTTTAAGGTGGCTCTTAGGCGGTTAAAAAACGACAGCTATGCTATTAATTACACACAGGTTTCAGGCTGGGAGATTGCAAAAAATGACGGCTTTGTTGCGGTTGGGATATTGCCGACAACGGTCGTCACGCGGTGCGCCGTATTTTTGCATATTGAAATTCAAGGTGTTGATGCCCATATCCCTAAGACGTTGGCTTTTGTTAGGCGAAAAAACAGGGAATCTATCCTTATATTAGCGGACATGCTAAGTGACGAGGCGTATCGGGGCTTTGTCGTCACATTGAAAACGGCGGCAATAAAATCAGGGCGCAGGCCAATGGTAGCTGATAAAATTTAATCAGCTAAGCAACGGTAAGGCAGTAGTTTGGTCTTAGATAAATAGTCAGTTCACCCCGTCCGCCACTTATAGGAAATGGCGGCATAAAGATAAGCCCGCTTTACGTTATGTACCCATGATAATGATTTGTCTTGGCGGGTAATTGCAGTTATCTTAAATTATATTTTTATAACAATAAGGAGAAATCGGATGTCAAAAGGTCAAAACTTGCAGGATAACTTTTTAAATACACTTAGAAAAGAACATACGCCTGTGTCAATTTTTCTTGTTAATGGCATTAAACTGCAAGGCAAGGTCGATTCGTTCGACCAGTATGTCATTATGCTAAAAAACACTGTCAGCCAGATGGTGTATAAGCACGCCATCTCAACTATTGTCCCCAGTAAAGCGGTAAAACTGACCCGTGATGATGAAGGGTCAGTTGATGAATGACTTTAGCTGCGGCCGCTTGGTTTTATTTTTGGAGCCTTTAATTGTTTGATCGTCCTGATTCAGGTGAGCGGGCTGTTCTTGTTCATCTGACGTTCCATTCTGGGCAGGAGGATCTTTTGGAGCTGAAAGAATTGGCCAAATCAGCCGGAACTGATCCTGTCTATGTCGTCACTGGCAGTCGCCACCGCCCTGATCCAAAATATTTTGTCGGCACCGGCAAGCTTGAAGAGCTTAAGTCCATTGTGGAAAGCTATGAGGCCGATGTGGTGTTGTTCAATCACCCGCTTTCGCCTAGCCAAGAAAGAAACCTCGAAGGTTTTTTAGGCGTGCGCGTGGTTGATAGGAACGGCTTGATTCTTGATATTTTTGCCCAACGGGCGCAATCTTTCGAAGGTAAATTACAGGTTGAGTTGGCGCAATTAAAACATCTCTCAACCCGGTTGGTACGGGGTTGGACGCATTTGGAGCGGCAAAAAGGCGGTATAGGGCTGCGCGGGCCAGGGGAAACCCAGCTTGAAACTGACCGGCGGTTATTGGCGGCACGCATCAAACAAATACAACAACGGCTGGATAAGGTTGACAAACAGCGCCATCAGGGGCGTAGCAAACGTAAAAAAGCGGAAGTCCCGTCAGTTTCTCTAGTTGGCTACACCAATGCAGGCAAGTCGACGTTGTTTAACCAGTTGACTGGTGCCGACATTTATGCGGCAGACCAGTTGTTTGCGACGCTCGACCCGACTTTGCGTAGCGTCCAGTTAGCGAACAATAGCGAGATTGTTCTGGCTGATACGGTAGGTTTTATCCGCCATTTGCCGCATGAGCTGGTGGCGGCATTTAAGTCCACGTTGCAGGAAGCGAGCGAGGCGGACTTGTTGCTGCATATTATTGATGCACATAGTGATGATCGCGATGAGATCATGCGTCAGGTCAATAAGGTGTTGGAAGAGATAGGGGCTGACCATATCAGGCAATTGGAGGTGTTCAATAAAATTGATTTATTGGGCAACATAGCGCCCCATATTGACCGCGATGAGGCGGGCAAGCCGCTACGGGTCTGGCTGTCCGCAGCGACCGGGGCAGGTGTTGATTTGCTTTATCTGGCATTAACCGAGCTTTTCGAGGCCACTAAGGTAAGGAAGCGTTGTTTTTTAAAGCCTGACGAGAGTGCCGTTAGGGGCAAACTATTTACTTGCGCAAAAATAATTGACGAGCATATTGATGATTTAGGCGCGAGCGAGTTGCTAGTTGAAATTGATGTCAAGCATTTGGGTTTGCTGAAATTTGTGCAGACTGAAGATGTGGAAGGCTAAGTGGCATTATGCTTGAGCCTTTCGTGTTTTGGGGCAATTACGTTAGAATACAAAAAGTGCGCATCTTAAGGCATCAAGTAAAAAGCATCATGCAGAAATTGGTAGTGGTGAACATTCAAATGCTTAAGTGACAGCGGAGTCAAAAAACATGTTTTTTGATTCCAAAATATCATTACCATTTTTACCACCACCCAGAAATTTAAAAATGCCCTGCGGGGTATCGTAATGATAGTCAAGATAATCCGATATGGAGTAGTGTAATGTCGTGGAATGAGCCTGGTGGCGATAAGAAAGACCCTTGGAGCGGTCGCGGAGACCAAAAAGGGCCTCCTGACCTGGATGAAGCAATACGTTCATTGCAAGAGAAATTAGCTAAGATTTTTGGTGGCGGTGAAGGCGGCCGTGGTGATGGTCAAGATGCCAGCAATTTTTTTGGGCATAAACTGTTTCAATTGGTTGCCGCCGGTGTAATCGCGATTGCATGGGCCGCTAGTGGTTTCTATATCGTTGACGAGGGGAATCACGGCGTTGAAACACGCTTCGGCAAATATGTCGGGATTACCCAATCTGGCCTGCACTGGCATATTCCCGCCCCTATTGAACAAGTCACCATTGTTAATGTAAAACAACAGCGCTTTATTGAAGTGGGTTATCGTAGTGCGGGCAGTGAGCAATTAGTCGGATCGGTGCCTAAAGAAGCTTTGATGTTGACCAAAGATGAAAATTATGTGGATATTCGCCTAGCTGTGCAATATCAGATAAAAGATGCTAAAGATTTTATATTCAATGTGGTTGACCCTGCGGCAACCCTAAAGCAAGTTACCGAAAGCGCCCAACGCGGTGTGGTCGGTAGCAGTGAAATGGATTTCGTGCTGACAGAAGGGCGTGCTGAAATTGTCACGCAAATTAAAAAAGAAATTCAGGAGGTGATGGATAGTTATCGTTCAGGCATCCAAATTACGAGCGTTAACCTTCAGGATGCGCAACCGCCAGAGCAAGTGCAAAATGCGTTTGCCGATGCGATAAAGGCCCGCGAGGATGAGCAACGTTTAATCAATGAAGCGCAGGCTTATTCAAATGATGTGGTGCCTAAAGCACGCGGTGCGGCGGCCAGGAAAATGCAAGAGGCCGAAGGTTATAAAGAACAGGTGATTGCCCAGGCGATAGGCGAAACTAGCCGCTTTTCACAATTGTATACGGAATATAGCAAAGCACCGGATATTACCCGAAAACGCCTGTATATAGAATCGATGGAGGCAGTTTTGGCCCAGTCCAGCACGGTAATGATTGATGTTAAGGGTGGCAATAATTTGCTTTACTTGCCGCTGGATAAAATACAAGAAAAAATGCTTGAGCGGCCTGTGGGCAACTCTCAAGACTCTCAAGAAAGTGCTGAAACGATAAAAAGCAAATATCATCCGGTTGTGGCGGATGAGCATGTTATCGACCGTGCCTCAAGTCGTGGCCGTGATGCAAGGGGGCGTTAATTATGCAAAATAATATGGTAAAAACAATCGGTTACATAGCGGTTGCAGGGTTATTTTTGGTGCTTATGTCGTCGGTATTTACAGTTAATGAAACCGAAAAGGCTATTAAATTCTATTTGGGTAAAATCGTAAAAAGTGATTATGAGCCTGGATTGCACTTCAAATGGCCGCTGGTCAATAATGTAAAATTGTTTGATGCACGTATTCAAACGATGGACTCAAATCCAGAACGGTTCTTAACTGCCGAAAAGAAAAATGTCATCGTTGATTCTTTTGTCAAATGGCGCATTGGTGATGTGACGAAATTTTATACGGTGGTTGCCGGTGATATAGATCAGGCTAATTTGAGGCTAGACCAGATTATCAAGGATGCTTTCCGCAGTGAATTCAGTAAGCGTAACATTAAACAATTGGTTTCAACGGATCGCAGCGATATCCGCCAGCTTTTGATTGAAAACTCCAAATCGGTGGCCGCTAATTTAGGGATGGAAGTCCTTGATGTCCAAGTGATGCGTATTGACTTGCCTGAAGAAGTTAGCGTTTCAGTTTTTAGGCGGATGGAGGCTGAGCGCGAGCGGGTTGCACGCGAGTTCCGTTCGCAAGGTTCCGAGGCATCTGAAAAAATACGTGCCGATGCCGATAGGCAGCGTGTCGTCATGTTGGCGAACGCCTATCGTGATGCGGAAAAGCTCAGGGGTGAAGGCGATGCCAAGTCATCCGAAATATATGCCCAAGCTTATGGCAGGGATGCCGAATTCTTTGCTTTTTACCGCAGCTTGAACGCGTACAAAAAGACGTTTTCCAATTCAAATATGATGGTGCTTGACCCAGATTCTGAATTTTTTCAATATTTTAAGAAACAGAAATAAGTTATTACCCATCAATTCCTTAAGAAACACCAAAACGCTCCGCTTGACGGGGCGTTTTGTTTGAGTGGACACACAATATATGCGACAAAAAAACTCCTGGCTTTTGCCTGAAGGCATAGAAGAAGTTTTGCCGGCTGAGGCGCAACATCTAGAAAGCTTGCGCAATAAATTACTGACGCTATTTGCTTGCTGGGGCTATGATTTAGTTATCCCGCCATTCATCGATTTCCTCGATTCTTTATTGACAGGGGCAGGCCATGATTTGGCGCTGCAAACCTTTAAGCTGACGGATCAGGTTAGTGGTGAGATGTTGGGTGTAAGAGCCGATATGACGCCCCAGGTTGCGAGGATAGATGCGCACAATCTAAATAACGAGTCGCCAACACGCTTGTGCTATGTGGGCACTGTCTTACATACGCGCGGAGACCCTTTAGAAAAAACACGTAGCCCTATGCAATTAGGCGCGGAGTTATATGGGCATGCCGGTCAGGAAAGTGATGTGGAAGTGATTTGCCTGATGCTGGAGATGTTGGCGATAACGGGTTTGCAAAATGTCCATCTGGATTTGGGGCACGTTGGGATATACCGGGCTTTGTCTGCACAGGCAAATTTGACTGTCGATCAGGAAAGCGAGTTGTTCGCTGTGTTACAGCGTAAGGCAAAGCCAGAGTTGAAAGAATTGATGGCGGGCTATGAGCTCAGCGACGAACTTAAAGGGATGTTCCTGAAATTGCCGGAACTCAATGGCGACAAAAGCATATTGGCTCAAGCCCGTTCGGTATTTATCAAAGCTAACGATGATGTCAAGCAGGCGCTCGCCGATTTGATGGCAATTGCCGAAAAACTGGCGGCACATTTTCCTGCGCTGGCCATCAGTTTTGATTTGGCTGAATTGCGTGGCTACCATTATCACACGGGGATTGTGTTTGCCGCGTTTGTGCCGTCAGTTGGTCGGGAAATAGCAAGAGGCGGGCGTTATGACAATATTGGTGCGGTGTTTGGCCGCGGACGCCCTGCAACAGGATTTAGTGCGGACTTGAAGGTATTGTCTTCTTTAGGCAAACAATCTTTCCAGGCGGAAAAACGTGGGCTTATTTTTGCCCCGTATCTTGACGATGCCGCGCTACATGAAAAAATCAGAGAGTTGCGGGCGCTGCAACGGGCAGTGATTCAGCAATTGCCAGGCCAAATCGGTGGCGCAAAAGAATTGGGCTGTACCGCCGTTTTAGAACAAGATCAACAACACTGGGTTGTAAAGCCCTTAGCGCTAGATTAACGTTTGGAATTATTATGGGAAAAAATGTCATTGTTATCGGCACTCAATGGGGTGACGAGGGAAAAGGTAAGCTGGTTGATTTGTTGACTGAGCAAGCACAGGCTGTGGTGCGTTTTCAGGGCGGACACAATGCCGGGCACACGCTAGTTATTAAAGGTGAAAAAACCGTTTTGCATCTGATACCTTCTGGAATACTCAGAGATAGTGTGCAATGCATGATTGGTAATGGTGTTGTTTTATCACCAAAAGCGTTGCTGGAAGAAATTGGGTTATTGGAAAAAGCGGGTATTTCCGTGAGAGACCGGCTATTAATAAGCGAAGCCTGCACCTTAATTTTGCCGGTTCATGTGGCTATTGACCAAGCGCGTGAAAAAGCCCGTGGCAGTAAGGCGATTGGTACGACCGGACGCGGCATTGGGCCTGCTTACGAAGATAAAGCCGGGCGTCGTGGCTTGCGTGCAGGCGATTTTTGCAATGCCCAAGGTTTTGCCGACAAGCTCAAAGAGTTGCTTGACTACCATAACTTTATGCTGACCCATTATTATCATGCCGAGGCTGTCGACTATCAACAAACATTGGATGAGACACTGGCCTTGGGCGAACAAGTCAAACCCATGTTATGTGATGTGAGCGAGGTCTTATACCGCTATCAGGCATCTGGCAGCAACGTGTTGTTTGAAGGTGCGCAAGGCGCTTTATTGGATATAGATCATGGCACATTTCCTTATGTCACTTCATCTAGCACCACAGTAGGTGGCGCGGCAACTGGCAGTGGTGTCGGCCTGCTTGATTTCGATTATGTGCTGGGGATTACTAAAGCGTATTCAACTCGTGTAGGTAATGGCCCGTTCCCAAGTGAGTTGCATGACGCATACGGAGAGCATCTTGGTGTCAAGGGATTCGAATACGGTGCAACGACTGGCCGCAAACGTCGCACAGGCTGGTTTGACGCAGTCGCAATGCGTAAATCCGCAAAGCTTAATAGTTTAAGCGGGATTTGTTTGACCAAACTGGATGTATTGGACGGTCTTGATAAAGTTGGCATCTGTACGGCTTATAGATTGAACGGTTCAGTCACAGAAACTGCACCGCTAGGCGCAGACCGATATGAGCAATGCCACGCGATTATTGAGGAAATGCCGGGTTGGACGGGAATAACCGCCGGCGCCACTGATTTTGCTACATTGCCTGAAAATGCTAAAGCTTATATTAAACGTATTGAGGAGCTGGTTGGAATTAAGGTGACGATTTTGTCCACAGGCCCAGATCGTGACGAAACAATCGTTTTGGAAAATCCTTTCGCATAAGGCGTGATTGCTTGTTGACGTCATAAATCATGCCCCCCTATTTAGTAAAAAGAAAGAAGGGGGGCGGTTTCTTTTTAAATCCGTACTGAAAAACTTTTAGCTTGAGCGATGACCGCGCTTGTCACTTAAATGTAAGGGATTGCTCAATACTGTTGCTGTTATCAACGGCGGACAACCGTTATAGCCCAGCAGTGTCAAGGCAGATTGGACGCATTCTAAGAAAACTTTTTAATTATTGTCATCATGAAACATATTGAGCTTCTTTCCCCGGCAGGCACTATTAAAAATATGCGTTATGCGTTTGCCTTTGGGGCGGATGCCGTTTATGCCGGCCAACCCCGATACAGTTTGCGGGTGCGAAATAATGATTTCCTCGCCGAAAACTTGGCAAAAGGTATTGCGGAAGCCAATCAATTGGGTAAAAAGTTTTTTTTGGCAGCTAACGTCATTCCCCATAATGCCAAAATTAAAACGTTCATGAAGGACATTGCGCCGATTATCGCTATGCAGCCTGATGCGTTGATTATGGCCGATCCCGGACTGATTATGATGACGCGCGAAGCTTGGCCCGATATGCCCATACACTTATCTGTGCAAGCTAATACTGTCAATTATGCTGCGGTCAAATTTTGGCAAAGCATAGGCGTTGAGCGGGTTATTTTATCGCGTGAATTATCGCTAGATGAGATTGCCGAAATTCGCCAGCAATGCCCCGATACGGAATTGGAAGTGTTTGTCCATGGCGCATTGTGCATTGCTTATTCAGGACGTTGTTTGCTGTCCGGCTATTTTAATCACCGTGACCCCAATCAAGGCACTTGCACCAATTCTTGCCGTTGGAAATACGACACTGTGCCCGCCGAAGAAAATGCTGAAGGCGATACTGTAGTTGCCGGTAGTGTATTGGCAATGGAAGACATCAGTGCCGCAAGTTGTGGCGGCGCCCAAAGGCATCCGTTGGCGGACAATATCTATTTTCTGGAAGAAGAGGGCCGTAAAGGTGAATTGCTGCCGGTTATGGAGGATGAAAATGGTACATATATTATGAACTCCAAAGACTTGCGTGCCGTTGAACATGTCCAACGGCTAGTGGAAATCGGTGTGGACAGCCTTAAAATCGAAGGCCGCACTAAATCCCATTATTACGTCGCACGCACGGCCCAAACTTACCGCCAAGCAATTGATGATGCCCTCGCAGGGCATCCGTTTCGGCCTGAATTGATCGGCGTCCTGGAAAACTTGGCTAATCGTGGCTATACCGATGGGTTTTATCAACGCCACCACACGCATGAGCAGCAAAATTATATTACCGGCTATTCCAAAAGCCACCAACAACAGTTTTGCGGTGAAATTAAAAGTTATGATGCGGCAACCGGACTTGCCATGATTGATGTCAAAAACAAGTTTTCAGTGGGTGACAAGCTGGAGTTGATTCTGCCCGAAGGTAACCGGGACATTACCGTTGAATCTATGGAAGACAAATATGGCAATGTGATGCAAGTGGCTGCGGGAGGCGGTTATGAAGTGAAGATACCATTGCCGCAAATCCATAACGATAAGGGATTGTTGGCGCGTTATACGCATTAAGGCGCTATGGGCCAATTAAAACACCCTATAAAATGAAGCTAAGAATGACGGAAAATATAGGTTTGTCAAACGGTTAGATAAGGTTCATAAGGGTGGCCGAAAATTATTTCCCCGCCTTTTATCCGGCAGTCATAGTGTTTTTTGATTAGTCGGCGCGTGATATTTTTCGTTCGTAGACAACAAAGTACAGGTTACGAAAATAAATAAACAGCCCACTTAATTGGCCGACGATAAAAACGGGATCTTGCCGGTAAATGGCGTAAGTTAACAGGGTGATGCCTCCGGCAATACTGAAATACCAAAACGCAATTGGAAAAACACTTTTCTTTTCACGCTCGCTTTTTAGCCATTGCACGATAAATCGCGCGGAAAATAAGGCTTGTCCTATAAATCCTACGATCAGCCAGATTGTTTCTTTTTCAATGTTCAAGTTCTTTAGCCTCTACAATTCTTGCGCGTTTTTGTAACCATATCACGCCTAATAAATCAGTAACTCCTGCCCATAGCCTGTCTAATGTGCCATATTTTGATTGTCCGCGAGTTCTAGCGCGATGATTGACTGGTTCGGAAATGACTTGTCCACCCGCCCTCAACACTAACGCAGGCAAAAAACGGTGCATATGATCGAAATAGGGGAGGCTAAGAAACCCCTCCCTAGAAAATATTTTTAAACCGCAGCCTGTATCCGGTGTGTTGTCGCCTAACAAGGAAGAGCGGACAGTATTGGCTACCTTTGATGAAAGCAAGCGCCAATGTGAATCATGGCGCTTGTCACGCCATCCTGCAACCATCCATAAGTTAGGTGTGGTCTTTTGTTTTTCAATCAACATATTATATAAGCTAGGAATATCCGATGGGTCGTTTTGTCCATCCCCATCTAATGTTGCAATCCAAGGGTAACGCGAGGCTTTTATTCCGGTGTATATCGCCGTGCTTTGTCCATAACTATGCTGATGTTTGATTACCCTAAGGTTTTTAACGTGCTGGAGCGCTTGTTGTAAGATGGTTTCGGTAGCGTCGCTGCTGCCATCGTCAACATAAATGATTTCATACTGTTCCGCCACAGCCATGGCATCAACGATTTCGTTAATTAGGGGGATGATATTGTCTGCTTCATTATGAACAGGGACAACAACAGATATTTTCACAAAACCTCACAGAGCAAAGTGTTTTTAATTTTTTAAAAAAGTGTGACGAAAAGCCCGCTAGTTTAGCATTTTTTGTTTTTTGCCATTAATAAAAAAGCACTAGAAATGCCTCATTGAATTCAATTGTTGTCATGTTTTGTTTATAACTAATTGTATTTTATTATTTTTTATGTTTTTCGTTATTCAGCTATGGGCTTGCAATCTGTTCTGTTTTCCTTTACCTTAGGAACACATCCGTAAAGGCTAGGGGTGCTTCATGTAAGCATAGTGAGGCTGAGATAAACCCTTTGAACCTGACTCCGGTTAATACCGGCGTAGGAAAGCCCTGACTTCCCTGCGCTTTGTTGTTTTTATTGATAGAGATGAAACATGAGTGCTATGCCTAAAGAAGTGTCCCCTTCGAATTCCAGTAGTGTAAAAATCGATTCCTACCCTGCATCGGAAAAAATTTATGTACAAGGCAGCCGCCCCGACATTCAAGTGCCTATGCGTAAAATTACCTTGTCCGACACGCCTGTCCACTTTGGGGCAGAAAAAAATCCGCCAATCTATGTGTATGATACTTCAGGTGTATATACTGATCCGAATGTAGAAGTCGATTTAAAGAAAGGCTTGGGCTCAGTACGCGGCGCCTGGATTATAGAACGCAACGACACCGAGGAATTGGCAGGTCCAAGCTCTGAATTCGGCAAACAAAGCCTGGCAGATCCAGCCACAGCAGACCTGCGTTTTGAACATATCCGCAAACCGCGTCGCGCCAAAGCGGGTGCTAATGTTTCGCAAATGCATTATGCCAGAAAAGGCATCATCACCCCGGAAATGGAATTTATCGCCATTCGTGAAAACCAGAAAATGGAGGAAATGCGCGAATTATGGAAAGATCAGCATCCGGGCGACTCGTTTGGCGCCTCAATTCCTGCTGTTATCACCCCTGAATTTGTTCGCGACGAAGTAGCCAGAGGCCGCGCCATTATTCCTGCCAATATCAATCACCCGGAATTGGAACCGATGATTATCGGGCGTAATTTTCTGGTAAAAATCAATGGTAATCTTGGCAATTCAGCCGTCACTTCATCGATTGATGAAGAAGTGGAAAAAATGCTCTGGGGCATACGCTGGGGCGGCGATACCATCATGGATTTATCCACCGGTAAAAACATCCATGAAACCCGTGAATGGATTTTACGCAATTCCCCCGTGCCAATCGGTACCGTGCCTATTTATCAGGCGCTGGAAAAGGTGAATGGCAAAGCTGAAGACCTGACCTGGGAAATTTTCCGCGACACCTTAATCGAACAGGCCGAGCAGGGCGTTGATTACTTTACCATCCATGCGGGTGTGCGTCTGCACCATGTCCCCTTGACTGCAAAACGCATGACCGGCATCGTTTCGCGCGGTGGTTCCATCATGGCCAAATGGTGTCTGGCACATCACACAGAAAGCTTCCTGTATACGCATTTTGAAGAAATCTGCGAAATCATGAAAGCCTACGACGTATCCTTTTCATTAGGAGATGGCTTGCGTCCTGGCTCAATTTATGATGCCAATGACGCCGCGCAATTTGGTGAGCTGGAAACGCTGGGCGAACTGACCAAAATTGCCTGGAAACACGATGTGCAAACCATGATTGAAGGCCCTGGGCATGTACCTTTACACATGATTAAGGTCAACATGGAGAAACAGCTGGAAGAATGTGGCGAAGCGCCTTTCTATACCTTGGGGCCGCTGACCACCGATATTGCCCCCGGTTACGATCACATTACCTCAGCAATAGGCGCAGCAAATATCGGCTGGTACGGTTGCGCCATGCTGTGCTACGTTACGCAGAAAGAACATTTAGGCTTACCAAATAAGCAGGATGTCCGTGAAGGCATCGTGACTTACAAGATTGCTGCCCACGCCGCAGACCTGGCAAAAGGCCATCCCGGCGCACAGGCGCGTGACAACGCCATGTCCAAAGCGCGTTTTGAATTCCGCTGGGAAGATCAATTTAATATTGGCCTTGATCCTGAAAAGGCGCGTGAATTCCATGATGAAACCTTGCCTAAAGAATCCGCGAAAGTCGCACATTTCTGTTCCATGTGCGGCCCGCATTTCTGTTCCATGAAAATAAGCCAGGATGTACGCGATTACGCAGCCGCCAAAGGCATTAAAGATGAGGAAGAAGCTTTAAAACTGGGCATGTATGAAAAATCCAGACAGTTTCTTGAGGAAGGGGCTGATATATATCATAAAATTTAAGCTTAGTGGGCAGGATGCGTTGGTTCAATTTGCCTCGACTTAAAAATTGATATTGACAACGGCTGCGTAAGAGTTAA